>CAZWZQ010000025.1:27563-40827 GCA_964638955.1 uncultured Rikenellaceae bacterium | reverse complement strand
GATTCAAGATTCAAGATTCAATACAATTGTTCTATATACATAAAATAAGACTTGCAAAACTGTCCTGCGATAGCAGCAGTGTGAGCCCGGTGCAGTCAACCGACCGAAGGGAGCTCGCTGAAGGCAAATCCATGCCGGCGTGAGTGTGGATTTTGCATATTTTCTTCCAATATGCATAAAAAAAATAACATGAATAATACTACTTAAAAGTAACTACTATGAAGTAGATTTTGCTATATTTGCAATAATAATCACTATGTGTCTGAATACATTTTTTCTTCTGTAATGGTTGAAGAACCTGAAAATTTATATAGTAACAGAAAAAAAATCTTATTAGCTGATCCGGATCCGGTAAGTCGTTCTCTTGTTTCGGTAGTATTATCCAAACACGGAATTGAAACAGTAAGCGCAGGAAGCGGGTGGGAGGCAATCCGGTTACTCGGGGAAAATCCTGTTATCCACTGTCTGATTACCGAGATAAGAGTCCCGGGATTAGACGGATTCGGTATTCTCAGGGCAGCCAGGGAGATAAATCCTTCTCTGGCTGTGATTGCTCTGACCGCTTATATTTATGACAACATGAAACAACAATGTCTGAAGGCCGGATTCAATGAGTATATTTCAAAACCGGTTGATCTGGAGTCATTCGTTAAAACAGTAAAAAAGTATGTTTTGGTATCGGATGGCGGAAGGCGGAAGGCGGAAGGCTTTAGGCAGTAGGAGGAAGTAAGCAGGTAATGATTCCAAATTTCAAATTCAATGCAATTGTTCCATAAAAATAAAACACGACTTAAAGGACAGCGCAGCATCAAGACAACGAAGTGTCAAGACAAATCCCCGGATTCTTCAAAAACGGCCAATTCAAATTCTGCAGCTCTGATAAAGACATCTTTCATTTTTTTCTGTAAATCAGGAGAGGCTTCCATGCCGAGTTCTTCAACAATACTTACGTAGTGTATCACATAATTATAGAATTCTTCATCTGAATAGGTATTGATAAACTTCTTGTATTTATTATTCTTAACACTATTGTTGACTATCACCATTCCTGTTTCGGAATAAATCCAGAAACATGGCAAAAGCGCTGCTGTTGCCACGGGATAAGGAGAAAGAGAGGCATGCTTAAGGATAAAACTCCCGTAAGCGCTAAATGCTGGGGATTGTTCCCCGGCTTCTTCAATCTGAAAATAATCGAGGTATTCGTCGTGCATAGTTTTTTCTATTTCAATACCATCTTTGGCCAGCCGGGAAAAAAACACACCATATTCTTCATTTGGCGATCTGCAGGCAAGTATTTCCAATGCCTCGTTATCCTGTTGCAGATACAGAATATCCTGAGAAAGGTAATGGGCAAAACTATCACGGCCCAGTGTCCCGTCCGAGAGTCTCATTACAAAACTGCAATTCAGTATTTTTTTGAATATATCGTCTATTCCCTGCCATAAATTATATGTAAAAGATCCGGTTGGTTTGAAGTGGCTCATATACTTATGGATTTTATTATATGAATCGGTAGTACTATACTACATATCGGGCAATATCATCTATGACCAGTATTTATAAAAATGATGAACGGGCCCGTGTCCTTTACCGATTCTGTACTTAGCCCCTTCCGATATTGCCATGTTAATATAATCTTTTGCCTGTTTTACTGCGTTGTTTAACGGCATGCCGCAAGCAAGATAAGAAGCTATGGCTGAAGAGAAAGTACAACCAGCACCATGTGTGTTAACTGTTTTGATTCGTTTTGACGGTAATTCAAGTATTTGATCTGTTTCCGCATTATAGAAAACATCTGTCAATTCATCCTCAGAAAGATGTCCGGCTTTTAACAAAACCGACACTGTATTGTTAAATGAAAGTTGTTTTATAATCCTTGTCATATCGTCTTGCCCTCTTATTTTAATTCCCAGCAGTATTTCCGCTTCCGGAATATTCGGAGTAATAACACGTACTCCGGGTATAAGCTCATTTTTAAGTGTTTCTATTGCCTCATCAAGCAATAATCTGTCTCCTGAAGTTGCTACCATAACAGGATCGAGAATAATATTACGTATTTCGTATTTCTGTATAGTTCCCTTCACAATACGGATAAGTTCCGAAGAGTGTAACATGCCTATTTTCACGGCATCTGCACCTATATCGTCCAGCACTGAGATAATCTGTCCCTTGACAAATTCAACAGGCACCGGATGCACATTGTATACTCCAACGGTATTTTCATCCACAACGGCAGTAATAGCTGACATACCATAACAACCACAGGCCGACATGGTTTTCAAATCGGCCTGGATCCCTGCCCCTCCGCTTGGATCGCTGCCGGCAATTGTAAGTACTCGTCTGTATTTCATTTAAGTATTATTAATTTAGTTACTGAAAATGATCAAATCCTGTTTTGTTAATAATAATCTCCTTGTCATCTTTGAACCATTGAACACAGGGACTGCCTCCGGTAATTGTTCCGACAGGGAAAAGAGGTTTACCGAAATATGACAGGTATGAATAGCTAACTACCTGATATTCATCAGCTGCAACGGTACAAAGCAATTCATAGTCTTCACCGCCGCTGACGGCAAGCTCTTCGGTATTCCAGTTGTATTTCCGGGACGCCCGCCTAAGCACTTCTGATACAGGTAACTGGTTTATATTGATCTTTGCACCTTTACCCGAGGCTTTTAATATGTGCGTCAAATCAGAAACAATTCCGTCCGATATATCCATCAGGGCATGAACCCCGGATAAATCTCTCAGATATAAACCTTCCTTCAGCCTGGGTTCGGGTAAATGGTGTTTTGTAAGTAAATATTCATTATCAGGTGTCTCCGGCAGTTTATTCAATATAACCCTTAGTCCGCCTGCCGAATCTCCCAAGAAACCGGTAACACATATTATATCGTGTGTCCTTGCCATATTCCTTCTTTTTTCTTTTCCCTTTTCGCATCTGCCAATCACACAAACATTGATGACCAGATGTTTTAACGATCTAGTGGTGTCACCTCCTAAAAGCGGAATATTATATTTTTCCGAGAGATCAAGATATCCTTTCATGAAGGAATCAAGGTATTCCACATTTGTTTCTTTGGGAATAGCAAGAGAAAGGAAAGAACCGACAGGTACACCTCCCATGGCTGCAATATCGCTAAGGTTAACCGCAAGAGATTTATGTCCCAGTTGACGTGAGGAGATTGCCTGACGGATAAAATGGATATCTTCAACAAGCATATCTGTGGTAATTATCATATCGTCCTTATCATTCACAGGAATAACGGAACAATCGTCTCCTATTCCTGTAAACCCGTCGGGAACAATGTCTTCAAACCAGGGCTTAAACCGGTTGATAAATCCGAACTCACCACCTATCTCGTTAATCTTCATCTTTTCTGTTTTGCCTGTAAAACCGTTCTTTTCAATTCACATGAAGCAAGATACGGGTCAGGAGCTGAGACGATAGCTGAAACTACCGCAATACCTGTAGCTCCATTTCCGATCACATCCCTGGCGGATTTGGCATTCATTCCACCAATAGCTACGGAAGGAAACCTTATTACAGAAGTAATTTTTTTTACCCCTTCCAGTCCCAGAGGTTTTTCCGTATCGGTTTTCGTCGGTGTAAGAAATACTGGTGAAAGGGCTATATAATCTATATCCATTTTATTGGCTTCGTGAGCCTGTTGAATGTCTTCAACCGAAAGTCCGATGATTTTATCTTTTCCAAGTATGGTACGAACAATTCCGGCGGGTAAGTCACTCTGTCCAATATGTACTCCATCGGCATCGACAGCTTGAGAAATATCGAGCCTGTCGTTGATTATAAGAGGGACATGGTAAGGTTTCAGGATGTTTTTTAATTGAAGAGCCAACTGATAAAATTCCCGGCTGCTGCAATCCTTTTCCCGTAACTGTACAATAGTCACTCCCCCTTTAACGGCCTCCCCGACGATAAAAGGTAACGACCGCCCCATTGAGAGTGACCTGTCGGTTACAAGGTATAAACTCAGGTCAAGGTTTTTCATAATCAGGCTCTATATGTTTTTTCAATACAGGTATCCGATAGAGAATAAAGCGTATCGATAAAGTGTAATTGTAAAGTACCAGGTCCAGTCGATTTTTGTGCTGCCAGTTCTCCGGTAATACCCATTACTGCCATAGCATTTGCGGCAGCATGTAAAAAGTCGTGGTTTACGGCAGCAAAAGCGGCCACAATAGCCGTTGCCGTGCATCCCATACCTGTAACTTTAGGCATTAACGGCGAACCGTTCTTTACAGATAAAACAACATCCCGATAAACAATAAAATCTTCTTCTCCACTGATTACCACGACTGCTTTTGTTTGATTTGATAAATTCCCGGCAGCATCAACCGCAACTTCCGATGAAGCTGTACTGTCAACTCCTTTGGTTGTTGTGTTTTCTTTTGCCAGAGCCATTATTTCAGATGCGTTTCCTCTTATAATATCAGGCTTACAATGTTCCAATATCTTAACTGCGATTTTGTTTCGATATGGTGTAGCCCCGACTCCCACAGGATCGAATACAACAGGAATTTTCTTATTATGAGCCGTTTCTCCGGCAACGAGCATCCCTTTCACCCATAAAGGGCTTAATGTTCCCATATTGATAACCAATGCTGATGCAAGGGAGACCATATCTTTTACCTCTTCAACTGCGTGTGCCATAACCGGCGATGCCCCCATGGCCAGCAATGCATTAGCCGTGTTGTTCATCACTACATAATTGGTAATATTATGTATCAGAGGCGCCTGTTTCCTGATGGCAGCCAAATCCTTTATAATGGTTTCAACTGTTATCATATTTTATCGCTTTTTATGGCACAAATAGCAACATAGTCACCACAATCATAACCTTCTACCGGTTCTTCCAGTTTATTGTCGGAATAAACCGGATGTTTTGTAAGTGTCTGGGCATATTGTAAGTCGGTAAAACCCGATTTCAGAAGCATATCTGTTTTTTCCCTGGTAGTACGCCAGTTGGCAATTTTTACAAATTCAATGGGATATGGGTCGCACGGCCGGATATCCTCTAACAAGGGATGTTCCCATGTGCCTAAAACCATTGCCAGGTTGTAAAGTAATGCATAAGAACTTTCTTTGGGGACATCAATAACCACGATTTTCCCGTCAGGCTTAAGGGCAGTATATGCTTTGTTAAAAGCCGATTGTAAGTCGTTAATATAGCTGGGAGAGCCGTTAAACAGGATAGCGTCATAGCATTCTTCTCCCAGATATGCTTGTTCTATCGTGTTTATTTCTACATTAATTCCCCTTTTACGGGCAATAGCAGCCATTCCTTCGGAAGGTTCCAGTCCGTGGTTTACAGAAATGTTAAAATCTTTTTTCAGCAGCATTTCGAATAGTCCGCTGCCGCATCCTACAGAAAAAATTTTCCCGGTGTCTTTTAAAAAATAAGCTACCAGTTTTACTTCAGAATAAAGCACATTCCGATTGTTCAAAAACCATGCATCGTACTGCTGTGCATACCGGTCGAAACTCTTGTTTTCCATAAAATAATTTTTAAATAAAAAAAACCGTTCCCTGCGTAAGTGAAACGGTCTTATTTAAATAAAGAAAATCAATTTCTGTTCTCGTTTCCCTACGCTGTTATGATACATATCAGGTTCCCGGGGTCTGTTCTCAGCCTGTTATTCACAGACACCCCCAACGAGATATGGTACAAAGATAGTAATTACTTTCAGAATATGTTCTTTTTATAGTAACTATTAAAGATAGCCTCGCTTTAATGTTATCTGAATCTGCAACTGCTTGTGAATGAACCGTATTTCCGGAATAATGAACAATATACAGCTATTTCATTAATACACTGCTTTTTCTACGCGGCAGCATTGATTAAGCAAAACGAAGCAGTAAAGCAATGGAATTGCTCAGCCTTTTTTAGGGCAGGCAGAACAACTTACAATTGGCCGGGATGTTTCAGCTATCAACTCAACAGATATAGAAACAATTTTTATGCTGCAGCTGAAAAAATAATTTTTACTCCTTGTTTTTATTTTAATTTCCGCATGAATTTTTGGAATAGCAAAAACCATATCCCTGACGGTCGTGTTTTTGTCGGTTATCATTCCAGTTTTTGGTCTTGGGCTGTTATTTCCTTACCTTTTAAACTGCATTTCCGAAAATGTATCTAAATTACTGTCTGTCAAAGCTATATCGACAGGTATGGAGTGTACCTGGTTCGGACAGTTAGTTTCCGCCCTGTTTTTCCGGGGTATTGACGGAGTATCCGGTGTAAATATGACATATGTTTTTCTGTTCATTTCGGGTATTATGCCAAAATCACATCAACACTTTCCGGCTCTCATTCGATAAAAACTGTCTCACAGGGGATGGATGTTAAAACCAATGGAAAACTAACCGGTACGAGTACTGTATTTTTTGCGATCAAGGAGGGCTATTTTGTTAAGCAGACAACTGAGTCGAAACTTGATGGCACACTTGATCTGACCTACCCGCAGGAGATGACAATGCCCCTGACTATGGATATAAGTTCGGTTAGCGAGGCGGTGAAATAAAAGCTGGTATTTTCTGGACATTGTTATTTATTATCTGTTTATGTTTCAGAAACCATAAGTTTTTGAACATGGTGAAATATAGTCTTATAACATTAATCAGTCTTATAACTATGAATTCATTTTCACAAGCAGAAGAGAATGTTTTTTACAGCTTTAAGGTAAAAATACTGGAAGGCGAGGATTTTGATTTTGCCTCTCTTAAAGGAAAGAAGGTGTTGATAGTAAATACTGCTTCAAAATGCGGATTCACACCACAATATAAGGATATGGAAGCATTGTGCAGACAATATAAACATAAAATGGTTATTATCGGATTTCCAGCCAATAACTTTATGAACCAGGAATCCGGTACAGCTTTAGAAATAAAGCAGTTCTGCACTGATAATTATGATGTTACCTTTCCGCTCATGGAAAAAATTTCTGTAAAGGGGAAGGATATTCATCCTGTTTATCAATGGCTTACATCGAAAGAGAAAAATGGTGTAATGGATTCGGAAGTAATATGGAATTTCCAGAAATACCTTATTGACGAGAATGGTAAACTGGCAGATGTACTATATTCAAAAGAAAAACCCGGATCTGAAAAAGTGTTGACCTGGCTCACTAAGTAGCAGGGCAAATCCTTCTTTAAGGAGGGCACAGTAAGTGTACAAGAAAAAGTTTGGGAGGGATGGAATGATTCCGGATTCAATGGAATTGTTCTGTATAAAATATGACCTGTAAGGCCGCACTCCGATGAAAATACTCTCTAACTTTAGATAACTATTCTCAAAAATAATTTAAATCCGCCCTTTGCAGGAGAATAGCTCATTTAAATAACAATTGTATATCTTCAGCGGGTATCAATCAAATCCCTCGGAAAAAAAATCTTTTACAGATATACCGAGAGCCCTTATTACTTTCATTAAACTTGAATACCTCAGGTCCTCTCCCTTCTCATATCTACCGTATTGTGCACGAGGTAAATCACTTACATAGGCAAAATTCTCGTAATTGGTATAGCCTTTCTCCTGACGTAATTCCCTGATCCGTTTCGCCAGTTTTTTAAGGTCTTCCTCTTTTATTATTTCCTGCCCGTTTTCTTTCATATTACAAAAGAATGAAGAAAACAACAAAAATATTACCACTTTGTAGTTACTACATATAAATAGTTTAATATATTTATAATACTATTAATCAGCCTTAACATTCAATGTCATCCCAGGTTTAGGATTCGATACAATTATTCTGTCTGTATAAAACACGACAGCAGGACAAACACAGATGCTTCGATAAAAATGAATATTGAATATAAACTTCTATGATGTTTTTACCCTCTGTTTCAATCAAATTACTGATATTTGATATAAAATCATAATTAAAAAACTAAAAACAAAAACGATGAAAAGACAATTGTTTATTACGCTTTTAAGTGTTATGGTTATCTCTGTTGCTTTTACCTTTACTGACTATACCGGGACGAAATCAGAGAGTACGGCCGGCAAGAAAAAGGTATTGTTAAAGTATAATTATCCTCAGAATGAGGTAGTTAAATATCTGAATAATAGCAAGATAAAACAGAGTATGGATATCCAGGGGATGACGATGGAGGTGAATGTAAATTCCACCGTAGGCTGTTCCATAAAATCAACAGGCAGGGAAGCTGATAATTTAAAGCTCACTATTCTGATCGATACAATGGCACAGAACATAGAATCACCGAACGGCTATTCAGGCGGAGTAATTACAGAGGCAATAGGAAAATCTTTTGAAATGGTTATTTCAACTTCAGGAAAGGAGATCGATCTTACCAATGCAAATGAGCTGGTATTCAACATTCCCGGATCAGGTGAGAGTAATGCAACACAGTCATTTGCCGATTTTTTCCCCGATCTGCCGTCAAAAAAGGTTAAACCGGGTTACACATGGACTTCAACAGATTCAGTAAATGCAGTATCTCCTGCAACAACTACTAAATCTGTTATTATCTCAGAAAACAAATTTGAAGGTATAGAAGATGTGAATGGTATAGCGTGTGCAAAAATCACATCAACACTTTCGGGCACTCATTCGATAAAAACTGTCTCACAGGGGATGGATGTTAAAACCAATGGAAAACTAACCGGTACGAGTACTGTATTTTTTGCGATCAAGGAGGGCTATTTTGTTAAGCAGACAACTGAGTCGAAACTTGATGGCACACTTGAACTGACTTACCCGCAGGAAATGACAATGCCGTTGACAATGGAGATCAGTTCTGTAAATGAGGCGGTGAAATAGAAGCTGATATTTTCCGAACATTGTTATTTATTATCTGTTTATGTTTCAAGAACTATATTTTCCTGAACATGAAAAGATATTTTGAAGTACCTGATAGACGAGAATGGTAACCTGGTTGATGTTCTCTATTCGAAGGAAAAACCGGGATCAGAAAAGGTAATAGCGTGGCTCTCGAAGTGACACAAGTTAAAGGGAGTTAAAGGGAATTATAAACAGTTAGAGAATCAGACAATCAGACAATCAGACAATAAATGGTATAAACATCTTCGTCTCTTTCATATAATCAGCATATTGATTGCCGAATCTCACCAGCATCTCCTTTTCTTCAATTTTAGCAGTGAAGAAGAGAGCTATAATATTTACTGATCCTGCTATAAGTTGAAAAGAGCCCGGATCCTTGAACATTATACCGGTTCCAAGAAGCAGGAGAGAACAGTAAAGCGGATGACGTATATAATGGTATATACCTGACTTAATAAGAATTGTAGTATTTTCCGGCGATTTTTCAGATTTCCCTTTTCTCTTCAGGAGAAGATATCCTGCAACCACCGGATAGATTGATGAAAACAGCAGTATCCATGCGATTAACTGGTTCCATGAGAAAGGATTCCGAAACCACAATCTCCAGTTTAAAAGAAAGAGTATAAAGATGCTTTCAAAAGAAAAAAACCTGGCGATGCCATGATATCTTTTATCTTTTATCGAAATAAACCACGAAATAAATACCAGGATGACGGTACCGGAAGCAAGGACAATGTAATTCATTAAAAATCAGCTTGTTTTTTCTTTGATTTCTTGAGGTAATTATAAACCTCAACCTGTGAGCGAATCTCTTTTTTACCCGGCTTGACAAATTTGTTTGAAAGGGAAGCGTCCAGCTTACGGGCCTTTACATTATCTTTCCATTGAATTTCGAAGATATGTTTTAGCTCATTTTTGATATTTTTATCAAAAACAGGGCAGGTAACCTCAATACGATGATCGATATTTCTTGTCATAAGATCGGCTGATGTTATATAAACGTCCTCCTTACCGCCATTATGGAATATCATGAATCTGCTGTGTTCAAGAAACCAGTCAACGATACCTATTGCTTTAATATTCTCACTGATCTCTTTAAGTCCGGGCACCAGGGAGTTCATGCCTCTGATAATCAGTTTTATGTTGACCCCGGCTGAACTTGCCTCATACAGATTATTTATTACCTCGTTGTCGGTAATATTGTTAAGCTTTAGATAAATATATGCTTTTTTGCCGGCCTTTGCATTCTTAATCTCATTCTCTATCTGCAGGTTGATTTTATTCCGGAGTGAAAAAGGAGAGAGAATAAGATGGTAATAATTGTCTTTTTTATAATTGACATTAAAGAAGTTGAAGACCTTCTGTACCTCGTTGGTTATTTTAATGTTTGTTGTCAGCAGAAGGTGATCGGTATAGATCCTGGCTGTATCCTCGTTGAAATTACCTGTTCCCACTGCAGCAAAACGCTCGGTAGTATTGTTTTTGATCCTTGTAATAAGAAGCAGTTTGGAATGGACCTTCAGCCCCGGCACACCATAGATAACCTTTACTCCCTCTTCCATAAGCTTATTGCCCCACAGGATGTTTGCCTCCTCATCGAACCTTGCCTGCAGTTCCACAACTGTTGTAACGCTTTTCCCGTTTCGTGCAGCATTCAGCAGTGCATTGATAACACTCGAGTTGCGGGCAAGCCTGTAAAGAGTTATTTGTATGGAAGTCACATTGGGGTCAATAGAAGCCTCCCTGAGCAGATCAATCAAATGGTCAAAGGGATGGTATGGAAAGAAAAGCATAATATCTTTTTTCTTGATAGCAGATAATATGCTTTTACCGGATGGTATGTCAGGGTGGGGAATAGGGACCAGGGATTCATAGTAGAATTTCTTTTTTCCGAGTTTGGGAAACCACATGAAATCCTTGAAGTTATGGTACCTGTCAGCAGGAATTACAACATCATCAGGTCCGAAGTTCATCTTCTTTTTAAGTATTTTAAGAAGATCGTCGGGCATCTTGCGGTCATAAATAAATCTGACAGTTGTACCCCGTTTTCGTTGAGTAAGACTTCTTGAGAGCTTTTCTATATAACTTCCGGAGATATCGTCAGCTATTTCGAACTCTGCATCTTTGGTTATTTTAATTGTATATGCAGAAAACTCATCAAAATCGAATATAAAGAAGATATCCTTAAGACCATACCTGATGATATCATCCAGGAACATTATATACTTATCATCTCCGATCTCTGGAAGGACAATAAAACGGGGAATTACTGCGGTGGGTATCTCCAGGATAGCATATCTTTTTTTGTCAGTCTTTTTGTTCCTTAAAATTATTGCCAGGAAAATAGCATCGTCAGTGAGGTTTGGAAGATCGGTTTTATTATCTATCAGGAATGGCATCAACCTGGACCTTACTTCGTTAATGAAATATTCCCTTACGAATTCTGCCTGACCATCGTTTAACTGCTTCTCATTAATAATGTGTATTTTATATTTATCAAGCTCCTGGATCAGAGAAGAATAGATCTTTTCAAATTTCGAATTTTGAGCAAGTACAATCTCATGCAGTTTTTTCAAGGTCGCTTTTGGGTCATAACCGAGAATGTCCCTGGATTTTGCTCCGAACTGTGAAAGTCTTTTCAACGTTGCAACCCTCACCCTGAAAAATTCATCAAGATTGTTTGAGTAAATACCCAGGAATTTAAAACGCTCAGCAAGAGGCACCTCTTTATTCTCAGCCTCCTGAAGAACCCTTTCATTGAAGGATAACCAGCTTATTTCTTTAGGTATATATGATTTACTCATGACTGTTTAACAGGTTTTAGAAAATATTCTATTCTGCCGCTGTCGGGTTTTATATCCGCCCATTTTTTTGTTTTAAAGGAGATACATACAATGCTGGTTTTTGTCAGAAACTCGCAACCTCCCTTTGATAATCGGTCCGGTATTTCCGTGAATGACGGATTATGTCCGAAGAGAGTTACTATGTCAATATCATCATCAATATTTTTTAGCATCTCCAGTAACGATTTTATACTGACTTTGAAATAGAGGTTGCTGTCTATTATGATGTTATCGTGTTTTATTCCGAACTCTGTTGCGAAGATAAATGCTGTTTCCATGGCTCTGAAGGCCGGACTTGTTATAAATAAACCAGGGTCCGGTTCTTTGTCCCTGAAGCGCTGAGCCATAACCTTAGAGATTACCTTTCCCTTTATGGTCAGCGACCTTTCGAAGTCAGAGAACACTGTAGATTGATCTTCTGCTCTTCCATGCCGGACAAAGATTAGCTTTTTCATTCCATATTTAATAATTGCAGTCTTCCCGACTCCGCGGATAGCAGCATTGAGTCCGGGACAGTCTCCTCCTGCTGTGAGGATACCTATCTTCATGCCGTTGTTTTTTTTTGCCCATAATTGTCAGATGGATTCTGTTATAAGCAAATTTAACTTTTTCACTGCTATTATAATGGATTTTGCCTGTATAATTTAATTTACTTAACTTTAGTCGTTGCTGTATAAAAATGTTACAATATTATGATGGAGCCTGATTATGTGAAGCTTAAGGAGATAAAGCCGGTTCTTGCCGGATATGTCAGGGAGGCACAGTTACTGCTGAGGAGGTCGCCTGTCCCCGACGAAGAGGCTGTTCACGATATCAGGGTGCTCATGAAGAAATCAAGAGCGGTGATGAAGCTGATAAGCAGCCAGATAGATAAACAAACATTTGACAGGGAATATGCTGCTTACAGGGAAGTAGGCCGCCTGATGTGCACATGGCGTGAAGATTCTGTCCACCGGAAAACATTGAAGTACCTTAAGAAGAAGAAATCGCCATTGTTCTCGTTGCTAAAGGACAATGAGAAGCTTGAGAGTCTGATGAAAAAACCGGAGTCAATTGCAATGCCTCCTAAGGATATCCGGGACAATCTTGAAAAAATTGAAGATCTTCTTAATAAAACGGGATACAGGATACGGTTCCAGAACATGGATAACCTTGATCCGAAACAACTGCTTGAACAACTGGATAAATCATACAATATTGTAGTTGATAAATACCTGAACAGCAGGAATTATACAAAACCTGAAAACCTCCATGAATTCAGAAAAAAAACCAAGGACTTCCTGTACCAGCTTTATTTCTTCAGATCGCTGAATCCCACTACTGTTAAAGCGCTCGAAAAAAAACTGGATTCGCTTACACAGAATCTGGGCAAGTATAATGATCTTGCACAGCTCGTTGCAATACTGGGGTACAAATATTCCGGTAAACGAAAATCGTCTGCTCTTGATGAACTGGTACTTACAATAATAGAGGAACAGGACAAACATCTTTCCAGGGTATGGCCGGCAGCATACAAAATCTTTAGTCCCGGGAAAAACCTTATAAATTTACTCGGATTCAGGATACTGATGATGTGACTTCACTTCCGTTTATTT
>CAZWZQ010000025.1:1611-27463 GCA_964638955.1 uncultured Rikenellaceae bacterium | reverse complement strand
TTATTTCCCCGGAACAATTATTACAGATCAGGCTTGAACCATTGAGAATATTCATAGGGGGGAAAGGTCTTATGATAAAATTCATTTGTATGATTGTTATCTTTAAGTAAATATGATCTGGGAGCCTTCTCCTCCGGCATGTTCATAAAACTCACCAACGGTAAGGATTCCGCTTACATGTTCGCTAAGATCCTCTTTTTTGAATTTAAACATATCCATTGCAAGCTTGCATGCATATATCTTACCGCCGCCTGCGGTTATAAGATCAAGAAATTCACTAACAGGAGGTATATCAAGTTTTTCCATCTGTCCCTTCATCATCCGCGAGGTGAAAGCCTCCATCCCGGGTACTACCCCTAACAGTGTCGGCATTCTCATGCCGCCGGGCAGCCTGAGTGCAGGATTGCCTGTAACGCCGGTATGTAACTTGTCCATTCTTTTCTTTACGATTGCATCAAGACCAAAAAAGGTAAAGAATATATTGGTTTCAATGCCCTCCATTACTGCACCGTTACCCATTACCAGGGTTGCATATACATCCTCAATGGCTCCTTTGGCACAGATGATATTTACTTTTTTTATTGGATATTTCTGTTCCATTTTATTATTGTTTTACAATTTATACACAACTGGCCGGTTTGGGAATTCCGGCGATTTTGGTAGCTTTCTTAAGGGGTGCACCGGGGAAAAGCTGATAAAAGGTCTTTACGTCAATAACCCCTGAATTATTTATACTCCTTATAGATAATGCATCTCCACTCAAATACCTGTTGCGCAGGAATTCGATGATAGCAAAATGCTGATCGGTAAGAGTAGCTATTCCCTCTTCCTTTGCAATTTCCACTGCTATTTCTTTTGTCCATTGTGAGGGATCGGTAAAATAACCTTCCTCGTTGACGTCCACCATGACGCCTGCATAATTCTTTTGTGCCATAGTATATTAATTAATTGTTAATCAATTGTTTAGTATTATTTTGTTTTGAAATGTTTTGTAAAAAAGCCATAATAAATCCAAAGCTTTTCCTTACTTCCGGTTTGTTAAATTGTCGCATCAACCGCCATACCGAATATTCCTCAATATCTTCTGAATTAATATCTTTCAATGCAACCACTGCAGTATTGATCTTGTTTAATACCCCCGGATTACCAATGGCCATCAGGGTATCAATTACCCGGACCAGATTGTCTGAAAGGTTTTTAATTTCTTCAATGGTGTATCTTGAGAGTATAATATCAATACTATTTCCAACCTGGTTGGCAATTTCCACGTATCCCTTCTGTTCCAGCTCATGGAACTTTTGCACTCCGTCAAGTCCTATCTGTTTAATGATTGGAGTAAGGTCTCCGGCAAGGTCGGTTATGCTTTCAAGTGTCTCAAGTACCATTCCCAGACTGCTGATATTTCGGATAAGACGTAATATCAAACATCTGAGAGCTTCGCTGTCGAGTTCAATTCCTGCATTATCAAGCTCTGATACCATATTCTTAAAGGCATCTTTGCCGACTATGGCGAGGTCATCCACCAGATCATTTACTGCCTCACGGCTTTGACGTTGCACTGAAATATCATCGAGTATTAAATCGAGTTTCCTGTTAATTTCGTCAATCTGTAACTGTACCGATTTTTCTTTCATAATTGATTTATTGTTAATCGGTTTTCTTACCTGCCATGGTCATATGTGTTTCGATTGGCATCTCCTTACCTTTCAGCAATATATGCCAGTATATCCACCTGAACAGTAGTTTACCATAATGATTCACCCTGCTCTCTTTTAGAAGATTGAATGGACCGATTCCCGGGAAAGGAAAATAACCGGGCAGAGGTTCTGTATCGTAATTAAAGTCAATAAGGGCGCCCTTGCCATGACCTGTTTCAATATAACAGTTTGAATGTCCGTCGAACTTACCTGTAAATGGTCTTTGCTCGATATAACACATTAAATTCTCTGTGAGTATATCTGCCTGGAAATGGACAACAGATCCTGCTTTTGATGTTGGGAAATTACCGGCATCGCCAATAACAAAAATATTCTCCTTTACGACCGACTGAAGGGTAAATTTATCGGCCCGGGCAAACCCGAATTCATCACCCAAACCACTTTTCGATATAACCGGGTCGCCGGTGTGCAGGGGTATGGTAATCAGACAATCAAAAGGAACCTCTCTTCCTCCGAAATCTTTTATAAGCTTGTTTTTGTTATCAACCCCGGAAAGAAAGAAATCAGTCACCATTTCAATATTTTTATCTTCAAGAAGACTTCCCAGGAGTTTTGATGAACGGGGTTTCGTAAAGGCACCTGACAGCGGTGTTACATAGCTGATCTTAACTTTATCCCTCATACCTCTTTCAGTAAAGAAGGCATCTGCATAAAATGAAAACTCCAGCGGCGCCACAGGGCATTTAATAGGATTGTCCGCAATATTGACAACAAGATGTCCGCCTTCCCATGTCTTAAAGAACCTTGCAAGAGCCTCGGCTCCCTCAATTGTGTAAAAGTCGAATATGTTCTTTTGCCAGAGTTCACCCTTCAGGCCGGGTGTCTCCTCCGGATTTATCCTGGTACCTGTAGCAATAATCAGGATATCATAACCTAATACTTTCCCATTGTCCAGTATGACTTTATTGTTCTCATGATCAATTAGTTCAATTTTCCGGTATACCGAATCGACTCCGATGGGAAGGAAGTTCTGTTTAGGCTTGATTACATCGGCTTTCTTATAATAGCCGAAGGGGACGAAAAGAAACCCTGGTTGATAATAATGAGTCTTGACCTGATCCACCACTGTTATGTTCCATTCATCCCTTGGAAGCTCTTTTCGCATTTTATTTGCCATGATGGTACCACCGGTACCGGCACCAAGAATTAGTAGTTTTTGCATATTTTAATATTCTGTTAATTAAGAAACAATGTAATCTGAATAATGTTCATCGATTGTTATTTGGATTATGTTAATAATGAAGATTAATATATCATGCCGCGATTTTATCTTTTAAAAAAAAATCTTTAACTTCATCCACTTGAATTACAAGCATTATTAAATATTGAAATAAGATTCATGAAAAAGATTATTCACCTAATTCTGTTCGTTACACTCTTCTCCTCTGTCCTTTCGGCACAATCGGTAAAAGTGAAAAAAGATTTGGAAAAAGAAGAATAAGAAAATAAAATCAAAACATCGAATCGGATGAAAAACAAAATTATTCCTTTTTTAATATTACTGGTTACTGCTCTTCCTTTAGATTCCCAGGTTATTAACAGGGAGCCCCTGAGTTCAAGGATAACAGGTTATACATTTGATGTGAAACTGGATACTGCAGCCAGAATGGTAAAAGGTACACTGGAGGCTTTCTGGGTCAATTTTACATCAGAGGAGGTCCCTGATATCAGGTTGCACATGTATATGAATGCTTTCCGCAGCAGGAATTCAACAATGTACAGGGAATCGGGAGGATCACCCGGAAAGAAAGCCGTTGATCGGGGTTGGATAGATATTATTTCTTTTACTGACAGGAGTGGTAATGACTTAATGCCTCTCGCTCAGTATATAAGTCCCGATGATGAGAATCCGGGCGACAGTACCGTTCTCAGAGTCATACTTCCCGAAACTGCCAAGCCTGGCGATACAGTTTTCATCAATATTGAATTCGAAACTAAACTGCCGTCAAGAATCAGAAGGACCGGTTTCGCCGACGATTTCTATTTTGTTGCCCAGTGGTTCCCGAAATTCGGAGTTTATGAACCGGCAGGCATGCGCGACAGACCTCAGAGCGGATGGAACTGTCACCAGTTCCATGCTAACTCGGAGTTCTATTCAAATCACAGTGTTTATAATGTAAAGATCACAGTACCAAGAGATTATGTAGTAGGAACAGGCGGGATGCTAATAAATGAGACTGTTCCTGATGCCGAGGGTAATAAAACGCTTACTTTCAGGGCTGAAGATATTGTTGACTTTGCATGGACAGCATGGCCCGGATATGCAGTATATACTGATAAATGGGAGCATGTGAACATAACACTGCTACTGCCTGAGGTAAGAGTAAAACAGGTTGACCGGCAGTTTGCTGCTGTTAAGAATGCTCTCGAATATCTTACTGAGAATGTTGGTCCTTTTCCATGGCCTCACCTTACTTTTGTCGATCCGCCAACAAAAGGATCCGGAGCGGGAGGAATGGAATATACAACCCTTTTTACTTCTATGTCAGCAGACAGAATGCCTGATTTTCTTCATCTTCCGGAAATGGTAACAGTACATGAATTCGGCCATGCATATTTTATGGGAATACTGGCAACAAATGAATTTGAGGAACCATGGATGGATGAGGGGATAAATTCATTCTGGGAAGCCAGGATAGTGGACCATTACTGGGGCGAAAACTCAGGCCTCATTGATCATCCCTTACTTAAAATTGCTGATAAATCCTATTCTAGACTTTTATATGTAAGATCAGACAATAAACAGATTGTCAGTAATAATGAATATTCATGGAATTACCCAAGGGGAACATATGGAATGATGTCGTATCAAAAAGCAACAACATGGCTTTACACTCTTATGGGGCTTGTCGGTGAGGAAACAACAAATGAGATATTCAGGGAATACTACAGGAGATGGGCATTCAAACATCCTTCAGGAAAGGATTTTATTGAAGTTGTCAATGATGTTGTTAATAAGACTTACGGCGATAAGTTCGGACCGGATATGAACTGGTTTTTCGACCAGGTGCTTTATGGAAGTGGAATATGTGATTATAAAGTGAACGGTTTCAGAAATAAGAAGCTGAGCAGTGAAGATAGAGATAAAATTGAAAGGGATTCCATCAGTGGAATTACTGAAAGCGACTCTGCCGCTACAGATTCTGATAATGATGATCTTCTTTACCGGGCAGTGGTACAGGTCGAAAGGAGAGGAGAGGTAATGCTGCCGGTAGATGTTCTTGTACACTTTGAAAATGGCGATGAAGTGAGAGAGACCTGGGATGGAAAAAGCAGATATAAAGATTTTACCTATGAAGGACGAGGAAAAGTTGAATGGGTTAAGATAGACCCTGAATACAAGCTGAGGATGGATGTCGATTTCATAAACAATTCAATGACAGAGCATCCTGACCGGGTTCCCATTCACAATCTCATGAATAAGATACTGATGGCAATCGAGTTTTATATCAGCTTTATCACCCTTTAAACATGTATATTATGAAACCCACATGTATTTACATACACAACCGAGCTTGTGAGCTCAGCGAAGCTAAACACCATATTATAATAATCAGCTACATGTGGGTTCCATCATACCATTAAAATTAAATTATTATATGATGAAAATGATAAAAGCAATTGGGTCAGGAGCCCTGCGGTCAGTGAAAGCATATAAAGGTGTGATAGTTATATGGTTTTTCTACATGGTTCTTGTTTCTATGCTAACTATACCGACGAAAGGAGCATTGAAGGCAGGATTTGGAAACAGCATGATTACGGAACTGTTACAGGATGGCATAAATATAGAGGTGTTCAGCGACCTTGATGTCCGGCTTAATGGTCTGTTCTCATCTTTCTCTGCAGGACTCCTGCTTGTCGTCTTTATTAGTATCCTGATGAATGCATTCCTGTCAGGAGGGCTATTCAATTCACTGAAAGGAAGCACAGGCAACTTAACTGTCTCTGAATTTTTCAGATCATCTGCCAGATACTTCTGGTCATTTCTTGGAGTTATCGTGCTTATAAGTTTGATGTTGATTTGCCTGGGGATTTTTATAATAGGACTCCCCTTTAGTATTGCCTTTGGGGGAGATTCAGGTCCCAATGCATCAATATTTATAATAATGTTCATAGGAGTAATCATATACCTTGTAACAATAATTATCCTCCTGCTGGTGGCTGATTATTCCCGTGCAAGACTGGTCACTGCAGAAAAACCCTCCTGTTTCAAAGCTCTGGGATTTGGCTTTAGCACAACTTTCAGATTCTTTCTGTCATCATTTCCGATGATGTTGCTTCTGCTGATAATACTTATGCTCTTCGCATGGCTAATGCTCAGGCTGATCAGCTTATGGAATCCTGAGACAGGAGCAGGAGCTTTACTTTTATTTATTGTCTCCCAGATTCTGTTCTTTTGTAAGTTGCTTCTAAAAGCCTGGAGATATGGCAGCGTTACAGCTTTGATGGAGGCCCATGTTCTTGGGTCAGACAAGCCGGAAGATAATTAAAACACCATAGTATTTTATAAAAAGAATTTGAGCGAAAAAGTGACTCGCCATACCGTCATACCTTATCTTATAAGTATAAATACCACACATAAAATAGGTTTTAAGCCTCTTATCATTCTTTGCGATTAACCATATTTTTGTTGATAATTAATTAACATTAAGAGTTAATCACTGAGGGATGGCAGACTATTATAAAATGCTGATGCAGGATGTCAGGTTCAGGGAAGGACTTAATGCATGCATGAACTGTGGTATCTGTACTGCTATCTGCCCGGCTGCTGAATTCTATGACTATGATCCCCGGAAAATCGTTGACCTTGTACAATCAGGGAACAATGAGGAGATTGAAAATCTTCTTAAGTCGGAGACTATCTGGTATTGCGGTGAATGCATGTCGTGCAAAACAAGATGCCCCAGGGGAAATACCCCGGCTTTTGTGGTAATGGCCCTGAGAAATCTATCACAAAAACTTGGCTTTTTTACAGAATCGGAAAAAGGAAGACAGCAGTTTGCAATAAAACGGACTGTAGGTGAAAATATCTTTAAATATGGCTATTGCGTCGCCTCATATGCAGTCAATCCTGAAATGCATCTTGAACAGGGCCCAATCTGGAAGTATATCCTTGAAAACTCAAATGATGTATATGAACGTCTTGGCGGACAGATAAATGAGCTGGGAGCAGGACCACTCAGAAAAATCCCTGATGATGCCAGGGAGGAGCTTCGGAAAATATTCGAAGTTACGGGAGGATCTGAACTCTTCGATGATATTGAGATACATTCAAAGAAAAAGGCAAGTGAAATGGGCCTTGAGTATGAGAGTGAAGGTATTGACAATGAGTATTTTATAGAGGTTTTTACTGCCAATAACAAAAAACACCACGGGAAATCCTGATTATGAAGACTGAAGGTAAAAAGCGGATATGGTCCGATTACCAGAAAGAGATCGCTGATGATCATTTCTTTTATGTCAGATCATGCATAAGGCAGAGTTTTTTCCCGGGGTCAGAGCAGTTTTTCCTGCACTTTATGAGAGAAGTACTTGGGAAAGATGTTTTTGAGAATCCTTCTCATACAACATGTACCGGAATAGGCTATCATTCTGATATTGTACCGCTCTCTACCATCATGACAGTAGTGGCACGCCATTTTGCCCTGATGAAAGAGGCGGGATATAAGAATATTGCTATTTCATGCGTAACATCATTCGGGATCTATACTGAAATAATTGAGACCTGGAAACATTTTCCGGAAGAACTTGAAAAAACCAGGGAATATCTTTATAAAGCTACAGGACGGGAATTCGATGTTCCTGAAAATATGGCACATACCAGTGATATCATTTATAAACTCAGGAATGAGATAGCAGAAAAAGCTAAATACAGGCTTGTCAACCATGAAACGGGAGATCCTCTTAATGTTGTCGAACATATAGGTTGTCATTATTCGAAGATGTTTCCCAGGTACGGAGTGGGTGGAGCAGAATTCCCCAATGTTCTGGGAGGAATGATCGAAGCCTGGGGAGGAAATGTGGTCGATTATCCTGAAAGGAGGCATTGTTGCGGTTTTGGATTCCGGCAATATCTGGTTCAGGCTAACAGGGGCTACTCGTTATCAAATACCGTAAAAAAATTCTCATCGATGAAGCCCTTTAAACCTGACCTGGTACTTACAAATTGCCCGGGTTGTACCATGTTCATGGATAAATGGCAATATACCATGAAGGAAATGGACGGTACGGTATATGGTGAAAACGGAGAGTCTATTCCCGTGCTTACCTATGAGGAGCTTGCCGGTCTTGTAATGGGCTATAATCCATGGAACCTGGGATTGCAATACCATATGGTCCAGTCCGAGCCTCTTCTAAAGAAACTCGGTATTAACTATGATCCTGAAGACAAATTCAGGACCATTAACGGAAGGCAGATGCCTGTTCCTGAAAACCTGATCAATGCATGAAATGAAAAATACAGTTGTCATAGTGGGTGGCGGAGCTGCCGGAATGGAAGCTGCAGGGCAGCTGGCCAGGACCGGATATTATGTGACATTGATTGAAAAAGAGGCAAATACCGGTGGCCATGTTAAAGACTGGTACCATCTTTTCCCCAACAGTCGTGACAGCGCAGAGGTTATTGAATATCTTGAGAAACAGATTGAACATGACAATATCCTGCTTATTACAGGAAAAACAGTAGAGAATTTCGAAAAAACTAATAGAACATTTATTGTCAGAACTGACGATGGAAAAGAAAGACCTGCTGATGCAATAATAGTTGCAACAGGATTTGAACTTTTCAGAAGTGAGCGAAAAGAAGAGTATGGTTATGGAATCTATGATAATGTGATAACCTCTGCAGACCTGGAGTTAATGTTTAGAAAAAATAATTTAAAAAGAGTGAACGGGGAGATCCCGGAAAAAATTGGCTTTGTCCATTGCGTTGGATCACGTGATGAAAAGGTCGGGAACCTTTATTGTTCAAAATTATGCTGTGTAACTGCAGTGAAACAGGCAATGGAGGCAAGAAAGCATTTATACAATGCAAAGATTTTCTGTTTTTATATGGATATGAGGATGAGTGGCGCCCTGTACGAGGAATTATACCGTGAGTCACAGGAAAAATACAGAATTAATTACATAAGAGGTAAAGTATCAGAGGTGTCCGAAAATATAAATAATAAGTTGGTTGTCAAGGTAGAAGATACACTTACCGGAAGACCTCTGAAGATGGAACTTGATATGCTGGTACTGATGGCCGGCATGGAAATGTCGAATAGCGGCCTCAAACTTGCACATGCAACAGGTCTGTTGACAGGAGAAAATCGTTTTTTTGCACCTGCCGATCATCACTTTGGAAGTAACAGGAGCAATATTGAAGGAGTATTCTATGCTGGTACGTGCACCGCACCATTAAATGTCACCGAAACAATATCGCATGCACGGGCCGCAGTTTCTGATGTAGTTGATTACCTGAGAAATGGAATAAAATAATATGGAAAAATTCGGCTTTGCCATATTAAAGGAGAGACATATAGATTATGATGCCAATGACAAGAGCATAGCTGAATACATTGCCGATCATGAACCTACATTCAGGTTATGCATAGAATGCGGCTGCTGTTCAGCTACCTGTACAACAGGTACTTTTACCAGGTTTAGTCTCAGGGAACTACAGATCTTTCTTAAGAGGGGTGAAAATGAGTATGTACGTGAAAATATCAGTAAGTGCATGCTTTGCGGGAAATGTATCCTTGTATGTCCGCGGGGAGTAAATACCCGCAATGTGATAACGCTGGCGAAACAGGCTCTTCAAAAAACAGAGATAAATGCAGTTTGATCCGTTTGTGATACCATTTAATATCGGGCTCTATTTCATTCTTCTGTATGCAGTAGCCAGGAGTGTCATGTGGTTCAATGAGCTTTCGAGACCAGACAAGCTAAGGCTTCAGCGTGGTTTCTTTGGCAGAGCATTCGGTCGTAGCCTGAAGGAGATCTTTCTCGAAAGCCTGATCCACAGGAAAATTCTTAAGGCCAACTTCAGGCTTGGTTATATGCACATGAGTCTTGCATTCGGATGGTTTCTGCTTATTCTTTTCGGTACCATAGAAGCTGATTTTTTTGGTGAGAAACATCTTAATGCTCCATATAAAGCTATTTTCTTCAAGTTTTTTAATCCCGAATATGGAAGTTCCGGTTTTGCGGCGGTCTATTCATTCTGGATGGACCTTATACTGGCTTTTATCCTGTCAGGTTTGCTCCTGGCAATTATAAAAAGATTTTCTTCAAAGGTGGTGGGCATGAAGAAAACCACGAAACTGAGAATTCTCGATAAAGTTGCCCTAACCTCACTGTGGCTTATCTTTCCAAGCCGTCTTATAGCAGAAAGCTTTACCAGCGGTGCATACGGTACAGGCAGTTTTCTTACAGGATCACTTGGAAGCATGTTGGCTTCTTTTCTGCCGGCGAAGGAATTCGCTTACCCGTTCTGGTGGCTCTATTCACTCTCTCTCGGAGTATTTTTTATCCTGCTGCCCCTTACCAGGTATATGCATATTCCGTCAGAACTGTTCCTGATATTTGCACGCAACTCCGGAATAAGAACAGGTGACCAGTCCGGTGCTTATAAGGAAATGCAGACCTATTCATGCTCCTCATGCGGTATATGTATCGATGCATGCCAGCTTAATTTTTCAGCCGGTATCACAAATATCCAGGCTGCCTACCTTCTCAAAGGTCTTCGCAACCATGAAAACGTTAATGATATTGCATACAATTGCCTTATGTGTGGAAGATGCGATCAGAAATGTCCGGTTGGAATAGAGCTTACTCCAATCAGGATGATTTTAAGGAGAGCAGGAGAGACAATACCTGAAAAAACCAATATATGGGAAAAGTATTTTCCTGACATACAGCATATTGCACCAATAAGAACAAACGGGGTTCCATCATATTCATGGCTGCCAAAAGAAAAACAGGTAAAAGCGGAACTCCTGTATTTTGCCGGGTGCATGACTCATCTGACACCAGCTATAAAAAATTCGGTGATTAAGATCTTTGATGCCTCAGGTATAAAATATCATTTCATTGACGCCGATGGGGGAACCTGCTGTGGCCGTCCGCTTATGCTTGCCGGACAGGACAAGGAGGCAAGGGAACTTATTAACTTTAATTCAGAGTTAATCTGGAAATCGGGTGCGAAAACCCTGGTGACATCCTGTCCTATATGTTATAAGGTATTCAGTGAAAGCTATTATCTCAATATAGAAGTTTTGCATCATACACAATTCATTAAAATGCTGATAGAAGAAGATAAGCTTAAGCTGAATTTTACAAGGCGAAAAGTAACATACCATACACCCTGCGACCTTGGAAGAGGTTCGGGGATTTATGACGAACCAAAAGAGGTCCTTTCACATGTTGCCCTTCTGCAAAAAACGGCGTTTGATGATGAGAATTCATTATGCTGCGGCGGCAGCCTCGCTAATATGAAAATCAACAATAAGGTCAGGAATAGTATCGCCCGTGATGCAGCAGCTGAACTGACACAATGTAATCCGGATATCCTTGCCACTTCATGCCCCCTGTGCAAGAAGACATTAGCTGCAGCTACTGACACAAGGGTTGCAGATATAGCGGAAATAGTTGCGGAGGCTATTGCTGCCCCTCAGGTAAAAGAAATAAAACCCGGTTTGCTTATCCGGAGAAGAAAGCCTGTAACGATTCTTTGAATGGAATAGTTTTTGCTGCGTTAATAAGAATGAATCATAAAAATATATTAATACTATTAATGAAAAGAATAATTTTTAGTTGTATAATGATAACAGGTGTCAGCCTGTTATTTTCATGTAACAACAAGGAACCGGGAAGCAGCAACAGTACCAAAAAGATAAAGCAACAGGACGATGGTACAATATCACTGGAGATAGAAAAGGCTGATCGTTATGTCGATATGGACGATCGTTCAGATAATACTGCCGAATGGAATGTGGTGGTTAAAAAATCGGGACGGTACAATGTATGGATTTCAAGTGCTACTTTAGATACTGTTGATCTTAATTATAAGAACTCAGTCATGGTAAATGTGCAGGATAAAATGATCCAGGCTCATCCTGACTGTGACAAGATAATCAAAAATTCCGGTGATGTTTCCTATCCTTATTTCAGGGCTGATTCATTTATTGGTACATTGTATCTGCAGGATACCGGAGAGTTTTACATACAGGTTACAAGTGAGATGATCTTACCAGAAAACTATTATGCCGGCGAATCTTCAGCATCTGATATAGCGAAACTAATTTCCGTATCATTTACTCCTGTTACGCGATAATTCTATCCATTTTCCGGCATTGACAAATGCCTGTATCCATGGTGTTATGTTATCACTTTTTCTGTCTGCCGGATAGTAACCGCACTGCCAGGGGAGATATGAGCGTTCGAGATGCGGCATCATTACCAGGTGACGGCCATCATCAGAACATAAGCCAGCAACATCATAATCAGAGCCATTGGGATTTGCAGGATAACTATGCCTGGAATATTTCATCGGAATATGATATTCCTTTTCAGGATATGGCAGATTGAATTGGCCTTCGCCATGAGCAACCCATATACCAAGCTCCATCCCTTCCATATTTGACAGCATGACTGATTTATTAGGCAGTATCCTGACACTTAGGAAGGCTGATTCAAATTTGCCCGATTTATTAAAAAGTAATTTTACCCTATCCTTTTGCCCGGGATAAATAAGTCCAAGTTCAGCCATCAGCTGACACCCATTACATACACCCAGTGAGAGAGTATCGGATCTTTTATAGAATTTCTCCAGGGCAGTTCTTGCCTTGATGTTATAACGGAACGCACCGGCCCATCCTTTTGCCGATCCAAGAACATCAGAGTTTGAGAATCCGCCGACAAAGACAATCATATTAATCTCGTCAAGGGTCTCCCTTCCGGAGATCAGGTCCGTCATATGCACGTCTTTCACATCAAATCCTGCCAGGTAAAGAGCATACGCCATTTCCCTGTCGCCGTTAACACCTTTCTCCCTGATTATTGCTGCCGTTGTCCCGCTTTTCCTTCTGCGATCGGGAGTTATCCCCAGTGATTTATATATCCCCGGGAATCCCGACAGATTGATATTAAGCTTATTGTCCTTATAGGTACGGAACCGTTCTGCTGCAAGGTCGGGTCCGGATTGCCTGCGATCAAGCAAATAGGAGGTTTTGTACCATTTATCACGTAGTTCGTCAATATCGAACTTTATTTTATAGTCATGATTGGTTACAAATAACGCTCTTTCATTTACCGGATGCCCGACTGAAAGATATGAGATGCCATGTTCGAGAAGTATCTCAGCTACTTCATTTTCATCCCTGACCTGTATAAATATTCCGGGATTCTGGCTGAACAGTACTTTTATTGTATCGGTTTCATTGAGAGCTGATAAATTAACCGATAATCCTCCGGAGGTATTTGAGAAGCACATCTCAAGGAGAGTAGTCAGCATTCCTCCCGCTGAGATATCATGTCCGGAAAGAATCTTTTCTTTCATTATCAGATCCTGGACTGCATTAAAAACTTTCGCAAAATATGCCGGATCGGTAACTGTAGGAACAGCATCTCCCAGCCTGTTAACTATTTGTGCGAAACTGCTTCCTCCCGGTTTGAAAGTATCACGGCTCATATCAAGATAGAAGATGCTTGTATAGGGATCATTGACAATTACAGGTTCTACTATTTTGTTTATATCTTTTACCTCAGCCGCTGCTGATATTATTACAGTACCCGGTGATAATATCACCTGATCACTGTATTTCTGTGTCATTGAAAGACTATCTTTTCCTGTAGGAATGTTAATTCCCAGGCATATGGCAAAGTCGCTTGCAGCTTTAACCGCTTCATAAAGCCTGGCATCCTCCCCGGGATTCTTGCATGGCCACACCCAGTTTGCTGATAGTGATATGCCTTTCAGTTTATTGGTAAGCGGAGCCCAGATAATGTTTGTAAGAGCTTCGGCAATAGATAATACAGAACCTGCAGCGGCATCAACCAGTCCTGCAGCAGGTGCATGACCGATCGATGTAGCCATTCCGGATTTACCCCTGTAATCAAGAGTAATAACTCCAAGGTTGTTCAACGGCAATTGAAGGGGACCTGCACATTGCTGTTTAGCTATTCTGCCTGTCACAGATCTGTCTACTTTATTTGTCAGCCAGTCTTTACAGGCAACTTCCTCTATCTGAAGAACCATCTCAGCATATTCGATGATTTTGGAAGGATCATATTCGACTTTCCTGAAAACAGCATCAACAGAATTATCGGTCATTGTTGTTTTGGGAGGATTACCAAAAAGAGATTCAAGTTTAAGGTCAACAGGTTTTTCACCGGTTACAGGATTGATAAGTGTAAACTGATGATCTCCGGTTACTTCTCCGATAATATATATCGGGGCTCTTTCCCTTTCGGCTATCATTCTTAAAGTATTTATCGACATCTTATTTATTACCAGCCCAATTCGTTCCTGCGATTCATTTCCTATTATTTCTTTGGAAGAAAGGGTAGGGTCGCCGATTGGAAGCTTGCTGATATCCACCCGGCCACCAACTGCCTCAACCAGTTCTGAAAGACAGTTCAGATGCCCACCTGCACCATGATCGTGAATTGATATCACAGGGTTTTTATCCGATTCACTCAAAGCCCTGATAGTATTGTAGATTCTTTTTTGCATCTCAGGGTTTGCACGTTGTACTGCATTAAGTTCGATTGAACTGTGATATCTGCCGGTATCGACCGATGATACAGCTCCACCTCCCATACCTATCCTGTAATTGTCTCCTCCCAGAAGAACAACAATATCACCTTTTTCGGGGATACTCTTCTCGCTGTCCTTTTTCTTACCGGTACCCATGCCGCCTGCCAGCATAATAACCTTATCATATCCGAATTTTTTAAGGTTCTCGAAATGCTCAAAAGTAAGCAGCGATCCGCAGATCAAAGGTTGTCCGAATTTATTACCAAAGTCACTGGACCCGTTTGATGCTTTAATAAGTATATCTACAGGTGTCTGGTAGAGCCAGGGTCTCTCTTTTGTCTTCTTTTCCCAATTTCGTGAGCCATCCGGTCGGGGATAGGAAGTCATGTAAACAGCAGTACCTGCAATCGGGAATGCACCCTTACCCCCGGCAATACGATCCCGTATTTCTCCTCCTGTGCCGGTTGATGCCCCGCTGAAAGGTTCAACTGTTGTTGGGAAATTATGTGTTTCAGCTTTCAGCGATAGCACAGATTCATAATTCGTTATCCTGAAATAATCTGATTTATGATGTGAGGACGGAGCGAATTGCTCAATTACAGGACCCTGGATAAAAGCACAGTTATCTTTATATGCTGAAACGACCTTGTTTGGATTGGTCTTTGTAGTAAGTTTGATAAGCTGGAAAAGAGAATTTTCTTTTTCTTTTCCGTCAATAATAAAAGTTCCGTTAAAGATTTTATGCCGGCAGTGTTCCGAATTGACCTGTGAAAATCCGAATATTTCACTGTCAGTAAGTTTTCTTCCTATTGTAGAGCTAAGTTTCTGAAGATATTCTATTTCATCATCGCTGAGTGCCAGTCCTTCCCTGTTGTTATATTCTCTTATATCATCAATATACAATACCGGATCGGGCAGCCTGTCAACTGTGAAAATATCCTGGCCGAGCCCTTTATATAGAGACTGCAGCATTGGATCCCATTCTGTTTTCTTTGAAGCAGGGTGAAACTCCTCGATCCTCGTTATCCCGGTGATCCCCATATTCTGGGTTATTTCCACTGCATTGGTGCTCCAGGGTGTCACCATTTCTTTACGCGGGCCCAGATACATACCTTCAAGCTTTTCAATATCAAGCATTACTGCATCACCGAAAAGCCATAAAAGTTTAGCAATATCCTTTTCGTTTAGTTTCTTATCTGTTCCTGCAGCAAAAATCCTCTTGCCTTCACCTTCAAAAAAAAGAATCATCCTATAAAGTTAAGTGTTGAATATCAATAATATATGGTTAGAGTACCTTCTGACAAAGGTCTGATAAAGATAGTACATGTTGAAAACTTTTTTACCTAAATCCGCTTCGTTCAAGAAAAGCATCTATCGTTGGCTCTTTACCCCTGAAGCTAACATAGAGATTCATTGGTTTATCGGTACCGCCTTTTTCAAGTATGTTTTTCCTGAATGCTGATGCAGTCTCTCCATTGAA
This sequence comes from uncultured Rikenellaceae bacterium, assembly GCA_964638955.1. Lineage (GTDB taxonomy): Bacteria > Bacteroidota > Bacteroidia > Bacteroidales > VadinHA17 > LD21. The sequence goes on along the minus strand of CAZWZQ010000025.1, from coordinate 11,526 downwards.
AATACCGGTTTCCTTAAAATATTTAAAAGCATCAGCATCAAGTACTTCTGCCCATTTATATCCATAATATCCGGCTGCATATCCTCCGGCGAAAATATGACTGAAAGAGGCGCTCATGTTTGAACCTGTTACACGGGGGAATAATTCTGTTTTTTCCATTGCGGCCGATTCAAATGTTTCAATATCGTCATTAACCGGAGCCGTTAAAGTGTGCCAGGCAATATCAAGAAAACCGAAACCAAGTTGTCTGTTGCAGGCATACCCCTCGTTGAATGTCGATGATTCTTTTATCTTTTCAATAATATTATCAGGTATCGTTTCTCCTGTTATGTAGTGACTTGCACAGGTTGACAGCCACTCTTTTTCGTATGCATAGTTCTCCATAAACTGTGATGGCAGTTCAACAAAATCACGTGCAACACTGGTTCCTGAAAGGCTTTCATAAGTACATTTTGTCAGCATCCCGTGAAGAGCATGACCAAATTCGTGGAGAAATGTAGTTACTTCGTTAAAGGTCAGGAGAGAGGGCTTTGTTAACGTAGGTCTTGTGAAATTAGCAACAATGGAAACAAGGGGTCTGACATCTTTCCCCGGTTCTGATCTTTGTTCCCGGTAACAGGTCATCCATGCTCCGTTGTTTTTCCCCGGTCTTGGAAAATAATCCATATATAGTATTGCCAGCATTGTGTTATCATTATCACGAACCTCCCATGTCTTTACCTCTTCGTGGTAAACCGGAATCTGTTCATTTCTTATAAACTTAATACCATAAAGTGTTGAAGCAAGGTTGAGAACAGCCTTTTCCACATTTTCGAGGACAAAGAAAGGTTTAAGCACTTCATCATTAATGTCATATTTTAACTTTCTCAGTTTTTCTGAATAGTATGCCCAGTCCCATCTTTGCAATCTGTCATTGTGTCCGTTTTCTTTAGCGAACGTATTCAGGTTTTCATAATCCCTGAATGCTGCTGTTTTTGATGCAATATGAAGCTCATTCATAAATGATTCGACTTTAGCTGTTGTATCAGCCATTCTGTCGCCCAGGGTAAGCTCGGCGAAATTGCCAAATCCCAAAATGTCAGCTAATTCAAGTCGCAGCCTGACAATGTCGGAGACCAGTTTTCGGTTATCGTTTTTGTCGCCATGGAATGCCCTTGAGGTATAGGCTCTGAACATTTTTTCCCTGAGAATTCTGTTTTCGGAATATTGCATGAAAGGGATGTAACTCGGGGAATGAAGTGTAAAAACCCATCCTTTTTTTTCACGGTTTTTTGCCTCCATTGCAGCCATCTCAACCGTTCCTTCCGGCAATCCTGCAAGATCATTTTTATCAGTGATATGTATCATAAAAGCATTGGTGTCGGCCAGTATATTTTCTTCGAACCTGATTGCCAGCCGGGAAAGCTCCTCAGATATCTGCCTGAAGCGTAGTTTATTTTCTTCGTTCAATCCTGCTCCGCCAAGAAGAAAATCCCTGTAATGCTTTTCAACGAGCATCCTCTGTTCAGTTGTCAGTCCTGTTGACTCTCTTGAGTCAAATACTGATTTAACTCTGGTGAAGAGCTTTGCATTAAGTGTGATATCGTTTGAGAAACGGGCAAGGAGAGGGGATATATTCCTTGCGACCTTTTGTAGATCTTTGCTGGTATCAGCACTGTTAAGATTAAAAAGAATCGCCGTTATCTCTCCCAGTTTATTTCCTGCTTTGTCGAGTGCAGCGATGGTATTTTCAAAATCCGGCAAGCCGGGATTTTCAGTTATTGCCTTGATCTCCTCTGAAGCTGATTTAATGGTCTCTTCAACGGCCGGTATAAAATGAGCAGTCTCTATTCTATTAAAAGGGGGCGTATTGAACGGAGTGTTCCAGTCCTGGAGGAGTGGATTCATAAACCTGATTAAATATTAAAACGGCAGGTCGTTCAGTTCATCATTTTCAGGAGGGATGTCTTCCAGGGTTATGTCGGACGAAAGGTTCTGTTCCTGTTCCTGTGCGGATATTTTTTCAATTTTCCAGACATCAAGATTGGTAAAGTAGTTGACCTTTCCATCTCTTTCCCATTTATTTCCCCTCAGGTTGAACCATATTTTAACATCCTCATTCATAAATGATTCATTGATAAGGTCGCATTTATCCTGTGTGAGCTGGAATTTAATGTAATCGACAAATACCGCGACTCCTCCTGCTTCTTTTTTCTCAATGACAAATTCTCGTTTACGGAATTTATCACTCACCTGATTCACCGGGGAGATATCGATTACTCTGCCAGTAGTTTCGAATGCCATATTCAGATGTCTTGATTATTCAACGATTTCAAGCAACTCAACATCAAAGATAAGGGTGGAGAATGGTTTTATCTCGCTGCCGGCTCCACTTGCTCCATAGGCCAGGTTTTCCGGAAGATAGATTTTGAATTTTGATCCTACAGGCATAAGCTGAAGAGCTTCTGTCCATCCTGGAATAACACCGGAAACAGGAAATTGTGCGGGCTCACCTCTTTTTATTGATGAGTCGAACTCTGTACCGTCAGTGAACGTACCAACATAATGCACTTTAACAACGTTTTCCATAGTCGGTTTTGGTCCTGTCCCCATTTTGATTACCTCATACTGTAATCCGCTTTCTGTTACCTTAACCTCGGGTCTTTCTTTGTTTTTAGCCAGAAATTCCATATTCTCTGTAATATAGTTCTTGTACAATACTCTGTTTGCTTCATTTTGCTTTGCTACTTTATCAGCTTCACGATTATTAATAAATAGCATAACAAATGTTCTGGCTTCCTCATCTGTCATTATGGCTTTCCCGCTTTTAACGTCAAACATAGCCTTGGCTACCAGTAACGGATTCAAATCCAGACTGTCAGCCATCAGCCCATTGTAATAAATAGTACCGAGGGCATAAGCCAGTGAATCTGATCTGGTTTTTATTTTTGTAGATTTTACTGCACTTTTTGCACAGGATCCAAGAATCATGGCCATCACGATAGTAAAAACAACTAATCCCTTGATTTTCATTTTGAATATATTAAATTAAAATTTCCGCAAAGTTAATACTTTGGGCAAAGTAAAAAAGTCTTTGGCACTTTTATTTTTCAGGTTTTGACTGCCCTTATAATATGGCGTTTCCCTGGTGGTCCCGGAAGAAGAATTACCCTGAATCCACAGGCTCTCAGATTCCTTTTAACCTCTCCTTTGGAAGAATATGTGACAAAAACACCATTCTTTTCAATTGCTTTCCCGATTTTTTTGAAAATATCCACAGTCCACATCTCAGGCTGCTTATCAGGGCTGAACGCATCAAAATAAATCAGTCCGTACCGATCTACAATGACATCAGTTACAAGGTCCCCCTTTACTTTCTTCAGTGAGAAATTACGGTTTATCCTGTTCATTTGTCCCCATCGGCATGAATGGATGAGATTGAAGATCTCCTTGCCCTCTGAACCAAAGAAGCCAGGGAAGTTAAGTGAATTTACTGTTGTTTTGTCAACAGGATATTTTTCAAATGCAGTATAGAATACCCTTCGGTTACCGTTCAGATTCCGGATCGCTGTTAACAGTACATTAAGTCCGGTACCGAATCCGGCTTCAAAAATGTAAAGCGGATCAGTATTACAAACGTCAAATCCATTTTTTATAAAAACATGCTCAGATTCCTGTATGGCTCCATGAACCGAGTGGTAATGCTCGTCCATTTCAGGTACATAAATGGTATGAGAACCATCAGCAGTAGTGATTATTTTATTCAATTTATGTCCTTTATCTTTTACTCTATATAATGTACGCAGAACCCGGAACATTAGACTTTCATCCCGATCACTATCACATCATCAACCTGGTCATGGTCACCTTTCCATTCTTCAAAAGTAGTGTCAAGTATCTCTTTCTGCAGTTCCATTGATTTGGTATGGTTTTTAAGAAGCAGATACTGGAATGGTTTGTACATGAATTTTCTGCCTTTGGGACCGCCGAACTGATCCGCATATCCGTCAGAGAACAGGTACAGGTAATCACCTTTTCTTATCTCTATGGTACGGTTGGTAAAAGGAGTGAACGAGATAAAATGTATACCTATGGGCATACGGTCGGGAGGATATTTCAGCATTTTGCTGTCCCTTACCAGATAAAGTGGATTGTTGGCGCCTGCATAATCGAGCTTCCCGGCTTTCATATCAAGCATGACAAGAGATATGTCCATACCATCTCTGGCCTCTCCTGATATTCCTTTCTGTTTCAAAGTGTTGATAATCTCATCCCTGAGATTATTCAATATCATTGCAGCATTATCGACTTCCCTGGTATTTATTATTTCTTCCAGGAAGGCATGTCCGAGCATGCTCATGAAAGCACCTGGTACTCCATGTCCTGTGCAATCGCCGGTAGCCACTATTATTTTATTACGTTGTTTTGTTCCCCAGTAAAAATCGCCGCTCACAATATCCTTGGGTTTATAGAGTATGAAATTCTCAATGCCCCATTCATTGAGGAAGTTTTCAGGAGGTAGTACAGCAGCCTGTATCCGGCTGGCATATTGAATACTATCGGTTATTGACTGGTTCTTTTGTTCAATGATATCTTTCTGCTTTATTATTTCAGTATTCTTGACCTCAAGATCTGCATTGATCTTTTCAATTTCCCTTTTGCTTTCAGCAAGCAGGCGGTTTTTCTTTCTTGTCGACAGGAGGCTGAACAGGATAATTACAGCAACAAGGAGTGCCAGTGAGCCTATACCCACTGCCAGTTGACGGGCCAGCTTTTCATTTTTAAGTTCCGTCTCTTTCTGTAGTTTATCTTTTTCAAGAAGCTGTTTCTCCTGCTTAAGGGCAAGAGCTTCATCATTTTTTTGTTTCAGCATAAGGCTGTCAAAGGCCTGCTGCTGGCGAAGTGATATGACTTCCTGTTCTTTCATTCTAAGTTCAGATCGTTCCTGTTCCAGGGCAAGCGACTGGGCAAGCCTGTCTTTCTCTGATCTCTCGAGGGCTCTTTCATTCATCAGAAGCTTTAGTTCATTTTCTCTCTGTAATGCTTCGGCCCTCAATGTCTTTAGTTCCAGTCCGCGTATCTCTTCTGTGGCCAGTTCATTTCTTATCCTTTGTTCAGTAGCATCAAATTCGGCAAGGTCATCTGCCATTTCTCTTTCAGCGATTCGTTCCGCAAAATTCAATGAATCACGGAGCTGGAGATGTTTTTCATAATACTCAAGGGCCTTAACAAAGTCATTTCCCTTTTCCAGAACATCTGAATAATCACGGTAACAGATCTGAAGCACATCAAGATTTCCGGAAGCCTTCGCAGATTCAATGCAATCCAGGCAATATAGTTCTGCATGATAGTTATCACCTTCATTAAAGTAGATCATGGCCAGTATCCTGTTTATACGAGCTTCTTCATCTGTTCTTCCTGATTTTTTGGCATGCTGTAAAGCCTCTTCAAAAGCCCGGAGCATTTCTGTCTGATTATCTGCATTTTGGTGGCATATGGCAATATTTGACCAGGCATCGGTCAGAAAATAATTATCACTGCCTCCCTTTTCTGAAAAATCAACAGCTTTCATGAAGCATTCAAGAGCTCCGTCCGGATCACCCTTTCTGAACATCAGGAAACCTAACTGGTTATATGTGGCGGCAATGTTCTTAAAATCATTTTTCCGTGAATAGTACGAAAGTATTTCCTGGTATTTTTCATAAGACTTGTCGTACATCCCTGTCTGAATATAGAGTATTCCAAGTTTCTCATAACATCTCAGAAATCCTGCTGTATCATTTACCTCCTTATAACAGGAAGCAGCAGCATCATACCATTGTGTTGATAATGAGTCAACAGGAAGATAGAAATATGATTTTCCGCCTAATTCGGCTGCAGTAGCCTTTAATCCCGTTTCCTGTTTACCGTAAAGACTGAACTCCTGTTCAGAATATTGTGCAGATTTCTTATATACACCTGCCCTGAAATAATTCCAGGCGATTAATCTGATTATCCTTGCTTCATTTTCTTTGTCACCGACTTTTGTATAAGCCGCTGATGCCCGTAAATAATTACGCAGAGTTTCATCCCAATTTCCCTGTTCTTCGTATATAGTGGCCAATAACTCGTAGTTGGCAGCCTCAATGTATGTTATACTTTTTTCCGAAGCTATCAAAAGCGATTTTGATATATATGTAATTGCGCTGTCGTTCTGATTGATTAAGCTGAACCTCTGCGCTTGTTCCAGGAAGTTGGCGGCTTTAACCGAATCAGCTTCCCTTTCCCGGCTGAGTTTTGTACTGACCAGCAGACTGTCCTGCCCTCCGGCTTTATGCACAAGTGATAAAGAGATCAGCAGCAGTACAATTAATATAGCTACTTTTTTCATCAATTAAGTGTATAGGTCAGGCCAACTTGAATGTTTCGGCCGGTTTGAGGATTATAGGGCAAAGGAGTACTCATACCTGAATAAACAGGTCCTCCATATTTTTCATCAAAAAGATTCCGGATCTTAATGAAGCTGGTAAGGTTATTGCCGATTTGATAATTTACAACTACATCCATGCTGTAAAAACCATCAACATTCTTTATTATCTCACTGTAAAGTTCTTTAAATGGAATAATAAGCCTGAGCCAGCTTGACTCCCAGATGCTTGAGACCTGGATATAGAGCTTTTTTGCAGGCTGCATTGAGATCTTCATCTGGCCGAAATGGTTTGGGACAAGTTTAAAATCGTTCAGGGTGAGGTAATTACCTGCAATTTCAAAGATATCGGGGAAAGACTGGCTCGATTTTGCAAATGTCAGACTAACTTCCGCATCCATATTTATTGACTTTACGAGGTCGTTGATCTTTATATTTGCCTGCAGTCCGTACAGCCTTGAAATTGCATTACGTTCATTTACCTTTGTGAGAACAGTGGCAGTATCTGACGTGAACACGGCCAATGGGAGGTTAAGTTCGTCAAGCCTTACATACTTATCATGTATCAGATTCCTGATTGAATTGTAGTAAATCGAAATATTCAGATTAACATTTTTCCCGTAATTCTTGGTCAGGCCTAATTCAACAGACATATATTTTTCAGGTTCAAGATCGGAATTTGGGATGGACAGATAGATCAGACTGTCAAGATTAGCTCCTGCTTTATATGCAAGTGATTGCCATGCCATTGAGGCTGGTGGAGCTTTATATGCGAATCCCACTGAACTTCTGAAGCTGGTCTTTGGATTAAAAATATAAAGACCGGCAATTCGCGGGTTTACAGATATCCCGTACTGTGAGTTATGATCTACTCTTATACCTCCCATGAACCTGAATGACTTCAGCGAATAGTATGTTTGAGTGAAGGCTGACAGATCATGATGAACACCGGCATTATATCCGAATGAACCTGATACAGAATCAATAGCTTCTACTCTCGATTTAAAGAATTTATAAGTTTTTGGATCGAAAGGAGCATCAAGAAAATTAGTCTGTTTAAGCAGGGCCGAATTCTGGTAAGTCAGCCCCGTTACAATCTCGAGTCCTTTTAACGGTACAATTGTAAAAAGCTGTTCAAAGAGGATGTCATTACTGGCAGCATACCTGTAAACTATATCTGTATAGGGGATGAATGTGACTCCCATGCTCGAGTTATTATCCATCTTGTACAGAAGGTTCGAGAAGTTGGAAGTTGTAAAGAACCCGGGCGACCATTCATGATTGTAGCTCAGGGTGGTTGATCTGATCGTTTCTCCCCAGTAATTTTGAGGATTGTTATATTTGTACAGGTACGATGACTGCCCGAGAGAACTGTGAGACCTGCGATACATATTATTGTATGAAAGGCTGATACCACGGTACCGTAGATTAAAGCCAAGAAGGTTACTTTCGGAAGGCAGGTTTTCCATAGCGGGATAATTCAACGAACCTTCATATTCCCGGCAATAATTTTCATTCATGAAGTCAGCTGTGCTGATACCATATTTCTGTAACAGATCCCTTGTGATCTCAACAGGTTCGTATTGAGTAGATCCCAGTGTGTATTTATATCCCTTATCCTGAAGGTAATGCATTGGATTATACACTTCATCATATCCCTCTTTTATGTTCTGGTCGGAATTTTCTATAAGTCCTCCATAAAAACTGTATTGCAGAATATTCTTGTTTTTCCCGGCTTTTCCTCCAACCATAAAATTAGTGTTCCGGAATTCATTCTGACCTATACTTACGTCTCCATTGACAAATGTCCCTTTATCGGCTTCTCGTGTGATAATATTAATGACACCTGAAACAGCATCTGCACCATAAACTGCGGCTGCAGGACCATAAATGATTTCTATTTTTTCGGCCTGCCTTATCGGGAGCTGGTTGAGTATCGGCATTCCAATTACTGATGTTGGTTTAACAGGCAGTCCGTTTATAAGTATCAGTGTATAAAGATTTCCGATCAAGCCTCTCAGGTTAAAACTCTCACCCAGTTCACCGGTGCCGGGTTGGGAAACTCTTATTCCCGGGAGGTTCTTGATAACATCGATCAGCGAGTAATAATGATTCCTGATTATCTCATCACGGGTTACAACATATATTGTAATAGGGAGTTCATCAATCCTTTTTAAGCTGCGGCTGGCAGAAATAACATTCATCTCGGTTGTGTCAACCGTAAAGGAAAGATCATCGGCATCCAGCTTCTCAATTTTTATTGGTCCCGACTCATCAGTCTGCTGACTGAAAAGACCAAAAAAACTGAACCAGAGCAATGTCGTTGTAATAATTCGAGATTTCATCCCCCGTAAATTCAGAATAAAATTATTAAAATAAAAGGAATTGAGCCCTCTGTTTTTATTGTTATTGTACTATTTTTATTTTCTCATTCATTGAGTCATATTATTACGAATACATCATACATTAAAATTTACATGCCCATGATAACAAGCCGTTCAAGAAGAGATTTCCTTAAAGTGTTTACAGCAAGTGCTGTGGGAGCATTGTTCTTATCACTGTATTCATGTAAAAATACTGGCAAAAAAGCCTCAGAATCAGATGCTTTGGTTGATCCCGGGACTTTCGGCATAGGGCTTCAGCTTTATACTATTCGTGATGCTATGGCAGAAGATGTTCCGGGATCATTGAAAAAGGTTTCAGATACAGGTTATAAATACCTTGAGCTGGCCGATTATACCGATCGTAAGTTCTATGGCTATGAGCCTCCGGAATTTAAAAAGATGGTCAATGACCTTGGAATGGAGATCATCAGCAGCCATACTCAGGTTGAAGGAGTTGGCGTTACTCTCGATAATGCGAGAATAATGGCCGAAGATCATGCCACATTGGGCGTTAAGTATTGCCTGCAGCCATGGATAGTAGAAGAAATGCGTACATCAATAGCCAGTTATCAGAAAATGGCAGAAAACTGGAACCAGATAGGAGCGGTGATGAAAGAATTTGGATTACAATTCGGATATCACAATCATAATTTTGAGTTTGACACTGTTGATGGCAAGGTTCCCTATTTTGATGTTTTCCTGACTGAGCTGGATAAGGATCTGGTAACTATGGAGATGGACATGTTCTGGGTGATAAAAGCAGGCCGGGATCCGGTTGAGATAATTAAGAAATACCCTGGGAGATTCCAGCTTTTCCATATGAAGGATATGTACACTAATGAAGAACCATTCTTTACTACCGTGGATGTTAAAGATTTTGCTCCTGTCGGTGAAGGTGTCATTGACTTCAAGAGGATACTTGAAGTTAAAGACATTGCAGGTATGAAATATATGATTGTAGAACAGGACCTGAGCAGGGATGGAACTCCTTTTGCTGACATCCGGAAAAGTGTAATCAATCTGACAACAAAAATACTGGTATAAAACCGGTAACCGGTTTCAGGCTAAAAGCTTCAGGAAAACCATCATCTCCTGATGCCTGACGCCTGTATTACCAGTTTGAATCATACCATGATCTGACATCTG
>CAZWZQ010000025.1:0-1511 GCA_964638955.1 uncultured Rikenellaceae bacterium | reverse complement strand
CCTGATGCCTGACGCCTGTATTACCAGTTTGAATCATACCATGATCTGACATCTGTTGCTGTCATACCGGCCATACGTGCAGCTTCCAGACCAAGGTCTCCATCTTCAAACACCTCTATATGAGCAGGTTCGACATTCATTAACCTGGCACATTTTAGAAATGTTTCGGGGTGGGGTTTGAAGTTGTACACATCATTGGCTGTAACAACTATATCGAAATACTTCTTTAAACCGGTAACCTCAAGAGTGCGTTCTACAGCTTTCCTGTGACCGCCTGTTCCTATAGCCATAGGCAATTTACCATGGTATTTCTTTACGATGTTAAAAACAGGCTCAACAGGTTTAACTAAATGCTGAACCTTAAAGAACTCTTCAGTCTTCATTTTCACTATCTGTTCAATGGTAACACCGTTGTTAAGATTACTTTTCTTGATTATTTCATTGGCTATAAACCAGCCTGGACTCCCCGAATGTTTACGGAGAAAAGTGGTGTCAATATCTGCACCATAATTCAGACAGGCTTTTTTCCATCCTTCAAAATGATATGGCATAGTATCTGCAAGAGTACCGTCAAGGTCAAATATTAATCCTTTTATCCCCGGCTGAATGTCGTATAGCATACGATATTAATTATGGGCGCAAATATAACAAAAAAAGGTTGTCTTAAAAGTCACCACCTCCCCCTGACCTTTCGGCCAGGGGTGGTTATTTTTACTTTTGAGACACCTTCTTCAACGAACGATCATAATGTTTTCCTGAAAATAAAGGTGAAACGGCTGACCAGGAAAACCGTTTAAAGTCTTGTTGCAATACTGTTTAAGAATACCTGGGGATTGAATTGGAGATTAATTTTATTGTTCGTGTTAGGTGCCCGTAGCAATTTTCTGATTGTCAGGCAGTCAACCTGTCTATCAATTATAATAATTAATCCTTACCAATTGATAATAAAAAATGCATTTGCCTGACAAAAATCTGTTCTTCAGAAATTAACGGGGACAGGACAATGTTATAAAATTTAACAACACTAAGCAATTTTATTTATCATTGTTATGTAGTCCTCGAATGGGAAAAATTTAGTATCTTGTAATTGTCAGGAAAACAAAATAGACTCATATTACGGAATTGCATTTGTCAAATAGTATATTTTGATTATATCATTTTTAATATAATGATAATTTAAAAAGAATAACTAATATGAACTACAAAGGAAAAACAAAGAATGAACTCATTAAAGAGTTGCAGGATTTGAAGCAGGAGTTTGATTCGATGAAGGAATTGTTCAAAAAAGACATCACCGAGCGCAAACTGGCTGAAGAAACACTGACTCAGGAACAATATCTGCTGCGTACTCTTATGGATAACCTTCCTGACTATATCTATTTCAAAGATCACGCAAGCCGCTTCATCAGAATCAATAAGAATCATGCTCAATCGTTCGGTCTTAGTGATCCTTCACAGGCTGTTGGCAAGACAGACTTTGACTTTTTTACCGGGGAACATGCACAGCAGGC
>CAZWZQ010000024.1:0-42660 GCA_964638955.1 uncultured Rikenellaceae bacterium | reverse complement strand
CGCAAAATTAATCAACAATTCCGATTCAGCAAATAATCAGAAACAGTCAACGTTATTTAGCCAATAACCAATAACCTTTCTCATAATATCTTTTTTTCTAATTTTGCAAGAAATTTTAATCAAAAGGATTTTATGGAACTATTCAAACCAATGGATCTTCAATCTGTCTCAGAAAAGGCAGATATTGAGAATGTTGAGAAGGTAAGATGCCTGATTATCGGTTCAGGACCGGCAGGTTACACTGCAGCTATTTATGCTTCAAGGGCAAACCTTAAACCGGTTTTGTATACCGGGATGGAAATGGGCGGTCAGCTGACTACTACAACCGACGTTGACAACTATCCGGGATATCCCGATGGAGTAACCGGTCCCGAAATGATGGAACAATTTAAAAAACAAGCAGAAAGATTCGGAACGGATGTCCGTTTCGGTATAGCTACAGGTGCTGACTTTTCAGGTGACAAACATAAGGTAATTATCGACGAAAATAAACAAATTGAGGCCGATGCAGTTATCATAGCCACAGGGGCAACAGCAAGATATCTCGGTCTTGAAGCAGAAAAAAAATATGCGGGCATGGGCGTCTCTGCCTGTGCAACATGCGACGGATTTTTCTACAGGCAGAAAGATGTAGCTGTTGTGGGTGGCGGCGATACAGCTGCAGAGGAGGCAACATACCTTGCCGGACTGTGTAATAAAGTATATATGATAGTCCGCAGAAATGTACTCAGGGCCTCAAAGGCAATGCAGGAGAAAGTTATGAATACAACCAATATTGAAATTCTATGGGAACACCAGGCTATTGATCTTTTTGGAGAAAACGGGGTGGAAGGAGCAGTGCTTGTTAAGAAAAAAGGTACGCCTCATGAAGAGATTGTCAGGGTCAGGATTGATGGATTCTTTCTAGCTATAGGACATACTCCCAATTCAGATATTTTTAAGAAATATATTGATACTGATGAAACCGGTTATATTAAAACCATACCGGGAACATCTAAAACAAATGTCCCGGGAGTCTTTGCTGCCGGCGATGTGCAGGATCCGCACTACAGACAGGCAGTTACTGCCGCCGGTTCAGGATGTATGGCCGCAATTGATGCGGAAAGATATTTATCGGAATCAAAAAAATGAAAACATTTAAAAAGACATTCAGGATATATGCTGAGCCATCAGATGTATACTCTGCACTGACAAATCCATTTACGATTGAGGTCTGGTCGGGTTATCCGGCAATAATGTCAGAAGAGCCCGGAAGCGAATTTTCATTGTGGGAAGGTGATATAACGGGGCGAAATCTGGAATTCATTAAGGATAGAAAAATCGTACAGGAGTGGTACTTCGGTGAACAGACTGATAAATCGATAGTAACAATTTCGATTCAATCTGATAAGGAAGATTCACAGGTTACTGTTGAACATACAAACATTCCTGATAAAGATTTTACTGGTATTGCTGAAGGATGGCGGGAGTATTATATTGGAGCAATAGCTGATTTCTTCAATCCGAATTTTTGATACTCAGTCGACTATTCACCTCTGTTATCCGTAATGCCGTAAAGGTCTTCTATACACGCATATATAAGAGTTGCTATACCCTTATAACAATAAGTATATGCGTATTCCTGCACATCTGTATTCCACATGGGTATCCATGACAAAAGCTGCTGATCGATATACCGGTGTATCTCCTTCTTCATTTCACGACAGCAGGGATCATCATCAAGCTGCAGGTACTTATCTATCAAGCTGGTAAGAAAAAGAAGCTCTAACCCAAGATGGTCTTCAGGTACTTTTCCATGCAACTTTGATTTCCATTCATATGATCTGTAAAACTCACTTACTTTTTGAATGGAGATCCATTTCGTTTTTTCCCTTGCAAGATAAATAGAAGCCTGAGCCGGTGCCAAAGGTAGTCCCGTTACTGCGAATAACCGGTAAAAATCGTCTTCAAGCCTCTTCCTGCATGTATCTGTATCTTCACATGAGCCCCTTAGAATTGAAGCCGCTTCTATAAACCTTGGATTTGAACTTGACACCGGTAACTTCTTGAGAATACCTTTGGTCCAGAAATCGATAACACACTCATCTGTAGGTTCCCTCATGATCATACTGCCTGCAAAATATAACAACATATTATAACCCTTCAGCAGATTATTGTGATCTGCTGTAATCTTATTGTTTTTAGACTCCATATAAGGAAAATAGTCAGATAATCTCAAGTGTAAAACGAATAATGAGTTAGATTGTTCATTTCTGATCTTATCCACCCAGAACCCCATGGGGAGATAAGGTTGATGATACAGGGGGGGAGTGAGGTAATTATTAAAAAGGCTGTCCCCCATGAGCAGCCTTTTTCCATTATTACGGATTCAGGTTCTATTTCGAAAAATCTGCAACCTCATTGGGATACAGATTATTATCAAGTTTCCTTTTAATTTCTTTAAATGCATTTACTGTATATTCAACATCCTCAAGGGAATGGGATGCTGTAGGGATAAGGCGGAGCATAACCACATCTTTCGGTACAACTGGATAAATCACCACCGAACAGAAAATCCCGTAATTCTCCCTCAAGTCATAAATAAGCTGGGTGACCTGGAAAAGCTGGCATTTAAAAAATACGGGTGTCACCGGTGATTCAGTCCTCCCCAGATCCATACCGGCATCTCTCAAGCCTTTCTGAAGAGCATTGACGATAGTCCATAATTTCTCTTTGTATTCCGGATGAGCTTTAATAAGTTCCAGTCGCTTTATTGCTCCCAGTGTCATTGCCATTGGCAGAGCCTTTGCATATATCTGCGATCTCAGGTTAAAGCGCAAATATGTCACAACATCTTTTGTACTTGCTACAAATCCGCCAATTCCTGCAAACGATTTTGCAAATGTTGCAAAGTAGACATCTATCTGATCCTGAACACTAAAATGTTCGCCGGTGCCAGCTCCTGTGGCTCCCATGGTACCAATTCCATGTGCATCATCAACCAGGAACCGGAAACTGTATTTCTTTTTTAATGCGGCTATCTTATCCAGCTTACCAAGGTCTCCTGCCATTCCAAAAACACCTTCAGTAATTACCAGTATTCCGCCTCCGGATTCTTCAGTAAGCTTTGTTGCGCGCTGAAGCTGCTTCTCACAGCTTTCAATATCATTATGGTTATATACAAATCGTTTTCCGAAATGCAGCCGCAAACCGTCCATGATACAGGCATGTGATTCTGAATCATAGACTATTACATCATGTCTGTCGACCAGTGCATCAATTATAGAGACCATTCCCATATAACCGTAATTAAGCAAATAGGCCGACTCTTTTCTGACAAATTCAGCGGCCATCGTTTCGAATTTTTCATGCATGCTTGTATGCCCCGACATCATTCTTGCGCCCATCGGGTATCCCAAACCATATTGTTCTGCTGCTTCAGCATCTGCTTTTCTGACTTCAGGATTATTTGCCAGGCCAAGGTAATTATTCAGACTCCACGAAAGAACCTCTTTCCCTCTGAATTTCATTCTTGGAGCAATCTCTCCCTCAAGCTTGGGAAACATAAAATAACCATCGCCGGCCTCTGAATATTGACCTAAGGCACCTCTGTTTGATTTGATTTTGTCAAAAATATCCATGATTTTTCAGTCTGTGTATGATTTCTACAAAAGTAAGGATTAACAGGAACCTGTTGATACCTATTTATACCTAATTTGGTTTTTATGATTCTGCTCCAGAATAAATGCATAAAAAAAACGTTTTTATAATTGATTTGAAAAATATATTGTAATTTTGCGCAACATTTTTTTATGAGGTTCAGGGTATATATAACATTGATATTTTTATTGTTACTCAGCTCTTGCGGAGAATATGAGAAACTCCTGAAGAGTAATGATTATGATCTTAAGAAAAAAAAGGTAAAGGAATACTATGATGAGGGTAAGTATGCCAGGGCTACTGAACTGCTGGAGCAGTTACTCCCCAGATACAGGGCGACTGAAGAGGCAGAAGATCTTAACTGGATGAATGCCCAGAGCTACTTTAATATGAAAGACTATTATTCTGCCGGTGCATACTTTAAAACATACCTTGATCAGTATCCGTTTGGTAAATATGCCGAAGAATCATCATATATTAGTGCATTGTGCGATTATTATCTGTCACCCCGTGCAGAACTTGACCAGGAAAATACGAGAAATGCAATTGAAGGATTTAATCTTTTTTTAAGAAGATATACATATAGTGCAAGGATTGATGAATGCAAAAAGCTTATTAAGGAGCTTGAAGAAAAACTTGTGGAGAAATCATATCTTAATGCCAAGCTCTATTACGATATGAAACAGTATAAGGCAGCGATAACAGCTCTCAATAACAGCTTGAAAGAATATGCTGATTCAGAATACAGGGAAGAGATGATGTTCCTTAAGCTTAATTCTCTGTTTCTTTATGCTGAAAACAGTCTTGCCAGCAAGCAGCGTGAGAGGTACCAGGATACCCTTGACGACTATTATTCTTTTATGGAGGAGTTTCCGGAAAGCAAATATATAAAAGATGTGGGCAGGATATACAAAAAAACCAGCGAATACCTTAAAGCCGGAAGCATAGATATAGAAACAGTGGCAAATAACGATTAAAATACTATGGATTACAGAAAATCAATGGCCCCCGTAACAACTGTTACACGTGATATAGATAAGATTACACAAAATACCGGTAATATTTATGAAACGGTGATAATTGTATCAAGAAGATCGAACCAGATTGCTGTTGAGATGAAGCAGGAGCTCAACAAGAAGCTTGAAGAATTTGCTTCATACAGCGATAACCTGGAGGAGGTTTTTGAGAACCGCGAACAGATCGAGATATCGAAGTTTTATGAAAGGCTTCCCAAACCGACTCTTATAGCACTCCAGGAACTTGAAGAGGGAAAAATATTTCACAGGAACCCGGAAAAAGCAGCAATACAAAAGTAGAAAATGCTGAAAGGCAAGAAAATAGTTGTAGGCGTGACCGGCGGTATTGCAGCATACAAGACTGCAACAATAATACGGCTGCTTGTCAAAGAGGGCGCTGACGTGAAGGTCATCATGACAGATCGTGCCAGGGAGTTCATAACCCCTCTAACCCTGTCTACATTATCGAAAAATCCTGTTCTTAAGGAATTCTCTAATCCTGAAAGCGGTGAATGGAACAGCCATATAGACCTTGGTCTTTGGGCCGACCTGTTTCTTATTGCTCCTGCTACTGCAAATTCAATAGCCAAAATGGCTAATGGCATAGCTGACAACCTGCTCATTACAACATATCTTTCAGCGCGTTGCCCTGTATTCATTGCTCCTTCAATGGATATGAATATGCTTAACCATCCGGCAACACTGATTAATATCGAAACATTGAAAGCCTTCGGAAATACTATACTGGGACCGAAAACAGGCGATCTTGCGAGCGGCCTGACAGGAAAAGGCAGAATGGAGGAACCTGAAGATATAGTAAAGGAGATAACGGACTTCTTTACAAAAAAAAAAAGAAACGAGCCTCTGAAGGGGAAACACCTCCTCATAAACGCCGGCCCCACACGTGAACCAATTGATCCTGTTCGTTTTATAAGCAATTACTCTTCAGGTAAAATGGGAATAGCCCTTGCTGATGCTGCTGCTGAACTGGGAGCCTCTGTAGACCTTATCCTGGGCCCGTCTGAGATCCTGCCAAAAAACAGTACAGTGAAGGTTACAAGGGTGACAACAGCAGAATCAATGGCATCAGAATGCATTTCACGGTTTCCATCATGCGATGCGGCTATATTATCCGCTGCTGTAGCCGACTATACTCCAATTGAGCAGAAGCCGGAAAAGATGAAGAAGGACAATAATGTGATTACGCTGAAACTGAAACCTACAACCGACATAGCAAAAACTCTCGGGGAGATGAAAAAACAATCCCAGATCCTGGTCGGATTTGCTCTCGAGACTGATAATGAGCTTGCAAACGCAAAAGGCAAATTAAAACGTAAAAACCTTGATCTTATCATATTAAACTCACTGAGAGATGAAGGTGCCGGATTTGAACATGACACAAACAGGATCATGATCATTGACAAGTATAATATTATTGATAAATTTGAGTTGAAATCGAAAGAAGAAGCTGCCAGGGATATTCTTGACAGGATTGTATCAATGTTCAAATAATAAATCAGGATGGCAGGAAACCGTTTTAAGAAATATTTGTCGCTTGTATTTCTGATACTGCTTCCCGGAGTTATAATTTCCCAGGAACTGAACTGTAATGTCCAGGTATCTGCACAGAAAGTCCAGGGCTCAAACCGGCAGGTGTTTGAGAACATGCAGCGCGATATCTATGAATTCATGAATAATACTGTCTGGACTAATCATGTGTTTAGTTACTCTGAAAGAATCGACTGTAATATCCTTATTAACATAACTAACCAGTTGTCAGCCGATGAATTCAACGGAACAATACAGATCCAGCTCAGGCGACCGGTATATAACACAACATACAATTCAACAATCCTGAATTTTATAGATAATAACTTCAGATTCAGATACGTAGAGTTTCAGCCACTCGAATTTGATCCCACCATTCACAGGTCAAACCTTGTGTCTGTTCTTGCTTATTATGCATATATCATACTGGGTTTTGATTATGATTCCTTCTCTTCGGAAGGAGGCACAGAGTTTTTCCAGATGGCTGAAAAAATCGTGCTAAATGCACAAAATGCTCCTGAAACAGGATGGAAACCCTATGATGGATCACGGAACCGTAATCGTTACTGGCTCGTAAAAAACCTTCTTGATAAAGAATATGAGGAAGTTAGACAGTTTGTTTATCAGTATAATATCAATGGTCTTGATAAGCTGGAATCAAAAGCTGCTGAGGCCAGGGTAGCTATAGTCGAAAGTCTGCGACTTGTACAGGAAGTATACAGGAAAAAACCTGATCCGTTCATGTACCTCATTCAAATTGTAATGGAAGCAAGGACCGACGAGCTGATAAACATATTCTCCGAGGCATTTCCGGAAGAGAAAAGCCGTGTTGTGCAGATCCTTACCGAAATTGATCCTGCCAACAAGTCAAAATATGAAAAAATCACTGCATCCAGCTAATATTAGTTAGTAATTAGTAACCTGTCATGCTCATTAAACTATACGTTCAAAACTATGCACTGATCAAAGATCTGGACGTTGATCTTGAGGAGGGTCTGACCATTATCACCGGTGAGACAGGAGCCGGTAAGACAATTCTTCTTGGCGCTTTGTCGCTGATTCTGGGGAACAGAGCCGATACTTCCGTGCTTCTGGAAAAAAATGAAAAGTGTGTAGTGGAAGGGACATTCAGAATAGAAGGTTATGATTTTACTGATTTTTTTACCTCTAATGAACTTGATTATGAGCCAGTTACTATATTGAGAAGAGAGATTAATCCGGCAGGAAAGTCGCGGGCATTTATCAATGACACACCTGTTACCCTGAACCTGCTCAAAGAGCTTGGCGATCGTCTCATAGACATACACTCACAGCACCAGACATTAATGCTGAGTGATAATTCATTCCAGCTAAATGTCATTGATTCTTTTGCGGTTACAATAAAACTTAAGGAAGACTACAGGAGATCCTATTACAAATACCGCGGCCTGAAAAAAGAGTTTACGGAGGCAAAGGAAAAAGCTGACCAAAACAAGGCTGACCTTGAATATTATCAGTTTCAGCTGGCCCAGATCGAAGACGTCAAACTAATAGATGGTGAACAGGAAGAGCTTGAAAAGGAACAGGAACTTCTCGAACATGCAGGAGAAATAAAACTTGCCCTTGGCAATGCCTCAGATCTTTTTTCATCCGACGGAAACTCGATTCTTACAAATCTGAGGGAGGCTAAGATGAATCTTTCGAAGATAATGTCATATATGCCTCAGCTTGAGGAAATGCTTAACCGGGCAGAATCTTCCTATATCGAACTCAACGACCTTGCAGGTGAGATTGAGAAGCTTGCCGTAACTGTAGAAGCTGATCCTGACCGGTTAACCCATATTACCGACCGGCTTGATACAATATATTCACTTATCCAGAAACACCGGGTATCTTCCCTGAGTGAGCTTATTATCAAAAGAGAAGAGATCAGAAAGCTGGTAAATTCTATTATCACAGGCGATGACCGGATAATCGAGCTGGAGTCGGTACTCTTAAAAGAGACAGAGAATTTAACAAAACTGTCTGCCGGGATTTCGGATAAAAGAAAAGCTGTTCTTCATGATGTCGAAAAAAGAATAACAGAACTGCTCAGGCAACTTGGGATGCCCAATGCACGTTTTCGGATCTCACTTAAATCTCTTCCCGATTTTACTCCTTCAGGAACCGACCATGCAGATTTTCTCTTTTCTGCAAACAAACAGGTCGAACCGGAAAACCTTGCCAGGATAGCATCAGGAGGTGAATTATCAAGAGTCATGCTCAGCCTTAAATCATTGCTGACTAAGAATACAAATCTGCCTACTATAATTTTCGATGAGATTGATGCAGGAGTCTCAGGAAGGGTGGCTGACAAGGTGGGACAGATACTGGCTGGTATGGGAAAATATATGCAGGTGGTGAACATCACACATCTTCCCCAGGTTGCATCAAGAGGGACAAAGCATTACCATGTCTACAAGGATGAAAGTGGAAGCGAAACAATTACCAGAATTAAATTGTTATCTCCTGATGAACGGATTTTTGAAGTTGCTAGGTTATTGAGCGGTAGAGAAATAACTGAAACCGCTATAAAAAATGCCAAGGAACTGATAAAAGCCGCTAAGAATTAATAATCAATAATATAGTTATGGCGGGGAAATTATTACAGGGGAAAAAGGGCATCATCTTTGGTGCACTCAACGAGAAATCGATAGCATGGCAGGTGGCGCTGAAAGTCTGGCAGCATGGAGCTCAGCTTGTTCTTACCAACTCACCTGTTGCAGTAAGAATGGGAAGTATAAACGACCTGGCAGCAAAAACAGGCAGTAAAATCATACCGGCCGATGCTACAAAAATGGAGGATATTGATAATCTGCTGACGGAAAGCATGAAATACTTCGGAGGACAGTTTGATTTCATCCTTCATTCAATAGGAATGTCGCCCAACGTCAGAAAGGATATTCCATATGAACAGACCAGCTACGAAAATATGCTGAAGACATTTGATATATCTGCTCTCAGCTTCCACAGGATATTACAAACTGCCTATAAATTAGACGCAATAAACGAATGGGGCTCTGTAGTTGCACTATCTTATGTTGCTGCACAGCGAACACTTACAGGATATAATGATATGGGTGATGCAAAGGCTCTCCTGGAATCAATATCCCGCAGCTTCGGTTATATATATGGCCGTGACCGCAAGGTGAGGATTAATACAATTTCTCAGTCACCAACGCCCACAACTGCCGGAACCAGTATTCATGGATTTGATTCGCTTGTTGACTTCTCGGAAAGAATGTCACCCCTTGGTAATGCTACAGCCGAAGAGTGTGCAGATTATTGTATTGCTCTCTTTTCCGACCTTACACGAAAGGTCACTATGCAGAACCTTTATCATGACGGTGGGTTTTCGAGCATGGGCATGAGTCTTAAAGCTATTGAGCAATACAAAAAAAGCTTTGATGAATGTGACTGCAATGACAAGTAAATCGCTTTTTTTATATTTGGTTTACTTATAAACCTGCCGTATGATAAAAGTTATACTCCTTGTTCTCTTTTATTTCACCTTCCCGCTTGTAATAATCCGGATGTGTAAAAAATGGAGCTTCTTTAAAAAGCTTGGTTCTATTGTTGTTGCTTACGGATTTGGCCTGATACTAAGTACGACAGGCATTATTCCAAACGGCAGCGACGCATATCAGGAAGCCCTAAGGGGGGAATCATTCCTGTCTTCCGAAGAGGTGCAGGAGTTGCAAACATTAGGGATAATCAATGAAGATGATATTATTGTGAATAATATTGCTGTTGCACAGGATACGCTCCAAGCCATAGGAGTGCTCGCATTTCCGCTTCTGTTGTTTTCACTCAATATACGACGGTGGCTTAAGTATGCGAAAGGGGGTTTCATCTCAATGGCCCTGGCTTTCGTATCCATTATAGTGATTATAATATCAGGGTATCTGATTTTCAGGAATATTGTCCCCGACGCATGGCAGATCGGAGGAATGCTCGTTGGAGTATATACGGGCGGAACACCCAATATGGTGTCTCTGAAACTTGCACTGGACGTTGACCCTACTTCTTTTGTCATGGCAAATACATACGACATGCTTGTGGGTGCAGCCACAATTATCTTCTTCATAACAGCAGGCCCCCGTGTATTCAGGGCATTTCTCCGACCTTTTAAAAAGGTCACCTACAGCAATGTCACAGATGAAAGCATAATGGAAGCAGAGAGCTTTGAAAATTATTCAGGGATGTTTAAAAAAAAGGTTCTGCCAAGACTTCTCAAGGGTTTAGGTCTGGCAATAATTATTCTTGGCTTGTCGGTAGGCATAAGTATACTTCTGTTTGGCGCTATCAAAGATCCTGTAGTAATTCTTACAATAACGACACTTTCGATCATTGCATCATTATTCCCCTGGGTCAACAGGATTGAAAAGACTTTCCAGCTGGGTATGTATTTTGTCCTTATCTTTTCCCTGTTAGTTGCTTCCATGGCTGATCTTGGAGCCATCTTCAGCCTGGGAATGCTTGGTCTGCTGGGATTTGTAACATGGTGCTATTTTGGCTCATTATTATTACATCTTTTGTTATCGGTAATATTCAGGGTCGATGCAGATAACTATCTGATCACGACCACGGCTTTCGTTTTCTCCCCGCCTTTTGTACCCGTAGTTGCCGCCTCACTGAAAAATAAAGAGGTTATTATAACAGGAATCACTGTCGGTATAATAGGTTATGTAATTGGCAATTACATGGGTGTTGCCCTGGCATATTTTATGAGGGGACTGTGAGGTCTAAAACAGATAATTCAACCCCATTGAGAATCCAATATTCCCATCCTGTTTATCCAGTGCTTTTCCGATATCAATTGCTATGACGAAATTCCGGTTCATGACCGGCATAATGCTTACACCGACACATTGATGCAGTTTCTCTTCGCCCGGCTTGAAGTAATCAGTGAAGTTATCAGTAGGATAGAGAGTATTAAATGTAGTCTCAAGATCACCAGGAAGATCAATTGTATTGGTGATCATCCCGATGTCATAGAACAGATTAAGTCCTATATAGATATCCTGGTTAAAAAGAGTGAAATAGACAGGTTTCCAGCGAAGTTCGAAGTTTCCGAGGATATAAGCATCACCTATAACCCTGTTTTTCACAACGCCTCTCATTGTGCTTGAACCGCCTAATCCTTCATTAGTTGCACCGGTGAGCATTGATGTTATTGCCTGCGACTGATAGAAGAACGGAACATCTCCGGTAAGTGTAGTCTGATAATTCAGGCGGTAAACAAATGAAAGATCGTTCTCGATCAGAGTAAAATACTGACGATGTATTATATAGAATTTAGAGAATCCCCAGTCGTTCCCCATAAATGAAGGAGCTATTTCAACGCCCATCTCTGTCCAGATTCCTTTCATGGGATTGGGCCGGTTATCGCGGTTGTCCCATTCCACCCCTGCTTTGACCGTATTAATCCATCCGCCGTCGGCTTCGTTGGCAGAGATAAGCCCCAGATTCTGGTAGCGCTCAAAGATACCAGGTACGGAATCAACTGATGGAAGCAATACATCTTTCCCTTTATTAAGCCTGTCAATATCAACCGAGCTGTTACTGAAATGCTGAAAAGCAAAACCGGCACTCCACTTTATATGTTCTCCTGCCAGCTTACCCTGGAAATCATTCTTGAACCGGAACTGGTTTCTTTGAAAACGATAAAACATGCTGCTCCTGTAATCAGCTACGTCATCATTCATCCAGTCCATATTAAAAACAGATTCATAGCCGTTAAATCCGTAAAAATGACTTGCCTGATCGGGGAGATAGCTGAGATCACTTGCCATGTGAACCCCCGGAATGAGATGATTGGATTCATACATGAACCTGTAAATACCGCTTCCTTTTGTGAAACGTGACACTTCAGTATATGTATGGTCAAAATATTCAGGATATACACTGGGATTGCCGTAATTGAAAAACTCTACAAGAGCCCCGTACTGAAATCCAAGATTGGAATCATATGTAATTGCAGGCAGGGCTCCTCCGAATTTCCATCCGGTCTTTACCTTTTTCCCCTGCTCCTCCTGTCCGTAAGAATGAAGTATAATGATTGTGAACAGAATTAATGAAAGGGTCTTTTTCATGTGTTATTATAGGTTTGATTGATGGCATTAAAGATAAAGAAAAACGGAAATATTGAACTGATTTTTTAATATTTGCTACCTTCGGCTATTAATTTTACGACTAAATACCTATATGGGTTTACTTATAAGAAATATAAAAGTACTGATACAGGTTGAAGAGGAGCCAAAGCTTAGGGTATGTGGCAAGGACATGTCGGTGATTAATACCATAACGGATGCATACCTTTATATTGAAGGTGGCAAAATATCTGACTTCGGAAAGATGATAGATATACCCGGGGCATACAGCCAGCCGGAAAATAACATAACTAATGTAATTGATGCTTCAGGAAAATTTGTTTTTCCCTCTTTTTGCGATTCACACACACATCTTGTTTATGCAGGAAGCCGCGAAAGAGAATTTACTGATAAGATCCGAGGATTATCCTATGAAGAGATCGCAAAGAGGGGAGGAGGTATATTAAACTCTGCCAAAAAGCTTCATGAGACATCTGAAGATGATCTGTATGCTCAGTCCATAATACGTGTAAATGAAATAATAAGCCAGGGTACAGGCGCTGTTGAGATAAAAAGCGGATACGGGCTTACTCTAAGCAATGAGCTGAAAATGCTGAGAGTGATAAAAAAAATAAAAGAGACCTCTCCGGTCGAGGTAAAAGCAACATTTCTCGGAGCTCATGCAATGCCGGAGGAATTTAAGAACAACAGGGAGAAGTATATTGATATTGTAATCAATGAGATGATACCGCTCGTCTCCTCTGAGGATATGGCTGATTATATAGATGTATTTTGCGACCGCGGTTTTTTCACTGTAGAGGAGACTGAAAAGATACTTATAGCAGGTATTAAGTATGGCCTGCCGGCAAAGATCCATGCCAATGAACTTGATTTCTCGGGAGGTGTCCAGACAGGAGTTAAATACAATGCACTTTCTGTTGACCACCTTGAACGATCGGGAGATGCTGAAATTGAAACCCTCAAAGGAACGGAGACAATACCCACACTTCTCCCGGGATCAGCATTTTTTCTCGGGCTGCCCGATCCTCCTGCACGAAAAATGATTGAAGCCGGATTACCTGTCGCTCTGGCTTCTGATTACAATCCGGGATCATCACCCTCCGGTAACATGAAACTGGTGATGTCGCTGGCATGTATAAAACTGAAAATGCTCCCCGAAGAGGCTCTCAACGCTGTAACAATTAATTCGGCCTGTGCAATGGGGATCTCTGAAACACACGGATCGATTGCCAGAGGAAAAGCAGCCAACGTATTTATTACCAAAGAGATACCATCATATGAGTTCCTGCCATACGCATTCGGCAGTAACCTGATCGAGACCATAATACTTAAAGGAAATATAATATAGCCCCCCAACCCCTCCCGACCTGCGGTCGGGACAGGCTCTGAGGGGGCTATAAATCATTATATTGACAATAAAACAATGTGGGTTTTAACACCCCCTTTATGGGGTTAGGGGGGCAAAAGGAATTATGACGAAAAAGATCATAGAGTGTGTTCCTAATTTCAGCGAGGGACGTGATATGTCAGTTATTAAAAAGATAACGGCGGTTATTGAATCTGTGGAAGGAGTTAAACTGCTTGATGTTGATCCGGGAAAAGATACAAACAGAACGGTAGTCACCTTTGTCGGAGATCCTGAAGCAGTCTCCGAAGCAGCTTATATAGCAGTTAAAAAGGCATCGGAATTAATTGATATGTCAAAGCATCATGGAGAACACCCCAGGATGGGCGCAACAGATGTCTGCCCTTTTATTCCGGTTTCAGGGATCACTATGGAGGAGACAGTCGTTTACGCAAGAAAGGTGGCGGAGAGAATAGGACGGGAGTTGGATATACCGGTCTATTGTTATGAGAATGCTGCCTTTACAGAGGAACGAAAAAACCTTGCAAAATGCAGGGAGGGTGAATATGAAGGATTAAAGAAGAAACTGGCAGATCCGGCATGGAAACCCGATTTTGGACCGGCTAAGTTTAATGTCCGGTCAGGTGCAACGGCAGTAGGCGCCAGGGATTTCCTGGTTGCATTCAATGTAAACCTGAATACCACTTCGACACGAAGAGCAAATGCAATTGCTTTCGATATAAGGGAAAAAGGACGAATGGTTGAAGATGAGAAGGGAAAACGAATAAGTGTACCAGGTACACTTAAAAATGTGAAAGCAATAGGCTGGTATATTGAAGAATATGGAATAGCTCAGATATCGATGAACCTTACCAATATCTCTGTTACACCGGTGCATATTGCATTTGACGAGGTTTGTAGAAAAGCTGATGCACATGGTATAAGGGTTACCGGCTCAGAGCTGGTTGGATTAATACCTCTTAAAGCTATTCTGCAGGCGGGAAGATACTTTCTAGAAAAACAAAAACGATCAGTGGGAGTATCTGATGAAGAACTGATAAAAATTGCAATTAAATCAATGGGATTGAATGATATCCATCCTTTCAATCCTGAAGAAAAAATAATAGAATTTGTTATGAAAGAAAAAGGTGGGAAAAAACTTGTTGATATGGATCTCAGAGCCTTTATGAATGAAACGGCATCTGAATCAGTAGCCCCGGGAGGAGGCTCGATATCAGCATATATGGGGGCTCTGGGTGTTGCCCTGGGCACTATGGTGGCCAACCTGTCGTGCCATAAGAGAGGTTGGGACGACAGGTGGAAAGAATTTTCGGATCACGCAGCAATCGGAAAAGATATACAGAACAAGCTTCTTGACCTTGTGGATGAAGATACTGAGGCTTTTAACAGTATCATTGATGCTTACAGGCTGCCAAAAAAGACCAAGGAAGAGATCAGGACAAGAAATAATGCTGTTCAGGAAGCCACCCGGAATGCCGTAATGGTGCCATTCAAAGTGATGGAAACGGCATATTCAGCTTTTTCGCTGATAAGAGAGATGGTGGAAAAAGGAAATCCCTCTTCTGTAACAGATGCAGCAGTAGGAGCAATGGCTCTGCGATCATGTATAAAAGGTGCTTTCCTCAATGTTAAAACAAATGTTGGCAGCCTCGATGACATAAATTTCGTGAAAGATATATTAAAGAAATGCTGTGATATTGAATCCAAAACCGATATGGAAGAGAATGCAATAATGGAAATGGTCGATCAGGCAATAATAAAACAGCAAAAAAAATAAACTCCCTGCCCGTTTTCCTGATTTATTGACAATCAGACAATCCTTCTTATGGTCCTCAGATAATGTGAATATCCTCCAATCTCATGCTTGAAAATACCCTGATGGTCAATGGTGTCGATTCTTACTCTTCCTGATGCGTGAATAACAAGTCCCCTGGAAATTATCATTCCTACATGCGATATTCTGGCCCGTTCATTATCGAAGAAGACAAGATCACCGGGCATAGACTCGTCAATGAAACTGACATTAGTCCCCGCCTCTGCCTGCTGCCAGCTGTTACGTGGTATTGCTATACCCCTGACCTTATAAACAAGCTGCGTGAATCCTGAACAGTCAATACCAGAAGGAATGCGTCCTCCCCATATGTATGGGCTGTTTATAAATTTCATTGCGAGATCAGCAAATGAATAAGAGGTAGCTAAATAACTGTTATTGAATTCGTTGTCAGTAGTATATATATTATTGCCTATAGTAAATTTCCGGTTATCAAAATCAGGATTATAAATTTCACAACCAGCTTCAAGTACCAGCTTTGTACCGTCGTTTCTGAAGCAAAGAAGTGAGCGGTTCAGAACACGGCCCGGCGATTTGTCCTTATCATTATCCTCTGTATGCTGAAGGTGGTTCGAATCTATCCATCCCTGGAAATTATCGAACTGAGTCTCTATCTTTAGCCAGTGGCCGGTATTATCAAGGATATTGTATTTCTCGCCAAAAAGCACCTGACTTAACATTTCTGACCTGTGCGAAGGTCCCGACCGCAGCGGGACAAAAACATTCTCACATATAAAAGTCTCCATCATTATTAATTTCTTGTAAAATTAGTAATAATCTTAATCATTATATTATTTCGGAATACCGGGTTCTCTTAAAAACGACCCTCCGCAGGTATTTCTCTTTTAATATTTTTATTGAACAATTTTGGGAAATATCCCTATTTTTGTGGGCGAAACAATGTAGTTAAATGTCGCCATCTGCATCAGATATCCTGAAAATTCAAAAAGTAAAAAGGGGTAGTGCTTTTACCTATTTTTACTTTCTCGTTAGTATAGTAGCCGTTGTTGCAATACTCCTTCAAGGAGAGGAAGTAAGCAAGCTGGAACTCATAGGAACAATATCGATTATTACATTATGTTATGTTGTACTTTATTTCTTCCTTCTTCAGTTCCGAAGTGAAGTGCTTACAATTCAGAGGAAGATATTTTTTATTTTAATTACGATTATTCTTTTTCTCTTTGTAACCAGGATGGTTTCAGATAAATACGGGACAGATTTCATTTTACTTATTCCTTTTGCTATTATACCTGTAATGATAAGGACATTCTATGATGCACGCCTTGCTTTGTTCATCCTGCTTATTACAATTCTGCTCACCGCTTTTATGATTGAAAAGCCTTTTGAGTTTGTTCTGATGAACTTTATATCAGGTATGGTGGCAATATTTACAATGACAAATATTTACAAGCGTCTGCATCTTTTTTTTACAGCGTTAATGGTAATCATAAGCTATTCGTGTTTCCATCTGGGTATATTTCTTATGAATGGCGGAAGTATAGAAGAAATTAATCTGTCTGAATATATCCGATTTGCTGAGAATGGAGCTATGATATTACTCTGTTACCCTCTGATCCTGATCTTTGAGAAGAGATTTCTGTTTCTGTCAGATACCACATTGCTTGAGTTAGCGGATACTAACCAGCCCTTATTAAGGAAACTGGCTGAAGAGGCTCCCGGTTCTTTCCAGCATTCACTGCAGGTTGCCAACCTTGCTGAAGAGGCTGCAAGGGTTATCGGGGCCAACCTCCTGCTGGTAAAAGCCGGTGCTCTTTACCATGATATCGGTAAAATAGCTAATCCTAAGTATTATATTGAAAACCAGAAAGATGGTGTCAGCCCTCACGACAAGCTTGATCCACGGCTCAGCGCCAGAGTGATTATCAATCATGTCAAGAATGGAGTGATACTGGCAAAGAATTACAAAATACCTACCCAGATAATAGATTTTATCCGCACTCATCACGGAACAACAGTGGCTTATTTCTTTTACAAGAAGTATCTTGATATGAATCCAGGTAAAACAGAAATGAAAAAGGATTTTACGTATCCCGGGCCAAAACCATTTTCAAAAGAAACTGCGGTAGTCATGATGGCTGATGCTGTTGAAGCATCATCACGCAGCCTGGGTGATTATTCTGAAGAGAATATCAATGATATGGTCGAAAGGATCATTGTTCTCCAGGAACAGGATGGCCAGTTTTCAGATATACCATTGACATATAAAAATATTTCTGATATTAAGGAAATTTTCAGGAAAAGACTCTCAAATATATACCATGTAAGGGTTGCCTACCCGGAGAGAGATTAGCGCATATCAATAACTTCAACGCCTTTATGCGATGCAGGGGAAAAGACAAAGTACCCGGGTTCGGGATTCACTTTAAGGTTATATTCTCTGATAATCAGATCAATTGTTATTCCGTCTCTTCTTTTATACTCTAATTTTTTCAGGTTCAATGACGGTTTTGCTATCGATAGTCTCACCCTTATAAGCTCATTCTTCAGATCCTCAGGGTACAGATCGATAACATAGTGATCGGTTTTCTCTTCAATGAGCCTGCATTTATAATCTTTTTTATACATTGTAAAGATGGATGATGGACGAGTCTGAAATGAATCATCCTGCTTATCAGGACTTGTTATTGTAACCTCCTTCTCAGCCGGAAGATAACTCCATGAAGTTTCACCATTATACCAGATGATATTTTCGGGAAGATCAAGTTTATAACTGTTCTTGCTGAGGATGACGGATCCTTCGAGGGTATCTTTTGTATTCTCAACCTGGTCAATAGTAATCAGAAGGAATCTCATGGAGACAGAGGGAGCATTTATAGCTGTAGCAGAAAATTTGTCAAGTATATTAACTGTCTGGGGATCATTCTGACCAGACACTGTCAGTGCAAAAAGCTGGATTGTGAATAATAGAGTAACGATCCTCATTTTTTCGATTTTACTCCATATCCTTCAAAATCTGTTCCAAAGTAAAAAGATCGGTGCAGAGCACATCCCTGGCTTTACTTCCTTCAAAAGGTCCTACAATGCCTGCAGCTTCAAGCTGGTCAATTATTCTGCCTGCCCTGTTATATCCGATGGCAAGTTTTCTCTGGATCAGTGATGTTGATCCCTGCTGGTGCTGAACAACCAGCTGCGCTGCCTCTTCGAACAAAGGATCTCTCTTTTTGAGATCTACCTCCAGCAGTCCTGATTCACTGTCGTCGATATATTCTGGCAGATGCATTGCATCTGGATAACCCTGTTGTGATCCGATGAATTCCGTAAGTTCTTCAATTTCATGTGTGTCTATAAAGGCACACTGTACTCTTACAGGTTCTGCCCCTGATGATATCAGCATATCGCCGTTACCCACGAGCCGGTCAGCTCCGGTAACATCGAGGATCGTACGGGAATCAATGGATGAGAATACACGGAAAGCAATTCTTGTGGGGAAATTGGCTTTGATAAATCCCGTTATGATATTTGTGGTTGGCCTCTGGGTTGAAATTATCAGGTGAATTCCGATTGCCCTGGCAACCTGTGCAAGTCGGCCGATTGGACCTTCAATTTCTCTTCCTGCAGTCATTATAAGGTCGGCAAACTCATCTATTATAAGTACAATATATGGCAGAAACCTGTGTCCCTTTTCGGGGTTCAGTCTGCGTGATATGAATTTCTCATTATACTCCTTTATGTTTCGTGCCTGAGCTCCCTTCAGCAACTCAAGACGGTTGTCCATTTCGATACACAATGAGTACAGAGTATTGACAACTTTCCTGGTATCAGTGATTATTGCATCTTCTTCTCCCGGAAGCTTGGCAAGAAAATGACGTTCTATCTTTGCATATAATGGTAATTCAACCCTTTTCGGGTCTATCAGGACAAATTTCAGTTCTGCCGGATGTTTTTTATAAAGAATCGAGGTTATGATAGCATTCAACCCTACTGATTTTCCCTGTCCTGTTGCGCCTGCAACAAGGAGATGCGGCATTTTTGTAAGATCAACAATATAAGGATCATTAGTAATGGTGCGGCCAACGGCAAGTGCAATATCGAATTTTGTTTCCTGGAATGCCTTTGATGCAATCAATGATCGCATTGATACAATTTCCGGCTTCTTATTCGGTACTTCTATCCCTACTGTACCCCTGCCGGGAATTGGGGCGATGATCCTGATACCCATGGCAGAGAGGTTAAGTGCAATGTCATCTTCGAGCGATTTTATGCGTGCCAGTTTGACACCTCTCTCAGGAATGATCTCATACAGTGTAACCGTTGGTCCTACTGTTGCAGAGATATGTTTTATACTGATCTTATAATCACCCAGGGTCTTGATAATGTTTTCCTTATTCTCAAATACTTCATTATTATCAAAAGCACTTTGTGTTCTATGCTCTTTCAGGATTGAGACCGGGGGGAACTTGTAACGTGACAGATCAAGACGCGGGTCATAATTTCCCATCAGGGAATCCACCTCCTCCTCTGTAAGGATGTCCTGTATTTCAGGTTTGATGATATCGATATCTACCTTTTTTGCTGAAGAGAAATCCATTTTGTCATTATCCAGGTCATGAATAAGGGAGCCATTACCGGATAGCATTCCTTCATTTTTATCTCCATCAGCACTATCGTCTGCGCGGGTTCTGTCATTAACCAGGAATTCAAGCATCTCCCCATCTGTTGAATCTCCCCCGGGTCGTGATGTATAAATCTCTTCCCCTGACTCTCCGTTAATATTCTGACCCTTCTGTCCGTGTTTTCTGAATAACCTGAAAGATAGGATTTTAAGTCCAAAAAAGGAAGGGGAAAACTGAAGAGCAAAAATAAGATATGAGATTGTCAGCAGGGTGATCACTATGCCGGTTCCGATCTTACCCATAAAAGCGTTGAGCCACCTTGTCAGCAAATATCCCTGTGCACCGCCCGGACCACTTATAAGATAACCATTTGACTGACCGAAAATATAGCCAAGGATAAGAGATAAAATTATGACAGCAAAGGTAAACCTTATAACAAGCCCCCGTGGCTTCAGCTTTGGAAAGTTAAGGAGATACAATCCTATTGTCCCGAATATCAGCGGAATAAAAAAGGCTCCATAACCAAAACCATAACCGATCATCATTTTAGCAAGGAAATGACCGCTCTTCCCTGACCAGTTTTTTACCTCAACATCGGGCCCTGAAACAATGTCAGAATCCGGAAGACTGAGATCAGTTTTCCACCATAAAAGGTATGAGATACAGGCAATCAGAAGATATAATGCAAAACCAGTGATGAGAATCCCGAAAACAAACCTGATTCTTTCATCAGTAAAAAATGCCTTCGACTTTGCCGGATTTTTTGCTGAACGCCCCGGTTTCTTTGTACTGTCTTCCTTACCCTTACTCATGAATGGCCAATAAATTACACCTCAAAGGTAATAATTTTGAATCCCGGCTAAATACTGGAGAATCCTTTTTATAAACAATTACGTGAAGTGACTAACAATGCAGAAAACGATATTTTTGGGTTTTTATTTCAGGAATTTACTTTCACTGAGTCTTGATTCTTTAGCTGATAAACAGGCTGAGCATCTTATTAATAAAGCTGCTTATCTCATCTTTGGAAACATGGACATACTTATCTCTTCTTTCAAATGTCTTGTCGGGTATCTCTTTTTTGTAAATGTTCTCGGCATTGAAGTGAAGTTCAGCCGAGCCAAGAAAGAAATAAAAACTCATCAGGACACCGTCAATACTGTTAAATGGTGTTGAAGCATTCGAATTTTTTACACCAATCTCTTCTGTGTACCAAATATCGTAGACTTTGTTCCTGTCAGCAGGGAAAGTAGCTTCAGCATTTTTACAGTTAAATCCGCAAATAACCGAGGTGCGTGAAGTCTTATGCAACTCCATTCCTTTCATGGCCTCAAAACCAGGGTGAATTTCACCTGGTTCGGCAGCATAGGCATATTTTAATGTCAGAAGACTCAGATAAGTGTCATATATTCCTTCCTTGGGATTGGAGAGATTATATATTCCTGCATTGCCAAACGGAGCTGCTATCTCAAACAGGATTTTATCATCTTTAAAGTAGACAACGAGATTCTTTGGCATATAATCCTTGGGAATGATATTTGTATTATCCATATATTCTATGGTATAATAAATCTCACCCTGATCAATATTTTTTGCACCTCTTTCTTTACAGGAATATCCCGTTATTGCAAATATTGCTGCAATGATTAACCCGGTTCTGAATCTCACAAACCTATTTTTTTGAATTATGTAAAAGTAACATTTTTTTTTAATTTCAATTTCCGGTGTTGTTTTTTATGAGCTTATCTCTGAAATATGTTTTTAAACTGATTTAAAAATGTGTATCTGAGTTTATCAGATAAATTTAAGAGGAATTTTATATTCTTACAGATGTTCCGTATATATATAAATTATAAAAAGCCCAACCAGGAAATCAGGGAATTCCTTAATTATGCCGAATGCACCTGGCGCCAATATTTTTATTATCTTAGCCTGCCATATTATTAAGGTAATTAAAAATGAACCCAGGTCTTAAAAACAAACATTTTTTAAAGCTTCTGGATTTTTCTCCGGAAGAAATAAAATACCTTCTGGATATCTCCGTAAAATTGAAAAAAGCAAAAAAAGAGGGCAGGGAGGTTCAGTACCTGAAAGGGAAAAATATTGCACTTATTTTTGAAAAATCCTCAACAAGAACACGTTGTGCATTCGAAACAGCTGCTTTTGACCAGGGAGCCTGTGTTACATATATTGGTCCAAGCGGGTCACAGATAGGGCATAAGGAGTCAATGAAAGATACTGCCAGAGTGCTTGGGCGCATGTACGAGGGGATTGAATACAGGGGTTTTGGACAGGCAATTGTTGAAGAACTTGCCGAATATGCCGGAGTACCTGTCTGGAACGGACTTACAAATGAGTTTCATCCGACCCAGGTACTTGCCGATTTAATGACAATGATAGAGTTCTCTGACAAACCACTTAACAGGATGGCACTTTGTTACCTTGGGGATGCAAGATTCAATATGGGCAATTCACTGCTGGTCGGTTCTGCAAAAATGGGTATTGATTTCAGGATTGCAGCCCCGAATACATACCAGCCCTCTGACGAGCTTGTTTCAAAATGCAGGGACATAGCCAATGCGACAGGGGCAAAAATAACTATTACAGAAAATGTTAATGAAGCAGTAAAAGGAGTTGATTTTCTGTATACTGATGTATGGGTATCGATGGGCGAACCTGATTCAGTATGGGAAGAACGAATAGGTCTCCTTAAACCTTACCAGGTGAATATGTCTGTTATCGGTAAGACTGGTAATCCGGATGTAAAATTTCTTCATTGTCTGCCTGCTTTTCATAACCGGGCAACAAAAGTGGGAGAGGAGATATTCCGGAAGTATGGCCTCGACGGAATGGAGGTCACAGAAGATGTCTTTGAATCAAAACACTCAATAGTTTTTGATGAAGCTGAAAACAGGCTACATACTATCAAAGCTGTTATGGTTGCTACTCTTGGTTTATATGCTTAGGGCATAGGGCTCAGGGATGAGGGTTATCTGTGTTGTACCTCTGCTCTGTGCCACTATGCTATCAGTTCCTTTACAAAATAGAATGTAATAACGAACGATGCTGCCAGTTTCAGCCCTATTCCTGTGAGGAACCCCAGCAGACTTCCAAATCCTGCCTTAATTGCATACTTCATATCATCCTTGAAGATCAATTCACCTACAATTGCCCCTATCAGGGGACCAACTATGATGCCCACCGGGCCAAGAAACAATCCTATTATAAGCCCGACAGTTGCCCCCCTCATACCATATTTTGAGCCACCGAATTTTCTGGTTCCCCAGATAGGGACTATGTAGTCCAGTATTGTAACAACAATAGTAACAGCAGCCAGTGAAACCAGTACTGTGATGGTAAACTGCCCGAATCTGGTAACGTGCAGCATTATTAATCCCAGGTAACTGATGGGTGGCCCCGGCAATACAGGTACAAGACAACCAATAATGCCAAGTATCATCAGGATTATACCTAAAATAAGAAGAACATAATCAGACATTTGGAATACTTTCAGAAAAGGTTACAGGAAATATCTCATTTTTCCCCGAGATCATCAAAGTCTACATCCGTAAACTCTTCTGTGGTATGTGTCTGCTGTTCGTCACTCGTCTTGCTCTCTTCCAGTGGAATGGGAGCCTGAGACTCGTCCCTGCCATTATTAATGTAGGTGACAGCATCTTTTAATCCTTCGGTAAACTTCTCAAAATCTTCTTTATACAAAAAGACTTTATGCTTCTCATAGAAGAACTTACCCTCCTTTCCCAAACGCTTTTTGCTCTCGGTGATGGTAAGATAATAATCATCTTTGCGGGTTACTTTTACATCAAAGAAATAGGTTCTTTTACCTGCGCGTACAACCCTGGTGAAAATCTCCTCCTTCTGGTTTTTCCCTTCGTTCTCGTTCAAATCTTCTTTTTTTCCTGTTTCTTCTTCCATTTCTAAATCAGTTAGGGTTAGGGATTTAATTTATATTGTCAAATGTAACAATTATTTTTTCAAATCAAAATAAAGCTTTTCTGTTGCCTGTGAAATTTAGTTTATTGTTTTGCTGAGAAATGAAAAAGAGTATTTTTGCAGCGGAATTCGTGGTTCTTTAAAGATGATAAGCAGAAGATTGTTACGCATAAAAGCCCTGATGGTTCTTTATGCACATAACCGCAGGGAGGATGATGATCTGGTCAGAGCTGAAAAGGAACTCATGTTCAGTATTGAAAAAACCTACGATCTCTACCACTATATAATGCTGCTTCTCCTGGAAGTAGCCGATATTGCCGGTGAAAAGATTGAACAGGCCCGGCAGAAGAAAATCCCGGACCCCGAAGACCTTAATCCGAACAGACGTTTTGTTGATAATCCGGTCATAGCACAGTTGAGAAACAGTATGGCATTCAACAAATATATCACATCTTCAAAACTATCCTGGATAAATAATCATCATATCGTCAGGCTCCTCTACAACAATATGACAGAATGGCCGGTATATAAGGAATATATGAATTCCTCAGAGAGCAATTACCAGCTTGATAAAAAATTCATTATTCGGCTCCTGAACGAACTTTTTGCCGAGTCAGAAGATCTTGCTGCTTGTCTCGAGGAACAGAGCATCTACTGGAATGATGACATGGAATATGTTCTTATAATGATTGAAAAAACTTTGAAAAAGTATAAAGCTGATTCCGGAGGAAATATCCTCTTAATGCCTTTATTTAAAAATGAAGATGACCGGAATTTTATTAAAATACTGTTCAGAAAAGCTGTACTGAATAAACAAAAGTGTTCGGAACTTATAGAGCATAATACCACTAACTGGGAGTTGGAACGTATTGCCCTCATGGATATTCTGGTAATGAGGCTGGCTATTACCGAGATCCTTGAGTTCCCGGAAATCCCTGTTAAGGTAACTCTCAATGAATACATTGAAATAGCAAAATACTATTGTACGTCAAAAAGCAGTACATTTGTCAACGGAATTCTGGATAATATAGTTAAGGAGATAAGAGAAAAAGGTCTTTTTAAAAAATATGGAAGAGGCCTGATCGGAGAATCACCAGAAAACTAATATAGATTTTCTGACTGTTGAAGCTGATGAAGAAAAAGATTCAGTTATATTTGTTACTTCTTATTCTGATTATTACAGGATACAGCTGTAAAACACAGAAGAGTGAGAATAATGCTGAATCCCAATCTTCAGATACAGGAAAAGCCGTTCTTACTTTCAGGGAATATGAGCATCTCTTCGGTAAAGTACAGGAAGGTGAAAAGGTAGGATGTATTTTTACTTTTGAGAATACAGGCACTGCCAGCCTGGCATTAGTATCAGTAACCACGACATGCGGTTGCACAGTACCGAAATATGACAGAAAACCGGTTGCCCCCGGAAAGACAGGTGCCCTCGAGGTAATATTTGATACCTCCGGGAGGAACGGTATTCAAACCAAAACGGTTACCGTTAAATCCAATGCCAAAAATCCTGTTGTTTTACTGAAAATAACAGCAGAAGTAATGAACAGCAATGAAAAATAATAGTAATAATTAATAATTTACACAATGACCAGTTTTGCGTATTTATATTTAATGGGACAACCTGCATCATCAACAGGACAGAGTAATGCGTTGATTACCTTTTTACCGCTTTTGCTTGTTTTTGTTGTCTTTTATTTCTTCATGATAAGACCCCAGATGAAAAAACAGAAAGAAATGACTAATTACAGAAGTTCCCTGAAAAAAGGAGATAAAGTAATTACAACAGGGGGAATATACGGACGAGTCCACGAAGTAAAAGATAATTACGTAATGATGGATGTAGGCGGAGATTTTAAACTCAAGGTGGATAAGAACGCCCTGCTTAAAGATCCATCGGCAGGAGAATAAACCCGGTGATTCGGTATGGAAAAGAAAAAAGAAATACATCCTGAAAAACCTGTTAAGAGGGCATGGAGTTTCAATAACAGGAATTTTATAGTATTCGCTTTTTTCCTGCTGCTGTCATTTATTTTTTGGTATCTCAATTCCCTTGGGAAGGACCTTGACACAAGTATCAGATACCCTGTCAGGTATACTAACATGCCAAAAGACAAAGGAGTGGCAGAAGATCTGCCGTCAAGAGTATATCTTTACCTGAACGGATCAGGTTATTCAATACTGCGTATGAAAGTTACAGGGAATAATTCACCATTAACAATTGATTTCTCAAAATTAAACTATAGACCAACACGAAACAGCAGTTCAGCCGATTATTATATCGTAACTTCGGGTCTTATCCAGAATCTGAATTCTCAGATTAAATCTGAATGCAAGATAACCTCAATAAAACCCGATACATTATTCTTCTCTTTTAAATAATGCGGCGCAAAGGCCCAGAGGCGCAAAGGCTCAATGATAATAAGATGATTGGGATTTGATAAGTTATTGACATTTAAGATGATAAATGTTGAAAAACCAGGAATGAAGCTCGGGATTACCGGTGGTATAGGAAGCGGGAAAACATCAGTATGTAAAGTTTTCAATGTGCTTGGCATTCCTGTCTTTTCTGCTGATCCTGAAGCCCGGGAGATAATGGATAATGACAGGATCATTAAAAGGGAAATAAATGAGATAGTGGGTAAAAATATTTATCCCGGTGGCCAGCTGAACCGTATGGAACTAGCTTCTCTTATTTTTAATAACAGAGATCTCCTTGAAAAGGTAAACTCACTCGTTCATCCGGTTGTATTTGAACATTTCAACTGCTGGGCAGAAAAACAGACAACACCTTATGTTATTATGGAAGCCGCAATTCTTTTTGAAAGCGGTGCCTCTAAACTTGTTGACAGAATCGCAACCATTGTGGCACCAGTGGAGGAAAGGATTTCGAGAGTAACCAGGCGAAACAAGCTAAACAGGGATCAGGTAATGGAGAGGATAAAAAATCAGATGACTGATGAGGAGAGAATAAAAATGTCGGATTATGTAATCAATAATTCCGAAAACAATATGATAATACCAGTGATTCTTCGTATTAATGAAGATCTGTTAACTCACTTAAATTCCTGATGCATTAAATGAGACGTTTTGGTAAATGGATAGGGGGAGGACTTGGATGGGTAATGGGAGGACCTATTGGCGGACTCCTGGGATTTCTGGTCGGATCAATTGTCGATAGTACAACTATCAAGATATCATCACCGTATACCTCTTCTGATATGCGGACAACACCTGCTGCATTTGGCGTTAGCCTGCTCGTACTTATTGCAGCTGTTATGAAAGCAGACGGGAAAGTGCTAAAATCAGAACTGGATTATGTTAAACAGTTTTTTGTCAGGCAATTCGGAAGAGATTCGGCGGCTGAAGCAACAATGATGCTTAGAGATCTCCTGAAACAGGAAATCCCAATGTGTGACGTCTGTACCCAGATCAGCCGGAATATGGACTATTCATCACGTCTTCAGCTTCTTCACCTTCTCTATAATGTTTCCCTTGCAGATGGGACTATCCACCAGTCTGAAATACAGACAATTGACATGATTGCAGGTTATCTGGGGATTTCCACTTCCGATTTTATGTCAATAAAGAATATGTTTGTGCCTGAAACAGATTCTCTTTACAAAATCCTCGAAATTGACCGTTCAGCTACAGATGATGAGGTTAAAAAAGCTTACAGAAAAATGGCAATGAAATACCATCCCGACAAAGTCAGTCATCTGGGGGAAGAATTCAAGAAAACAGCTAAAGAGAAATTCAGGAAGGTAAATGAAGCATATGATAAGATAAAAAAGGAAAGAAATATGGTTTGATCATCAATAAAACAGGCCATTTGAATAATAGATACCAATACAAAAATTAAATTAGCACTCAAAATTAATACCATGGTCTTAAAAGATATCCTGGCAATCTCAGGTCAGTCCGGGCTCTATAAATTCATTGCCCAGGGGAAAAATGCAATAATAATTGAGCACCTTGAAACAAAGAAGAGAAGCAGTGCATTTGGCTCAGCAAAAGTCAGCTCACTCGAAGAAATATCTGTATTTACTGAGAATGAAGATATGTCTCTCGGGAAAGTCTTCGATCTGATATATGAAAAAGAGAATGGGGGAGCTGCAATTGATTATAGATCTGATCCTGTTAAACTCAAAACCTACTTCGGGGAAATTGTACCTGAATATAACAGGGAACGGGTTTATAAAAGCGACATCAGGAAGATCATACAATGGTATAACATCCTTCATACGCAGAATCTTCTTGTACCTGATGCTCCGGAGGAACCTGAAAAGGAAAAGGCTAAAGAATCTGAACCGGTAAAAAAGTCCAAACCTGAAAAAAAAGATACACAGGTAAAAGAGACTGTAAAGAAGAAAGAGCCGGCAGCCGGCAAGAAAAAGAGTCCGGGAGAAAAAAAGGCACCTGCAAAAAAGAAACCAACAGGGCCGGGGAAAGCTGAATAATATCCTTCCTGTCATGAATTTTGGTGGTAATGAGGTGATATATAATTATGAAGAGTCCCGAATAATCATAGTTCCTGTGCCATACGATGCGACAAGCACAGGAATGAGAGGCTCCGACAAAGGTCCCGATGCAATAATGGAAGCCTCGGTCAACCTTGAATTCTATGATGTCGAAACAGCCTCCGAGGTTCATAAAATGGGTATCCACACAATCGATCCGGTTCCGGAAAAGGGATCACCTGAAGCTCTCGTAAATGCTGTTTTTCATAAAACATCACACCTTCTGCAGGATAAGAAGTTGCCGGTGATCGTGGGCGGCAACCATACAGTAAGTATAGGGGCTGTTAAAGCATTTTCAAAATACTATCCCGATCTGTCGGTACTTCAGCTGGATGCACATTCCGACCTGAGACAGGAATATGAAGGATCTCCTTTTAATCATGCCTGCACTATGGCACGTGCCCGTGAACTGGTACCTCTTGTCCAGGTAGGTATACGAAGCATATCAGCCGAAGAACTCCCTTTTATTGACAGGGAAAGGATATTCTATGCCCATGAACTCTATTATGATAAGATGTTGTATCAGAAGGCGGCAGATAAACTCACTGAAAATGTTTATGTCACTATCGATCTGGATGTTTTTGACCCATCGGTTATGCCCTCTACCGGTACACCTGAACCGGGTGGCCCGGATTATTTTGAGCTGATGCATTTTCTGAGAGATGTGGCACGAAAAAGAAATATAGTTGGTTTCGATGTGGTTGAGTTATGCCCGTCAACAACAAATAAATCAACTGATTTTATGGCAGCAAAAATTATCTACCAACTGCTGAGCTATATATTTGCATGATCCATGTACTCACCCCTTAAGGGGATGATGTGTCCGTTAATCCTCCTTCTTCGCTTCCTCCCAGATCACATTCATCTCATCAAGACTCATATCGTGAAGCGAGATTCCCTTTCTGATAGTCTCTTTTTCAAGGTAATTGAACCGTTTGATGAATTTCCTGTTGGTTTTTTCAAGAGCGGCTTCGGGATCAATACCATAGAGCCGTGATGCGTTGATTATTGAAAACATTACATCGCCAAGTTCTAATTCAATCTTCTCTTTATCCTGGTCAGTGATTTCGTTTTTAAGTTCGGTGATCTCCTCCAGCATTTTATTCCAGATCTGATCTGGTATTTCCCAGTCAAATCCCACACCCCTGACCTTTTCCTGTATCCTGTTAGCTTTCACAATCGCCGGTAATGAGGAGGGAACACCTGATAAAACCGGTTTATAACCATTTTTCTCTCTGATCTTCAGCTTTTCCCAGTTTTCTTCAACCTCAGATGAACCGGATACCTTAACATCGGCAAATATATGAGGATGTCTGTAGATAAGCTTTTCGTTTATCCCTTTCAAAACATCAGCAATTGTAAAAAATCCTTTTTCCGATCCGATCTTTGCATAAAAAACCAGATGAAGCATCATATCTCCAAGCTCATTCCTTACGCCATCAGCATTATTTGAATAGATGGCATCGGCAAGTTCATAGGTCTCTTCAATTGTCAGCTTTCTAAGGCTTTCCCAGGTCTGTTTCATATCCCAGGGACAGCTCTCTCTCAACCTGTCCATTATGGAAAGGAGCTTATCAAACTCTTCTATACTTCTTTTTTTATCATTCATCTTAAGTTGTTTTAAAAGAGGCGGTTAGGCAATGCTGGTTTGTCTGCCTGGTCAACACGTACCACCGAACCAGGTGTCAGACTCAGCAGTTCTGCAACATTTGCCCCGTTGATTGATATTTCAAGCAGATCGAGAGGATTAAACCTTGCAAGCAATTCTCCTACCGGGACATCACCATATTTTTCCACGATGTGATCAGTATAATTCTTATT
Organism: uncultured Rikenellaceae bacterium; assembly: GCA_964638955.1. Classification (GTDB taxonomy): domain Bacteria; phylum Bacteroidota; class Bacteroidia; order Bacteroidales; family VadinHA17; genus LD21. Next base: position 12,254 of record CAZWZQ010000024.1, on the reverse strand, counting down.
GCTCTGGATCAGTATCCTGTATTTCCTTTTCTCAAAAACCCTGTAAAATATTTCCCTTGTGATATTAGAAATTGCATTGCCGTATGAATCAATGAAAATTATACTACCGATTATCACATCCTTGTCGATTGTTGCTCTCAATGGTACGCGCTCGCTGATATTCCCAAGGGTTTTTCCGAGTTCAGAGGGCTTTTTTCCCGATGCCAGAGCTGCAGCTGCTTTGGCAAATACCTCAAGCTCGTCGGTGCACTTTTTATGATCGATTCTTATTACTTCATCAGGATCAGAATTCAGGATCAGGTTGAAGATACCATTATCGGACCCTATGAAGTAATGATCTCTCGATTTGACAATGAGATAATCCTTTCCGGCTTCAACCTCCGAATGAACACATATTATGTGGATTGTTCCTTCAGGGTAATTGTTCCATGTGTTCCTGATGACAAATGCAGCATGTGAAATATTGAAAACAGGAATATTAGTGGCATTTTCAATTATTGTAACCCCGGGACACATACGGCACAACTTACCCTTAATGATTCCGTGATAGATATCTTCAGGTTTCCATTCTGTTGTCAATGTAATAACTGCCATCGGGAAAAAACTTAAGGCAAAGATAATCTTCTAAAGAAAAATAAACTTACTTTGTATCGTTCTGCAGAAAATTTTTATTGTTTTTTGTTTAATGACAGAGATAGTAATTTTTCTTGAAGATATAGATCCTGTAGTTTTCTTCGGCACAAATAATATATTGCTCGATAAAATCCGCGGATTTTTTCCCAAAATAAAGATACTTGCGCGTGGTAACGAAATAAAATGCATGGGAGAAGAATCAGAGATCACAATATTTGCCGAGAAATTCAATGAGCTTATAGAATATTATCAAAAGTATCACCGTCTTGAGGAGCAGGATATTGAGAAATATTTCCTCGATGCGGAACATATGAAAACTGCCTCCAGCGGTGAATTTGAACAGATACTGGTCTTCGGTACAAGCGGAAAACCTGTCAGGGCACGGACGGTGAACCAGCTTCTCCTGGTTACCGATTATAAAACCAACGATCTTATTATAGCAGAAGGTCCTGCCGGAACCGGCAAGACTTATACTTCTATTGCGTTATCTGTGAGGGCTTTAAAGGAGCGGGAGGTAAAAAAGATTGTCCTCACCAGACCGGCAGTAGAAGCTGGTGAGAGACTGGGATTTTTGCCCGGTGATATGAAGGAGAAGCTGGATCCCTATCTTCAGCCGCTCTATGATGCCCTGCATGATATGTTGCCCTATAAGAAGCTTGAAACATGGCTGGAGGACGGAACAATACAGATCGCACCCATTGCTTTCATGAGGGGCAGGACTCTTGAAAATGCATTTGTAATACTTGATGAAGCGCAAAATGCAACTATAAGCCAGCTGAAAATGTTCCTTACCCGTATGGGTGTAAACTCAAAATTTATAATGACAGGAGATACAACACAGATAGATCTTCCAAAAAGAAACGAATCGGGACTTCTCCAGGCTATGCGGATTTTGAGAGGAATTGAAGGGGTATCCATAATTAAATTTGATGAACGAGATATCGTAAGGCATAAACTGGTGAAGAAGATCATTAAAGCATATGAACAGGAAGAAAACGACCCTCAAACCCCTCCTGACATTCGGTCAGGACAGGCTTTGAATGGGGACTGAAAATAGAAAAAGAATAAGATGTATGGATAAGACAATTTTAACTACAAATTTCACATTTCCAGGGCAGAAAAGCATTTATAGGGGAAAGGTAAGGGATGTCTATAATATTGATGACAAATATCTCCTGATGATTGTTACAGACAGGATATCTGCATTTGACGTGGTACTCCCGAGAGGTATCCCATATAAAGGTCAGGTGCTGAATCAGATTGCATCAAAGTTCCTTGATGCCACAAAAGATATTGTTCCGAACTGGAAAATCGCAACTCCCGATCCAACTGTAAAATTCGGACACAAATGTGATCCATATCCGGCCGAAATTATTGTAAGAGCATATCTTACAGGTAGTTCATGGAGAACTTATAAAGCAGGAGCAAGAGCAATTTGCGGCATTCCAATACCAGATGGTATGAGGGAACACCAGAGATTTACGGAACCGTTAATTACACCGACAACAAAAGCTGAACGCGGACACCATGATGAAGATATTTCACGAGATGAGGTCATTGCGAGAGGACTTATTCCCGAAGACGAATATAACCTTATCGAAAAATATTCAATGGAGGTATTTATGAGAGGTTCTCAGATAGCAGCTGACCATGGCTTGATTCTTGTAGATACCAAGTATGAATTCGGAAAAAAAGATGGGAAAATATATTTGATAGATGAAATAAATACTCCCGATTCTTCGAGGTATTTTTATGCCAACGAATACAAGGAAAGATTTGATAAAAATCTTCCTCAAAAACAGTTATCAAAAGAATTTGTAAGGGAATGGCTGATGTCACACGGATTCCAGGGGAAGAAGGGCCAGAAAGTGCCGGAAATGACAGATGAATTTGTAAATCAGGTATCGGATAGATATATTGAGCTGTATGAAAAAATAACAGGTGAGCATTTCATAAAAACAGAAATTTCGAATGTACATGAAAGAATTGAAATGAATTGCAGAAAATTCCTTGAAACTTTATAAGCATCCACGAGATGAATATTAGGGAGTATTATAAAATTTTACCCGTTCTGTTACTTTATCTGGTAATCACACTTCAGTCAGCAGCACAGGTTGTGGTTGAACGATCAAAGGATAAGGTAATTATTTCAGGTACAGCATATTATATGCATCAGGTAAAGAAGGGTGAAACAGCCTGGTCAATTTCAAAGGCATACGGAATTACGGTTGAGGAGCTGACAAAGGAAAACCCTCCTGCGCTCTATGGTATAAATGAGGGACAACTGCTGAGAATACCTTACAGGGATGTGCCGGAAAATCAACCGGAGCAAATGGTGATAGTAAAAACACCCAGGGACGATTCAAAATATATATACCATACTCTTCAACCGGGTGAAACGGTATATGCTCTTTCAAGACTGTACGGTGTTTCTGAAAATGAAATCACTTCAGCAAATCCGGGAATAGATATAAACAAGCTTCCGGTAGGTGCTGAAATTGCCGTTCCACGAAGAGAATTCATGACAGGCAGGCATGAGTTTGAGGTACAGGAGAAAACACCCGTTTTCCATAAGGTGGTCAGGGGGGAATCGCTGTCATCAATAGCCGAACAATACGGAGTTACACTCAGGGAGCTTAGAAGAGAGAACAGGAATATAAGGTTTCCTCAGGTAGGTGATTACATAAGAATACCGGTTATTGCACAGCAGAAAACAGAAGTGCCTGACTTGTTGTTAGCTGACAGTCTGGCATTTACTGCTGAACCACATGAATTATTGCCGACACCATCAGCTTATACGCCTGTCGAAAACCTTAAAGGTTCTATGGATATTGCTGTATTGCTGCCTTTTTATCTTGAGGAAAATGATGTAAGAGCAGATATCGATTCCTCAAATATTGTAAAAGGTAAAAGAACCTACAAAACAATCAGCCGTCCTGATGAGTGGATCTATCCCCGGAGCATAGGATTCCTGGAAATGTATGAAGGTATCCTGCTGGCTGCAGATAAGCTTCGTACCTTAGGATTGGATCTGAATATTCATGTATTTGATATTAAGAGTGATACAATTGAAGTAACCAGACTTCTCCATGAAAACAAATTATCGAAGATGGATCTGATCATCGGTCCTGTTTATTCCCATAACCTGGTTGCAGTTGCAGCATATGCCAGTAAACTTGGAATACCGATCGTATCACCGGTACCTCTTATGAATAATTCGGCACTTATTGACAATGCATCTCTCTTCATGGCCAATTCATCACTGGAAGTAGCTCAAAATGCAATCGCGAGAAAGATAACAGAATACTACAACGACAATTTTGTTTTTATACATGCCGATACCTCGGGATCAGATCCGGGAATAAAATATTTCAAGGGAAAGATATTAAGTGAGCTTAGCAATCGACTTCCATTTGAGGAGATCAAATTCAAGGAGTTCCTTTTTTACAGCAGGTCGGTATTCAATAATGACTCTATTAACAGATTGTCACAGGCACTTTCAGAGGATTATGGAAACGTAATTATTATAGCTTCTGAAAATTCTCCCATAATAAGTGAAATATTGATGGATATTCATGCTCTCACAAAGGACTATGAAATAAAGGTTTTCGGTTATCCTGCTATGCGGGGCCTTGATAATCTTGATCCGAAATACTTATTCGACCTCGACGTCCTGATATATTCACCATACTGGATTGATTATTCAAAACAGGATGTAAAGGAGTTTAATGCCAATTTCAGAAAGAAATTCTCTACAGAACCTGCAGAACTGAGTTACGCATGGCAGGGATATGACATTGCCTATTTTTTTATAAGCGGACTTGCTGTTCATGGGAAAAAATTTATTTCACATCCTGAGATTCACAATCCTGACCTTCTACAAACAAGATTTGATTTTCGCCGAAAAACAATAAATGACGGATTCGAGAACCAAAACCTGTTTCCTGTCAGATATACAAATGATTATGAGATTATCCTGATAAGTGAATATGAACCGCTGCAGGAATGATGGGAGTTGAAAACTGAAGAATAAATTTCCATTACATTAATGTTAATAAAAATTAACAATCGGGAATATTTGAATCATAACCATTGTCTATATAACATAGAATAATGAGAGGATCCTATAAGCTGGCTGGCGATGATGAACTGGTAAAGGCTTCACTGGATGGCGATAAGCTGGCATTTGGAGAAATAGTGCACCGCTACAGGAAAATGGTCGCACGTACAGTAAAAGGGATGCTTGGAGATTCAGTTTATGCCGAAGATATCGGGCAGGAAGTTTTTATAAATCTTTACAACTCTTTACCCGGATTCAGAGGCGAGGCAAAATTATCAACATATATTCAGAGAATAGCAGTTAATCTTACTCTGAATGAGATTAAAAGAAGAAAACGTTTCTTTTCAATGTTTTCCCATAAGGGAAATGAAGAAATGAGTGAAGTTGAAATTGCAGATTCAGGAACTGAGGAAAAGGTGGAAGCAAAGGAAATTGTGAATAAAGCTTTGACGAGTCTGGATCCTAAATTCAGGATCATTGTGACAATGAGGCTGTTACAGGGTTACTCCACAAAGGAGACTGCTGAGATACTTAACCTTCCGCTGGGAACTGTACTTTCAAGGCTTTCAAGAGCCCAGGAACAATTAAAAGAAAAATTAAAAATGTTATGAAACCCACACGTATTTGAATACACAACCGAGCTTGCGAGCTCAGCGAAGCTAAACACAATATTATAATAATCAGCTGCATGTGGGTTCCATCATACCATTAAAATAAATTATTATATGATGAAACCTTCCGAATTAAAGAAGCTTATGATCCAATCTCTGGAGCCGGGGGCAAATACGAAGGAAATAGCCGGGAAGCTCGAGAGCGAGGGTATCTCCTATGACTTCAACGGTGGATTTACTGAAAAGGTTACAACCAGGTTATTTTCGGAACCACTGATTGCAAGTCATGATCTGGAATTCAGGAGAAACCTGAGCCTGGTCTTTTATCGAATCGCTATTACAGGAATTGCAGCAATTATAATTTTGATGTTGTCGATATTTATTGCACAGGATTCGTTCTCATTCAATTCATTCCTGGGTCTGGGTGATTCCATCGATGAATCGATAGTATACCTTTTGACCGGAAATTAATATAAAACGACCATGAAAGCAAAGCCAGTTTTATTAGTTGTACTTACACTGCTCTTAGGATTTATCCTCGGATGGCTGACCTCAGCGCAGGTTCGGTTACAAAAACTTAAACCTGTGAGATTGTATTTTTCAGAGGAGCATTTCAGAGAGGGATTCTATAAAACCATCCAGCCTGATGAGAAGCAGAAAGCTGAAATAGAAAAGATCCTCGATAAATATGCAAAGCTGAACAGCGACTTCCAGGCAAACTTCAGAAAGGAGTTTGAATCAAATATAAAAGCTTTAAGGAAAGATCTCGATTCAAAGCTCACAAAAGAACAGCTCGCAAGGCTGAAAGAAATGGATGAACAACGCCAGAAGATGATAAGGCATAACAGAAGAAACAGAGATGATTCTACTTTTACCCGGAGACCGGGACCGGAAGATTACAGGGATTCACAGAGAAGGCCATACCATAGAGATATGCAACAGGGACCTCCTCCCGGACCGCCGCCGCCACCACCACCTGATACCGTCGATTTATTCGATGATAAATAACAGGTAATCAAGCAGTATAGGGAGATCGTCGGGATTTACACCCAGCGTAATAAGCAGACTCCTGTCCTCTGCGAAAAAAGCCAGGAACTGATCTTTCGATATTTCTACACTGACAATACTCTGCCGGTACAGATCAATGGCCTCTTTTTTCCTTCCGCGGCATAATGCCAGATGACCGATATTGATCAGATCATGAGCTTTTAGTTTACCGGCTGACAACCTTTCATAATATTTTTCCGAATCATCAAATTTACCAAGAGCAAAGTAGCAGTATGCTATGGGTCTCAATATTTTGAGATTACCCGGATCGTTATATTCAATCTTGAAATAATATTGTAACGCCTTTTCGTACTCCTTAAGATCAAGAAAACAGTGTGCCGTCATTATTGTGGTATGAATGTTCCCGGGCTCCATTTCACCGGCCTGTATATAATATTCCAGGGCCTCCTCATTCCTGCCCAGCCTGCGCAGACACAATCCGATTTTCTTTAATGTCCATTCTTTCCTGTTGATAAGTTCAGCCATCCCGTAATATTTGAGGGCTCCCTCGTAATCAGAATCCTGCTGGTAACAATAGCCTATCTTTTCGTACAGCTCGGCATCATCAGGTTTTTCCTTTACACGCTTAAGGAATAAGGAAAGAGCATCATCATAGAAATCCTTGCTGAAGAAATAGTCTGCAAGGCCTGCTTCTGCTTCAGGTGCATTGCATGTTAGCCTGAAAAATTCCGAATTATATATATCAAGCCTGCCTGTGAAGATATCTTCAAATTCCTGCCGGTAGGGTGAGAGTTTGAAGAACCTGTAAATATCCTGAAGATACTGTGTTACATTGGTTCTGAATTTCCTGTTCGGATCTGTAATTGAATCGTCATCATTCATCTGCTGTAATCCCTCAAGCTCCATCCGGAACACCTTGAGCATCATACTTTTCTGGGATGCAGGTAAATATTTGAGGTTAAGGATCAGGGAATACTTATCGGAATTACATATAAATGGAGTCTGGTACATTGCCTCAGCAAGCTCATTTGTTCCTGGTCCCAGAACCTCATCCCTGAATATTTCATTAAGTACCTCATGGTCGGGATGAAATGGAACAAACCAGTTCTGAAAATCCTTAAAAAAGTCAAAATTCTTAAGATTGGCAAAAGCTGACATATAAACATCAGCTCCCTCCATCTGCAGATTTGTCAGCTCCTCCATGGTCTTGAATATCTCCTCCGAATCATTAAACATCTCCGACCAGTCGGGGTTTTTCTCATCATCTTTGTCTTTCGGCAGAATATTATCAAGGTCCAGCTTCTCCTCAATCCTTGGCTTAAGCTTTGCTACCTGAGGCAGAATTTCATCATGAAGCTTCCTGCTAAGCTTCTCAGTCTCACGCGACCTTATTGTTTGTAATACAATTATCCGGCAATGTTCCCTGAAAGCGGGAGTCTTCGACATTTTACTGATCCTTGAGCTTATTTCAGGGTAGAGAAGGACTCTTCCGTTATAATAATGCAGGTTTAATATTAGTCCCGACAGTGCTCGCTCCATCACCTGCTCCTGTCCCGATTTATAAATATCCATAAGGTGAAGCAGCTTCTCCGACTGCCATGTCCTTAAAGAACTTAATGTGATTGCAGTTGTAAAGATGCTTGACTCGTACCATCTGAATTTTCCTGAATTAAGGATGATGTCAATAAGGCTCGCTTCTGCCTCACCGTAATAATCTGTCAACCAGAGATGATTGAATATGTTCTTGATGAGCTGCCTATGCTTTTTTGAGATCTCCGATTCAGGATCTGGATTGATCTCATTGCTGAGCTTCAGCCATTCATCCAGCTCCGACTTAAACATCAGGTCATCAACGGTCTCAACTATAGTCTTTCCGCTCAGATTTTGTTCTTTCTCTGTCTGCTGCTTGATCCAGTAGGTGTTCCATCCTGAAAAATGTGACAATATGTCCTGTCTTACCCTGTCGGATAACTCAAGTATCGATTGAATAAGCTTAAGATATACCTTGTTACGCTCCGGATCATCGATGCCTTCTATTGTATAAGTAAGCATATTCCTGTAAGTCATAACCAGGTTTTCATACTCATCACGAAGATCGCCGGAAGTAACTCCGGTAATCATATCTGACAGTATATCAAGGCTTTGCTTTATTTTTCTTTCTTTAACAAAAGAGCAAAGCTGCTTATGTTGATCTATTGTTTTTTTAATTTCCATTTATAACTCTACGGCAAAAAGCTGAAAATAAAATTGCTGTAATTGTTAAATCGAAATGTATATATGCAACAATCGGGCCGTAACATTTTCGAATAATTAATATGGTAAAGTACCGAAAAGTATGATGTGGAAGGACATCACTCATAACTAATTTGAGAACTAATCGAACTCTATGGAAGCTTCCAGGCTGATAGAACCTACCTTATACGGCGAAGAGGGTCAATATGAAATCCTTACATCCCATGTCCCCGGTTCATTGATGGTAAAGTCGAAGAAAACATTAAACTGTGTCGTTCCAAAGCTGCTCAGGGCAGTAAACCTTATCCTTATATCCAGCGGGAATTTCGGCTGCATAATTCCGTAGTTGGACCCATCGCGGTATTGCTCGCCGCTGCTGTTGGTAATATCCGCTGATACAATACCTGAATTCTCAACGCCGCCCCTCATGAGCTTTATCCTTACGACATCATAGGCGCCTTCAGATTTGTAAAATGATGATCTTGTGACATTTAATGAGCGAGTGATCTTATACGGAGATATAATCTCCTTCCCGATATATTTGTCTTCTTTCCAGATGCCAGTATAGGTTGAATCAATACTTTTCATTTTCCCTTCGCCATTTTTCATCCCGTTTTTCCATTGACCTTTAAAGGAGGATCCGTCTGACCATGTATAAGTTCCCGTACCGTGTGGCAATCCTTTCCTGAATTGTCCGGTATACTTATCAACACCTTCTGAAGTACCTTGACCATGAGCCAGCCCTTTCCTGCATTCACCGGAATATTTACCTGAAATAGAAGGCATGTTAACTTTGCAGTCAGTGTTTTGTGAGTATCCGGTATTCCGGCAGAAAAGGAAAAGCACTGTAATGATAATGCCCGTAATATTTTTGCAGTTTTTCATTTTACTTTTTTGTTTTGTTGTAAAAAACAAGGAAAGTTAAGCAAATGTTATGTTAAAGAAAAAAAAGGAAGCAGTGACTTGACAAACATCAACTTCCAGTTAACCTGTAACTCAGAGTATTGTTTTTTTACTCGTATTCTTTAATTATATTCTTCACGTCATCGGGAGCTACCCGGCCGTATGTCTTATCACACACCATAACCACCGGAGCCGGCCCGCAGGCGCCTACACATCTGATGCTTGAAAGCGAGGACTTCCTGTCATTTGTTGTCTGCCCTACCTGCAATCCAGGCTCTTTTTTAAATTCTTCAAGTACTTTTTCTGCACCACGTACATAACACGCTGTTCCCGTCAACTGAAAACTCATCTCTCTGGCATTCATATTTCTTTGCAAGGCAGGGCCTTATAGATACAATAACCAGATCTTTCCTGTCGATCTATATTTTATCTGCAAAATCACTAATACAAAATAATAATAAGTTCAAAAAACCCTTATCAGGTTTTTGTACACCCGTTCTTATTCTTATTTTTACGGATCATTATAATATGTATTGATTAATAAAAATATACCCTCATGAGTAAAATCAGTTTAGTAAAGATCTTCATGGTCTTTCTTCTTTGTTTTTTATTTACAGGCAATCAGACAGTTGCACAGAGACCAATACGAAATTCAAACCAGGTTGCCATCCTTGGTTGGACCGATGACACTCATTACCTTATCCGCACCTTTGATGCAGACAGGAATCCTGTAATTAAGAATGTGAACATTAAAACAGGGAAAGGCAAAGTTGTTCCACCCTCAAAATCGGAGCATGAAATTATTGAAGAGTTACTGCCAGATGGTGTGAAATTAGAGATGAACGACATTATAAGTCCGGATAATAACAGTGTGGTTCTGATAAAGGAGAATGACCTGTTTTATTTTAAAAAGGGCGATACAGAGCTCCACCGGATCACCAATGACACCCTGGGGGAAGTTAATGTGCGCTTTTCTCCTGACGGTTCAAAAATCGCATATACCAGGGAAAAGGATCTGTATATTTATAATCTGGTCAATGACAGGGAGATAAGGTTGACCGCCGATGCTTCGGAAAGGATATATAACGGTTATTCCTCATGGGTATATATGGAAGAAATCCTTGGAAGAGCAAGCCGCTATGCTGCTTTCTGGTGGTCGCCTGACGGCTCAAAGATAGCTTATCTGAGAACTGATGAATGCGATGTGCCGATATTCACTCTCAACAGGCTTGATGAACCTGACGGGATACACGGACTGCTGGAACAGGTACCCTATCCCAAAGCCGGTGATCCAAATCCGAAAGTCAAAATGGGAATCGCAGATATTTCAACTGCTAAAACAACCTGGGTTAAAACCGATTACTCTGTTGATCAATATATTGCATGGCCATTCTGGACACCCGACAGCAAAAAACTGGCGATACAGATTGTGAACCGCGACCAGAATGATTTAACCATAATACTTGCTGATCCTTCAACTGGTGATTACACAGATATCTATAATGAAACATGTAAAACATGGGTGGAATTCCGTGAAGATATTTATGTGATGAATAACGGAACCGGATTTATTATCAGGAGTTATAAAAACGACTGGGAGAATCTGTATTATTACGGATGGGACGCGCGTCTTATAGCACAGCTAACAGATTTTGATTTCAGGGTGAACTCAATTATCAGGGTCGATGAAGATCCCGGGATAGTATATTTTACTGCAACAGGCCCCGAATCAACTGATAATCATGCTTTCAGAGTAAGTCTTGATGGTAAAAACCTGCTTCAATTAACCAGTGGAGAAGGAAGTCATCGTGCAGACATTTCACCAAAAGGAAGTTATTATACTGATACCTGGAGCAGCGTTTCGAATCCGGGTTCGATAGACGGATATAATAAGAGTGGGAAGCTTTTAAAGGAGATCCATAAATTCGAACATCCTGACTACAATCCGGCTGAAGATTCTAAGGTTGAGATGGTTAAGATAATGACATCCGACGGATTATTTAATATGCCGGCTATAATAACATACCCTCTGAACTTTGATCCGTCAAAGAAATACCCGGTTATTTTTACTATCTATGGCGGACCGGATGCTAAAAATGTATATAACAGGTGGCAGGGGAATAATCCTTCGTGGTACTCTCAAAATGGTATAATAACATTTACTGTGGACCACCGGGGTTCGGGACAGTTTGGGAAAAAGGGACTTGATTACATGTATCGCTCTCTCGGTAAATGGGAAATCCTTGATTATGCTGATGCCGTGAAATGGCTTCTTGAAAAACCTTTTGTCGACGGAACAAGAATGGGGATCACCGGTAGTTCATACGGCGGGTATATGACTTGTCTTGCACTGACAAAAGGAGCCGATTACTGGACACATGGTTTTGCAGGTTCTTCAGTTACCGATTACCGGCTTTATGACAATATTTACACCGAGCGTTATATGGACACTCCCCAGGACAATCCTGATGGTTACAAAGATGGTTCTGCACTTACATGGGTAAAAAATTACACGGGGAAACTCTATATGACTCATGGTGATATGGACGATAATGTTCATATGCAGAATTCAATTTATCTAATATCAAGGCTACAGGATGAAGGGAAAATATTCCAGTTTATGTTTTACCCGAATGGCCGTCATGGATGGGGTGGTGCCAAAGCTTTACACTCAAGAAATGAGGCAAATAATTTCTGGCTCGAAAACTTTTTTGGTACTAAACCTTGAACTTTAACACTTTAACACTTTATACTTTTAACTTTTAACTTTTAACTTTTAACTTTTAACTTTTAACTTTTAACTTTTA
>CAZWZQ010000023.1:41554-44374 GCA_964638955.1 uncultured Rikenellaceae bacterium | reverse complement strand
TTTTCCCTTCCTAAGTATAGATAGACTTATTATCTGTTGAGGTACAGGTATCTGTCCATTTTTTCAGTTACAAAACCTATTATTGCTGCTCTATCAAGACCTTTTTCGTGAAGTTCAGATAACACTTTATCTGATTTTTCCGGTTTTACTGCCATTAGCAATCCCCCTGAAGTCTGAGCATCAAAAGCAATCATTTTCAGATTGTAGTCGAGGTTTTCTTCCACATGAGCTTCATTCTCAACATACTCAAGGTTTCTGAATGCCGCTCCCGGAATGCAGCCCTGATCTGTAAGCATATATGTACTCCCGATAAGGGGCAGGGATTTCAGATTAAGTGTAATAGATACACTACTTGCCCTGGCCATTTTCAGAGCATGCCCCGCTAGTCCAAAACCTGTAATATCAGTAGCTCCTTTGACATCATGTTTATTCATTACTTCCGCACCTGATTTATTAAGAAGCTTCATCACAGCTTTTACCTGTAACACATCAGTTTCTGAGGTTAACCCAAGACGCTGGCCGGCCAGGATAACTCCTGTACCAACCGGTTTGGTAAGTATCAGGATATCACCAGACCTGGCTCCGGCATTCGTAATGATTTTCTGAGGATGAATATAGCCTACTACTGCCAATCCGTATTTGGGAGGAAAGTCATCAATGGAATGGCCGCCGATAATCCTCACTCCTGCTCTGGATGCCATATCAGCTCCTCCCCTGAGTATATCTTTATATGCTTCAACAGGCAGTTTTGCGGCAGGGAACATCATGATATTCAGGGCAATTACCGGTTTGCCGCCCATAGCGTAAACGTCGCTTATGGAATTTGCTGCTGCAATCTGCCCGAACTCATAGGGATCGCTGCAAACCGGAGGGAAGAAATCGGTTGTGAATACGAGTGCAAGTTCATCATTAACCCTGTAAACACCGGCATCATCATGTGTTTCAATATTTACAAGGATATCGGGATCGTCAGGCAGAGGCAGGCACTTGAGTATCTCCTCAAGCTGTTTGGGTGCAATCTTCGCGGAACATCCTCCGCTATCAACCATGGTAAAAAGATCAATCTTCATAACCAGTAAAGATTTGCGGTTTTATAATATTTGTGGAAGAAGCCATCTATCTGATTATCTCATCTTCCTCTTTTTTATTGTAAGAGTCCACACACCATCCGATTCTTCCACTGAAAATTGAGTCTTATTATCCTTCAGGAATCGTGTTAAATTGTTGAACGATGTCTGACTATCAGTCAAAACCTCGAATGACTCACCGGTAATTGTCTCCTTTAAAGCTTTTTTTGTTGCCAGAATAGGAGCCGGACACTTTTGACCTCTGGTATCCACTATGCGCATCTGAAATAAAATTAATGACGTGTAAAAGTAGAAAATAAGTTGAAGAATTGAAGAGTTGAAGAGTCGAAAGACAGATTAATTGTAGAAAGAAATTTAATCTTTTTGAGATAAGTTATAGAAGAAAACAAAATAAGTAATAATGGTTAATAAATAATTATACAGTGATCAAAACAAAATGTAATTTTGATTTAATAAATATATTTTAACATGAAACCGAACAAGATCCTATTGATACTTTTCTTTTTATTACTTATTTGTCCTGGTCTTAAAGCACAGGATAGACTTTATCTGGCGGACGGTAAGATAATCGAGTGTAAAGTTACTGAGATCGGATCGGACGAGATAAAATATACTGTTGCCGATTATGAATCGGATGTTATAATCGGAATAAAAAAAACGAAAGTGGATAAGATTGTGTTTGCTAATGGTAAAGAGATGATTATAGATCACCTTGAAGAAGCCAGGGAATCCATGGAGACGAATTCCAGTCAACTATTTGAGATACAGAAACGAAATGCCCTAAAAATGGAGTTTCTGTCACCATTGAATTCTGTGTTAGCACTTTCTTTCGAGCGATGTATTAAACCCGGAGCCAGTTGGGAAACAACGCTTGGAGTTGTAGGAATAGGATTTGAGAATCCTGATGATGCCCTGGGATTTGCAATTAAGGGCAGATATAAGTTTATTAAAAATCCTGATTTCTATTTATCAGGAATGCGTTACGCTCATATTCTTAAGGGTAAATACGTGGCACCCGAATTGCTTTTTGCCACTTATAAAGGTACTCACTCCATCTGGTCCGGTGATGAATCATATAACAGGGTTAAATTTGCTGCCCTGATCAACCTTGGCAATCAATGGATCTTCAATGATGCATTTCTAGTAGACCTTTATTTCGGACTTGGATACGGATATTCAAATAATGAAGAATTTGCAAGTACTTATCCTTATGTATTTTCTGTAGCCGGTGAAAATTTTCCTTTGGCCTTCTCATGGGGTTTCAGAATTGGATTATTGATTAAATAGTATTTCCTTCACTACATTATTGGTTCTGACATGGAAATTTAAACTTCAATGTATATTTTAACGAAGTAAAGCAAAGCACACCACCGTCAAGCTACACCTTCTCCTGAAGTCGTTAAGATCATAACTGACTGGATTCTCGATCTGAACTGATTTCGGCAAGTTTCTTAAGAATTATTATTCCCCTGGCAATAATTCCTGCTGCTGCTCCTTCTCCCTGGAGCATATTTATTGACGAGGAGAGCTCATTTGCCAGATCGGGATAAATAATTGCAAGTCTGTAGATTATCTCCATTGAATATGCTTTTATGGCAATTGCTGAAGAGCCTGAGTTCAACGCTTTAAAACAATGATCCGCAAGTATACCATGGTATTGTTCGCTTAACTGCCTGAGATCAGTCATGGAAAGTATCCTCAGGAAAGACCTCTCAGTGCTTTCATTATCAAT
>CAZWZQ010000023.1:36566-41454 GCA_964638955.1 uncultured Rikenellaceae bacterium | reverse complement strand
TATGAAAACCAAAGATGAAATTGTTAATAACTGGCTTCCGAGATATACGGGAAAGGAGATAAATACATTCGGGAAGTATTACCTGCTAACCAATTTCATGTATTATGTCGATCTCTTTGCAAAATGGCATAATGTGGAGATTGAAGGGAAAGACAGAAATATGCCCAATGCAACTGCTGATGGCATAAGTATCATTAACTTCGGAATGGGCAGCCCCAATGCAGCCACTGTCATGGATCTTTTAAGTGCTGTGGATCCCAATGCCGTACTGTTCCTGGGAAAATGCGGCGGTCTCAAGAAAAAGAACATGGTCGGCGACCTTATACTCCCCATTGCTGCCATCAGGAGTGACGGTACTTCGAATGATTATCTCCCCGTGGAGGTTCCGGCATTACCCGCTTTTAAGCTGCAGAGTGCAATTTCAACCACAATAATCCGCCATAAAAAAGAGTACTGGACAGGTACTGTATTTACCACAAACAGAAGGGTTTGGGAATATGATGCAAGGTTCAAGAAATATCTTGTTAAAACACGTGCAATGGCTATTGACATGGAGACAGCAACAATATTCACGGTTGGATTTGCAAATGAAATACCTACCGGAGCCCTGTTACTGGTTTCAGACCAGCCGATGATATCGACAGGAATAAAAACTGCGATAAGCGACCGTCATGTGACTGATAAATACGTTGAAACTCACCTTAAGATCGGTATTGATGCATTGAGAGAAATTAAGGATAATGGTATTTCCGTAAAACATCTGAGGTTTTAATATGGGAATCACTTATGAAGAGATAATCTCTGATCTTAAAAAAAGGATCTTTAAGCCGGTCTATTTTCTTGCCGGAGAAGAATCATATTACATTGACCTTATTTCTGGTTATATTGAAGAAAATGTTCTTCCTGAGGCCGAAAGATCATTTAACCAGGTTATACTGTACGGTGAAGAAACAACTGTCCCGGCTATTATTGACACAGCCAGGAAGTTTCCCATGATGTCGAGCCACCAGGTGGTGATAGTAAAAGAAGCCCAATCACTTAAGAAAATTGATGATCTTCTCTTCTACCTTGAGAAACCCATGCCATCAACAATACTGGTTATCAATTATAAATACAGGGCAATTGACAAAAGAACCAAATTCTATAAGGCTCTTACATCCCATGCTGTTTATTTCGAGTCACCAAGACTGAGAGATTATCAGGTTCCTGCCTGGATTGAAAGATACCTTATGACGGAGGGCATTAAAACTGATCCCACTGCAAGCGCAATGCTGACCGAATACCTGGGTGCCGACCTTCACAAGATAGTAAATGAGCTTAACAAACTTTTAATTACACTTCCTCCGGGCAAACCCGTGATTACAACCTCACTGATCGAAAGAAACATAGGCATCAGTAAAGACTACAATAATTTTGAGCTCCAGAAGGCTGTTGGTGAAAGAAACATTTTGAAAGCCAACAGGATAGTCCGCCATTTTGCCAGTAATCCGAAAGATAATCCCATTACCCTGTCAATCGCATCGCTTTTCAGTCATTTCGTACGGCTTCTCACATATCATTATCTTACTGACAAGTCAAAGAACAATGTTGCAGCCGCCCTTAAGATCAATCCCTATTTCGTCAGGGATTATGAACTCTCTGCCTCAAAATACAGTGTCGCTAAAACTGTTCAGTCAATATCTCTTTTACGTACCTATGATATGAAATCAAAGGGATATGGAGATCTTAGCAGCGAACCGGGAGATATTCTTAAGGAGCTGGTGTTTAAGATCATGCATTTATAGGTCTCTAGTTCATATCCGGTGAGTCAGGGAAGTCAGCCCACACACGATATTTATTTTTCAACCCTCTCAAAACCCTTTTCCAGGCATCATCTACCTGGTTATTCAAGACTATATCTGAATTTATTTTGGCAATGACCCATGAATTTTCTTTGAGCTCTTTCTCAAGCTGACCTGCCGACCATCCTGAATATCCGAGGAAAAACCTTATCCGTGTATTATTCAGCTTGCCGGCACTTATAAGATCCCTGATCAAATCAATATCTCCGCCCCAGTAAATGTTTTCATCAACAAGAACACTTTTCGGTATGCCCTCACCCAGGTTATGAAGATAATGAAGTGTATCGGGAGCAACAGGCCCTCCCATACTCAATAACTCATCCCAGCCTTCAAAACCTGAAATGGCATCACACACTTTTATATCAAGCTTTTTATTAAGTATGAAACCAACTGAACCGTCGGCATTATGATCCGCAAGATATACTACTGTGCGGTTAAAAAAAGTGTCCGGGAGAAAGGGTTCTGAAATAAGTATTTTTCCCTTTTCCGGTATTTTATCTTCAGGCAGTATTGTAAAAAAATCAAGTTCCGGTTTCATTACCATGGCAAGTTACATAATTTTACGAAAAGCTCACAATTAAAATCTTATGCCCAATAAACTGATAAAATAATTGAAAAACCAGACAAATAATTAAGCAAAAATAATAAGTCAATTAATTATATTCATTATTTTGCCCGGATTTTTAACAGATTATGCAAAAAAACACTTTAAGAATAATCGGAAATAAGGCAATCCTGAACAATCGCGAAAGGATGTGCGAAACTGCTCATGAATTACTGGAGAGTGAAAAGTTCAGAATGGTACTTGATCACTGCCTGGAACATCTACGTTCCAGAAATTCTCCGTTTCTGAAGATATTCAGGAATGGAACATCCGATGAATCTGCTGTAGATGATCTGGTCAAAACACTTACACTTCTGTTCAGGTATGAGGCCAGAGTAATTCCTCATATCTTTGACAGATCAGGACCATTTCTTAGTGACCTCCATTTGTTAAACAATTTTATCGAATATTTGTATGATTACTGGAGGCATTTTGACCGGTTCATTATCAATGACTCCGAAGGTGACCGTCTTGATAAAAGACCCTATCGTACATTCAATGAGACAATTGAACATCTGACACACCTTATCAGAACTGTTTACAGGCATATTCAGGAAAATATTTCAGGCAGTCACCCGAATGTTTACAGGCAGGTACCGGCAGGCGCTGAAATGGCTGTTATTTCATTACCTAAAAATATTCCTTATTCTCATGGTAAATATCTCAAGCTTAATAATATACCAGTAATACGGCAGATCCTCATTTACCCTCCGCTTGTGATACAGCAACCCATGAATAAACGGACAGGGCATTTCAAGCGAATAACGCAAAATCCTGTTGACCTTGTAGAATTAAATTCTGATGACTGGTTGTGTTATCCTGTAAAAGCCGGGAAACTGCTTATCATGGTTTATTTTCATCTCACATTTCTTGAACTGGGACTTTCAATGTGCAATCTTTTCAAGCTTGCGGATGATGCTGACCTTAAAAGGCAGCCTGATGCTCTCTTTATCTATGGTGTTCAAGGTGATATACTTGACGGTCTGTCAGAATTCCCCACTGTTTTTTATGAGGACCATGTCAACGGGATTTTCATTGGTGCAACTCCTGGACGCTCTGAATTCGGCTATTTCGGCTACCTGAAAAAAATGATCCTCACGCTTCATAATTCAATAGCCATGAAATCAGGCAAAATGCCGTTCCATGGTGCAATGGTCAGAATCCTTCTCCATGGTGACAAGGAGGCAACAATTCTTTTAATAGGTGATACAGGTGCCGGTAAATCGGAAACCCTTGAAGCATTCCGCATCCTTGGTGAAAAGAATATCCGTGAAATGACGATTATAGCCGACGATATGGGTTCTGTTGAAATTGATGATAATGGTGAACCTGTCGGTTTCGGTACCGAGACAGGAGCCTTCCTGAGGCTTGATGACCTGCAGCCCGGTTATGCTTTCGGACATCTCGACAGGTCAATAATAATGAATCCAAGCCAGGTAAATTCAAGGATAGTCATCCCTGTCACCTCATTCCAAAATGTTATCAAAGGTCATAAGATAGACTATATTCTGTATGCAAACAATTACGAAGAAATCGATAATGAACACCCTGTAATAGAAAAGTTCGATACTGCTGCCGAAGCACTTGAGGTATTCCGCAGAGGAACCGTAATGAGCAAAGGGACAACAACTACCAGCGGTCTGGTACATTCATATTTCGCTAATATTTTCGGCCCTCCCGAATACAGGGAGCTACACGAGGAAATAGCATCAAGATATTTTGAGATATTCTATAAGAAGAACATATTCGTGGGCCAGATGAGAACAAGGCTGGGAATTCCCGGCTTTGAGACCTCAGGACCAAGAGAGGCGGCAACTGAATTATTGAAGATAATCGGGATAACAGAGTAAAATACCTCTTTCATCCTCTTAATACAACATGTACTCACCCCCCATTAGGTGAGTTCGTGGAGGGCTAATACTTCGCCGGTACTGCCTCCTTCATCATTGCATAAACCGCATCGAAAACATCTTCGGCATTGGGTTTTGAGAAATAATCTCCGTCGGTAGTATATGCCGGCCGGTGTTCCTGTGCAGTAAGGGTTTTTGGCGGAGAGTCAAGGTATTGCCAGCCGCCCTGTTTCTCAAGAACCTCCTGCATCATATATGCGGTTGTTCCTCCGGGGACATCTTCATCGAGGAAGAGTATTCTGCTGGTCTTCCTGATGGAATCAAGAATAATTTTCTCTATATCAAATGGAACAAGGGTTTGAACATCAATAAGTTCCACTGAGATATCATGTGCCGACAGCTGTCTGACAGCTTCCGCTGCTATTCTGACAGTTGATCCGTAAGTTACCACCGTAATATCTGTTCCGGTGGTCAAAACTTCAGGAATACCAAGCCTGATATGGAATTCACCGATATTGTCAGGCATTTTCTCCTTCAGCCTGTAACCATTTAAAGGTTCGATCACTATTGCCGGATCATTGCCTTCAAGAAGT
>CAZWZQ010000023.1:33738-36466 GCA_964638955.1 uncultured Rikenellaceae bacterium | reverse complement strand
AAACTTGTTATAACTGGTTTCAGCATCAGCATAGTTCCGTTTAAGCCAGCCATGAAGCTCCTCCTTCAGGTTATCAGCTTTGTCGCACGTCTCACAAACATTTCTGAGGATCTTGCGTGCAGCCATGAAGTTATCCTTACGGATTGGGGCCAGTACACCAGCCAATTCTTCGGTTATCTCATCGACCGAAGCCTCCTTAATTTCTTCGTGACACGTGCAGGAACGGTCCCTGATGATTTTCACAAGTGCATCTCTTTCAATCTTTATAGGATTCTGGAACATTTCCCAGCTTTTCTTCTTCGACTCCTTAACCTCTTCCTCAGCTTCAGCCTCTATTCTGTCAAGTTCATCACCAGTTGCTATCTTCTTGTCTATTATCCATTCCCTCATTTTTCGTATAGGATCAAATTCCTCTTCCCACCTCAGTCTCTCCTCGCTTTTATATCTTTCATGTGATCCTGAGGTTGAATGGCCCAGAGGCTGTGTAACATCCTCGATATGAAACAGAACCGGAATATGATCCCTGCGACAAATTTCGATTCCTTCTTCATACATTTTCAACAGTCCGGGATAATCCCATCCCTTGGCTTTGTAAATTATTATACCTGACCGGCCGGGTTCATTTTCAAAACCTTTCATGATATCCGAGATGCTGCCTTTTGTTGTCTGGTATTTCTTTGGAACAGATATTCCGTAACCATCGTCGTATACAGATATTGCCATAGGCACCTGAAGCACGCCTGCTGCATTCATTGTTTCCCAGAAGTGTCCCTCTGAAGTACTGGCATCACCAATTGAACCGAATGCAACTTCATTTCCCTTCAGCGACAATGTTGTAAACCGGTGCATTTCTTTGTTCAGCCGGAATAATTTTGATGCATATGCCAAACCCAGCAGCCGGGGCATCTGTCCTGCTGTCGGGGATATGTCAGAGGAGGAATTTTTTTGTTTTGTGAGATCACGCCATGTACCATCAGGATTGATGTTTGGAACCGAAAAATGATTATTGAATACCCTGCCTCCACTTCCCGGATTAATGTTTCTGTCAGTATTGCCGTAAAGCTGATGAAAGAATTCCACAGAGCCATAGAGTCCCATTGCCATCATCCAGGTCTGATCTCTGTAATATCCTGATCTCCAGTCTCCTTCTTTAAACTGCCTGGCCATGGCTATCTGGATTAACTCTTTCCCGTCACCGAAAATTCCGAACTTTGCCTTTCCTGACAATACTTCACGACGACCGGTAATGGAAAGGTTCCTGCTGACATTGGCAAGACGATAGTCGGCAAGTATGCTCTCTTTGCTTATTTTTATGTCTGGTTGTTTGTTGCTTTGTGTCATAAAAGATGATAATTTTTTTCTTTAACTCTGAACAATAAACAAATTTTTGCTGTAGTTGTTTAACGTTAACACAATAAATGATGATTATCTTTGAAAGATAGTTCTTAACCCGGAATCCATGTTTCTGAAATTATTACTTATCAGTGTACTTTTCCTGTTAATCGCCTTTGCCTTACTGGGGATCAGGATACTTATCAGATCACATGGACATTTCCCCGAGACACATATTGGCCATAACAAAGAGATGCGCAAACACGGCATCAAATGTGCACAAAAAACCGATATCGGTTGTAATCCGGGTAATGATCTTAGAGGGTGCTCTGCGTGTGAAAATAACAATCTAATATAAATTGACAATTCACTCCTCTGTTTCATAAATATTCTCCTTCAGATTTTGTGTTGCCCATGTTTTGAAATTTCCGTTATCGTCTGAATAGATCAGGTATGCTTCAAATTCAGGATGCAAATTCAGGAATTCGATCGTTCTTTCCTGCCCCATGACCATGCAGGCTGTAGCTATACCATCAGCTGTCGCGCATTCATCAGCAATGATCGTTGCACTTAACAGTCTGTTTCTGGCAGGGTAACCGGTCTTTGGATCAATGGTATGAGAATATTTGATACCATCTTCAATATAGAATTTCCTGTAGTTGCCTGAAGTTGCCAGTGACCTGTCTTTCAGGCTGATAATTGCCTGCAGGTCTTCTCCGGGCATTATATTGTTATCTTCAGGCCTGTCTATTCCAATCCTCCACAACACGCCTCCCTTATCACCACAAACCCTTACCTCACCTCCAATTTCAACCAGATGACGTTTTATACCGATACTGCTTAAATAATTGCTCAGGATATCGACAGAATAACCCTGGGCAATTGCATTGAAATCGAGCTCTATACGGGAATCTGTTTTATATAACATCCCATTCCTTATTTCCACCTTGTCTATACCAATAAAATCCATCAGGGAGTCGTGTATTGGTTCGGTAAAGTATTTCATTGCATCAGGTCCGAAGCCCCATGCTTCAACCAGTGGCGCCACAGTAATATCAAATGCACCTCCGGTTATCCGGGATATCTCTTTCGATTTCATAAAAGCTTCAATAAAAAAAGAGTCAGGCACTAAATTTTCATTACGGTTTATCCTGGAAACGACAGATGAATCCTGGTATAGCGATAATGACATATCAAAATCATGAAGGATCTTTTCAACCTTAGTCTTTAGATCTGAAGGATCGATCTTATTACTATTTTCAAAAACCACGCTGTATGTTGTACCCTGTGCAAATCCATTGAAGCTTGAGAATTCGACATATTCCTTACAGGAAACCCCTGATAACAATAGCAAAAAAACCAAATATAATAACCTGATTCTCATCATAATACATCA
>CAZWZQ010000023.1:0-33638 GCA_964638955.1 uncultured Rikenellaceae bacterium | reverse complement strand
TTTAAATTCCGAAATCGTCGAACGAAATATTTTCTTCAGGTATCCCGAGGTCGTAGAGCATTTTCACTACCGCGTTATTCATCATTGGTGGTCCACAGAAGTAATATTCAATATCTTCGGGTTCCTCATGTTTACCCAGGTAATTATCATATAGCACGTGGTGAATGAAGCCGGTCGAGCCTTTCCATTTGTCTTCAGGAAGAGGTTCTGACAGAGCAAGCGTAAACTTGAAATTGGGAAATTTTTTCTCGATTGCTCTGAATTCATCTTCATAGAATACCTCATTGAGTGATCTTGCTCCGTACCAGTATGACACTTTTCGGCCTGTTTTCAGTGTATTAAAGAGGTGGAAAATATGTGATCTCAGCGGCGCCATTCCTGCTCCTCCGCCAATATAGACCATTTCGTTATCGGTGTCTTTTATATGAAATTCACCATAGGGGCCTGATATCGATACTTTGTCTCCGGATTTTCGTGAAAATATATATGATGAACATATTCCGGGAGGAACATTCATAAATTGTTTCCTTGCATTATCCCATGGCGGAGTGGCTATTCTTATGTTCAGTTTGATAAGGTTCTTTTCAGCAGGGTAATTTGCCATGGAGTATGCCCTGAATGTCTCTTCGCTATTCTTTATTGAGAGATCCCACATTTTGTATTTATCCCAGTCTTTCCGGAATTTTTCGTCTATGACAAAATCTCTGAATGTTGTCTTGTACTTTGGTACATCGATCTGAATATAACCTCCCGGTTCAAAGTTAAGTTCCTCGCCTTCAGGTAATTTAACAACAAACTCTTTTATAAATGTTGCAACGTTCCTGTTAGATACTACTTCACATTCCCATTTCTTTATTCCGAGTACAGCTTCAGGAACCTTTATTTTCATAGGCTCGCGGATCTTAACCTGGCATCCCAGTCTCCAGTTATCCAATTGTTCTTTACGGGTAAAGAAGCCAGTTTCGGTTGGGAGTATAGAGCCGCCTCCTTCAGGTACCTGGCATTTGCACATACCGCATGTACCTCCTCCTCCGCATGCTGATGGCAGATAAATGTCGTTTGATGACAGCGTTGAAAGGAGGTTTGAACCGGGAGAAACAGTTATTTCACGGTCATTTATCTGAAGAGTTACATCTCCCTTGGGTATAAGCTTATCACGCGCCAACAGCAGCAAAAAAACCAGAAGCAGGATAATTATAAGAAAGACTATAACACTATATAAAAGGGTAAGTACAGTTGTGACAGCTAAAACCATAATAAGATATATCAATTAAATTGTGATACCCATAAATCCCATGAAAGCTATCGCCATCAATCCTGTAAGTATAAAAGTGATCCCCAGTCCCTTAAGAGGGTCCGGGACATTACTGTACCGGAGCTTCTCCCGTATCGCAGCAACACCGACAATTGCAAGCAGCCAGCCTATCCCTGATCCGATTCCAAATACCGTTGCCTCTGCAATATTGGCATATTCTCTTTCCTGCATAAAGAGTGAGGCGCCCAGAATTGCACAGTTTACAGCTATCAGCGGAAGAAAAATACCTAATGAATTATACAGGGCTGGGCTGAATTTCTCGATTATCATTTCAACAAGCTGAACCATCGCTGCAATAACAGCAATAAAAACTATAAAAGTGAGAAAGCTGAGATCGACATCTGCAAATCCCTCACCAAGCCAAACAAGGGCTCCCTTTTTCAAAACAAATTTCTCGATAAGGAAATTGACCGGTACTGTTATCAAAAGCACAAATACAACAGCAATACCAAGTCCTATTGATGTCTTAACGGTCTTTGAGACTGCCAGGTATGAACACATACCCAGGAAGAATGCAAATACCATGTTTTCGACAAAGATCGACTTGATGAATATGTTGAGAAGATTTTCCATAACATCCTTTTTTACTTATTCTCAATCAGACTTCTATCCCTTCCTCTCTGAGCCCAGATAATTAATCCAACAACAATCAGCGCCATCGGGGGGAGTATCATCATTCCATTATTTTCATACCCTATTGAATAGAGTCCTATCTTTTCAAGTACCGGGTAGCCGTATATAGTACCCGATCCCAGCAGCTCCCTGAAGAAGGAGACAATAATCAGTATTATGCCATATCCTGCTCCGTTGCCTAATCCGTCGAGGAATGCCGGCCATGGTTTGTTTGCCATTGCAAATGCCTCAAGGCGGCCCATAATAATACAATTGGTGATGATAAGTCCGACAAAAACTGACAGCTGTTTGCTTACATCAAAAGCGTAGGCTTTAAGTATCTGGTCTACAAGTATCACCAGTGTTGCAATAACTACCAGCTGTACAATTATCCTTATCCTTTCAGGTATATACTGCCGGAGAGCTGCAACCACCACATTTGAGACTGAGATGACTATTGTCACCGATAATGCCATCACCAGGGCCGGTTTAAGCTTCACTGTAATAGCAAGTGCTGAACATATTCCAAGAACCTGGATTGTAATAGGATTATTCTTGTTCAGCGGAGCAGTAAGAAGATTAAAATTCTTTGCCGAGAATATCGGCTCTTTTTCCTTGTTACTCATATATTAATTTCTGTTTTTTATGAGGTAATCATCATATTTCACTATGCAGTCGTAAAGCATTTTTTCGAGCCCCTTGCTGGTTATTGTTCCTCCTGATATGGCGTCAACACCGTGAAGGTCATCAGTATCGGCACCTCCTTTAACAACCTTTACAGACACGAAGGTCTCATTATCAAATAGTTTCTTGTCGAAAAACATACTCTCAAAATGTGTGGTGTTAATCTCCGCTCCCAGTCCCGGTGTTTCTCCCTTATGATCGAAGGTGACGCCGTAAATGGTATTCATATCGGGCAACAATGATACATAGCCATAAATAGGGCCCCAGAGTCCTTTACCCTCCACCGGCAGGATAGCCACTCTTTCCCCGTTGTCCGGAATAGATATGAAAACAGGAAGGTATTGCTGCTCAAGAGGCTTTTTCTGTTCGTTTCTCAAAACCACTGTAAAAGCATCAACACTATCAACTACTTCTCCTTTTATATTTAATACAAAGCTTTTCTTTATATACTCATCATATAATTCCACAGCGTCGTGTCGGGTTGCAGGCACACGTATTGACTCAAGCATGCTTTTCTTCTTCTCTATCTCAAGATTTCTTTCCTGTGCCGGCTGGAGAAGAGTGGCTGCCAGTGACAGTAATGATGCAACAATCACAACCATCACTGTTGAGAAAATGAAGATATATCTGTTACTGAACTTTTTCATCATAATATAATTTATTTCAGTGGTATGATGGAACCTCCATGTATCTGATTATTATACTATTGTGTTTTCGTATTCTAATACATGGAGGTTTCATGTGTTAATGATTTATTTCCAATTGTTATTTCAGCTCGCCTGAGCCTCCTCCTGATATTTGACTGTACAACAAAATGGTCGATGAGTGGTGCGAATATATTCATGAAAAGGATTGCCAGCATTACGCCTTCAGGATAAGCAGGATTGAGTACCCTGAAAAGAATCGATAAGATCCCTATCATAAATCCATAAATCCATTTCCCTTTTTCTGTCTGAGCTCCTGAGACCGGATCCGTTGCCATAAAGACAGCTCCAAAGGCAAATCCCCCCATTACAAAATGATAATAAAAGGGAAGTTCCATGTAGGTGTTGGCAGATATAGCATTTAACAAAAGACCCATTAAGAGTCCGCCTCCAAAAACACTCACTATGATCTTCCAGCTTCCTGTTCCGGTCAGTATCAAAATCAGGGCTCCTATCAGGATTGCCACAGTGGAAGTTTCTCCTACAGAACCGGGAATTGTACCGATAAACATCTCCATAAATGAAGGCAGATCTGCAGTATTCCCTAATGTACACATCGATAGTGGTGTCGCTCCCGAGAATCCGTCAATAATATTTTGTCCTTTTGTCAGACCCTCTGTCCAGACATTATCTCCGGTCATCCATCCGGGGTAGCTGAAAAAAACGAATGCTCTTGCAAGCAGCGCGGGATTAAACACATTCATCCCCGTACCACCGAACACTTCTTTTCCCAGGATTACAGCAAAGGCAGTACCCAAAGCAAGCATCCATAGCGGAACATCTATTGGCATTATCAAAGGGATCAGAAGTCCTGTCACCAGGAAACCTTCATTTATCTCATGTCCGCGGATCTGGGCTGCAATAAATTCAATGCCAAGGCCTACGACATAACTGACAATTATCAGTGGCAGAATTCTCAGGAAACCGAACCAGAATGCCTGCAACAGTGCAGCATCAACACCAATAGATCTGAAGTGCTGCATTCCTGTGTTATAGGCACCAAACAAAAGAGCCGGAACAAGTGCCAATACTACAATAATCATTGTTCTTTTAAGGTCAATGTTGTCCCTTATATGTGATCCTTTTACAGTGACCCTGTCGGATACAAATAAAAAAGCCTCGAATCCTTCAAATACTGACCGTAATTTTGACAGTTTTCCTCCTTCCTCAAAATGGAGCTTGATTTTATCCAGCTTTTTTCGTAAAGAATTCATTCTTCAATATTGTCTCAGGTTATTAACTCATTTCTTTGATCATCAGGTCCAGTCCATTTCTTATTATTGACTGGATTTCAATTTTTGAAGGGCAGATAAACTCACAAAGGGCAAAATCCTCTTCTGCGACCTCATAAATCCCAAGGTTTTCCATCAGATCAATATCCTCTGTTATAATTGCTTTTATAAGCTGCATGGGATAAATATCCATCGGAAGTACTTTCTCATACTGGCCGGTTACCACAAAGGCTCTCTCCCCGCCGTGGAAGTTAGTATCAGGTTTAAACATCTTCTTCGGAAACAGGCTGGATAAGAATGTCTTTGAAAAGCTTAGCTTATCAGTCCCTGGAAGTGCCCATCCGAAAAACTCATATTTATCCCCTTCAGGGATGACCGTCACCTGTGAATCGTAGTACCCGAGATAACCGTCGGCATTAATTTTTGTTCCTGTCAGAACATTACCACTTATATATCTCAGGTTCCATGACCTGATATTATCCCTGATCATGGGTGCCACAGAGCCTCCCGACAAGCCCCTGTAATACTGTGGATTAATTACTTCTGAACCTGTCAGGGCTATTAGTCTTTCAGGTTTATATATTCCCTGACCAAAGAGATTTCCAATAGCAATAACATCCTGAAGATTGATGTACCATACAACTTCACCCTTATTTACAGGATCAAGATGGTGTATATGAATACCCACATTACCTGCAGGATGAGGCCCTGAAAAATATGATATCTCAACAGCATCAACATTATCAGGAAGCGGTGGTTTTGGTGCTCCTTTTTTAAGGACAATATTGACCTTTCCGTCAGTGAGTTTTGCAATTGCAGAGATACCTGTTTTGAACATCGGGGCCGGCAAGTTCTCCATAATAAAATCAAAATCCGGTGCAAGTGGCGAAGTATCGAATCCCGAAATAAAGATAGATTTCGGTTGATCTCCCGGCTTTGCAATAACATGATATGGCCGCTGCCTGACAGCTGGCCAGAGCCCTGACATAAGAAGACGTTCTGTTATCTTTTCCCTTGAAAGGAAAGCAGGGTCTGTCTTGCCGAAATCAATATAATCATTACCGCTTCTTTCAATAACAACTTCAAGAATTCTACGCCTTTCGCCCCTTTCAACCGAAATAACTACACCGCTTACCGGTGAAGTGAATTTTATTTCCGGGCGGTTTTTATCATGAAATAAAGGGGTTCCGGCCTTTATCCTGTCCCCGGATTTAACCTCCAGTTTTGGCGTAAGACCCGGAAAATCAACGGGTTTAACTCCAAACCTGATGGGATTATTGGATTCTCCGGCGATTGCCTTCTCGGCGGCACCCGTTATCGGGATATTATATCCCCTTTTCAAGTTTATTGTTCTGGACATATTAATTTGAAGCCATTAAAATAAATCCTCTTAGACAGAGTTCTGTTAGTAAAATAACAATGATTACAAATGTATAAATAGCTCCCGATAATACTTAAAAAATGCCAAATATGATGCAATATTTTTGCACTATTTTTGTTAATAATCTGCTTAAAGCAAATACTATGCGAAAAATCCTGATTTTTGTCATTTTTATCTTACCGGGGTTCGCACTGGCATCTGGTTATAACTCAGGTCCTGATTATAACACAAACAGGATATATGACGAGAGAATTAAAACACTCCTGCTTACTAAAGAAGGCTGGAATTTTTCGTACCCGATTATAAAACTCAACAGCGAAGAGAAACTAATTCTCCAGTTTGATCTTCTGGATGATCAGAACGAAACATACTATTATACATTTATTCACTGCGATAAAGACTGGAACAGATCGGATATTTTTACTAACGAATACCTTGAGGGATTCCCTGATAATCCATTAGAGGAGTGTCAACCATCATTCAATACCACTGTAAAGTATTTCCATTATTCACTTGTTTTTCCTAATGACCGGATATCCTTTTTATTATCAGGAAATTATATACTTTATGTATATCCCGATGGATACCCTGACAATCCAATTCTTACACAACGTTTTGTAATTACCGAAGGATTAGCAGGGACAAATTTCAGGGTATACCGGCCGCAGATACCGGCTTTTAATAACACAGGTCAACAGTTTGAATTTACTGTAAACCTTGCAGGGATATCCATCACCGATCCTGCCCGAAATATTTATTGTTCTGTACTTCAGAATGGCCGCTGGAGTAATGCAAAAAAGAACCTTAAGCCTGATTTTATCAGTAACAACCAGCTCAGGTTCAATTCAATATCGGAGAAGAATATCTTCAGTGCAGGAAATGAATTCAGATATTTCGATATTAAGAGTATCAGGTATCAATCAGAATATATCAGGAGGATAGATTACATGGCCCCAAACTACCATATTTATCTGGTTCCTTCTGAAAGCAGGGAGTACAAACCATACTTTTACTGGCAGGATTTCAATGGCAGGTATTATATTGCATCGGATGAGGGACGCGATCCGGAAACCGATGCTGATTATGTATATGTTTATTTCACTCTGCCTTCAAAGTATATGATAGCAAACGGGAATATGTATGTCTCCGGCAGTTTTAACAACTGGAATTTCAACGAAAATAACATCATGTTATTCAATCCCCGTGAGGGTCAATATGAATGCACCATACTTCTGAAGCAGGGCTGGTACAATTACGAATATGTCTTTCTGAAAGAGGGCAGCACGGAGAGAATGGCAACAGTTTTTGAGAGTAACCATTTTGAGACTGAAAACGATTATACTGTTCTTGTCTATTACAGAAATCCTTACGAACGTTATGACCGTGTAATAGGGAATGCTACAGCCAATACAAATAATCGAATATCCTACTGAACTTTATTGTGTGAATCTATACCGTACTGCATAAGCATGGTATGGTTCAGTGTTTTAAGTATCTCCGTCATATATTCGTCTGCAGCCTTTACAGAGCCGGGAATTGTATAAATAAGCGAATTGCCGATAATGCCTGCAACACCCCGGCTGAGGAGAGCATTGGGTTTTTGTGAACCATATTTCACCCTTATATATTCCATGATCCCCGGGATCTCCTTCTTCAGTAGAGGTTTGACTGTTTCAACAGTTATATCCCTTGGCCCTATACCCGTACCACCGCTCGTAATTATCAGATTATAAACAGTTTCTGCACTTATCAGGATATCTTTCAGGATTGCAGAATCATCAGGAATAAGTTTAATATTGATATTATATGCCTGTTTCCGATCTTTGAAATAATCTGTCAGAATTTCTTTAATATGAGGGCCGCTCAGGTCCTCATATTCTCCCTGGTATGCTCTGTCGCTGAGGGTAATTATCAGAATATTCAATTTAGAAGGGAGATCCATCTAATTATTTATGTTTCAATTAATTATCTTGTTAAATCTGGCGTACGCTAACCATCTTTCCTTTTTCAATTTTGTACTGGCCTGGAGGTATGGCTATTATGCCAAATGCTCCTGGAATTGCAGAAATATGTGCTGAGCCGTGATATTCGACCGGTGAAACAAGTTCATCATCTGTTATGATCACAGGTATCAGACCCATTCTTTCAGCAGATTTCCTGAAGAAGTCATTTTTAAGGGGTAATGTCTTTATTATCGGCTGCCATGAAAATCCCATCATTTTATTTATCAACGGTCTGATAAGCAGTTCAAACTGTATAAAAGATGATACAGGATTACCCGGAAGTCCAAATACAAGAGCCTTTGTATGTATCCCGAATGTTGTCGGTTTTCCGGGCTGAACGGCGATCCTTGTGAAAAGAATTTTCACACCTGCTCTTTCAAGTACCGAAGGAATAAAATCAAAATCACCCATGGAAACCCCACCTGAAATAATTACCAGATCATTTTCCGATATTGCTTTTTGTACTATATGATATGTTTCCTCTTCATCGTCCCGTGCAATTCCATAATATTTCCCTGTTGCACCTGCTCTCTCGGTCTGTGCCATAAGCTGGAATGCGTTGCAGTTCCTGATCTGTGACCGGCCTGGTTTTTCATGCGGTTCTACAAGCTCATCGCCTGAACTGATAATTGCTGCATGCGGCTTTATGCTGACTGTTACTGATGTATGTCCCACAGTAGCCATCACTCCGATATCCTGCGGCCTGATAATATTTCCGGCTTTAAGCACAACATCACCCTTCCTGATATCTTCTCCCCTGAATGCAATATTTTCCTTGGTTGAATAACCGGTGAATTTTATTTTACCCGATGGCAGTGTTTCAGTTTCTTCAACCATTATTACACAATCGGCACCTTCCGGGACGGCGGCACCTGTCATAATACGGGTACAAAGGTTTTTGCCTGCAGGTTTTTCGGGCCATCCTCCGGCAGAAACAGTTTCTATTACCTCCAGTTCATTATCGAGATCTGATTTTCTGCAGGCAAATCCGTCAACTGATGCTTTATTGAAAGGAGGCATTTCCATATCGCTGATAACATCAGCAGCCAGTATACGGTTCAGCGACTCAGCAAAGGGAATTGTTTCCTTCGCTGTACTGAACGAACTATCCATTACTATTTCATAGGCCTTTGAAATTGGAATCATCTTCATAAGCCGTCTGTTCTATTGATAATCCTTTACAACCTCTATCACTTCAGGAAGGTCCATACCGATTTTTTTAAGAAACTCTATTTTTGGCACCCCGTTATTATTCCATCCCCTCCGTTCATAAACCGCATCAAGAAGAGCTTCGTACTGATCTTCACGGTATTTGCGCAGGATCTTCATTTTTTCCTCCGTTGATTTCCCTGCCGGATCAATATTTAATATTTCCTTTATCTGTTTATCATATCGTTCGGCTCTTGATTCATACTCCTCTTTCGTAACAGGGCCTGCTGCACGGTATGGTTGTCTGTCATGTTTCCGTGTACCGAATCCCCTTCGCAGGTTAAATACCCGCTGAAAGTTATATACTCTCTCTGAATCTTCAATAAGCCTGTGCTTGTCGAACTCACGACCTGTAACCGCCTTATAGATAGTTACATAATTATCAACATGTTCCGGTACCTTTGCAGGTTCATCGGTCTCTGCATTATTTTCAGGTTCAACATCGTTCCAGGGAAGTTTGCATAATCCGACCAGCCCGAACCATGTTCTGAACATCGGGAAATAATGCAATGCTTCGGCTTTGTTCTCGAAGGTTGGTATCTGGTTGTTGACCATATCCATGAATATAAGCCAGGCTTCATCATGCTGAGGTCCTTTGTTTGTCATTGCAAAGCCTCCCTGCTGTGCCAGAGATTCTTTTGAAATGTACTGTGAATATTCCAGACCTTTATTTTCCATTGCGATGTCGTTCAGGAAATCTGCATCTCCCCACCCGTTCTTAATAAACAGCTCTTTTGCCTTTCTGACTCCAAGTCCTGCTATTTTACCAAAACCCTCTCCTTTCGCCAGCTGATGTATAAGCTCCAATGCAGCATCTGCATTACCGAAGTTCAGTTCAAGTCCTCCTGTCCTTTCCTTATTAAGTATCCCGTTTTCATAACATTCCATGAAAAATGCCGTAACTGTACTCCATGTAATAGTGCATATACCGTATGTGTCGCAATAGAAATTGGCTTCGATAATATAATGAGGATCAAAGATCCCGCAGTTTGATCCCAGTCCGGCTGCATTTTCATATTCAGGTCCATCTACAATTACTTTTTTCCCTTTATAAGGACCTGTCCTGATCTCAAAATCGTCAACGCCCTTGCTGCACGACATATTACAGCCTATCCAGCAACCATCCGGTATGTTCTGTGTGAAATGTTTCTTCCACACTGATGAATCTATCTTGTATGCCTCGGGATGGCTGCCGAATTTATAATTATTTACCGGCAGAAGATCGTGGTCATTCATTATTTCCATCAGGTGCGCAGTACCAGACTGCCGCATCTGGGATTGTTTATCATCAAGCTCTCTCATTTCCCTGTTGAAACGTCTGCCCCTTTCCATAATTGCCTCAAGATCAACAACATTATTAAGATTACCTTTTACACCGGGAATTTTACAGACGAGAGCCCTTATATTCTTATTACGGAAAACCGTGCCTATTCCTCCCCTTCCTGCCTGTTTCATGCGGACCTTTTTACGCTTCGGATCATAAAAGCTGAAGTTAAGCATGCCGATAAGTGAATGTTCAGCCGCTGAACCAGATGAAACAACTCCGATATTCTTCTTTTCTTTATCATCATCAGTAAAATAATCTGTCAGCTGCTCCACAAGGAGGTGGCTGTCAATAGCTTCTTCAGAAGCCTCATAAATTTCCACTTCATGATTTATGCCGTCTATAAATACAATGACATCTTTTTGAGCTTTACCCTGTATCTCTAATGCATCAAATCCGGAGAACTTAAGAAAGGGCCCGAAAAAGCCACCAACATTACTGTCCATTACTGAGTTGGTCTGTGGTGAAATGCTTACCACCAGCGATTTACCTGTCCCCGAGTACTGGGTTATGCCACCAATCGGACCTGAGGAAATGATAATCTCATTTCCCGGGCTGTCCCATTTTGTATCAGGCTTGGTGGCATCCCACAGAAGACGGAGTCCATATCCTTTCCCCCCGATAAATTTTTCCTTCATCACAGCAGGGACATCCTTGTCCTTTATTTCTGTTGTGCCCACATTTATATAGAGAATTTTATCAGTATATCCTTTGTCTAAAGGAGTCCATGTGTATTTCCACTCATTTAAAAGCTTATGTTGTGCTTTGTATGATTCAACATCCATATTGTTCTTTTAAAAGGTTAAGGTTGCAGTAAAAGACCATAAATTCAAAGTTATAAAAAAATATGCCAGTTCAGTATGATATACATCAGTATGTTACAGGTGTTTTTGTCTGTGGTACTTTTTCTCATTTATAACATTATTAACATGTTGTATATTTGTACCTGTTATTGATTTTTTCTAATGAGGTTTTCGGAAATAGAAATACATCTTGGAAAATTCAGGGTAGGTATAGCAGGTGCCGGGGGCCTTGGTTCAAATTGTGCGGTATCTCTTGCGAGGTGCGGTGTGGGTACACTGGTAATTGCCGATTTTGATGTTGTTGAAACACCAAACCTGAACAGACAGTACTATTTTATCGATCAGGCAGGAATGCTGAAAACTGATGCCCTGAGGGAGAATATCGCACGAATAAATCCTGCAGTAAAGGTGATTTCTTACAACTTTAAGCTGGATAAGTCAAATATACCGGATGTTTTTATAGGTTGTGATGTTATTGTTGAAGCTTTCGACAGTACCGATATGAAGGAGATGCTTATTGAAACGGTACAGTTGAGAATGCCGGAAATACCTGTTATAATTGGTTCAGGCCTTGCTGGCTGGGGACACAATGAGACCATCAGATCAAGGAAGATTGACGATACACTTTATGTATGCGGTGATGAATCAACAACCGCAGATGATAAAATGCCTCCCATGGCCCCCAGGGTCAGTATAGTGGCAAACATGCAGGCTAATACCGTTATCGAGATCCTGATGAAGAAGTAACATCATTTACTGAATGAAAATAATGTTAAATAACAGGAAAGAGGAATTCAGTGTAACAACTCTGACAGTGAGCGAGATGCTTGAAATAAAAAAGTTCTCATTCAGGATGAGAATTATCAAGATCAACGGCGTACTTATACCCAGGGATAAGTACGAGACTACCGTCATAAGGGAAGGAGATGATGTCCGGATGCTTTATCTTATGAGTGGCGGATGAAAAAAATTTGTAGGTTTGCATTCGTATGACAAGATTCAGGTTAATAGAAAAGATCCCCGCAATATTCAGAAATAAATATATCCTGACTATACTTATATTCCTGATATGGCTTTTGCTGCTTGATTCGAATAACCTGATTTCACGTTATAAGGAGATCAGGGAGCTTCACAGGCTCAGGAACGAAAAGGAATATTACCTGAAAAAGATTGAAATTGACCGCCAGAAGCTCCAGGAGCTTAAAACCGATAACGAGAGCCTTGAGAAATTTGCCAGGGAGCAGTACCGTATGAAAAAAACGGAAGAGGATCTTTATATAATTCTTACTCCACGGGAAGACCGTGAAATAACCAGGAAGAATAACTAAACTGCTGTCTGTGAGCCTTTTTCCAGCGACCTGTAATACATAAGCAGTTTATACGTATCTTTCGGGATGTCATTTAATCCTGATATAACAAGCATATCATAAGCAGAATCCTGAACAGGAACTTTACTGTATGTTTTTTGATGTACATGGTTCATATACTTCACAATCCTGAACATATTGAACCATACGAAAAACCTTTTCATGAAAGATTCGTTATTAGAAATATTTCTTAAAATCTCATTGATCTTTGCAGTCCATTCTGCTTCCTCCATAAAAGATCTCAGTCCGGGAGGAAGCATCTTATATGATCTTATCACCTTATCCTGATCTGAATCATAGAGTTTCCGGGTAACATTAAATAGTATTTTCAGATCATTGAAGGCTTCAGTATTATATGTTAAAAGCCTGTCTCCGATATCATCCATCAGCTTTGCAACCATAGCTCCTGTTCCAAAGGGTACTCTGTATGATTCCCTTGGTGATGGAAAAACTGTTGTGGTGTTAAGCGCAAAGTATCCGCCAAGAGGAGCAAGCTTCTGGATGAAATAAAAATCCTCGCCTGCCTGCCGTCTGTTCATCCCTCCGGCTTTAACATACTGTAATGCTTTAACTGCCAGGGCAGAACCGACAGTATGAAATGCATAAGGGAATCCCGAATATTTAAGTCCCTGCACAAAATACCTCAGATGAAGCTCATAGAGTGCAATATAACTGTAAATTCTATCAGGAAATTCACTGCCTGAAAGAGGATGTTCAAAGTACACTGAACATGCTTTATTTTCTTTTTTCTGCAGTAATTCATCGCAGAGGGAAGTAAAATAATTCACTTCAACGGTACAGTCAGCATCAAGACAGAGTATGACACCTTCCGGTTTTTCTAATGTATTGAAGCGTCTCAGAGCCTCATCCATCCCTGTTTTTCTTGCCAGCCCCACTCCCCAGCCCGCTACCGATGCTCTCCCTGTATCAATAACATGGATCTCGAAGAACCGGTTTTTATTATCATTTTTCCACTGTATGATGTTCTCAATACACCTGGAATTATTTTCAAGGCTCTCTGCCGATGAATCAGCCGGAGCATTAACGACAACAATTACCTCAACCTTGCAGCCCGGTTCATCGCATGATATAAGAGAATTTAGTAGCGGAGCTAATCCTGGTTCATCAAAAGCAGGTACAATAACTATTATACCTGTCTGGTTATCAGGCGCTTCTTTAATGAATTCAGGAAACAGAGCCTTTTCATTCAGCCAGGCTGAAGCAAAACCCATGATTATTTTTTATTCTCTTCCTGATACTTTTTATTAATGGCATCAAGTACTTTTTGTGTGATGTCGAGAGCAGTATCTCCATAAAGGACCTGACCCCCGAAACTCTTGCCGAGTATATACTGATAGTTGTATTCCGATTTATTCTCTTCAAGGAATGAGGTTATATACTCAAGTATCTGGCGGTTCATGACCTGTTCCTCCTCAAGAAGGTTGGCCTGGAGGTTATCACGGAGATTGACAAGTTCTTGCTGCTGCTGAAGAAGAGCTTGTTCCATCTCTGCTGCTGTTGCCCTTGTAACAAGTCCTTTATTCACTTTTTCCTGATAATCCCGTGCACTCTTCTCATATTGACCGGCTTTAGAATTGAGCTCAGCCTCAGCTTTTTGCTGCTTATCCATCAATTCGTCCCTTCTGTCGTAGAACATATCGAATTTAAAGATTATTGTATCCACGTTCACATAGGCAATGCCTGATGCAGTCGACTCAGGTTTTTCAACCGGGTCTTCAGTTTTTTTGTTTTTCCCAATTCCTGAGAAATGGAAAAAATAGAGAAGGCCAAGACCCACAAATAGAATAGAAAACAACACAACAGAAAGTTTCTTCATCGCGAATCAATTATTTATTTAACAATGTAATCAGCCGTAAATATAAAACAATTATAAATAGGACTGAAAGCAGTCAGAAATTAAAATAAGAGTGAAGGCATATTATTAAAATTCGGGACAAGGGATTGCTCTTATCTTTCTCCTCTGCCCTCTGATGGAAGAGGATGTGAATTCATAGATAAGTGAGACCTCATGTGCTCCTGCAGTTGAACTTATCAGGTTCGAGATAGTAAAATCGTAACTATATCCGATATGCAGCCGGCTTGTTTTTATCCCTATGAGACCGATGATAGCATCTCCTGCCTGTGATGTGACCAGGGGGATTCCCCTGTACCACAATCCGAAAATCAGAGGATCTTTATAATAGTATAATCCGATATCTGTCTGGTAGAATTTAGCCTGTTTCTGGAAGTTCATTGCAACTGACATAACCTCCTTCAGTTTTGTTCTTAACCTTGTCTTCTTTACTATCTGCATACCTCCGTAAAGGTTAAACTTTATTGGCACGTTTGCATCGTCGCCGTAAAATGATGTTTTAGGGACAAGAAGGTGGTCAAGAGTGAATCCTGCCCAGATCCTGTCATTATAGGCAAGGGTTGAGAATGAAAAATCGATATCAGCAACATTATCAAAGGGAGGAGGAGAAACAGACGGAGTTACTCCGCTGCCTGTTAACTGGCTGCTCCACACAAGTTTATATATATCAAGCCCCAGGTAATAAAACTTAAAATTCACACCTGGCCTTACATGCCATTCCCTGTTGATATTGAAGTCGTAAGAATAAAGCAGACCTATGTTTGTTGTGCTCAGTTCACCTGAGCCTGCAACATCATAGGTTGCAAGAACGCCAATGCCTGAATTGAAATTTATCAGCGCTTTGTCGAACGAGATGCTGTAGGTATGGAAAACCCCGGGGATGGCAGGCCACTGGTTCCTGTAGTTCATACTAAAGCGGTATTCTTCAGTAGCTCCGGCAAAGGAGGGGGAAAGATAAAGAGGATTGGCATAAAACTGGGAAAAGGTAGGATCCTGGCTGTATAAATCAACAAGAAGGATAAAACTTAGAAAAAATATATATTTAATCCTCTTCAGCAAGGTCACTCCCGTAAGTTTAACATTGACGAAAATAGTGAAATCCTGTTATAAATCATTAAATTAAACGATTTTTTCCGTCAAATGTGTCATGTTTCATTATGATTTTTAATGAACATGGTTTTAATATAGATGAATGTCCGGTTTTCATTGACCAATGTAATAAACCGGATATACGGGATTAAAAGATAGATAAAGTTAGTTTTTGAGGAGGGTTACATCTCCCATTTTAGTAAATGGCTCACCACTCATATATTTTCCACGTACTTTCCAGATATAAACACCGGGTTCGCTCAATGCTCCTTTGTAATAACCATCCCATCCTATATTTATATCATTACTTTCAAAGATCAGGATGCCGAGCCGGCTGAATATCCTTAGCTGATACTCTGCTACACCTGAATATACAGGATGGAATACAAACGCAGATTCATCGCTCCTTGGTGAGTAATAGCCTCCGGAAGGACCATTCGGATTGGGGATAAAGGCATTCGGGAAGGTGATAGAATAAGCTGAACCGGAAAAGGCATTTAAAATAACAAGTGAGTCGGTACATCCATATTCTGAGAAGGCAATAAGCTGAACATTATAATCGCCATACTTACTGTATACATGTCTCGGTTCAAAAAGTTCTGACATTGTACCATCACCAAAATCCCACTTGTATTTTACGGCGTTTGTTGAATAATTCATAAATATTATCTCATCATGGGGAAGTATAGCATCTTCGGGAGTAATTTCAAAGCGGGCAACAGGTTTGGGATGAACCAGAATATCGGTGGAGGAAGATATCTTGTTGCCACCAGCCGTGAAAACAATGAGAGTCACATTATATTCGCCTTCAATATCATATAACCATTCCGTATTTCTGTCGGTCGAATAACCTCCATCACCAAAGGTCCATCTGCAGGAATCCTGCGGGGGGATTATGCTTTTAAAAATTACCTTAAGCGGGGCACAACCTTCGGTAACAGATGCAGCAATAAGATTATCTGACTGTTTTACTGCAACCTTAAGGTTATTCCTTCCGGTTTTGTCTTCCATGATTAATCCCTCTTCAGAAATGTCAGGGATATCAACCGAAGTTAAAGTGCTCTTTTTCTGGTCATCTTGAATATGTGCAGCACCCTTATCTGAAGTGATTTCTGCGCCAGATTTTTTATCCCTGTGTGCTTCATACACAGTTTCACCCTCCGCATCATTCCCTGCAGAGGATTTGGTTGTTTCTTCCTTCACAGCCTCATTTACTAATGGTGTGTTAAATTCAGTCGATACGGGAGCCTGCTTTGTTTGTTCATTTTTCCCGGGATCTGAAGATAGAATAACAGCTACAAGAGACCCTGCAATGACTATTCCTCCGGCATACCATACATTGAAACTGGTAGCATTAAAATGCAGGAACCGTCTCAGTGCCAGCTTTCTCATAAGAGCTTTACTGACTGAGGGTGAAGGAATCACTTCCGCTTTTCCCAGTTTATCCTGAAATAATTCCCTTAATGCCTTATCTTCCTTCTTATCTTTCACTCTTATAAAACTCAATTTTAAATTTATTGGTTACTTGCAGGATAGTTCCCCTTCAGTTTACGAAGCTTTTCAAGCTTTTCCCTGATGGCTGCCTTAGCCCTGCTGTACTGCGATTTCGACGTATTTGTATCGATACCCAGCATCCGGGCTATCTCCTTATGTTTATACCCTTCAACAGCGTAAAGGTTAAAAACCATCCTGTAACCTGCCGGCAGTTCATTCAATACCCTGAACAGCTCATCAGATGTGAAGAGATCCTCCTCAAAACTGGAAATCCCTGACTCAACTGATACAAATTCCTCAATTTCAACATAATACCTGAACTTCAGGTATTTATGATAATGAGTAATTGCGGTATTGACTGCGATCTTCCTTAACCAACCTATAAAAGAACCTGTTCCTGAATAATCCTTTATATTAAAAAATATCTTTAAAAAACTATCCTGCAAAATATCTTCAGCCTCAGCTTTATCGGATGCATACCTCAGGCACACACCAAGCAAAAAATGCGAATACCTGCGATAAAGCTCCTGCTGCGCTTTTCTTTCATTCCTGGCGCAACCCTCAATTATTTGCTGGTCACTCATCATATACTGAGGACATTTTTAAGACAACCCATGAAAAAAAATGGTTGCATTATCTGAAAAATTAATCCAAAATAAGCAATTTCGCCACACAATATAACCTAAATCAATGATAAAGGTCATTAAAAAAAGAACCCAAATCATTTTAATTAGCATACTTTTAAACCCAAATCTAAATATTCATTACAGGTCATGTTTAACAAATTAATTGCTTCAATATTGCCTTACTTCCCTGAAAAGTTCGTCTGGATCTTTTCACGCTCATATATTTCGGGCGAGACTATTGATGATGCAATGCGTGTATCAAAGGAACTCAACAGCAAAAGTATACTGGTTACCATTGATGTACTCGGGGAGTTCATAAAAAATCTTGATGAAGCGGAAGCCAATAAACAGGAATATCTTAACCTGATAGATATATCATTCAAAAACGGGATAAACGGGAATTTTTCTGTCAAGCCCACAAGCTTCGGTCTCCTGATCGATAAAGAGGTTTGTTACCGGCACATAAAGGAAATAGTGCTTAAAGCTGCCTCATATGACGGTTTCATAAGAATAGACATGGAAGATTCTCCCTGCACCGACCTTGAGATAGAACTCTTCCGCAGACTCAAAGCTGAATTTCCAACAAATGTAGGACTTGTTGTACAGGCCTATCTTAAGAGGACGCTGGATGATCTGAAAGGCATGGCTGATCTGAACAGTGAGGCCATTCCCGTGAGTTTCAGGCTCTGTAAAGGCATATACGTTGAACCTGAGGCAATTGCTTATAAAAAGTACGAGGAAATAAACCAGCATTTTCTTGAAGACCTGGAATTTTTACTGAAGAACAGGATACATGTCGGTATTGCCACACACGATAAACCTCTGGTTGAAGGAGCATATAAGCTTTTAAAACAATATAATGTCCCTAAGCATCTTTATGAATTCCAGATGCTTTACGGAGTTACCCCTAATCTTCGTGATTCTATTGTAAATGAAGGCTATACAATGCGGGTATATGTTCCTTTCGGAGTAAAATGGTTCGGCTATTGCACTCGTAGGATAAAGGAAAATCCCAAAATGGCAAGCCAGATCATTAAGGCTATATTCTATAAGGGATAATTCTCGGTATTCGGTACTCGGTACTCGGTGCCCGATTCCTAATTCTGTATTTTCTCGAGGTATTTCCTGTGGAGTTCATCCACCTCCAGTTCAGTAAGCTGCGGTTTGAGCGGTGGCGGTTTGCCGGGTAACCCGTTCATCAGAAGGTAGGCTGCCGGGATTATCATAAAGGGACTGATTCCAACAATTCTGTCGGGGGGTATCTGGCCTTTAGTATAGGCATCAACTCGCTGCTGCTGCCTCAGAACCTCATAATTCAGGGAGGGATCCCCAAGTCTTCCCTGGCTTACCCGGCCCTGGTATGAGGATACTTCCAGGTTATACTTTGCATTTTCCATAACCCGATTCGTTTCGGGATGGGAAGTAAACATCTCCGACTTCAGGTTTGAGATCCTT
Source organism: uncultured Rikenellaceae bacterium (assembly GCA_964638955.1). Classification (GTDB taxonomy): domain Bacteria; phylum Bacteroidota; class Bacteroidia; order Bacteroidales; family VadinHA17; genus LD21. The sequence continues at coordinate 14,467 of CAZWZQ010000023.1, read as the reverse complement.
GGAATAATCACAACCTCATCTATTTCCAGGGTATCGGTGCGCAGATAAACTCCTGCTATAAATTCCCAACCTGTAAGTGTATCACTGATATTAAATAGAGCCGATTTATAACCAAGCATACTGAAAATGACCGTATCCCTTCTGTTGATATAGAAAGCAAATTTGCCCTCGTTATCACTGACAGAAGTAAAAACCCCGTTTATCATAATCTGTGATCCTTCCAAAGGGTCGAGCGTTACAGCATCCATAACAAGGCCATGAAAGAGTATACTTGAATCTGTATCTCTCAGAACTTGTCCTGACAGCGACTTAATCAACAGGAAAGGGATGATCAAGATAAGAGAGTGCCTTTTCATTATGAAGCTTTGTTTATAGTTTAATTATTAATTCATCAAGAGGTCTTTTCGGGACATGATGGTTTTTTTCACTGTCCCTCCAGTATCTTATATTCCCCTCTTGTATTTCGTCAATTATCACATTTTCAACAGGTTTACCAAGAGCAAGGATAAGGAGAATATCATATTGTTCAGGTATTCTCATTTCATTGCGAAGCTGGTCGCGTTTTATGGAGGCAATCATACATCCCCCGAGACCCGCTTCTGTTGCTCCAAGCATTATGCTTTGTGCTGCAATTCCATGGTCAACATTAAATGTCTCGGTTATTGACCTGTCGCCCAGTATTATTATATATCCCGAAGGTCTTTCTCCTGGTTCCGGACCATCCCAGTTCTTCAGATATCCTGCCCAGGCGACTGATGGAAAAATCCTTGCACAATCTTCGGGTGAATTGCAGATAGCAAACTTGAGGGGCTGCCTGTTAGCTGCGGAAGCAGAAAGTCTCGCCAGTCCAACAAGTTCCTCAAGTACCCTGTATTCAATTCTGTGCGATTCATCAAACCGTCTGTATGACCGGGTTTTCAGTACAAGATCCTTTACTTTCATCACCGTTATTTATTTGTTTCCGGGTCATCTTTTTCCTCTTTTTTTGAGTCAGCTGACTCAAATGAGAGAGTTGGTACTCCATTCATTGCGAAATAGGTATGGGCATATCACCAAAGTTACTTCTTCTTTTTTCATGGTCCTCTTTTATTACTGAATCATTATATGCAATTATTGCTGCTCGTGCAGAATCACCTGCAGGTGAATAATTAATTTATTGGTGTAATAAATATCTCTTCCGGCATTTCCGGTAAAATCTTTTTTCCCCCTGCAACCCTGAACAGTTCACTGATAGCATTCTTACCCTCAGTGCCAAGATTTAGAGTATAATTATTAACAAAGAGCTTTATATGATTATTAACGACCTGGCTCTCCATATCTTTTGCATTTTCCCTTATAAAATCATATGATGCCCCAGGATCTCTATAAGCATAATCAAGACTCCGGCGGATAATACGGTTAACCTTCATTGCTGTTGCGGCAGGAATCCTCCTGTTAATCACAATTGTTCCGAGTGGTACAGGCAGGTTTGTAAGCTTCTCCCAATATTCCCCGAGGTCAGCAATTTTAAGAAGTCCTTTTTTATGATATGTAAAACGGGTTTCATGGATAATAAGCCCCGCATCCACTTCGCCCTTCATAAGGGCTTCCTCAATATCGGAAAAAAGGTATTCTGTTTTATTGAGAGCTTCAGGCCATGCTATGCTCAACAGAAGGTTGGCTGTTGTAAACCTCCCCGGAATGGCAATATGAGCATTAACCAGTTCACTTGTATCCAGTTTTCTTTTGCTTATTAAAAGTGGTCCATTACCGTGACCCAGTGCACTGCCCGAATCAAGAATAAGATAGTTCGGGGCAGCAAAGGCATATGCATGGATGCTAATTTTTGTTATGTCAATACTTCCTGATAATGCTCTTCTATTCAGCTCTTCAACGTCTGCAACCAGATAATCGAACTCAAGACCCTCAGTATCAATTCTCCGGTGGACTATTGCATCGAAAATGAAGGTATCATTCGGGCATGGCGAAAAACCAAGTGTAAGTTGCATATTATCAGTCAAACATTAATAAAATATCTTTTAATCTCTCCGAAAGGTTATTAATGGCCAGAGGTATATTCCATTTTCCCTTATCCCGGGATTCAACTCTGTTGGATATTGCCCTTATTGCTACGAAAGGTGTTTTCTCCCTGCTGCAAATATAAAAAAAAGTTGCGCCTTCCATTGTTTCGATATCTGGGTGAAATTTCTTCATCATTCTCTCTATAGTCATAGCAGAACCTGAAACTGTGTTAACCGTAATTGCAGTCACTGGTTTAAGGACCTTCAAAATCAGCGGCAGATATTCGTTTTCTGCATAAATCCGGCCCTCTCTGAACGGAGGATCTTCAATGCCCGCCTCAGCAAGTGTCAGGATGGTTTTTCCTGTTTCAACCCCTGTATCTGCAAAACAATCGGAAACAGGAGCCACCACCTCCCCGATGTGTATCTTTTCATTATAGCTTCCTGCAATTCCTATATTTACTGCAAGATCAGGCTTTTCATTACAAGAGATCCATTTTGTAAGTGACCATGATGTTGCCATCTGGCCAATACCTGTTACAAGCAAAGTGATATCACAATTTCCAAAACGGAAACCTTCGTCATAAGGTACGATTCCGGGCATTTTTCTTAAAACATCGCCTTCAGCATCGGTAGCTGCAACCAGCAGGATCTTATGAGGCATAATAGTATTCAATTCGTGTCGATTAAGTAATGCAATTCAGGGAGTCAAGGGGTTCAATCCATCAAATATATTGCTTTTAACCTTTAAAAAGCTCAACTTTATTGGTTAATATTGTAATAAAAACCTGAAGTGATATGATCTACCTAACTCGCAGAGAAAGATTCAGTGCTGCGCACAGGATGTTCAGGCAGGACTGGTCAGATGAAAAGAACCGTGAGGTCTTTGGCAAGTGTTCAAATCCGAAATGGCACGGACATAACTATATACTCTGGGTTACTGTCAAAGGGGAGGCTGCTGAAGATCATGGTTTTGTAATGAACACCAACGTACTGAAAAATATAATCCAGGAAAAGGTGATAGTGAAAATTGACCACAGGAATATTAACCTGGAAGTTGACTTCATGAAAGGCAAAATTGCAACTACTGAAAACCTTGCAATAGCTATCTGGAATGAGCTGAAAAAACCGATTGAGAAAGAAGGAGCACAACTTCATTGCATAAAGATTGAAGAAACAGAAAACAACTCAATAGAATACTATGGCTAATAAAATTGAAAAAATTAATGACGGTTCAGGTATCACTGAAAAGGGATACAATAAGATTGAAACATGGAATGAAGAGACCATTAATGAGATGGCATCAATGTATAAAAGGATACTGAAGCTTTTAGGTGAAGATCCCGAAAGGGAAGGATTGCTCCGTACTCCTGTAAGGGTTGCACAGGCTCTTAATTATCTGACAGTAGGTTATAATATTGATCCGGTGCAGATCCTTCAATCGGCCAAATTCAAAGAGGAATACAGGCAAATGGTAATAGTAAAAGACATTGATCTCTATTCCATGTGTGAACATCACATGCTTCCATTCTTCGGAAAGGCTCATGTAGCATATATTCCTGACGGTTATATAACAGGATTGAGCAAACTGGCCCGTGTTGTAGAGGCTTATTCAAGAAGACTCCAGGTACAGGAACGACTCACAACACAGATTAGGAACTGTATACAGGATACCCTTAAACCGTTGGGAGTCGCCGTCGTCATTGAAGCCCAGCACATGTGCATGCAGATACGGGGAGTGCAGAAACAAAACTCCGTTACGACAACATCGGCATTTACAGGTATATTCCTTGAGAATATGAATACACGTGAAGAGTTCATTCATCTTATCGGATCAAAGCTGCATTGATAATCTGCCTTTTATAATGTTCTAATTTAAGCCGCCTTATTATAACTCCGATAATGAAAGCATACGTTTTCCCCGGACAGGGAGCACAATTCCCGGGCATGGGTAATGACCTTTATGAAAAATCTTCCATCGCAAAGGAGATGTTCGAGACTGCCAACAGGATACTGGGCTTCAGAATAACCGACCTGATATTTGACGGCACCGATGAAGATTTGAAACAGACCCGGGTTACACAGCCGGCCATCTTTCTGCATTCCACAATACTTGCTGCTGTCCTCGGAGATTCCTTTAAACCTGATATGGTTGCAGGACATTCGCTTGGAGAATTCTCCGCGCTTACTGCCAGTAAAGCTCTTTCGTTTGAAGATGGTCTGGTACTTGTATCTAAGAGAGCTGCAGCCATGCAAAAAGCCTGTGAACTTACTCCGTCAGCCATGGCGGCAGTTATAGGTACCGATGATAAAATGGTTGAGGATGTTTGCGATTCAATAGCGGATATTGTGGTTCCTGCCAACTATAACAGTCCGGGACAGATAGTTATTTCCGGTTCAAATGAAGGAATTGACGAAGCTGTTAAAATAATCAGGGAAAAGGGAGTTAAGCTGGCCATCCGGTTGGCTGTAAGTGGAGCATTTCATTCTCCTTTGATGGAACCGGCAAGAAGCGAACTGGAGGAAGCAATAAGAAAAACAGGTTTTAGCGTACCAGTATGCCCTGTTTATCAGAATGTTACTGCAAAACCATCCATTGATCCGGGTGTTATTAAAACGAACCTTGTTGCTCAGCTTACCTCTCCGGTTCTATGGACACAGTTAATACAAAACATGATAGCTGACGGTGCTGTTTCATTCACTGAAGTTGGACCGGGTAGCGTTCTGCAGGGATTGATAAAAAAGATAAATAAGGATATATCTGCCGACGGAGCAACATTCTGAGCCATTATACTACAGGCTTTATGATTGCTCCTTTATGTCTTTTACCGTCAATTATTATTTCGAGGGGCTTCTCGAAGTGTACCTGCCTGATATACTCATCCTCATAAACTACGTTCAGGTTATTCAGGTATTCAACATCATAAAAACCTTCGTTGATATAGGGATTTATTGTGAAATATCCTACTCTGAATGAAGTAAGGTTCTGAAAGAAATGAGTCCCCTGGCTCGGATCGATCCGGTAATTCTCCAGTCCTGATTCAACAATTACCCTTGCAGCAGAAATCTGTGTCCACTTTACTGGTATTCCAAGCCATGGGTCTTTTGAACCCCAGCGTCCCGGACCCACGAGTACATAGCCCCTTGAATCTTTCACAAAACCTGCATTAATGGTCTCAATGATATTTGCAACAGAATTATTATTGGTAGCATTAAAGGTTTCCGGTTTTACATACACCAGGTCATGAATCCCTTTAAAAACACCGTTTCCTAAAGCTGATTCCGAGAAGATAATTGTATTCTCCGTCCTGATATTATCAATATTGATGCTATAGGTTTCGTCAGAGTGCACTATTGGCCTTATCTGTAAAAAGTTAAAGATCCTTGGCGTCCCGGGTGGTGTTTCCAGATTGGCAGCAAATTCTATCTCAATGGGATTGTTCATCTCCCTATGTCCGAGTTCAAGAAGTGTATTAAGTATCTCAGCCAGAGGAAAGGATCCGTGTTGCAGTACGCTGGAAAAGGTTATAATCCTTTTACCTGGGCGGATTATCCCGTCGTGAAGCATATTATTCTCATAATCATACGTTGAAGCTATCAGTTTCATAGCTCCGTCATTATTTGCATTCTTAATATCAATTCTTGGAATATTTACCCCGTCATCGGTAGAAGGCACGAAACTTTCAACATTGAGATCTAAAACCCGGTATTCTTTCTGAGTATCTCTAAGTGCTGCTTCAGGCGATGATAACTGAAGAATTTTTTTCGGCACTTTCGGGCAGAAGCGCAATGAGATACCTCCCTCAACGATCAGCTTACCAAGTCCAAATGCAACATGTGCTATACCATCTTCAGCCTTTTCAGAACCTATCGGATAATAGTTTATTGACTGGGCTACGCCCGAAATAGTCGGGTAGAATATGTTACCATGCCTGTTACCGCATACCTCCTGCAGGACAATACCCATTCTCTCCTCATCAATAACATTTGATGTTGCCGTCATGTATGCTTTACTGGCTTTGTAGTAGACCGAGGCATAAACCTCTTTTATCGCATCGGAGAGCATTTTTACCATCTCCTTGTTATCTGCGAGTCTGGGTATCATGTAGGTTGAATATACACCTGCAAATGGCTGGTATTGTGAGTCTTCCAGCTTGCTTGAGGACCGTACGGCAATGGGATGGCTTCCTGAGATAGCCAGGAAGGCATAGAAATCCTGGTAGACTCTTCCTGGTAATTCAGCATTTATAAACCTGTTAAGTATCTCATCATCCGAAAGGTCGGAAAGGCCAACCGAATAGAGATTATTATGATCCATGAATTCATCAAAGATGTCAGTGCTTAAGACCACAGTTCTCGGTATTGTTATCAGAACATCAGGGAACTTATTGAAAAGTTTGTGATTCTTGATCATTCTGTTGATGAAAGCAAGCCCTCTTGCCTTACCTCCAATTGATCCTTCACCGATCCGTGAAAATATCTGGTATTCATCAAATGTAGCTTTGTCGAATTTTGCTATCACTCCTCTGCCTTTGCCCAGACGAAAACTTGAAATTGCTACATAGAGAAACCTCCTCATCTCATCCATGGTTTCAAAATCCTCTTTGTGCACATATTTAAACATCTGCGCTACAGGAAATAATGCCCTGGCATTCAGCCACTTAGAAAAATGATTCCTGGATGCATGATAGTCAAGTGTATTATCGGGAATAGTAAGGAGTTTTTGCTGCAGGCTCTGCAGGTCAGTTGCAATTGCTATTGGTTCAAGAGTGTCGGGGTTCCTGAAAACAAAGGGTCCGAATGCGAGGCTTTGTATTATGAAATTACGCAGCTCAAGAGCCAGTGACTTGGAATATTTATGGATGAAGCCTGCTCCAAGTTCTTCAGCATTTCGTTTGTGGTCTATGTTCGATGACTGAAGGAGGAAAGGTACTTTATCATCATCGGCCATAACTACCTTGCAAAGTTCTAAACCGGCCATCTCATCCTGGACATCATTTCTTTTATAGCTTATATCGGATATAACCCCAAGAACATTGTATTTATATTTCTTATACAGGTTAACGGCATCTTCGAAGTTTGTGGCAAGCAATATTTTGGGTCTTCCTCGCATCTTAAGCATTCTTTGATGCTCATTCAGTGCTTCTCTTTGAAAATCAAGCGATTGCATAAGCACTATCCTGTAAAGATTCGGAAGATATGATGAGATATATCTTATCGAATTCTCAACAAGTATAATTGCCTGAACACCAACGCTTTCAATATCATGTTCGGCATTCATCTTATCCTCAATCAGCTTAATGATTGCCAAAATCAGTGATGCATCTCCCAGCCAGCAGAAAACATAGTCAATAGCGCTGAGATCTTCTCCTTCAAGCCTCAGCGATACCTCTCTTGAAAAGTATGTAAGCACCACGATCGGGATATCCTCATATTGTTCCTTTATCTTTTTAGCAAGGACAAAAACATCAGTTCCCTTAAAACTTACCATAGATATCACCAGGTCAATCCCTTCAGTCTTGAGTATTTTAAAAGCATCATCAGCGTTATTGGCTTGAATAAAAGTAGGCGGGTAGCGAAGGTTAAGGGATACATACTCATTAAATATCCGCTCATCGATCCTTCCATCCTCTTCAAGCATATAATTGTCATAATTACTGCAAATTACAAGCACCTTATGAATTCGTTTCTGCATCAACAGATTGAATGAGGTATCAGTGAAATCATATTTCTGAAGATCAAGGATCCCTTCTATTATTGTCATAATTCAACCGATTTACATATTGGTTGTGATCACTGCAATCCTTTTTTTGCCATCCATCCTTACCAGCAGGGGTTTTTCAAACCTTATATGTCTGAAGAACCTGTATTTCTTAATAACTTTCTGTTGTTTCAGCTTTTCCCAGTTTACAGTTCCGTCATCTACTATCTGATCTATTGAAAAGTAACCGACGTTCATTGAGATAACATTATGAAAGAAGTGGGAACCCAGTGAAGCATCGATATGAAAATCAGGAAGACCAATTTCCACGATTACTTTTGCATTTGATATTTGTGACCATACAACCGGTATTCCTATGAATTTATCCTTTGAACCCCAGCGTCCAGGCCCTATAAGTATATAACGAATACCCTCCTTCATCATCTTTTCGTTTATCCTGTCTATCTCTTCGGCCATCTGTATAGTTTTTAAATTATCAAATTTCCCGGGATCGAAATAGATTATATCAGAAATATCATCAATTACTCCATTGCCCATACTCTTTCCTGATTCAAGTATCAGGTTATCATAATTAATACTATCGGGTTCAATATTATATCCCGCACCTGTTCCTACAAGGGGTTTTATCTGTAGCAGGTAAAAGGATGCATTGCCGTCGTTATCTTTTGTCAGGTCTACTGCAAATTCTATTTCTGAAGGATTGCCCGTTGCTTCAGTCACAACATCAAGGATTGTTCTAATTGTTGATGCAAGTGGTATATAATTATATTTCAGGATATTGGCAAAATTTACCACGCGTGGACCGGATGTATCCAGCCCTGGAATTATCGTATCATTATTGGTGTTAAGCACTGAGGCTGAATGGCTAAGGGTACCATGCTTTTCTGCATTGCTTATATCAAGAGTAATCAGCCCGGCATTCTCTCCTTCGAGGAGGTTCAGGTCTTTCTTATTAAGGTCAACAGCATAGAAATATACCTGAGAATTCTTATAGAGGTCGTTATGTGAAATTATATCTATTGATGGGTATGCCGGGGAGAATCTGAATGCCTTTTCACCCTCAACGACATAATGACCGAGCCCTACTGCCATCACTGCAAAACCATCCTGAGGTGTCATATGGGCAACAGGATAGAAATTGAAAGATTGGGCTGTTCCGCTGATATGCGGGTAATAGACATCACCATATCTGTGCCCCACAACTTCCTGGAGTACCACAGCCATTTTCTCCTGTTCTATTTTATAATTGATAGCCTCAAAATAGTTACGTGCATTTCTCGAATATATGGAAGAAAAGACCAGTTTAATAGCTTCAGACAACTGCCGTAACCTGATTTCAAAATCAGGGTGGTTATTGGGCAGGAGATATGTGCCGAATATACCTGAAAAGGGCTGGCTCATTGAATCCTCAAACAGACTTGAGGATCGTACGGCAAGTGGTTTATCAGTTTGTTTGAGAAGTATCCTGAGCTGTTTATCAAGAGTATAGCTTAAACTTCCTTCAAGAAAAAGTTTCTGAAGTACTGAAAAGTCATTTTCTTCCTTTACCCTGTCCCACAGGTGATTTCGTTCCATGAACATATCAAATTCATCAGTACCGATAATTGCCGTAACGGGTGCCTTTATACTGATCCCGGGAAGCAGTCTGCCGAGTTCAAAGCTGTAAATCAATGTGTTAATAAAAGCCAGGCCTCTCCCTTTGCCTCCCAGCGAACCTACTGAAAGACTGACCACGTTGGTTTCATCAATGACAGCAGATTCCTCGAAATTGATCACACGCCCCTTGTTCATTTCCCGTCTTCTTTTGCGAATTATCTCAAGGAGATACTCCCTGAGTTCTTTCAGACTTGAGAAATCTGTAACTTTGACCGGGTTTATCAGCTTTGCTATCTTAACCTCACCCCTGGCCATTAACCAGAGTGAGAAGTGGTTCTTCATTGCATGATAAGCCAGGGAATCCTCAGGGACTGTCTCCAGGTACGCCTCAAACTCCTTCATCGACTTTGCCACTGCAATCTGGCGGCCGGTGTTATCCCTGTAAACAAAATGGCCGAATCCGAGGTAATAATTTATGAATGATTTAAGGTCCTGTAACAGGCTTTCAGAATTCTTATTAATAAAATTTGCCTTCAGGGTAAAGGCATATTTGGCATTTTCAGTATCGGATGACTGAAGAACTGCCGGAAGGTTTGGAAGATCTTTCTTGATCTGACTTATCAGCTCTATACCGGCTGTTTCATGTAATTCTCCGTTTTTTGGAAATCGTATATCAGAAATTACACAAAGAATGTTCTCCTTATACTTATTGTATATTGTTATTGCATCTTCCCAGTTTGAAGCAAGCAGTATCTTTGGTCTTGCCCTGAGTCTCAATACTTTATAAAGCTCGTCTGTTGATACATCTGCAATAAGATTTCTTGTCTGTTCAAGAACAAGTGTATAGAGCATAGGAAGATAACTTGAATAATATTCAGCTGAATCTTCCACGAGAAGGATTATCCTGGTGAGTCCTTTCCTTGTATCATTATCCACATTAACCTTGTCCTCCAGAAGCTTGACCATGGCAAAGAATACCTTTGATTCGCCGGTCCACACAAAATAATTATCGAAAGGGATACCTGCAGCTTTCTTCCTCTTTATAAAGGAAGTATCATCAGGGTTGTTCAGCAGCAGGAATGTCGGCAAATAAGGATACCTGTCCTTTATCTTTTTACATAGCAGCATAGGACTCTCCTTATGAATGCCAACCATGATAATGACCATATCATAATGTCTGGCCTTCAGTTTGTTAAAGGCTTCTTCATCTCCTGTGACACCTGTCACCCTGGGAAGCGATGTAAGGCTGAGCTGGTAATATTCTCCCAGCATATGATCAGAAAAGCGGCCTTCGCCTTCAATTGAATAAGCATCATAGAGATTTGCCACCAGAAGGATCTCCTTAACCTTGAAAGGCTGCAGGTCGTGAAAAACATCGCGTTCAGCATTGTGCCTTTCCAGAAACTTCTGCAATAGTCTTCTGCTCGACACATTACCTAAGTCCTCATCTTCTTCGTTTTCAATCCTGGTACTGCGAATAATATCACGTGCCTTGTAACTGTTAATGTATCCCGTAATAAGGCTTGCTATATTTCTTATAAGGTCTCTCTCCTCCTTTAAAAAGGGACCTTCTGTTTCTAATGTGAATTCCTTTGTATAAAAGACTTCAACAGTACCCTTTTCATCATCAATTGTATTGAATTCCTGTACCATCTTCCAGGCAGTCTCCTGAAATTCAGGCGTTTCAAATGTATCATCCAGAAATTTAATCCGGGCTGCGGTATAATCGGGATATTGCCAGGCTGCCGGTAACAGCAATACAATCTGCTGCAGGGTTTCTTCAATCGGTTTGCCTTCCTTAAGAATATAAGTTGTCTGGTTAATACATCCCAGCTCCTTCAATCGTTCCTGCTGGTCGTGAAGTAACTTATGGTATTCCGGGCTTATAGAGTTTTTATCTTCCATTCTGGTATAAAGGAAATTCAGGATTTAAAGTTAATAAATGAAAATTAAAAAAGGGCTTGTCTGAAGGAGGCTTCTTTCATTCCACTTTCCAGGTTGAGCCGCTGGTCAGGAGTTCATCAACACATTTGATCTGTGCATTCTTCTGAATACTCTTTATCTGTTCCTCCACATCATTTTCGTAAGTATGACCGGGAACGGATCGTATAATCCCCAGGGCTACAGGGTATTCGGGATATCTCATATTTGCAAGCATATACTGGATCCCCGAATTTGTCTCAAAGGCATCATGTACAATAAGATCCTTTTCGGTAACACCATCTTCTCCCAGTTTTACGACTTTGAGCTTAAGGCCGTCGAGCACCAGTCCTCTATCGTTGTTTTTTCCGAATATCATCGGTTTACCATGTTTAAGAATGATGGTTCTGTCGTCCCTTACCTCCCTGCCGGTTACGACATCATGGACACCGTCATTGAAGATTACACAATTCTGAAGAACTTCAATTACAGAAGTTCCCTTATGTTTTGCAGCCTCAATGTATATTTGGGTTGAAAGAGTAACATTGGCATCAACCGTACGGGCAAAGAATTTTCCTTTGGCTCCTATTGCAAGTTCTCCGACTGAAAATGGTTCCTCCACACTTCCAAACGGAGAGGTTTTTGTAACAAGGCCTTTATTTGAGGTTGGAGAATACTGTCCTTTGGTCAGGCCATATATTTCATTGTTAAACAAGATAATATTGATATCTATGTTACGTCGGATTGCATGAATGAAATGATTACCTCCTATCGCAAGTGCATCGCCGTCTCCTGTTATTTGCCATACCGATAACTCCGGGTTAGCTGTCTTTACCCCGGTGGCTATAGCCGACGCACGGCCATGTATCCCATGAAATCCATAGGTATTCATATAGTACGGAAATCTGGAAGAGCATCCTATACCTGAAACAAAGACAAACTTTTCTTTCGGGATTTCAAGTTCGGCAAGTGCTTTCTGAACAGCATTTAAAACAGCATGATTACCGCAACCTGGACACCATCTTACTTCCTGGTCTGATTTGAAATCTTTCGGAGTGTATTTAAAAGTATGCGTTTCTGCCATTTTATTTGTCCTCCAGCAATTTAAGACATTTCTCTTTTACTTCTTTGACGGTAAATGGAAGTCCCTGTATCTTATTAATCTGTTCATAGTTAAATTCCTGGCATTTTATCCTGAGGTAATCGGCAAACTGACCCATATTTAGTTCTGCTACTACTATTTTTCTGAACTTTCTGAAGACATCCCTGACATTTTTTGGTAAAGGATTTATATAGTTAAAGTTTGCCAGGCTTACTTTTTTGCCTTCAGTCTGCAATTCACGTACAGTTGTCATCAGGTATCCGCGGGAGCCTCCCCAGCCTACAACCAGGAGATCGCCGGATTCTTCACCATACACTTTAAGTTCCGGGATATTATCAGCTACTTTTGCCACCTTTTCGGCTCTTAGTTTCACCATCATCTCGTGGTTTTCAGGGATATAGGATACTGTTCCTTTAATTGTCTTCTCAAGTCCGCCGATCCTGTGTTCAAGTCCCGGGGTTCCGGGTATTGCCCATGATCGAGTCAGGGTTTCACTATTACGTTTATAGGGGATGAATGGAGTCTCCGATTTATCAGCAAAAGGGGGTTTTATATCCTGAAGATCTTTCATTTGAGGTATTCTCCATGGTTCTGTTCCATTTGCCAGGAATCCGTCACTCAGGAGCAAAACAGGCGTCATGTGTTCAAGGGCAATTTTTGCTGCTTCATATGCAAAATGAAAACAGTTGGCAGGTGTACTGGCTGCCATTACCACTACGGGGCATTCTCCGTTTCTGCCATAAATTGCCTGCATAAGATCGGCCTGTTCGGTTTTTGTCGGAAGACCTGTGGAGGGACCTCCTCTTTGTACATTGATTACTACAACAGGCAATTCAGCCATAACAGCCAGACCAATAGCTTCAGATTTAAGTGCCAGGCCTGGTCCTGATGTGGATGTTATTGCCAGGTTGCCTGCGAAGCTGGCTCCCAATGCGGAACAGATACCGGCAATTTCGTCTTCGGCCTGGAATGTCTTAATACCCAAATCCTTACGTAATGCCAGTTCCTCCAGTATGCCAGTGGCAGGAGTAATGGGATAAGAACCTATGAAGAGCTTCACTCCTGCTTTCTCTGCAGCAGCAATAAAACCCCATGCAGTTGCTGTATTTCCACATATATTCCTGTAGGTACCCTTTGCGATCTGTGCCGGTTCTATTTTTATAACCGGATTAAGTGCCTCAATTGTTTCGGCATAATAATAACCTGCCCTCAGTGCCACCTTATTGGCTTCAGCTATCTCCGGCTTTTTGTGAAATTTCTTTTCAAAGAATTGCTCGGTATATTTAAGTTTCCTGTCAAAAAGCCAGTAAACCATACCCAGGGCAAACATGTTCTTTGTTCTCAGCACCGATTTGGCATCAAGACCAAAATCTTTCAGGGCCTCCTTTACCATGGATGAAATAGGTGCGGCAATGACATTATAGCTTTCAAGATTCTCTTCAGTAACAGGATCTTTTATATAACCTGCCTTTTCTATATTTTTTTCGGTGAAATTATCCTTATCAAAAATTATTGTGCCACCCGGTCTAAGCCATATTGCATTTGCTTTAACAGCAGCCGGGTTCATTGCGACAAGAACATCGGCATAATCACCAGGTGTCTCTATCTCTGAATGACCCAGATGAACTTGGAAACCTGATACTCCGCTAACTGTTCCCTGGGGAGCCCGAATCTCTGCCGGGTAATCAGGAAATGTTGAAAGGTCATTACCATAAAGGGCAGCAGTATCAGAAAACAGTGTACCCGTTAACTGCATTCCATCGCCTGAATCACCAGAAAAACAAATAACAACCTCTTCTCTTTTAATAGCATCTGAATTCTTGGCCATAACAGATCTATAGTATTAATTATGAGGCCTGATTACACTTAATCAGCTTCCTGGGATTTACAAAAATAGTATAATTGAATGGCAAAATCATACAAAAAATGACTATTCAGCTATGATTTTGGTCATGGTTTACTCTCTGAAATGATTCTTATGTACTTACCCCTGTTTCGCTTTGCTAAGTGCAAGCTTTACTTCACTACGCTCAGATTTTTTTTCTACTTAGTCATGTACTCACCCCCTTCTTTTCCCCCTCTCTACTTCGTAAAGAGGGGGATATTGCTCATATACAATAAGTTGAG
>CAZWZQ010000022.1:0-49868 GCA_964638955.1 uncultured Rikenellaceae bacterium | reverse complement strand
GGAATGACAGTGTCCTTTTTGGGGAAACCTGCTGGTACCACCGCAGATATTTGCAATAAAATCAAAATGTTTTACTTTTGTTGTCTCAAAAAACACAAAGATGGCAACAACTAAAAAGCAAAATAAAATGGTAAATGTTAAGAAAACCAAAGGTATAATTGCTATTCTCACCGGTGGTGGTGATGTACCCGGATTGAACCCCGCTATCCGTGCAGTAACGATCCGTGCTAACCGCGAAGGATACAAGGTTATAGGACTCAGAAGAGGTTGGGCCGGAATTACTGAACTGATAAGGGATCAGAAGTATAATAACAGTAATAATTTTATTCCTCTTACCGATGACATTGTAAACAAGGCAGGCCGTACAGGAGGTACATTCCTTCATACTTCAAGAACAAGGCCAAGTCATATGTCAAAGACCAGTGTACCGGATCACCTTAAAGACAAGTACAATGCAGAGATGAATGACCTCACACCGGAGGTTATTAAAAACCTGGAATGGCTTGGTGTTGATTATCTCATTCCTATAGGCGGTGATGATACACTCAGCTATGGGGTTCATCTTTATAAAAAAGGGATAAAGGTTGTTGCAATACCTAAAACCATGGATAATGATGTTCCCGGTACCGATTATTGTATTGGGTTCAGCACATGTGTTACAAGAACAATCCAGCTGGCAAATACCCTTAGGACATCAGCTGGTTCTCATGAAAGATTCCTTGTTCTGGAAGTATTCGGGCGTTATGCCGGATTTACAGCAATGCTGCCTACTATGGCCGGTGCAGCCAACAGATGTGTTATTCCTGAATATGAATTTGATATAGAACAACTTACAAAATTACTGGTGGAAGACAGGAATCTTAATCCCAGTAAATATTCAGTAGTAATTATATCAGAAGGGGCGATGTTTAAAGGTGGTGAGATGGTATTCTCCGATAGCGAACGGGATGCCTACGGCCATGCAAAACTGGGAGGAATAGGCGACCTTGTTTCCGCTGAGCTGAAAGAGCTTTCTGCTAAATTCAATAAAGGCAAAACTATAAACATAATAAATCAGAAACTGGGATATATGGTCCGCGGTGGTGAGCCTGATTTCCTTGATTCAATCGTACCAATGGCTTATGGTAACCTTGCCCTTGACCTTATCCTGAAAGGCGTTCACGGACGAATTGTTGTTCTGAAAAACGGCAGGTATGATAATGTCCCGATCGATGTTATTACATCATCCAAGAAAGTGGTTCACCTGGCAGATTATAATACAGAAAGACTGAGGCCTTACTACCACAGTTTCGAAATGAAACCATTCCTGTTAATGGCATCGGATAATTGAATTGGAACAGGGTATTGTCATAAAATCAACCGGCAGCAGGTACAGGATTCTTTACCAGGGAGAGAAAAAAATAGAATGTATAATAAAAGGGAAATTCAGGGTAAAGGGAATACGTACAACAAATCCTGTAGCTGTAGGCGATAATGTACTTTTTGAATTTGATAAGAGTAACAGTTCGGGTATTATATCTGAAGTCCTGGACCGTAAGAATTATATCCTGAGAAGATCTTCCAACCTTTCGAAGGAATCACAGATAATTGCAGCGAATATCGACCAGGTATTCCTGATGATTACCATAATTCTTCCGTCCACCCCCATAGAATTTGTTGACCGGTTTCTGATAACAGCAGAGGCTTATCGTATCCCGGCAGGGATAATAATCAATAAAACAGACCTTTATGGTCCTGAAGAAAATGAGAAAATGGAGTACCTGATATCCATGTATGAAGAAATCGGATATGAATGCTTCCGGCTCTCCGTAACCGGGAATAGCGGGATCGATATTATAAAAATGAAAATGAAGGATAAAATAAGCCTTCTTGCAGGTAACTCAGGAGTTGGCAAGACATCTTTATTAAACATTTTTAATCCTTCTCTCAATCTTAAAACAGAAGAGATTTCGGATTATCACAGGCAGGGAAAACATATTACAACATTTCCCGAGATGCACAGGATGCCGTTTGGAGGATTTATTATCGATACCCCCGGAATAAGAGGTTTTGGTGTAGTTGATATGGAACGTAATGAGATATACCATTTCTTCCCCGAGATATTCAAGATTTCAAAAGGGTGCCGTTATTATAATTGTCTTCACCTCGATGAGCCGGGATGTGCTGTAAGAGAAGCAGTTGAAAAAGGGATTATTGATCCCCTGCGATACAGAAGCTATATCAATATACTTGAAGATGAAAACCGTAAGTACCGCTGATTTTAATAATTCATTATCTTTATACCAATTGCCGTTATATAATCCCTGCAGATGAAGAAGGTATTAATTATAGTTTATTCAGCATTCGTTGTAATATTGCTAACTAATTATATCTATTATCAAAATCTGTATAATAAGCAGCTTAATTATATTGTTACATTGCTGAACCGGCAGGTACAGATAGTGGGCCTCTCAGTTGATAATACCGACAATAATTTCCTGAGCGATATGAATGAGATCATATTTGCAGAGGATATTTCAAGATTCTTTAGCGATCCGGATGACCAGCACAGGATAATAGAAAAAATGAAATTATTCTTTTCAAAATATGAAAATTTTGTTACAGGAATAAAGCTTTATGATGATAACAGGAATGAATTTACCTTAAAGAAGGATGAAACCAGCGATATTACTGACGAATGGCTTGAACAACAATTTGTACTTCACGTTCAGGGGGAGATATTACCTATGCATCAACTGGTCAGCGAGAACAAAAAATTTGAATATTACCTGCCTGTCTTAAAAGACAATAAAACCATTGGAAATATAGCTGTTTCAGTTGATTACCAGAAATATTTCAATGAAATATTCTCAGTTTTTAATCTTGAGGATTACCAGTGGCAATGGGTTGTGAGTGATTCGGGCGATCTGGTTTATGATAATGCCGGCCAGAAAATAAATTATTTTCAGATTGACATAATCACAAGCGCTATCGAGGAAGGTTCGGTTGATAACATGGTACACAGAGCCGATATTGACGGCAAATCAGAAAAAATAATATCATCCTATTATTCCACACAACTCTTACAGAGAAAACTGGGTCTTGTATTTTCTGCACCTACTGAATTCTTTCAGAAATATATTATCAGGAATTCCATCATTATTGTACTTGGGACACTTATACTTATCCAGGTTATAATATATGTTTTCTGGCGCTATATCAAGTTACAGCAATCTGAATCAAAACGCCTGAGTGATTCAGAAAAAATGCTCTTTAAACTTATTGAAGAGATGCCTGTTGGGGTTATAATACATAACAGAAACAGGGAAATAATCAAAGCAAATAAAGTGGCTGCAGCTCTATATTCCTATACAGATGAGGAAGAGATGAAGGGAAAAATATTTCCTGAAACTTCCATCCCGGATTTAGGTGATTATTTCTCGAAGAACATTGGAGCCCCGTTTAATCCTGATCAGTTCGTGATCATTAAAAAGGAGATAGGAGAAATTATCCTTTACAGGAACAGCATACCGGTCGTATTTATGGGCGAAGAGGCAAAAATGGAGATTCTTATAGATGTTACTATGCTTGAGTCTGCCAGAAAACAGGAAGCAAAAGCCAATGTGGCTAAATCTGAATTCCTTGCACGGATGAGCTATGAAATACGTACACCACTGAACGGAATCATCGGAATGACCGATGTGATAAATAAACATGAACTTAGCAGGGATGTAAAGGAAATTGTTACACTTTTACGGGGCTCAACTGAGGTCCTCCTGAATATAATCAACGACATTCTTGACTTTTCAAAAATAGAAACTGGCAAAATGATCCTCGATGAGATCCCGTTTGACCTGAGAGAAGAA
Source organism: uncultured Rikenellaceae bacterium (assembly GCA_964638955.1). Taxonomy (GTDB): domain Bacteria; phylum Bacteroidota; class Bacteroidia; order Bacteroidales; family VadinHA17; genus LD21. The sequence goes on along the minus strand of CAZWZQ010000022.1, from coordinate 46,023 downwards.
ATCGGCTATTGTGCCGATCTGGCAAAAACTTATATAACGGGAAAGGATATCAGGTTTTCATATACCATCGAAGAGAAGATTCCGGACAGTATAATTGCTGATCAGTACAGGTTGAGGCAGGTTCTGACAAACCTTATATATCATTCTTCAACGAATACAGAAAAAGGAGAGATCAGACTGAAATGTCAGTTGCAGAATAAAAAAGACGGAATTGTAACCCTGGGGTTTGAATTGAAGGATACTGGAATGAAATTCGATAAAGCAACCCTGAAAAAGATATTCGGCGATTTCGTAAATATTGAATCAAAACCTGTCAAAAACAGTGATGAATCGGGCTTCGGTACCATACTTGCACGACAGCTGGTCGAATTAATGGGCGGCGAACTTGCAGCTGAAAGCCCTTCAGGAATTTCAGGTGATACCGGCACAAAAGTGAAATTCAACATAACTGCCTATTCCAACGATAAGGTAGTTAAAAACCTTTACCACGAAACTATAAGATCATTTTATAACATAAAAACCCTTATTGTTACCGGATCACAAAACAGGGATGAAGAGATACTTGGCCTCCTGCATAAGCTGGGACTTGATATTTCCGTTACAACATTCCAGAAGATGACTGTAACGCAGATAAAGACAAATCTCAATTCTGAGAGCGACAAGTATAACCTTATTGTAATTCTTGATGATGTTGAGTTTAACGGATTTGATGCCGCCAGGGCAATATGGGAAAATAAACTGTCAGATAAAATAATAATATTGCTGATCAGCTCCAACGATCAGAAGGGTAATTATCTGAAATGTCACACAATGGGTATAGATCATTATCTGGTTAAACCATTTAATATCAGCGAATTAACTGAAATAATAAAGGAGAGTTTTCCATATGTTGATACGAAACAGGTCTCGTCAGAGATAAGTGATATTCATAGTGACATTAAAATACTGGTTGTTGAGGATAATAAAATGAATCAGATGGTGATCATTAAAATGCTTAAAACAATTGGCTATTCATGTGATATTACCGAGGACGGTTATTCAGGATATGAAAAGGCAGTAGAAAAGCACTACGATCTGATATTCATGGATCTGATAATGCCCGAATTAAGTGGTTACGATTCAGCCCGGAAAATACTTAAAGCTGACCCGTCAGCCCTGATAGTAGCATTCTCGGCCGACAATATGCCTGATACAAGGAGAAAGGCTGAATTATCAGGGATTAAAGAATTCATTGCCAAACCCGTAAGGATCGACGACCTGAAAAAGATCTTTACAAAACATTTTAAGAAAATCTGACCGGGCAGTTTTACAACAGGCAATTAATTTCTTTTCGTGTATGAAATTTCCTCCCCTTGAAAAAATTGATGTTTCCAGGTTCCTGGATCTTGCGGAAAATATACCGGTGGTGGATGTCAGATCTCCGTCGGAATACAATACAGGGCATATTCCCGGTGCCTTCAATATTCCCCTGTTTGATGACAAGGAACGTGAAACAGCAGGTATAAAGTATAAAAAAGAGGGACGAAGTAAAGCAATCATTGCAGGGATTGAACTTGCAGGTCCGAAGATGCATTTGAAACTGCAAGAAGCCCTTAAAATAGCAAAGAATGGTAAGCTCCTGGTACATTGCTGGAGAGGCGGAATGAGATCTGAAGCAATGGCCTGGCTTTTTTTGCTTGGCGATATAGATACCGAAATACTCAACAGGGGCTATAAAGCATACCGCAATTATATTCTTTCAGCTCTTTCGGGAAAGCGGAAAACAATTATCCTCGGTGGTATGACCGGGAGCAGCAAGACACTTATCCTGCGCCACTTGAAAAAACAGGGACAGCAGGTCATTGACCTTGAGAAACTTGCAAACCACAAAGGCTCAGCCTTCGGAGCGCTGGGACAACCCCCGCAGCCATCCTCAGAGTATTTTGCAAACCTTCTATTCAATGAATGGAAACAAATTAATAAAGACCTGCCGGTATGGATTGAGGATGAAAGCCGTAATATAGGAAATGTGTTCATGCCGGATGACTTTTATAATAACCTGCAGGATTCCCCAACAATTATTCTGCTTATGGAGGTAAAAGAAAGACTGCCCAGACTTATGGAAGAATATTCAACATATCCTCCTGAATTACTGAAAGGATCGATAATGAAAATCAGTAAACGGCTTGGAGGAGATAAAACAAAAGATGCGCTTGACGCTGTTGATAAGGATGATCTGGCAAAAGCCGTGGAAATTGTTCTGAAATATTATGACAAGGCCTATTTATATGGCATTAAAAGAAAAAACAGAAAAAACCTGATTTATCTTAAAACTGAAACAGATGATATTGAAATTAATGCCGGTCTGGTACTTAATGCTGCAACAAAGATTGTCTGGTAAATGATATTAATTACTATTTGCCGGGATCCTCTCTTTTGATCCATTTGTATATCTTGTCAGATCTCCTCAGGTAATCAGGTATTTTAACTGAACAGAATTCTCCTTTAAACGCTTTTCCGGTCTCTTTAAGATCAACACGTATTTCACTGATTATATGTTCAATAACCCCAGTTGTGGGACCGATTATCAAGATGGCATCTCCCTTATTCAGATCGCCTGATTCCACCTTTATCTCGGCCACTTTCAATTTTGTAAAATAATTGGTGACTTTACCAATATAGACTTTTTTCCTGGTAGCCGCCGATCCGTACCTCGAATTCCATTCTCCCAGTTTCTGGCCAAGATAATAACCATCCCAGAATTCCCTGTTGAATACGGATGAGAGTCTCTCTTTCCAGGTATTTATTTTTTCTTCATTGTATGTTCCTTCAAGGACTGCCCTTACAGCTTCATCGTAACATGACGTTACTACCTTTACATATTCTGCAGAACGAGCCCGTCCTTCGATCTTGAATACCGTTGCTCCGGCATTGATTATTTTGTCAATGAAGCCTATTGTACAAAGGTCTTTAGGCGACATTATGTTTTCATTGTCTATTTCAAGCTGGTACCCCGATTCCTTTTCTGTAACAATATAGGACTTACGGCACGTCTGATAGCAGTTGCCCCTGTTGGCTGACCTGTTATTCTCGTGGAGACTGAGATAGCATTTTCCGGAAACAGCCATACAAAGCGCACCATGGATGAACATTTCTATTCTTACCCGATCTCCCTTCGGGCCCCTTATATCCTGTTTGTTGATGATATCAGAAATCTTTCTTACCTGGCCAAGGTTAAGCTCTCTGGCAAGGACAACAACATCAGCCCATTGTGAATAAAATTTCAATGCTTCGGCATTTGAAATATTCAGCTGGGTTGAAAGATGTATTTCGATTCCTGACCTGAAAGCATAAGTAATCACCGAAAGATCGGAAGCAATAATTGCGGATATTCCTGCAGATACAGAGGTGTCAACTATCTTTTGCATCTGGTTTATTTCGTCGTCAAAAACAACAACATTAAGGGTGAGATAACTTTTAAGACCGTTCTTCCTGCAGATTTGAACAATCTTCTTAAGGTCAGCCAGAGTAAAATTATTTGCTGAACCGGCTCTCATATTGAGCTGCCCGACTCCGAAATAGACTGAATCAGCACAACCCTGTATTGCAGCCGTGAGCGATTCAAAAGATCCAACCGGTGCTGTTATCTCAATGTCTTTCCTCTCCATTCACGGGCTATTTATTCATGACTATCCTTATACATGATCCTTTTTCAGCTTCTGAGTTTCGAACATATATCTTTCCCTGATGAAATTCTTCGATGATCCTTCTGGCGAGAGAGAGACCAAGACCCCATCCTCTTTGCTTGGTGGTATATCCGGGATTGAAAATTTTCTTAAATGCACTTTTGGGAATTCCTCTACCGGTATCGGAAATGTCGATAAACACATTTTTTCCTGTTTCGGCTACCTGGATCTTTATATCACCGTTGCCCTCCATGGCATCAATTGCATTTTTGCATACATTTTCTATAACCCATTCAAAAAGAGCTGTATTAACAGGCACGAAGATCTCCTTTGATTCATCATAGACAGAATGGAACCTGATTTTTGTAGACGTTCTGGATTTAATGTAATCGACAGTACGTGAAATAATTGCAGTGATATTTTCATTATTGAGAACGGTCTTTGCACCAATTCGCGAAAACCGTTCCGTTATCTTTTCAAGACGTTCAACATCGAGAGCTATCTCTTTTGTAAGCGCGATATCAGGATATTTACTCTGTAGTATTTCAACCCATCCTGACAGTGAGGATGTAGGTGTACCAAGCTGGTGAGCCGTTTCCCTCGACATACTAACCCACACCTGATTATCTTCAGCTTTTCGTGATGAGCTGAAAGCAAGGTATGCAACCAGAATAAACAGGACAATAATACCCATCTGAATATAAGGATAGTAATTCAGCTGAGTAAGAATAATGCTGTCTTTATAATAGATCAGGTTTGCATGACTTTCTCCCAGATCAATAATAATAGGCTCGTTTTTATTCCGGATCTTCTCAAGCTGTGATCTCAGGTACAGAGGATCACGCAACCGTATTTCGTCAAAATTACCTGAACTTATTATGCTGTCAGTCTCATCGGTAAGTATAACCGGGATAGTGGTATTAGTCTCTATAATAGAATAGAGGAATTCGATATCCTGGCTGGAGTCAGCCCGGGTAATCAGCCTTGTGGCCTCTGCCCATTGTTCGACCTTTTTTCTTTCCTCCGTTTTAAGAATACCGACAAGATAACGGGTATAGATAAGAGAACCCGATCCTGTCAGAATAGCAAACAGGAAAAGAAGGAGCATCCAGGGAGTCTTATAACGCAAACTTATCAATGGCTTATCTTTTCTTATCTTTTTTCCTGAACAGATTCTTCAGAGGATTTCCCCATTTTTCAACGGGAAGCTCCTCATTCTCTTCAATGCTTATTGTATCCGTATCTTCCCATAATATTCTGAAACGAGGTGTTCCTGCTGCAGGTTTTTCAACAGCCGGTGTGTCATTCTTAAACCAGCCGTATTCCTCGTTCAGAATTGTCCTGAGTGTTTGTTTTTCTGCCTTGATATCATCCCTGACAATATTCCTTGCAGCCTCAACATCATATCCAACCTTTACTTCTTCACCTTTGTCTTCAATCTTCAGAAGAACAGAAGTACGTCCGAGTCCGTCATCTTCAACAGCTCCGAATTCTGTGGTATTAAGCCCGGGTTTTTTTAATTTCTTGCTGAGAATCTCAGAGAGGAGAATCCTGATGTGGTATTCATAGTCATTATTAAAACCATGCTTGCCGTTCAAAGAAAGGTATGCTGCTGAAGAGTTTACATCCATCTGCGGAATATACAGCGAGTTGTTTCTTATGAAAATATCATTTTCAAGCTTCTCAAAACGTATGTTTTCAAGTTCTGACAGCTCAATAAATGAAGAAAGTTGTTTTACAGGGGCAAAATTTATAAGAGCCCCATCGACAATCCGGAATTTCCCTTCAGCCGTAATAGATTTAATATCAATCTTGAGAAGGGAGTCGAAGGGAATAATAACTGACATAGAGCCAGAGAGATTCCCGTTTATATTATCCGCTTTTATGAAATTCTGTCCGAAATCATTGAATGATATAAATGCTGATTTGATATTTATTTCTTCAAGATCAAAATTACCACGGGTATTAAAAGATTTATCATCAGTTTTATGAATAATAAAACCATTACCGGAGATCAAACCACCCATGGAGTTTAAATTCAGAGTTTTAAAATTTATAAGTCCCGGCTTATAACTGAGGCTTCCATTGATCTTTTCCGCCTTGAATTTCCTGAGCCTGAAAGTATCAATATTAAAATCCAGATCAAGTATAATATCTCCGGGGAGAGAGTAAGCTTTGTCCCTTTTGGCAGCAGTGTCGGACTTATTAAGTGAAGGAAAGAATAATTCAGGAACAATATGGTCGCACCAGATACCGGCGGATGCAATAAGTATCTCAGGTCTGCCTGCCAGCCATTCGGGCAGGTTCTTAAAAATACCATTCAACATAAACCTTTGATCTTTATAACGAATATCAAGATTTTCGGCCATGATAGAATCTGCAATAGCAAGCTTTCCACTTATATTGTCAAAAAAGATTCTATCATCTTTAATCCCGATCGAAAAGTCATTAAAGGTAAGGTTTGCACCGGTAATAAGATCCATAATATCCGGGAAGGCATATTTTCCTTTTTCCGGCAGGGCACCCTCCATGCTGAGGTTAAGGTCTATAAATCCTCCTGATGATGATATTACCCTGAGCCTGAAAAAGTCTTTAATCTCAGATAAGATTACCTTCCCTTTAAGTTGAAGTGTTCCATATAAAGAATCAAAATTACAGACAGTTATTGATCCTGTATATTGTTCCGAACCTAAAGTTCCCCTGAAATTCTTTATAGCTATCTTACTGGTTTCGGGAACTCTCTTTTCTCCGTTGGAAAAATTACCGTTGAAAGAGAGATCATTCAGGTTGAGTTCTCTGTTACCAAGAGTTATTGAACCATTACTAAGAAAAAAGTAAATATCGATACCGGGGTAAGAAGTACGTGCAAGCCGGCCTCTTACATTGCCGTTAACCTGTAATAATCCTGAAGGATTGTAGTCAGAAATAGTCCTGAGTATTTCTGCGGGGAAATATTTCTTAATATCTTCAATATCAAGATCTTCACCTGTAAGAGAGAGATCCAGCATTTTATCTGCTGATACTGAACCGGACAATCCAAAACGATAATTATCAATATCAAGGGAGCTATTATTGAACACAATTCCGCTGTCTGAGCTGCTGAGACTGATATCAATATCGGCCGAAAAAGGAACAGCCAGAACAGTGTTGTAAAGACGAAAATTTATGATCTGTATCCCTGACCGGGCAGTGAAATCAATCTCGTCCCCTGTGATCCGGCTTTTAAGTTGTCCGGTTTCTATCAATCCTTCGATAATAAGTTCTGTTGCAAGGTTGTTATACTTTGTATCCAGATCAGTAAGTGAGATCCTTCTGAGATCAATTGTAAAATCACTCTCCGGCGCCTCTTCAGTTTTGACGGAGATCTCATAGTTTACAAGTCCCTCATGGTCCGTAAGCAGATTTAGAATACCATCTTTAATTCCGATTTTTTCAATATTGTAAATGCCTCTGTAAATATCAGTAATGCTGAATTCAATAAATACCACTTTTGCCGCAAGCAGTGTATCAGTATTCAACCCGGCAAAGCCTGTTCTGTCAAAACCGGGAGAAGAGTGAACAATAACATTTTTGAGGTCAAGAGAAGCTTTTGGAAATTGTTTAAGTAAAGAAAGTTTTACTGATTCGAATTCATATTTTGTTGATATGCTGTTATTCAGAGATTTGAGAATGTATCCTGCAACCTTATCCTGCATCAGGATTGATGCAATAAAGAGGCCAAGAATAAATATAATGATAAGAACTGCAGTTATTTTCAGTATTTTAAAGAATAATCTCATATTCCAATCATTAAATCAGCTTTACAGCAGTTAATAACAAGCAAACAAAGGTAATTTATTTGAACGATTCAAATGAATCCGGTTCAGTAACCGGCATTTGGTTGAATTGTTTATTAACAGTAATTTCGTCTAAAATGATTTTACCGCAAATATATTATGTACAATCATGGTAACAAAGATAACGGGCAGAAACACAATAATTGTTTTTCTGCCCGTATATCGAAAGGGAATGAAATGATTGTCAGTCAACAGTGAATGCGATGCCTACCTCAAATGGAAAGAGCTCGACTCCTCCGGGGCTCTTGCCGGGTTTAAAAAGGGGAGTCATATAATAGGTCCCGTAAAGATGGAAGTTCTCAAATCCCACACGGGCTGTGGCGCCATAACGAAGCATATTCAGACTGAAGTCACTGTCGGAGGTGACTTTATCGCCATCTTCATAGATCATTTTTGAGCTTGAAAAAATCTTTACAGCGCCAATCGGCCCGAAAGCAATGTTAAGACGATGATAATCGGCGGGTATCTGAAGTTCAAGCAATAAAGGAAGACTGAGATACACCGTTGATAACTTTGATTTCTTAAGTATATCACCAGGATCGAGCATTTCTATTATTCCGTCCACTCCTTTCTGAATATTGTTATTTCCGTCAAATCTGTAATTATTCCATCTGAAACCAAGTCCGGTTACTATACCGAAATGCCTGGTAAAGCCAACACTCATTTGCGAAAAATTAAAGTTGAAATTCATTGATTTTGATGAGTGGAGATTCATGTAATCGATTTCTTCCGGCAGAGTCAGACTGTTATCTGCTGTAAGATAGTTATTCAGACCTGCTTCAAAAGCTGACCAGTGGCCCCTGAAATGACTTCTCCGGCGGGCCTTCTCATACTCTTTGTCTTCATCCGGATCCCTGTAATATTCAAACCCCCCGGAACTCTCCTCAATTGTATCCTCCTCATCTTTTTCATATTTTTCAAAATTAATCTTTGATTCTCCTTCTTCAAGAGATTCCAGTATCGTAACACCCCGGTTCCCTACCTTTATATTAGTGGCTTCTTCATCATCTTCAATGACGATCAGATCCTTGCCAATAATGACCCTCGTCATATCATTTGTATCTGAAATAGCTTTTTCCGGTAGCGGCTCCCTTTTCACAGCATCTTCTTCCTGGCTGAATCCCTGGCCTAAGAATGCTCCAAGCAATAGTATTATACCTATTCTTTTCATGACTGTTTTTTAAATGTTTCTGATGCTGTGACGTAAAGCATACTTCAAAAGTTACAGTGAGGGTCCCGGTTTTTTGACAGGAGCATTGAATTTCAGCACTCTTGAGCTGAAATAAAATGATTTCAGCTCTCCATCTTCATCAGTTGTTTTTACCAGCGCCATATCCCAGCCAAGCAATTTGTTTAAACCGTCAATACCTGCCTCGGCAATTTCATGTGTTTTGAGGGGAGAATCATTAAATTCCTTGGTTTTAAGTACTTTTTCACGAAAGGTACTGGCAAGGAACCTCCTTATCCTGCCCCTTCCGTAATCGTAGTCAACAGATTCACTTATAGAAATATTTGATGCAACCAGTGTGACAACCGGCAGTTCCCTGTTTATCTCAACACCTGAAATATCCGGAACCTTCGCTATCCTGTATTCCATGGTTCTTGCAGGTAAAAAGGCAGAATCAACCGACTCCGGAATTGCAGGTGCAATATTCATTTCGTGGGATTCCTGTACAGGGATTACTGACAGGACAGGAATGTTAGCCTCATTTAACTGTTGCTGTTTCCCGGGAACAACATTTTCAGGTGATACTAAGATCTTCGCCGGCTGTAAAAAAATAGTGTCAGTTGATAAGGTCAGGGCTAACTCTTCATTTTCAGAAGTCAAAAAACGGGGCAGTGCAATAAAGCTGATAATCAGTATGGCAACTACAGCAGCTGCACTTAAACCTGTCAGTGTGAAACGTAAGATCCTCTTTCCCCGGGTCTCCTTCATTAACAGGTTCTTATGTTTGTAATGAACCACAGGAGGCTTCAGCCTGGTTCTCTGAATTATATCAAAAATTTTTTTGTTTTCTGAATTTTGCGACAGATTCTCTTCAAGTTCTTTTACCTGCGAGGATGATAGATCATTTTCGAGGTAAGCAGCTGACAGATATTCAATCTGTGGGGAGGAAAGATCCGCTGAAGCTTTTTTAAGCAGATCTTTTCGGAAAGGCTTTTCCTTTTTCGGTGAAAGCCGTGTTGCAGCCAGTGAGTCAGCCTCTTCTTTAAGGTCAGGATTCTCATCAAGGAAGGCCATAAGCAGTTCAGCCTGCTCCCCGTCGAGGTTACCGTCGAGCCAGTCAATAAGCCATATTTCATAATTTGATCTGTCAGGCTTCATGGTTATAGCACGGTTTCTATTTTACCTATATAATTCTTTAAAGCGACCCTTCCACGGTAAATGTAAATTTTTACCTGTGGTTCGGTTAATCCTGTTATCTCTCCGATCTCTTTATAACTGTAACCTTCATAATCACGCAGCAGTATCACACTTCGCTGCTGTTCCGGCAGACGTTCAAGCGCTGAGTGGAGTATTTCATTCAGATCGGTATATTGTTTTTCGTATGAAAGATCTGATTCCCCGTATTCTTCAACCGATATCATTCTCTTTTCCTTCCGGATAATATCAATCATAGTATGGTAAGCTGTGGAAAACAGCCATGATTTTACTACAGCATATTCTATTTCAGCCACATGTCTCCATAACTTCTCATAACTCTCCTGAACAATGTCATTTGCCCGGTATTCATCCTTTATATCTGTACGGATGAACCGGTACACCGAATCAGCGAATTCTGAAACAGATCTGTTATATTCCTCTACTGTCATAACCCGGATTACAATGCAAAGACGAATTTATCAGTAAAATGTTACAATTGAATTGTATAATTGTAGAGCCGTTGCATGCAACGGCTCTACAATTTTTTGATATGTCATGTTATGATTATTCCTTCGGCTGATACACCCTCACCCAGTCAATTTCCATTGCAGTCATGCTGCTGACGGGTTTATCAAGTCCTCCTGAAAACAGGATATACATGGGATCCTGCGGAACATTTGTTGTTTGTACAAATGCCTCAACGTCATTTACTTTCCATACCAGCTTGTCCGGTGTCCATTCCAGGGTATAAATGAAAAAATCTTTTGCATATTTTGATCCGACTGAGCTCTTAGCCTTTTTTTCAACTTCAGCAAAGTAATCAAACTGCACTTTCCCTTTTGCAGTGCGGCAAACGTCAATGTGAGGGATTATTTTATCCGCAAGCATCCAGAAGGCGCTTTTTGCAGCCGGATTTCCGAGTTTGATCTTCGCAGAGAATGTGCCATATTTCTGCCGGAAGCTCTTCCCGGTGTTTATTATTCCTGAAGTAAAGTCAAATTCCTTTGTTTTAAAACCATCGGTGCTCCACACCTTCCCCTCTTTTTTCTGAGGTCTGGTAATGATCTTAAGAAGACTGTTGCTCACTTCAAAATTCTCATTTTCAGTGTATGCCTGGAGGTCATTACCTACTGTATAATTGTCTTTTAGCAGTTTATCGCCCCAGTAATAGTTTGTAAGCCATTTGTTTGTATCGAGATTTTCACCTTCAAATTCATCACTGAAAATGAGCTTCCGGTTTTTCAGTACATCAAATTTATTTGAATCCCTTACCTTGAAATACCAGAGTATATCTTCATCTTTTGTCAGTTTATCATACTCCTGCAATTGTTTGAACATCTCGGTTTTTTCAAATCTTTTCTTGTCGAGCAGATATTCTTTCTTATTTTTAAATTCATCGGATGCCACATATTCTTTAAGCTCATTATACCTTGCAAGCTTTGTTGATCCGTCAGTACCCAGGAAATTGGCATATTCTTTTGATTTCTTGAATGCATAGTATTCTTTGATCTCAGAACTTGTTTTGAGGCGCTTATATTCCAGCAGTTCTTTTTCATCATCCGAGCCCTTGAATTCTTTTGACTTCATTTTTTCCCTGAATTCGAGCGATTCGACAAGTTTCTCCAGCGATTCATAGCCGGTTATCTTTTCAGAACCGTCCAGTTCCCGGAATTTCTTTAGTTCGGATCCTGCCATAGTCTTGAAATAGAGTTTTATATCTTTAGCTTTTTGTAGAGAAAGAAACTCTTTTTCCTTTGCATATTCCTCAGAATTTTTGAAGCTTAGCGATTTTATCTCTTTCTTTTTCTGTATAAAGTCGGAAGAAGTTACCAGCTCTTTCAGTTCTGTATATTCTTTAAGGGTTTCGGAACCGGAAAAAGCATTCAGCTTTTCGAATTCAGCTATGAGATCCTTTTCAGCCTGTTCAATTTTAGCGGTTGAGGGAATCAATCCCAGAAGAAACTTGAGACTTGCCATTTTGAATCTATTTTAAGTACAACTGATAAAGATAGAAAATCTTTTCTTAATTATTAAAACAGGAATTTTAAATAATAAATATCCGGGATAACGGAATAATAAGTTTTTTGTTGTTAACATGTATAGCAAGTCATGCTTTTTGCAGGGCAGAAATCACATTTTGTAGATTCATAAGAAAAAATATGAAAAAAATTTGGAATTGATAAAAATATTGTTTTACCTTTGACTAACCGTTCAATCATAAACGGTTTTTAAGGGAAGTATTATTGAATGAACGTTTAGTCAAAGCCATGTCACCAAAAACGCCACAGCAGCTTGAGGAGATCAGGGTGGAGAAAAGGAACCTGATAATGGATGCAGCTCTTGAACATTTTGCAAATGAAGGTTATCATGCCACTACAATCAATCAAATTGCTCAGCAGGCCGGTATTTCAAAAGGACTGATGTATAATTATTTTAGAAGCAAGGAAACTCTTCTAAAAGCAATTATTGAAAGATCTATAATGGAGATTTATAAAGATTTTGATGTCAACCGCGACGGATATCTTTCAGAGGAGGAATTCGAATTTTTTATAAGAAGAATATCAGTTATTTTACGAGAGAGAAAATCATTCTGGCGGCTATTTGTCCAGATTCTCATGCAGAGTGATGTAAGAAAGCAGTTCCTGGATTCATTTCTGGGATCTGATTCACTGATAAAATCAGGTTTCAGTCCGAGAAAAGACCTTTTTGCTGCCAGGATAATGAAAATAATAACTGACTATTTCATGAGAAAGAAACTCATAAAAGAGTATGATTATGATCCAGTGCTGGATATTCAGATGTTCCTGATAACGATAAAAGGTTTTGCATTAACAACAATCTATGCAGAAGATTATGAGGAAGTTGATTATGATAGCACAGTCAATAAAATTATTGAGCTATATAAATAAACAAACCATGAAAAGAATAACACTAAAGGTTTTATCCCTGATTATTTTATCGGCAACAGGACCCTGTCTGAAGGCACAATCATTGTCTGCAACAGATATCATAAGAAAAGCTGATGAAAAATTCAGGGGAGAAATGACGGGATACAGTGTGATGACAATGACCATTGTCAGACCAACATGGCAACGGACCGTTGAATTTAAATCATGGGCAAAGGAAGATGATTATGCATTAACACTAATAACTGCCCCGGCCCGTGAAAAAGGACAGACATTCCTTAAACGAGGAAACGAAATGTGGAGCTGGAATCCGGCAATCAGCAGACTTATAAAACTGCCCCCTTCAATGATGTCGCAGGGCTGGATGGGGTCAGATTATACGAATGATGATATTCTCAGGGAATCTTCAGTGGTCGATGATTACACCCACAGTATTGAAGGAGAAGAGGAGATTGATGACAGGGTATGCTGGAAGATAAAGCTTAATGCCAGGGAGGATGCTGATGTATTGTGGGGCTCACAGATGTGGTGGGTTGATAAAAAAGATTTTATCATCCTGAGGGCAGAGTTGTACGACGAAGACGATTATCTTGTAAGAACTGAACGAGGATCAGAAATAAAGACGCTTGACGGAAGATTGCTGCCGACACTAATTGAACTGGTTCCTGCCGAGAAGGAAGGATATAAAACAATATTGAATTTCGTTGAGATGAAATTCAATATCAAGATCGACGACAGCTTCTTTTCACAGCAGAACATGAAGACAATAAGATAATACAGTTCCGTGTTTAGAGTTCAGCGTTTCGCACAAACCCGGAACCCGGAACAAAAAACAAAAACACATTCTTGATATGAAAGATTATCAATTGGCCTGGAAAAACCTCTGGCGAAACAGGAGGAGAACGATGATAACTGCTGCCTCAGTGTTTTTTGCAGTATTTTTTGCAATTGCAATGCGCTCATTTCAGCTTGGAGCTTATGGCAGGATGTTTAAGAACGTCATTGAATCATACAGCGGTTATCTGCAGCTACAACATATAGATTATTTTGATGATCCGAATATTGATAACAGCTTTGAGATTGACCAGTCGCTGATTGACTTTATAAAGGAAGATCCAAATGTAAGTGATGTTATCCCAAGGCTTGAATCTTTTGCACTTGCAGCTTCGGGAAGTCATACACAAGGAGCTATAGTAATGGGAATTGATCCGTCAGGTGAAGATAAAGTACTGAATATCAGCAATAAAATCGTAAAGTATAAACTGACAAGAGAAATTGTCAGGGAAATAAAAAATGATTCTATTCCGGATCGTACAAAAAAGCTTCTGGATATTTTTACAAATGAGGCTTATATCAGCGATGGACGCCTCATGCTTGATCTTGACATCAATGAAGAAGACAGCTCATCAATTCTTCCGGTAATCCGCCGCCATGCTTCATTCCCGAATGCTTTCCTTACCGGCACTGAAGAAGGAAGTGTTGTTATTGGCGATGGGCTCTCAGATTATCTTAAAACAGACGTGGGTGATACAATTGTCCTGATAGGCCAGGGGTATCATGGGACATCAGCTGCAGGCAAGTATGTGGTTAAGGGGATTATAAAGCTTTCCACACCTGATATTGATAATGTAATTGTCTATCTCCCGATTGAAACTGCCAGGGAATTGTATGCAGCACCGGGAATGTCAACATCTGCGGTTTTAAGTCTTAACAGCAATAATGATGGCGATATCGAACAGACCGGGATACGTTTAAAAAACAAGTTATCTGATCCATTGACAATAAAGACCTGGCAGGAATTGAATGCATTACTTCTAAACCAGATGGAAGCTGATAACAAAAGCGGAATGATCATGATAGCCATTCTATATCTGGTTATTGCATTTGGTGTCTTTGGCACAGTACTAATGATGATGGCTGAAAGAAAAAGAGAATTCGGAATGCTGGTGTCGATAGGTATGCAGAAGAGGAAACTTGCAAAAATAGTGTCTCTGGAGATGCTTTTTATAGGTTTTCTTGGTGTTATTGCCGGCGTTATTGTATCACTTCCTGTAGTGATATATGGAAATATCCACCCCTTGAGATTTACGGGTGAATTTGCCAGAATGTATGAGGATTATGGATTTGAACCGGTAATGCCGACACTTATGCCTGATACTTATTACCTGTGGCAGATTGTAGTGGTATTGATCATTCTTCTTGTTGCCATTACCTTCAGCACACGTAAAATATACAAATTGAATGTGATAAATGCTTTAAGAGCTTAAATAATATTGAGATGATTACAGCTATAGCATGGAAAAATGTCTGGAGGAACAAGACAAGAAGCCTGACTGTCATTGCCGCAGTAACAGTAGGTGTTTTTGCCGGCGTTTTCTCTATGGCAGCAATAAACAGCTCTATTCTGCAGAGGATTGATGCTGCAGTTAATGAAGAACTTTCACATATTCAGGTGAATAATAAAGACTTTCGCAGCAGTGCGGATATTCAGAATATTATAAACGATTATCCTGAAGTCGTTTCTGTTTTTGAATCCACTCCCGGCGTAACCGATGTAACAGGCAGGCTGATTGTCAGGGGAATTGCCTCAACAGCAACGAAAAGCGCAGGTGTTGAAATAACGGGAATCGATGTTGAAAAAGAGAAGAAAATGTTTACTATATCTGAGAAACTCATACCCGGAACAGGTAGCTATTTTGAAGCAGAAACAAAATTCAATACTGTATTTATAGGTGAAAAACTTGCCAAAGAACTTAATATTATCAGGTACATCTTTACCCCGGGATCAATTGATTTTCTCAGGGAAGAAGGCGTACCTTCAACGGTTATTGAAAAACTTGAAACACTTCAGGGAGAACGGTTTACTTCGGATAAGAAACTGGTAAAAGCTTATGAAAAACTTCTTGCGCCCTCCGAAGTGGAGAAATACCAGTGGAAGATAAAGGAAGCAGCCTGGAGCTACCGCGAAGGCTCAAAACTGATCCTTTCTTTTCTTGATATAAACAATAATCAAACAGGGGCTGCATTCAGGATCAGCGGCATTTTCAGGACAAACAACGATATGTTCGAAGAGATCTGCCTGTTTGTTCCCATTGAGGAGCTGAGACAACTCACAGGGATGAAGGAAGGGACATACCACAGGGCGATCGCCAGACTTGAAGATAATGACATCACTAATAGTGTAACCAGGGAAATAAGACAAAAATTGACGGATTATGAGGTGCTTAACTGGAAAGAAATTCAGCCCGACCTGGCAATGATTTCTGATTTTATCGGACAGATCTACGCCGTATTTATGGTGATAATTCTTGCAGCCCTGGCATTCGGGATTGTAAATACAATGCTTATGGCCGTGCTTGAAAGAACCAGAGAACTTGGAATGCTCATGGCGGTAGGAATGAACAGGCGAAAAATATTCATAATGATAATGCTAGAATCAATTTTTCTTTCAATTGTTGGTGGCTTTGCCGGAATGGCAGTAAGTGAAATAGTAATCGCTATAACCGGGAAAACAGGCATTAACCTGATGAAATATTCAGAAGGGATGGAAGCAATAGGTTATTCAGCCCACCTTTTCCCGACTATTGATGCTCAATTTTTTATTACTACTACAATTCTGATTGTCCTTACAGGAATAATATCATCAATCTATCCTGCACGAAAAGCATTGAAATTAAATCCTGTAGAAGCAATCAGAACGGAATAATAACCATTAAAAAAAATATCATGAAAGTCATTGAAATAAAAGATCTGCATAAAATATATAATTCAACCGAAGTTAAAGTACATGCAGTAAATGGTGTAACACTTGATTTTCAGGAAGCTGAATTTGCAGCGATAGTTGGTCCGTCAGGATCCGGCAAGACAACCCTGCTTAATCTTTTAGGGGGACTTGATCTTCCAACATCAGGACAGATCCTGATTGATAGTGTGGATCTTTCAAAATTAAAACCTTCTGCACTGATCGATTTCAGAATGAAAAACATAGGGTTTGTCTTCCAGTCATATAACCTGATACCTGTGTTAACGGCAAAAGAGAATGTGGAATTTATTATGTCGTTACAGAAATGGACAAAACAGAACAGGAATGAAAGAACATACGAGTTGTTAAAAGCAGTAGGGCTTTCCGACAGGGAGAACAGCCGGCCCGCGAAAATGTCAGGAGGACAGCAGCAAAGGGTGGCTGTTGCAAGAGCCCTGGCATCGAGGCCCAAATTTATTCTTGCTGATGAACCGACGGCTAACCTCGACACAAAATCTGCTGAGTCGCTTCTCGATATAATGGTTAAACTAAACCGCGAAGAGGAGATGACATTTATTTTTTCCACCCACGATGTCAGAGTCATGAAGAGAGCCCGGAGAGTTATTACACTCGAGGACGGGAAAGTAGTATCGGATGAAACAAGGGAAAAATGATTCCCTGAAATTATTATGAAGAAATTATTTGTTTTTTCAGCTATTCTGATAATGCTTAATTCAGTTCTGTTTTCACAGGAGGAGAAACCGAAATTCATTGAGCTGAACGGATACCTGACTACAATGCAGAGTGCCATGTTCGATACCATATCGGACCCCATTATTTACGAGAACCTGTTGCATAACAGACTCAATTTCAGGGGTTATGTCACAGAGAACCTCACTCTGGCTGTTGAATTAAGAAACAGACTTATAACAGGAGATATGGTAAGATCATATAACGGGTATGCCGATATGTTTGGTACTGATGAGGGATGGATTGATATGTCGTGGAATATTGCGGATGAAAACTCATTTTTTCTGAATACCACCATCGACAGGCTCTGGCTCGATCTGAGTTTTAACAAATTCCAGGCAAGGATAGGCAGGCAGAGGATAAACTGGGGACAAACTTTTGTCTGGAATCCAAATGATATTTTCAACGCATATTCATTCTTCGATTTTGATTATATCGAAAGACCGGGCAGTGATGCCGTGAGAATCCAGTATTATCCTACATTCTCGTCGGTATTTGAGATTGCTGCCAAGGTTGACAGCGAAGATGACATCACAGCTGCAGGATTTTACAGGTTTAACAAATGGGGTTACGATATTCAGTTCCTTGCAGGATATTCAAACAGCTCTGATTTTGTTGCCGGAACCGGGTGGTCCGGTTCTCTCGGGTCAATATCCTTCAGGGGCGAGGGAACATGGTTTCAGCCTGCAGAAAATTTCAGTGATACCACAGGCACTGTTATCATGACAGCAGGCTTTGACAAGCTGTTTGAGAATAACTCAATAGCCCAGGTCCAGTTTATGTATTGCAATAATCCTCTGGAACTCAATAATTTCTCAAGTTTCTATTCCGGGAATCTTTCAGCAAAAGACCTCGCATTTTCAGAATTCTCAGCATTCGGGCAGTTTACGTGGGCCGTGACTCCATTAATAAATATCAGCCTTTCGGCAATGTGGTTTCCTGATCTGAAAGGCTATTTTGCAGGTCCCTCATTTGATTATTCCCTGGCTCAGAACGTTGATTTTTCTCTTTTATGGCAGCATTTCAATGCTGAAATGGGAGGATCCAAAACAAGGATAAACCTGGTTTTTTTTCGTATTAAATACAGTTTCTAGAATTTTTCTACTTTTGCCATAGTAATCCTTATGATGGCTGTTATGGCACTTGTACATGAATTAGAAAACAGCGGGAACTGGCTTTTTAAACGCAGAGGCTGGCTTCCCGTCGTTCTGGTTATTGCAGGTGTTATTATGATGTATCTTGGAAACAGGCAGGCATTAATATTTGACCTGCGTGATGAAATGATATTTTTGGCTATCAGCCTTTTAGGAGAGCTGATAAGGATAATTGCCGTGGGATATGCACCGAAGAATACATCAGGCCGGAATACTTCTGCCGGCCAGATTGCCGACGAGCTGAATGTGACCGGTCTCTATTCAATTGTAAGGCATCCTCTTTATGTCGGAAACTTACTGATGTGGCTTGGACCTGTTCTTTTTTTGAAATCAGCCTGGTTTGCCGTGACTTTCGGTCTGGTTTTCTGGATCTATTATGAAAGAATAATGTTTGCCGAAGAACAGTTTTTAAGAAGGAAATTCGGGGATGCCTATGACAAATGGTCAGAGAAAGTAAATGCATTTATTCCGTTCACGTTCAAATATATTCCACCGAAACTAAATTTCTCAGTACGGAATGTTCTCAAGAGAGAATACAACAGTTTTGTGAACATTTTTATAATATTCACACTGCTTGATGTGTGCCGGAATTATATACTCACCGGCAGATTATTCTTCACGCCGATCTGGATATATTCACTTGCCGGGGCAGCCGGTATCTGGCTGATAATCTTTTTGATCCATACGTTAACCAGGTGGCTCGAGGTGGAAGGGAGATAGCAGCCTGGCATGGTCAATTGTTATCTTTGCAGTATGATAAAATTTCTTAACAGGGTATTGTCGATACTTCTTTCAGTGCCTGTTTACTTTTACAGGTATGCTATTTCGCCTTTTGTGAGGCCATCATGCCGCCATGTTCCTTCGTGTTCACAATATATGCTTGATGCGCTGAGGATTCACGGACCTGTTATAGGATTTATTCTGGGTACAAACAGGATATTACGATGCAGACCAAACGGCACTCATGGCTACGATCCGGTACCGTTATTCAGGTTTAAAAGATATCTGACTTTTAAAAGATATAAAAAATGTAACAGACTCAAAAGATAAATGATTGCACGATTGCACGATCACTAGAAATTCAGCTCCTCTTTAAGATTTTTATAGCCGGTACGGCTGACAGGAAGCCTTTCACCTGATTTGAGGATTGCCACATGGTTATCTTTTCCGTAAGGCTCAATACGGTTTATTTCCTGTACACTGACGATATATGAGCGGTGTATTCTTACAAATTCCTTTTCAGGAAGGTTTTCCTCGTAATATTTCATGGTTTGTTGTTTCAATGCCTTTCCTGCTGAATGGTAAACCATCACGTAATCATCCTGAGCCTCAACATATTTTAGCTGATCAACCGGGATAAGATTTATTGCATTCCCTTTTCTTACAACAATACGATTCAGCGATGAAGGAGATTGGGGAAATTTCTTAATAATACTGTGGGCAGACTTTTCTTCATCTTTGGATATACCAATCTTTTCGATTGCCTTTTTAACAGCGTCATGAAGTCGTTCCTTTGGAAATGGTTTTAAAAGATAATCAACAGCATTAAGTTCAAAAGCCTTAATAGCAAACTGATCATATGCTGTTGTGAAAATTATTGCCGGTTTCTCGGTCATTACTTCGATTAATTCAAAACCGGTAAGCCTTGGCATCTGGATATCGAGAAATACAAGATCCGGTTTAGAGAATGAGATTGCCTTCAGACCAGAGAAACCATCGGCACATTCAGCAATGATGTCGATTTCGGGGAAATCTTTAAGATAATGTTTTAAGATATCTCTTGCCGGAGTCTCATCTTCGATTATTACAGTCTTGATTTTTGCCATTTTTCCTCAATATTTATCTGCGGATCTACGGGTATAAATAATCTTGCCGTAAAAATACCATTTTGTTTTTCAGTTTTCAACATGGCTTGATTCCCGTATAATAATTCAAGGCGGCGGGATACATTTGAAAGACCGGTCCCGGTACCTTTGGCAGAAATCACTTCCGGGTCGAAATTATTGCTAATAGTCATTTCGATGTATTCGTTTGAGGAAGAAACAGAAGTGGCTATTGTTACCTTGTCAGTACTTTCATAGACCCCATGTTTGATTGCATTTTCATATAAAGGCTGAAGTATCATAACAGGTATCTTTATATTCAGGCACTCGGGGTCAATATGTTCCTCTATAAAAAGCCTCTCACCGAATCTCACTTTTTCTATATCAAGGTAAAGACGAATGTTTTCGAGTTCACTCTGCAGAGTGACCGGCTGTTCATCTTTTCTGGAAAGGGCATAGCGCATAAAATCCGATAGTTTTATTACCATCAGCCGGGCTTTATCCGGATCAGTGACTGTAAGTGAGCTTATTGAGTTGAGACTGTTAAACAGAAAATGAGGATTGATTTGCGATCGAAGCATTTTAAGCTCGGTTTCTTTAACCAGACTTTCAAGTCTTGCTTCCCTGGCCATTTTCTCTGAAAGATTGCTCAGGCTGACAAACAGGTAATAGGTGAGTATTATTAATCCGTAAATAAAGACTCCCGTACCTATCCTGTAAGGGAAAGTGGCAGTCCAGTATTCATCTATACTTGTTTGTTGAGGAAGTATTAGTTGTAATGCCAGTTTTGTAATCAGAATCCAGAAAGATACAGAAATTGCACCTGTAATAATAAAATTCAGAACAAGAGAAAGGGGTTTTACCGTGTTTTTATTAAAAAAACTGAAGGGATACCATAAAGACAATGCAATTCCGGAATAGATCAACAGCGACAGAATGGCATCAGGTATGCTTATATTCACAAAGCTGCCATAAGCAAAATAGTATAAAAGCGCCTGGCCCAGCGCAATAAAAAGCCAGACCAGCCACCATGCTAAAAGACGTCCCCTGTTGCCAAGTACAGGATGCTTCATTAATCCTGAAGGTTAATAACTTTTGATTTCTCCTCCGCCAAAGATGACGGCTCCTTTAATTACCAACTGACTTGAGGTTTCACTGATCCTGCCCGGGATAAGTCTTCGGGTGTCACTGAATCCTCCGAGAACAGGGGTAACTTCGATAGTAACCGACCAGTTATCAGGCACTATGATGGTTGTACCTCCGAATACACATGCGATTTCGAGTTCGTTTCTTCCGGGGGCGAGCCTGGCTTTTGTAAGATCAAGATCGATACCTCCAAAAACTGCAGAAATTTTGCCTCCCCTGAAATTTTGTGATACAACCTGACGTTCATGTCCGCTGAAAACGGAAACATAATCAATCACATCTTCGTTTGCCATCCCCTTTGACGAGACAGCATTCCACCCCTTTCGCTTGGTAACAATAAATATGACACCGATAATTATAAAGATAGATGGCCAGAACATATTGTACATATGGAATGACTCCCTGAAAATGAGCGGTATCATGAAGAATCCTCCCACTGCCATTATAATTATCCCTGCTGTTTTTTCTGTAGCCCCGAGTGTCATTACCAGTCCGATAACAACAAGAAGCATCGGCCAGCTGAACACAACATGATCGATAAAATCGGGGAAGAATCCGGTATTTCTTATAACCAGGAACAATCCTGCAAGAACCAGTATGACACCTATGACAGCCCTGTTGTTTGTAAGGCGATGGTGCTCATGGCCTGATGGTTTGCGTCCATCATCACTATAATCATTAATTGTTTTCATATTTGTAAATTTATTTGTTTCTGAGTTAATAACTACGCCATTTTCCCTTAAAAAATGAGGAAATTATGAATGAAAGACCAGTCAGGATTATTACCGCCGGCCAATAGACAGTTTTTATCAAAGCAGGAATTTCACCATAAAAATTATCTATCATAAACCATGCTCCTCCGGCCATGAGCAGCAGCCCCGGTATAAAATGAAGATTTACCAGAAGAAGAACACCGACAAAAATCATTGCTGTTTCCCAGGTAAAATAATCCTTTACACTGCCAAGGTGCAGCATGTCGTTGGTTGCAACAAGCAGAGCAAGTCCGAGGACAATAAAGAAAAGGCCGATACCAACCTGCGGATGATGTTCCCTGTTTCTCCTTACATAATGATCTCTATGTTTCATGTCCCGATAATTTTAATTTGATTCAAAAATAATACTTGCTTTGTTCGGTAATAATTAAAAATCGGTGAATTACGTATTTTTATCGGTAACCTGTATCCAATGTTAAGCAAATGCATGTCATTCTAAAAAGGCGAAGTCAAATAGAGAATCTTTTTTGACTTCTCAGAATTACCCGATAAACAGTGGTTTTTTATATATAATTTTTTTAATTGGATAAGCTTTCATATTTTTGCAAACCAAAAATTAAAAGGATGTCCGGTATATATACTATACCTGTAAGCGGGTTAAAAGAGGGACAGCACGATTTTGATTTTGATATCAACAAAGAGTTTTTTGAACAGTTTGAGGAGTCGGAAGTAAAAGAGGGGAAACTTACGGCTGTCGTTGGTGCCGATAAAAGATCCACTCACATTGATCTTATTATAAACATCAAAGGAGTTGTAAGCATATCATGCGACAGGTGTCTGGGGATATTTTCGCTGCCCGTTGACTGCACAAACAGGCTTTTGGTTAAATTGGGAAAGGTACGTGATGAAGATGATCCGGACATTATTATAATACCTGCTGAAGAGCCGGACCTGGATATGAAGCAATATTTCTATGAATATATTCTCCTTGCGTTACCGATACAAAGGATTCATCCTGAAGATGATGATGGTAACAGTACCTGTGATCCCGGCATGCTGGAGAAATTACAGGAGCATATTGCAGGTGATGCAGATGGAAAAGATCCTCGCTGGAACGAATTAAAGAAATTAATGAACAATAATTAAGACTGAAAAAATGCCAAATCCAAAACGCAAACACTCAAAAACGAGACGAGATAAGCGCAGAACGCATTATAAAGCTACTCCGCCCACGGTGGCAGTTTGCTCAAATTGCGGGGCATCAGTAAAATACCACAGGGTGTGCCCCGAGTGTGGTTTTTACAGAGGTAAGCCTGCTGTTGAGAAGAAAGCAACTGCATGATACTTTTTTAACTAATCAAAAACATTATGAGAATCGGCATAGATGTAATGGGAGGTGATTTTGCACCTGAAGCAATCATTGAAGGTGCTGTTGATTCCCTGCCCCATGTATCTGCTGATGACCGGCTGGTACTGATTGGGGATAAAAACAGTATACACAGGAAGCTGAATGACCTGGAAACAGATCCGTCTTATTTCACCATAGTTCATACTACCCAGGTAATAGAAATGGGAGATATCCCTGCCAAGGCCTATGCTCAAAAAATGGATTCAAGCATTGCTGTCGGATACCGGATGCTGCAAAAAAGTGAAATTGATGGTTTCTGCAGTGCCGGCAATACAGGAGCCATGCTGGTAGGCGCAAGCTATACGGTGAATGTGATTCCCGGAGTTTTCAGACCCGCCCTTGCCACAATAGTGCCATCAATCGATAAGCGTAATGCAGTATTACTTGATGTAGGGCTCAATCCTGACAGCAAACCCGATGTATTATTACAGTATGGGATACTGGGAAGCATATTTGCAAAGCATGTACTGGAAATTGAAAATCCGGTCGTTAAACTCCTTAATATAGGTATTGAAGAATCAAAGGGAACACCCTCTGTTAAAGCTGCTTATGAGTTGATGAAAGATCATCCGGGCATTAACTTCAAAGGAAATATTGAAGCCAACGACCTTTTCATGGAGACTATGTCGGATGTAGTAGTATGTGACGGATTTGTAGGGAATATCATACTGAAACAAACCGAAGCATTTCATCATATTTATAAGTCGAGAAATCTTAAAGATTCTTATTTCGACTCTCTTGATTTTGAAAATATTGGCGGAACACCGATTGTGGGTATCAATGCCAATGTTGTAATAGGTCATGGTATTTCAAAGCGAAAAGCTGTTATGAACATGGTACTTCAAACAATGGCTGTTGTTCATGTGAACCTGGCTCAGAAGATTAAAGAGGCTATTTAATTATGGAAAAAATTCGTGCAGCCATTACAGGAATTCATGCCTGGGTTCCCGAATACAGACTAACAAACCACGAACTATCGAAAATGGTGGATACTTCCGACGAATGGATAATGCAGCGGGTCGGAATCAGGGAAAGACGTATTTTGAAGGGAGAGGGACTGGGGTGCTCAGACCTTGGCGAGAAGGCTGTGAAAGGATTACTTGAGAAAACCGGTACTTCACCTGAAGAGATTGACCTGCTTATATGTGCTACAATCACCCCCGACATGAACTTCCCTGCAACAGCAAATATTATCTCCGATAAGGTCGGTATCAAAAATGCATTCAGCTTTGATATTGGTGCAGCCTGCTCGGGATTCCTTTTTGCATTGCAGACAGCAGCGGCTTATGTTGAAACGGGCAGGTTTAAAAAGGTAATAGTTGTGGGAGCCGACAAAATGTCATCCATAACTGATTATTCCGACCGTACCACATGTCCTCTTTTTGGCGATGCCGCAGGAGCCGTACTGCTGGAACCCACAACCGAAGAAACAGGCGTGATGGACTATCTTTTCCATACTGACGGCTCGGGCCGCAAGTTTCTGTATTTAAAGGCCGGCGGCTCGGTTAGGCCTGCATCTCATGAAACCATTGATGCAAAGGAACATTTTATTTACCAGGAGGGACAGAGTGTATTTAAATTCGCTGTTGTGAATATGGCAGATGTTGCCGTGGAAATAATGCATAGGAATAATCTTAAATCGCATGATATCGCATGGCTGGTTCCGCACCAGGCAAACCTGCGGATAATAGAAGCCACGGGAAAAAGAATGGGACTCACCCCGGAAAAAATCATGATAAATATAGAAAATTACGGGAATACTACTGCTGCAACGATACCATTATGCCTCTGGGAATATGAAAACAGGCTCAGGAAGGGCGACATACTTATTCTTGCTGCGTTTGGCGGAGGATTCACCTGGGGATCAATATATTTGAAGTGGGCCTACGATCCAATGCCCATAAAACCCCCTGAAGGAGGCTGGAAACATTAACATTACAAAATCCCCTTTATGGGATTTAGGGACGAACATATTTTTTTCTTGCAATAGTTTATATATTTGTGAGTTATTAACCTTGTATCTCTTAATTCTAAACTTATGGCAAAAAATAACGAGACAGAACCCGCTGCAATAAACCTGATCAGTAATGGGACAGAAATTAGCGGTGATATAAAATCCGGAGGAGACATTCGTATTGATGGCAGTCTGACGGGAAACCTGAATACAAAGGGCAAGGTTGTGATTGGTGTGACAGGAAGAGTAAATGGCGAGGTGATATGTAAAAATTCCGAAGTATCGGGTTGTGTCGAAGGTAAAATAAGTGTGAGCCAGCTACTTATTCTTAAAGCTTCTTCAAGGATACTTGGTGACATTGCTACTGTAAAACTATCAATTGAACCGGGAGCTAAGTTTTCCGGGAACTGTAAAATGAGCGATAGCGAAAACAATGGAGGAGCAGGAACAGCAAAATCAGGAGAACAGGAACGACCCGGAAAATAAGGGACTGGTACAATTTGCCAGGTATTCGGGTATTGTAGTCCAAATGGGTGTCATAATCTTTCTGACAACATGGGGAGGCATTAAACTTGATAAACTGCTCGAATTCAGCAAGCCTGTCTTTACAATAATCCTGTCGCTTCTGGGTGTTTTTGCAGCAATCTGGATTGCAATAAAAGATTTCATTATTAAAAAATAATCCCTCTTTTGAGATCCCTGATCAAATCTGTTCTCTTGCTGGCGTTGCTGGAAGTGGTTATACTTGTTGCAGGATTCCTTCTCGTCAGGTATGTGAATATTGCTTTGTCCTTCACCGATATTGTTGCGGTATCAGCAGGTTTTATGTTTATCAATCTTCTGATCTTAATAATCTTTTTCAGGGGACAGAGCAAAGAGCCCGCAGGCCAGACCATGCATAGCCTGATCTCAATAAGCTTTAAATTTCTTATTGAACTGATATTCGCGTTTGCATGGTTTTTTGTTGCTAAAAAAACAGGTTTATCCTCAATTTTATTATTTTTTGTCATATATTTAACATTCACATTGTTTTCGGTAATGATACTACTGAAAACACTGAAAAACAAATCTTTATAATTAATACAGATTTGAAAACCCGGGTATTGACAGGACTTTTCTTGATTCTCTTGCTGTTAGTATGTAATGTTCCTGCAAGAGGGCAGGAAGAGCATGTATCCCAGGATGCTGCAGCATCAGAACATAATGCAAAGGAGTTTGATGCCAGCTCATATATCATTGATCATGTCAGTAACTCGCATGAATGGCATATCCTGACAATCAGGAAAAAAGACGGAACGGAGAAGCATATTGCAATACCTCTGCCGGTTATCCTGTATCATAAACCAACAGGACTTCATTTCTTTCTTTCAAATAAGCTTGCTCATGGCCATGAATACAAGGGTTTCAAAATGGGGGAAGGAGAATATGAAGGCCGGATAGTGGCGGTAAATGATTCCGGGGAGGTTGATAAGGAAAACCTGCTTCTTGACTTCTCAATGACAAAAATGGTTATCGGAATGCTTGCATCTGCGCTACTGGGCCTCTGGCTTTTCATTGCACTTTCACGTTCATATAAAAAATCAGGTATAAGCCATCCAAAGGGTATCCAAAGCTTTCTTGAACCGGTGATTCTTTTTGTACGCGATGAAATGGTCATTCCTAATATCGGCTATAAGAAACATGAGCGGTTCATGCCTTATCTTCTGTCAGTCTTCTTCTTTATCCTGATAAACAACCTTATGGGACTGATACCGTTTCCGCCCCCATTTGGTGCAAATGTTACAGGAAACATTGCAGTCACCATGACACTTGCACTGTTTACATTCTTCATTATACAATT
This sequence comes from uncultured Rikenellaceae bacterium, assembly GCA_964638955.1. Classification (GTDB taxonomy): domain Bacteria; phylum Bacteroidota; class Bacteroidia; order Bacteroidales; family VadinHA17; genus LD21. Next base: position 18,721 of record CAZWZQ010000022.1, on the reverse strand, counting down.
CAGCGGAACAAGAGGCTACTGGCATCATATTTTTGCCACACCGGGAGTGCCGTTCTGGCTTCTGCCGATAATGATACCGGTTGAACTCATAGGAATGGTCGCAAAGCCGTTTGCACTGATGGTACGTCTGTTTGCAAATATAACTGCCGGGCATATTGTTGTTATGAGTCTGCTGGCTCTGATATTTATTTTTGATTCAATATGGGTTTCACCGGTATCAATTTTCTTTGTGATTTTTATGGATTGTCTCGAATTACTTGTGGCATTCCTGCAGGCATATGTCTTCACACTTTTGTCGGCGCTGTTTATCAGCCTGGCATTGGTAGAGGACCATCATTAATTTTTTTTGTTTAACTAAAAACCAATGTTATGACAGGTACTTTAGCATCAATTGGAGCAAGTCTTGCAGTTATCGGGGCAGGTCTCGGCATCGGCAGAATCGGTGGTTCAGCAATGGACGCAATAGCCAGGCAACCTGAAGCTGCAGATAAAGTACAGCTTGCAATGATCATCTCGGCAGCCCTTATTGAAGGGGTTGCACTGTTTGCTGTTGTTGTTGCTCTTATTGGTTAAGGAAAAGAAAGATCCTGCAATGGTTGATTGCAGGATCTTTAAATTGTTAATTCTTAATTAAGAAAATATGATATTATTAGCAGGTAATAGTCTGACCGCCGTTGGTATAGGCACATTGTTCTGGTCAGTGCTGATCTTCTCCCTCTTTTTCTTTCTGCTGACAAAATTTGCATGGAAACCAATTCTTGCTGCCATCAGGCAGAGAGATGAAATGATCAAGGGATCACTAGAATCCGCTGAAAGTGCGCGGAGAGAAATGGTGAGACTCCAGGCCGATAATGAAGCAATACTGAGAAAGGCCAGGGAAGAAAGGGAAGTTATTCTTAAAGAGGCAAGGGATGTACGTGACAAACTGATTGCCGAAGCAAAGGGAAAAGCCTCCGAAGAGGCCGAAAAGATAGTGGATAAAGCTATGGCCGGGATAGAAAAAGAGAAAACCAAAACTCTCTCAGAAATCCATCAACAGGTGGCAAATCTTTCCGTGGAGATAGCATCCAAACTGCTGGGAGAAAAACTCAGCAGAACAGGAGAACAGGAAAAACTGATAGATAAATATCTGAAAGAGATCGATTTAAAAAAGAATTAGAAAGCTGATCTTATATGAACGACAGCAAAATATCCGTCAGATACTCACGTGCATTGTTCCAGTCAGCCCTGGGAAAAAAGATGCTTGACCGGGTTTATCGGGACATGGCTTATATTTCAGAGATGTGCAAGATCCCCGAAGTCAGGGATTTGCTGAACAGCCCCATAATACTACCTGCAAAAAAAAGGGAAATTATGCATAACCTGTTAGGGAAAGAGCTTGAAAAACTCACACTTTCGTTTATTGATATGGTAATAATGAACACCAGGGAGAGTTATATTCCTGCGATTGCCAGAGTTTTCATGAGCGATACAATGAAATATAACGGTATTACTGAAATGGTTCTTACCACAGCAGTAAAGACGGATGATAAGGTTAAGAAACAGGTCTCTGAACTGGTCTCTTCTGCTTTTAACACCAAAGTGGAGCTTAAAGAGATAATAGATAAAGACATTATCGGGGGCTTTATTCTGAGGATAGATGACAAATTAATTGATGCCAGCATCAGGAACAAGCTTCGCAAAATAGAAAAAGAGCTGAAAAGCAAGACATTTGCAGCATAATAAACAGAAATCGACAAGTTAGCATCTTAAGAAATAAAAATATGACAAGTATTAAACCCGCAGAAGTCTCAAAGATCCTTCAGCAGCAACTTGAGGGAATACAAACAGGAACGGAACTGGAAGAGGTCGGTACCGTGCTTACTGTCGGCGACGGGATTGCACGTATTTATGGTCTTACCAATGCCGAATCGAATGAACTCCTGGAGTTTGAAAACGGAATTGAGGCAATAGTCCTGAACCTTGAGGAAGATAACATAGGAGCAGTGCTGCTTGGTCCTACCGAGGAGATCAATGAAGGGGATATTGTTAAGAGAACCGGGCGCATTGCATCTATTGATGTTGGTGAAGAACTGCTAGGGAGAGTTATTACTCCAACGGGGCAGCCTCTTGACGGCAAGGGTCCCATAGGAGGGAAGCTTTATGAAATGCCGTTTGAGAGAAAAGCCCCGGGGGTAATATTCCGTCAGCCGGTGAAACAGCCGTTGCAAACAGGGATCAAGCCTATCGATGCCATGATACCGATAGGACGCGGACAAAGAGAACTTATTATCGGCGACAGGCAGACAGGTAAAACGGCAATTGCAATAGATACAATAATAAACCAGCGAAGTAACTTCGAAAAAGGAAAACCGGTTTATTGCGTTTATGTGGCGATCGGACAGAAAGGTTCAACAGTGGCTAACATCGCCAAATCACTTGAAGAACACGGGGCCCTGGAGTATACGGTGATAGTTCTTGCAACCGCTTCAGACCCGGCCGCCTCACAATTTTATGCACCCTTTGCAGGCGCCGCAATAGGCGAGTTCTTCCGTGATACAGGACGTGATGCCCTTATTATCTACGATGACCTTTCAAAACAGGCAGTCTCATACAGGGAGGTTTCCCTTTTACTGCGCCGGCCGCCGGGACGTGAAGCCTATCCGGGTGATGTTTTCTATCTTCACTCACGCCTTCTCGAAAGAGCAGCAAAGATCATAGAATCGGATGAGGTGGCAAAACAGATGAACGACATTCCGGAATCTATCAAACACATGATAAAAGGAGGAGGATCACTGACTGCCCTCCCGATAATTGAAACACAGGCAGGAGACGTTTCAGCATATATCCCGACAAATGTTATTTCCATTACCGATGGACAGATATTTCTGGAGTCAGGTCTCTTCAACGCAGGTGTAAGACCTGCCATAAATGTGGGGATATCAGTTTCAAGGGTGGGTGGTCATGCCCAGATAAAATCAATGAAAAAAATTGCAGGTACACTGAAGGTCGACCAGGCACAGTACCGTGAACTGGAGGCGTTTTCAAAATTCGGATCCGATCTGGATGCCTCAACACTCGCCATTCTTAATAAGGGAGCAAAAAATGTTGAGATACTGAAACAGGGACAATATGCACCAATACCGGTTGAAAAACAGATTGCAATAATATATTGCGGTACCATGGGATTACTAAAAGATGTACCGGTAGACAAAGTGAAAAGTTTTGAAAATGAATATATTGAATATCTCGACCTGAAACACAGGGATATTCTTGATAACCTTCGCGACGGAGTACTTAATAGTGATATTACCGGAGTGCTAGAAAAAGTCGCTGCAGAACTTACGGCAAAATATAAGACCCGGTAATCAGAAGGATATCTGCATGACTAATTAGTTGCAATGCCAAATTTAAAAGCAATAAGGATCAGAATAAGTTCTGTTAAATCAACAAGACAGATCACCTCTGCCATGAAAATGGTCTCAGCAGCCAAACTGAGAAAAGCCCAGGATAAGATAGTCCGTCTGCGTCCTTATGTTAAAAAATTACAGGAAATACTTACAGACCTTACACAAAACCTTGCCGAAACAGAGATAGAAAATGTCTATGGACGCATTTCTCCCGCTGAAAAAATACTGGTGGTTGTAATTACATCAAACAGAGGTCTTTGCGGGGCTTTTAACTCAAATGTAATTAAAGAAGCCAGGAGAGTGATTTCTGAAAAATATATCGACCAGTTCAAAAGGGAAGACCTGACGATACTGCCGATTGGTAAAAAAGGTTATAATTATCTGAGAAAGCAAAAAATAAAAATGCTGCCTGAACGTAATGATCTTTTTAATAACCTAACATTTGATAATGTAGCAGTTGTTGCCGAAGAAGTTATGACAAGTTTTGTCAAGGGTGAATATGACAGGATCGAACTTATTTATAACCACTTTAAAAATGCTGCAGTACAGATTATGACTGATGAGAAGTTTCTCCCTGTTGAACAGGCAGCCTCATCAGAAGAAAAGAAAAATATACTCGCCGACTATATTTATGAACCGACAGAAGAGGAAATTGTAAAAGAGCTTATTCCAAAATCACTAAAAATACAGTTTTATAAGGCAATTCTTGATTCATTTGTTGCCGAGCATGGAGCAAGGATGACTGCAATGCATAAGGCTACTGACAATGCCACTAGCATGATCCGGGAGCTGACACTGCAGTATAACAAGGCACGCCAGGCCGCAATCACTAACCAGATCCTTGAAGTTGTCAGCGGTGCCGAAGCCCTGAAGGGATAAGTTTTGTGCCTGCTGCCGGGATCGTTGAAAAATAATCATGTACAGTTATTCCGATTTAAAAGAGAAAGTTGAAAAGGCTATAATAAATCTTTCGTTTAATACGGAAGCAATAGAACTTATTGATCCAGTAAAATATGCCCTGTCATCAGGCGGTAAACGACTACGACCTGTAATGGCTTTGATGGCCTGTAATTTGTTCAGCGATAAAATTGATGAAGCTATACTGCCGGCCATAGGGCTGGAGGTCTTTCATAATTTCACCCTTGTGCATGATGATATTATGGATCAGGCACCGGTGAGAAGAAATATGCCGACCGTGCATGACAAATGGGACATTAACCAGGCAATCCTGTCAGGCGATGTGATGGCATTCATTGCCAATGAGTGCATATTAAAAACCCCCGGGGATAATCTGCTAAAAGTCTTCAATATTTATAATAATGCTGCTATAGATGTATGTATCGGCCAGCAGTTGGATATGGATTACGAAAAAAGAGATATTATAACCCGCCGGGAATACCTGGGAATGATAGAGCTGAAGACAGCAGTACTTCTGGCAGCCGCACTTAAAATAGGGGCAATTATCGGAGGGGCCGGTGACAAGGATTCGGATTTGTTATATGAATTTGGGAGAAACCTTGGGCTGGCGTTTCAGATACAGGACGATTTGTTGGATATATGGGGCAGCACAGAAGTATTTGGCAAGACACCCGGAGCTGACATTGTTGCTAACAAGAAAACATTTCCACTGGTGAAAGCAATGGAAACAGCTTCAGGAGAGCAGCTTAAACGGCTTCAGACACTGGTTTCACTTAAGAATGCTGACCCAAAAACAAAAGTGGAGGAGGTTATTGCCCTTTATGATCAGCTTAACATAAAGGCTGCCACGGAAACCCTGGCAAATGAATATATTGGAAAAGCATTCAGCTTTCTAAAGCAGGTAGGAGTGAACGAAGAAAGAAAAAAAGAGCTGAACCTTGCGGCCAGCTCTCTTATAGGGAGAGATCGTTAGATTACAGACTCCCTGTATCCTCATGTTTCTTGAGCCAGTCGATGTTGATCAGCGCACCGACGTTCAGCATGAACTGATTATATTTACTGAGAATATATTTTGCTTCGACGTAAAGATCGAACTGTTCGGTAAGTTTCATATAAGAACCGACACCTAAATTTAATCCGAGAGCATTATCGCTTTCTTTAAACAACTCGGAAGCATATTTTTCCCTTTTCCATGCCAGCAATATATCCAGTCCTGCAAGTCCGTAAAACTCAAATTTATCCAGAGAATTAAAAATATAATGGCCGTTAATGTCGAACATAAGGGTATTGACAGTATACTTATATTCAAATTCCTTATAGACATGAGGAATGAAGAATGTAATGGATGGTGAAATATGTATCGGGACAGTAATCTCATAAATGCCTTTCAGTGAAGCAAAGACATGTCCGCTTTTATTGTAATCCCAGTCCATTTCATGGAAATGGTAACCAGTGGTAAAGCCAGTACCGCCACCGATTTTTGTAAATTGTGATTTTGCAGCCGGAATAGCTACAAACATAACCAATAACACTAACAGAAATCTTCTCATAGAGGATATGTTTAGAATTAATACTATCGTTACCGGTTAAAGATAAATTATTCTGATGTATCAGGCAATATTAATCTTAAATTATGAAGGTGAAACTATAACTTTTGCAAATTTTGTTAAATTTGTATGTTCTGGAAGAATAATCAAATAATTAAGGAATATGGCAAAGAATACCGGAAAGATCAGCCAGATCATAGGACCAGTGGTTGATGTTACATTTCAAAGAGAGGGCATGGAAATGCCGGATATCTATGATGCCCTTGAAATAAAAAGAGATGACGGATCAACACTTGTTGTTGAATGCGAACAACACATTGGTGAAAACACTGTCCGTACCATTGCAATGGATTCGACTGACGGTCTTCGCAGGGGAATGGAAGTTGTGGCTACAGGACTGCCGATAACAATGCCTATCGGAGAACAGATAAAGGGCAGGCTTATGAATGTAACCGGTGAAGCGATCGACGGGATAGGACCACTGGACAAGAAAGGCGGGTACCCCATTCACAGAAAACCTCCGAAATATGATGACCTGTCAACAGAAAAGGAGATTCTTTATACCGGTATCAAGGTGATCGATCTTATTGAGCCATATTCCAAGGGAGGAAAAATCGGTCTCTTTGGAGGAGCCGGTGTCGGAAAAACAGTTGTGATATTAGAGCTTATAAACAATATAGCAAAAGCTTATTCAGGGCTCTCCGTTTTTGCGGGTGTCGGTGAGAGAACAAGGGAGGGTAACGATCTTCTCCGCGAAATGCTCGAGGCCGGAGTTATAACGTACGGAAAAGAATTTCTTGAAAGTATGGAAGCCGGCGGTTGGGACCTTTCAAAGGTTGACCACAATGCACTGAAGGAATCAAAACTGGCACTGGTCTTCGGCCAGATGAATGAGCCCCCGGGAGCCAGGGCAAGAGTATGTCTGTCAGGTCTTTCCGTTGCAGAACACTTCAGGGATGGCGACGGCAAAAGCGGAGGGAGGGATATCCTCTTCTTCATGGATAATGTATTTCGTTTTACACAGGCCGGATCTGAAGTCTCGGCACTGCTGGGACGTATGCCATCGGCTGTGGGATACCAGCCGACACTGGCAACCGAAATGGGTATCATGCAGGAACGTATTTCATCGACAATACATGGCTCAATTACTTCTGTACAGGCAGTTTATGTTCCTGCCGACGACCTTACCGACCCTGCTCCGGCAACTACCTTCGCACACCTTGACGCAACAACCGTACTTAGCCGTAAAATTTCGGAGCTGGGCATTTACCCCGCTGTTGATCCGCTTGATTCAACATCAAGGATCCTTGCCCCTGATATAGTTGGCGAGGCACACTATAACTGTGCACAAAGGGTGAAAGAGCTTCTGCAGAGATATAATGAGCTTCAGGATATTATAGCAATCCTGGGAATGGATGAACTTTCGGAAGAGGATAAACTGGTTGTTCACAGGGCACGACGGATACAGAGATTCCTTTCACAACCCTTCCATGTGGCCGAACAATTCACAGGTATTAAGGGAGCTCTTGTTTCAATAGAAGATAATATCAAAGGATTCAACATGATAATGGAAGGTAAGGTGGACGAATATCCTGAAGCCGCATTCATGCTTGTCGGGACCATTGAAGATGCAATCGAAAAGGGCGAAAAGATACTTGCCCAGTCTAAATAACCGGTATCCTGATGAAGATAGAGATTATCACTCCCGATAAAAAAGTCTATGAAGGGGATATAAAGTCAATAAGAGTCCCCGGCAAAAAAGGCTCCTTCCAGGTTCTTAAAGATCATGCACCTATTATCTCAACCCTGGAGGATGGCACGGTGATAATGGTAGATCAGGATAATAATGAAAAAAGATTTCAGATCGACGGCGGGGTAATTGAAGTTAAAATGAATAGTATAATCCTGCTGGCCGAATCGGTAAAATAATCCATAAATAATGACCACCGAGGAATTCCGGAAACATGCCCATGAACTGGTCGAATGGATGGCTGCATACATGGAGAATGTGGAAAGTTATCCCGTAAAATCATTAGTGAAACCGGGAGAGATCTTCAAAAAAATACCCGGCACTCCGCCATCAGCGGGTGAATCTTTCGATGACATAATGAAAGATTTTGAAGAGATAATAATGCCGGGTATCACACACTGGCAAAGCCCCAATTTCTTCGCCTATTTCCCTGCAAATACCAGCCCGCCATCTGTTCTTGCGGAAATGCTGATATCAACACTGGCAGCACAGTGTATGATATGGGAGACATCTCCTGCTGCAGCCGAACTTGAAGAGAAAATGATGATCTGGCTGCGCGACATGATAAGATTACCTGCTGATTTCGAGGGAGTTATTCAGGACTCAGCATCAACGGCAACACTTGCTGCAATTATAACGGCAAGAGAGAAAACCACCAATTTTACAGTTAATGATGCGGGATTTCAAAATGCAGGTACCTTAAGAGTATACTGTTCTCAGCAAACTCATTCCTCGGTGGAAAAAGCTGTCAGGATAGCCGGTATCGGAAAAACAAACCTGGTTAAGATACCTGTTGGAGAGGACTATTCAATGATCGCAGAGGAACTAATGAAAGCTGTTAGTGAGGATAAAAAAAGGGGATTGAAGCCCTGTTGTGCCATAGCTACAATCGGGACAACAGGCACTGCCGCTATTGATCCTTTACGTGCGATTGGAGAGATCTGCAGGGAAAATAGTATCTGGCTCCATGTAGATGCCGCAATGGGCGGAACAGCGCTTATTTTGCCCGAATTTCAATGGATGCTGGATGGGAGAGAACTTATCGACAGCTTCGTATTTAATCCACATAAATGGATGTTCACCAATTTCGACTGCTCTGCCTTTTTTACAAGAGATACGGGATCACTGATCAGGACATTTGAAATACTGCCGGAATACCTCAAGACAAGAAGCCGGGGACAGGTAAACGATTACAGGGACTGGGGCATACCCCTTGGCCGCAGATTCAGGGCTTTAAAATTGTGGAGCGTGATCCGGTCATATGGAACAGACAGCCTGAGAGAAAAAATAAGATACCACATAAATCTGGCAAAACAACTTGCAGAGATGATATCATCAGAACCTGATTTTGAATTGACAGCTCCACTCTCACTTAATGTGGTCTGTTTCAGGTATAGCCCTGACAGAATGCCGGAGGAGAACCTCAACGCTATCAACCGGAAGCTTAATCACCAGCTCAACGATACCGGCAAAATATATCTGACGCATACAACAATTAACGGTCAATATACTCTCAGGATGGTAACTGGGCAGACCAATGTTACACTTGACCATGTGGGGAAAGCATGGGATCTGATAAAGAATATGGCACGAGAGATAAAATCCTGATCACCTTCGTAGTTTACCGATATTCATACCATAAATGTCAATATTGAATAAAAACTCAAAAGAGGGGGCTTCATTAAAGTTTTTCCAGGCAGCCTGTACCCCTGCTGATATCGGGTAGGGAATCCTGAGAAAATAAAAGTCGGAAAGAAGCTCGATACCAGAAGAGCTGAACGATTCGGTTCCCTCGGTGAAATAATCCACGACCATGGCTCCCTCATCAGATTTCAGATAATAATTATTCTTGCCCCGTGCATAATCATAAAACAATCCGGTGCGAATTCTTGTCATATACAAAAGAGCCCCGATATTAAAATCAGGATATACTAAAGGTGCAACATAATCCATGGAGAAAAAATCAAGCTCTTCAGAGATAATGTTATAGTAGCTGCGAGGGTAATGGATCTTATTATCCATAAGGTATTTAACAAAGCTCTGGTTCTCTGTTTCATACCTTATCCTGATTCCATGATTTTTGATGAAGCCCGGGAAATAAAGGGTAACTTTTGCACTGAAATCCGAACCATAGATATGTTTGTCAAAAGGAGCCCACTCGTATGATGCATCAATGATCTGGCCGAAACGTGGATATATATCACGATATGCCGATCTTTGATAATTGGCAAAATAAAGACGTCCGGTGAGATTCGTCTGGCCGTAATCATAATTACCGGTTTCCCTTTCGTATATGCAATCGTTCCTGTAATCGACCGAGAAAGATGGATAAAAATATTGTGAAAATTTACCGGTGCTGAAGGACCATGGAATATAAATACTATTCAGTAGCCTGAATCCCGGGGTGACCTGTGAAGGAATCCATGCAGGCATTGAACCCAATAGGTCAATGACCGGTTCGTTTCCATAATCAAACCGTGATTCGATTACAGGATACCAGCCTTCCCAGATAATACGGGAGTGGAATTTATGCCGGTTATCGGATGAGTATTCATAGCCGGCAGAAGCGATAAGTGTACTAAGCTGGTTTTGCGACATCAGGGTAAGTCCCGGCCTCACTGAAGAGGGATCATCCTGTATGGCTTCGATATCAGCGTACAGCGGCATCCAGCTATGTATCCCGAAAAGATGCTTCCACTTTCTGTAAGGTTCGGGTGTATATTTAATAACTGTATCAGCTTCTTCCTTTATCCGGGGTTTCTCAAACCGGTCGATAAGGTATAAGGCAGATCCGGAAACCGGATTTTTTAGTTCTTCAGCTTCAGCAAGGGAGGTAATACATATTTTGTTTCCTGTTGAGGTGTAATTGCTGAAAAAAAGCCTGTTACCTGTAATAGTCATGTCAGTTGCACCGAATTTTGAACGGGTAACTGCCGATAATTTTCCATTTCCTGTAAGAAGGTAAATATTATCAGTACCGGAAGCAGAGCTTACATAGAATAATGAATCATTTCTCAGAAAGGCAGAGTGAATATCATCAATACCTTCGTTAACGAGAGTTTTCCACTCCTTATCTTCAGTTGAATAGGACAGGATGCCCTCACCATCTCCTGTCAGGGAAATAAGAGTAAGTTTTTTGCCATCACCTGACCATTGAGGACGCTGTAAAAAAGCATTTCCGGGAGCAGGAACACTATTTATTACAGATCCGTCATCAGCATTTATCAGTACAAGTTTATTCCTGTTATCTTCAGTGTTTTCTGTAGCAGCTATTATACTGCCGTCAGGAGAAATGGATGCCGATAAATACCTCGATCTGCAGGTTAGCTGAAGAGCCGTTTTAGTATGGATATCGAATGTTTTTATCACTGAGTAATTTCTGTTTGCCCACCTGGGATCAGTTAATGATTCGACCCAGACTATTTTCCCGTCTGCATAGGAAATAACCCGGGGGTATAATTTCCCGGGGACAAACAATTTCTTCCCCGTTTTTTCCGAGGGATTGATAAGTACAAATGAAACCGGATCAGACAGGGATGTTTTAACAGCGATTACCGAATCTTTACCTGCATGAACTGCAGAATAATAACTCTCATACCCTGTTTTTTCCGGTGGATTTACCGGATTGTAATCAATGGTATTACCCTTTTCAAGATATTGTTTCCAGATACTTCCGAGAGAGTCAAACGTCTGAGCAGATAGTTTTTTTTTCGTAAGTCCGGCACTTCTTCTAAGACTTATATTAACAGGATTAAGGGTAAAGGGCTGACTGGCTGTAAATTCACGTACATTGCTCCAGATACCGGGATCATTATTTAGTAAAGCCCATGTATACATCTGATAACCAAACTGGTAATAATCAGGTGTATAATCTCTGTATGATCCGTTAAGTAATTTATCATACTTATACATTTCTCCTTTTTCAATGGATATTGCCTTAAGTAAATTCTGGAATCCGGGACTTCTTCCCCTTCCTGATTCAGTAAATAGTGATTCATTGAAAACGGCTTCGCCTTCAATATACCAGAGAGGAAGCAGGCTGACAACAACACCGGGAAACTGCTGTCCGAAAATGAGAGACATGACTTTTGAAAAACCATAAGTGAGAGACTGCATCTGCATTACATGGGTCAGTTCGTGTAATGCCAGCTGCCTTTTGTTATCAAGAGGCAGTGAATTCTGATCCGGGGTGGGATATATCTCCATTCGTTTGGGTGCCCAGGCTACATAGCCGTTTGCCTGGGTAGTATAATTATGAATTATGACAGGGATATTAAGTTTCTTTTCAGGAAAGAATGAAGAGATTTCGGAATATGCCTTTTCAAGCTCTTTTGCGAATTGAATACCTCCTGATCCGTATGTCTCGGGATAAATAACGTTAAATTTCCCCGTTTTAACCTGAAGCCATTTAACAGAAGCAGGATCCTGTCCTGTATTATAGTATTGAGCTGAAACAGCCGGTGAAACGAGACAGAGTAAGAAGGTATATAGTATTGACTTAAAACCGGTTTTATGATTCATGGCTCAAAAATAGCAAATTAAAAAAAATCCGTACTTTCGTCATCTGTTTCTTTACAGGAAGTGTGAATTAATATGGAATAAATGAAGAGATTCAGATTTATCAATAACATATCGGGGTGGATTGTCTTTGTCATCGCCGCTATCACATATCTTCTTACACTTGAACCTACAACCAGCCTTTGGGATTGTGGTGAATTCATTGCCTCCGCGTATAAACTGGAAATCGGGCATCCTCCGGGCAGTCAGGTTTTCATGATACTTGCCAGGTTCTTCACCCTTTTTGCAGGGGGTGATACTTCAAAGGTTGCAGTAATGATCAATGCCATGTCGGGCCTTGTAAGTGCCTTTACGATCTTATTTCTCTTCTGGACCATAACTCATCTGGCAAGGAAGATTCTTGTTAAGGATGAGAGCATGTTCAATACAACAAGAATAACAGCAATTATGGCTGCCGGGGTAACAGGAGCCCTTGCATATACTTTTTCTGATTCATTCTGGTTCTCTGCTGTCGAAGGTGAAGTATATGCAACTTCCTCCTTTTTTACTGCTGCGGTATTCTGGGCCATCCTTAAATGGGAGGAGATTGCTGATGAAAAGAATGCCGACAGGTGGATAATACTGATTGCATTCATGATGGGTCTTTCAATAGGTGTGCACCTGCTCAATCTGCTTACCCTTCCTGCTATAGTCCTGGTTTATTATTTTAGAAAATTTGAATTTTCATGGAAAGGGCTGGTCATTTCAATTGCCTCATCTTTTGTGATGGTGGCACTGCTGCTATGGGGGATAATGCCAGGCACAGTAAAAATATCATCAAAGCTCGATCTTTTCTTTGTTAACACACTGAGTCTCCCTCCAAACAGCGGAGTGATCTTTCATATGATACTTCTTACGGCAATGTTCATCCTTGCGGTCAGATCCTCATTAATCTCAAATAACAGGGCCAGGAACAGCATAATAGCTATCGGAGCCCTTTTTCTGACAGGTATCTGGATAGTATCGAGCTCAGCCTTTGTGAATATACTATTGTTAATCCTGGTAGCCCTGTTTATCTGGTACATAGCTTCAAAAAACAGGGTTGTGCTGAATACAATGCTCACGGCTATAATGGTCATTCTGATAGGCTTTTCATCTACTGCTATTATTGTTATTAGAGCATCTGCCAATACTCCTCTTAATGAAAACAATCCAAGCAATGCTTTTAACCTGTTATATTATCTCAACAGGGAACAGTACGGGCAGAGTCCGTTAATCAAAGGGCCTTACTACAATGCGCCGGTACTCGATTATGGAGAGGGAAAACCTGTTTATGCCCTGGCGAATGGTAAATATATAGTGACTCACCGCAGACTTGAACGCATCTATGATGAAAGATTTATAACCCTTTTCCCACGCATGTGGAGTGAACAGAGCGAACATGAAGATATTTACAGGGAGTGGGGAGGTAACAAGGGTATATCATTACAGGTTACCGATCAGTCGGGAGAGAGAGTTACAATTAAAAAACCGCGATATAGTGAGAATCTGAAATTTATGTTCAGTTACCAGTACGGGTACATGTATTTCAGGTATTTCATGTGGAATTTCTCAGGTAAACAAAATGACACACAGGGTACGGGCGGTGCCATTAATGGCAACTGGATTACCGGAATAAAGTTACTCGACGAGCCGAGAACAGGGACAGTTGATCTGCCGGCAGGATTAAAAGAAGATACTTCAAGAAACAAATACTACCTGCTGCCGTTCCTTCTTGGATTGGCAGGGCTCTTCTATCAGCTTAACCGGGATAACAAAAACTGGTGGATCATTTTGCTGCTTTTTGTTATGACAGGTATTGCGATCGTCTTTTATCTTAACCAGTATCCGAACCAACCCAGGGAGCGTGATTACGCATATGTGGGCTCATTCTACTTTTACGCGGTGTGGATAGGACTGGGGATGCTTGCTCTGTTCGAGGGCATAGCAAAGCTTACAGGCGAAAAAATTGCTGCACCTCTTGCCGGATTGCTATGCCTTGCAGCGGTCCCGGTGCTCATGGCTTCCGAAAACTGGGATGATCATGACAGATCGCACAGATACCTGGCACGTGATGTTGCATTCAACTACCTTAATTCATGCGAACCTGATGCAATACTTTTTACAAACGGGGATAATGACACATTCCCCTTATGGTATGCCCAGGAGGTTGAGGGAGTAAGAACCGATATACGCGTCTGTAACCTGATGCTTTTGAATACCGACTGGTACATCGACCAGATGAAGTATAAAACCTATGAATCCGATCCCTTACCGGTTACACTTCCGACAAAGAAATACTATGACGGCATAAATAACCAGGTCTTTATTATTGAAAAGACAAAGGATCCGGTTGATATTGGTACAATTATCGACTGGGTAAACAGCGAAAACAAGGCAACAAAGATACAGATCTCTCCTACCGAGGTGCTTGATATAATTCCCTCCCGTACAATACGTCTTCCGGTAGATGTGAAAAAAGTACTGGAATCGGGGACAGTAAAGCCTGAGGATTCGTCAAAGATCGTGCCCTATATTGATATTAAGCTCAGGGGAAATTCCATTTTAAAAAGCCAGCTTCTCATTCTTGATATTCTGGCCCATAATAACTGGGAGCGGCCTGTTTATTATGTAACCGGGTATCACAACGATGCACTCGGGCTCGAGGAATATTTTCAGCTTGAAGGACTCGCTTACCGTCTTGTACCGATCAAAACCGAAAATAAGAGCTGGCTTGATTACGGACGCATAAATACGGATATACTGTATGACAATATGATGAATAAATTCGTATGGGGAGGAGCCAATGATCAAAGAGTGAATATAGACTATCATCACAGACGCACACTGATAGTAATAAGGGCCAGACTCAATTATGCAAGGCTTGCTGAAGCGCTGGCTAAAGAAGGTAAAAATGAGAAGGCCGTCAGTGTTCTTGAGCATTGTATGGAGGTTCTTCCACTTGAAAAGATACCCTATGATCCCTATGTGCCTGATATCATAGAAGCATATTTCCTGGCAGGAGCCTCAGATAAGGCTGTTGAAATGACGAAAGCATTAAGCGAGTATTATTATGATCAGCTGGATTATTACCTTAAACAGACGCCTTACATAGTAAGCTCAACTGAATATGAGATTCAGACGGCTATTCAGTATACATCCAGAACAGCTATAGCGTGTGAGGCGTTTGGTGAAAAAGAACTGGCAGACCAGATAAACGCAAAACTCGAAGATTATTACTCACGTTATCTGATGACACAGAAGCTCTCATCAAGATAAAAAACGCAGGGGTCAGTCTATATATGAGGGCAAGACCTCGTGTTTAAGGTACTTTTCAATAAGGAAAAAAATCTTTTCAGGATAGATCGGCTTCAGCACATATTCGTTGCACCCTGCAAGATAGGCTTCCGTTTTTGATTGTTCGGAGGAATAGGCCGTAAGCATAAGGACCGGTACATTTTTCCTTGTTTTCCTGAAAATCCTCAGACATTCAATTCCATTGATTAGAGGAATGAGAAAATCCATGAAAACAAGATCAATTCTGCCCTTTTCAAGGTTTATGTAATCAATGAATTCCTTTCCGTTATGGAATATATTTATGTGTGCACCTGAACTTTTAAGAAGAGTCTCATAGTATTTTATTGATGGCAGATCGTCCTCTACAATAATTATCTTCTTGCCCTCAAGTTGTAAATCGCTGATATTCAGTGCCATAATAAGTGTTAAACAAACTTGTATAAAAGTACGACAAGAAAACGATTAAGAGACCGGCAGAGATGTCAGTTATTAACAATTTTTCAACACTGCTTGTTAACTCTGAAAATCGGGCACTTGCATACTTGAATAATAATTTGCAATTTCGTAGTTACATTCATACTATCAGTCATGCTTAGTAAATCCAGATTATTTAGAACAACCATTTTCTTCCTGATCCCGATTTTACAGGTGTTCAACACTTACGGGCAGGGAGGATTTGATAATCCTACGAGAGCCCTGTATATTTTTGACCTAGCGAAATATATTGATTACGGACCCGGTTTCGCCGATTCCTCAAATTTTAAGATAGGAGTCATGCTGGGTGATTATGATCTTATTTACGAACTGGGCAACCTGGCTAAAACAAGGACAAAGATCCAGGATAAACCGGTTGTCATAGTTGGATTTAAGAAAATTGAAAGCATAACTCACACCCAGGTATTGTATCTGAACAAGACGGCGGATTTTAATATTGAAAAGGTCAAAGACAAGATTGCCGGACACCAGACAATGCTGATTACCGAGGGATATGAATTCCAGGAATCGATGCTGAATTTTATTGTGGTAAACGGGAAGCCTCGTTATGATATTAATGAGGAAATGGTAAAAAAGGCCCAAATGAGTATTCCCCAGGAAGTTCTCTTCATGGCTGTTAAGACAAAAGAGGACTGGGAGAATCTTTATGATATTGCAAGCAAGGAGATAGAGGTTCAGAAGGAGACTATCAGGCAGCAGCTTGAGACCATTGATGTTCAGAAACAGGAGATACTTAAACAAAAGGCCCTGCTCGACAGCCTCGACAAACAGATCGCAGAAAAGGAGAAAGCACTGAATGAGAAGCAAAGACAGCTTAACGCACAGTTAATCCAGATAAGCAGGCAGCAGTCTGAAATAGTATCCCAGCGTAATACTATTGCCGAGCAACTGAGAGCGGTACAGGTGCAGAAAGACACTCTTGCCAGCCAGAGAGCCAAAATTGCAGTCCAGATGGCTGAAATAAGCGATAAACAGAATACTATTAGCGAACAGGAAGACAGGATTAAAATCCAGATCGAAACACTGGAAAAACAGAAGATAGTGCTCTCTGCTGTTCTCTTTGTCCTGTTCCTGGCCATAATCCTGGCCTACTACATCTACAGGGGATACAGGATCAAGAAGGAGGCCAACATTAAGCTCGAAGAGAAGAACAGAACCATATCACTACAGAAAGATGAGATTGAGCGTCAACGCGATCTGGCAGCCGCTCAGAGGGATCAGATAGCTTACCAGAAAAAGCATATTACCGATAGTATAATGTATGCCAAGAGGATCCAAACTGCTCTTATCCCTTCGCTTGAATTATTCAGTGATAAGCTGGAACACTTTGTTCTCTATAAACCGCTTGCAATAGTCAGCGGTGATTTTTACTGGGTAAGCACGGTAGAGAAAAAACAGATCATCATTTCTGCCGACTGTACGGGACATGGTGTCCCCGGGGCATTTATGAGCATGCTTGGAGTAACCATGCTTAATGAGATAGTTAACAGCAAGGGCACTATAATGCCTGACCAGATCGTTGAAAACCTGAGACAGGGAGTTATTAAATCATTTAACCAGGTTGCAGATGAGGATAGCCTGAAAGACGGTATGGATATAGCTGTTTGTACTGTCGATTTTGAAACTGATACACTATGGTTCTCAGGAGCAAACTGTCCGCTATATCTTGTAAGAGGAGGCGAGCTTATTCATTACAGGGGCGATAAAATGCCTGTCGCGATACATTACAGGATGCAGCCTTTTACTCTTCATAAGATAGATCTTAAAAAGAATGATCAGTTCTATATCTTCTCTGATGGTTATGCGGATCAGTTCGGGGGGCCAAGGCAGAAGAAATTCATGTCGATGCACCTGAAAGAGACACTGGTGGCAATGGGTGACATGCCAATGATTAAACAGGCAGAAAAACTGGATCAAATATTTGAGGAATGGCGCGGAGACTCTCCCCAGGTGGATGATGTGACACTTATAGGAGTCAGATATTAGCGACATTCCCAGGTAGTCGTCAAAGGGCCTACTGTTATTGGTGGCGCTGCTTCTTTAGCCAATAAGTCAGCACCACAATATTCGGTCTCATTACCATATGTTACATCTCCGGTTGTACTATCTGTCATAACCTCACGGCAGAATTTACATTTCTCAAGAGCTTCACAGGCAGTGGCGGCCCAGACTAAGAAGAGAAATGCTGCGGCATATTTGATTTTTCTTTTCATTTGAATTTTATTTCACTTCAAAATTATAAAACTCTTTTAAAATAGTACATATATTTCCTGAAAAGGTTGCTTATGAAATATTTTTTGAATACAAAATGCATCAATTCCTTAAATTGCAAGTCATTTAAACAGGAATGAAAATGATTATTAACCAATTATTATTAATACCATGGAAGAAGCAAAAACCATTGACGACACAAGGATGAAGAAACATGTTACCGTAGTCGGGGTAATTCACATTGCATTCGGAGTTTTGGGGCTTATCGGTGCATTGTCGGTCTTCTTTGCCCTCCATTTTGCAAGGGGATTTGTGAGCAATGAAGAGATACCAGAAATGGTTCTCAGTATGCTGGCTATCAGTCTGCCGCTCCTTATCGGATTTATATCAACACTCGGACTTGTAGGAGGTATAGGACTTTTAGCTTATAAGAGCTGGGCAAGATACCTGGTAATTATCGTTGCCGCCCTTGGCTGTCTTAATATTCCTATCGGAACCCTCAAAGGAGTCTATTCATTATGGGTCCTGCTGCAGGACGAAACTGTCAGACTGTTTGAGAAGCAGTAAACACAGCATTT
>CAZWZQ010000021.1:0-51958 GCA_964638955.1 uncultured Rikenellaceae bacterium | reverse complement strand
CTGCTGCCCTCTCTTCAAAAGAGTAACCGGTATCAAGATATACAGGCTTTTTAGTTCCAACTTTACATCCGGTAATAAATGTGATTACCGTAAAGCAAAAGAGAAATAGAAGGCCGGATTTTAAGATTTTGTTTTTCATGATATAAATTTTAAAGGAAACATTACTTCAATCCTATATTGACAATATGGAAGTAGTCGTATGCAACCTCAAACGGAGCTTCAGGCTGGCCGGTTTGTTGCTGCATCCCCGGGAAATTACGCATCCTGGCCGGTAGCACGCCATCGCAGGCTATCATCCCGGCTTTTACATCCTTTAGCATAATGTCTGCCGTACCGATTGTACTGAAGTTTTTACCATCCGCTGAGCAGGATGCAGTGTAAAGAGTCCCTTTCTTATCAAGTTTCAGTATCAGTGTATTGTCGTCCTTAATTATGTCTGCCATACTGAGCACAGCTGTTGAAGTTTCGTACCCGTCCTGCTCCACAACAAGTTCCACTGCGCCGGGCTGGTCTCCGGGTGCGCCAAATCTGCCAAAGCCACCCATTCCTCTTCTGCCGCCGCCTGCCCTGTATACCAGTTTCACAAAATTATCATCATCCTGGTATGCCAGAATTCCGCCGTTCTGTGCAAATCCCGACGGCCTTCTTGAGTACACGATCTTCGATTCAATCGTCCAGTCAGTATTTGCACTCTGCAGAAGAATGTTCTCAGCATTATTGTTTTCCGAAACGATATCGCCTTTGTCACTCGTGATGACCAGTGATCCGGTCTTTTTGGTAAGGCTCCAGTGAGCAGAATTTTCCCTTACCCAGTTCCACTGCTTGCCCGGGGAGCTGCTATTGAATTCGTCATTGACTGATTTGGTCCCAAAGTTTATATTATAGTAATTAGTTTCCAGCGTGATATTATCCGTCAGTATGACCACTGCCGTTCCCGGAATGCCTTTGGCCTGAGCAACATCCACTGAAATATCGTTACCTGCCGCAGCAGCGCTGACATTTGGGGCACCCGAACCTGCCTTAAAAAGATAACTGTAAGCCTTGACGGCCGGACTGAAACCTGTAACTTTCTTTCCGCTGACCGTTATTGAAGCCGGCCTCAGATCGGGCATTACCTTCAGAGGATAACTGTCCGATAATGTCTTGCCGTTAACCGTAACATATGCAAATATCGATGCCGTTCCAACTCCCTTAGCGGTCACCATACCTTTTTCATCAACACCTGCAACTGCAGGATTGTTACTCTTGTATGTCACCTTTGCATTTTTTATGTTATAGAAACTGTCGTCCGACATCGCTGCCGTAACACTTGTCGGTACTGTATTACCCGGCCTCAATACCACCTTGCCGCATTCTGCAACAACAGTCTTCAATACCGGGTTATAAGTACCGCTCATAGCAGCCTCAACCTGACCCCTGATATCTTTCGATGATGAACCAATCTCAAATATATATCTGCCCTGATCAAACATTATCCTGTCATTCCCGGAATCCCAGAACCACAGATCTGCACAGTCTATGTTTATCGGCACTGTCTTTGTCTGTCCTGCTGCTATTGTTACTCTCCGGAATCCTCTCAGCCTCTTTATCGGCCTCTCCAGCGACGCAGGGCTGTCCGGCGTCTTTACATATACCTGTACTACTTCATCTCCATCCACACTTCCCGTATTCTTTACATCAACGCTTACCGTGATTTTATCATTCGGAGTTATCGAACTCTTGCTGATGCTGAAATTACTGTACTCAAAAGTGGTATATGAAAGTCCGTATCCGAATTCATACGAAACATCCTTGTTGAAATACCAGTAGGTCCTTCCGTTCTTACCCTGTCCGCCTCTTAAATTATAGTCGGTGATCGCCGGAAGGTCATTCAGCGATTTATACCATGTGGCATTCAGCTTGCCTCCGGGATTAACATCACCAAAAAGTATTTTGGCCATTGCCGTGCCCTGGGCCTGTCCGTTGAATCCTGTCCAGATTATACCTGCTACATTCGGATTATCCCTGAACTGATCGACTTCCACCATTCCGAGCGATTGTATCACAACAATTGTATTTGGATTGGCAGCAGCAACTGATTTGATAAGTTCATACTGGTTACCCGGAAGCTGGATATTGAATCTGTCGGATTCTTCACCTGCAGTTCTGTCATCAGTACCGACAAAAACCAGGGCGACATCCGAGGAAGAAGCCAGGGCCAAAGTCTCATTATCGATGGCAGCTGTTTCGGGGGCGCGATAAACAAATACTACAGTCTGTGGTCCTGTTACACCGAGAGTATTTAATTTGGCCGGAACAGTTCTCGTTCTTCCAAAACCACCAAAACCACCAAATCCTCCCATGTCCTGCTGAGGAGCTGTAACCTTTGCAGTGGCTATCAGATTCCCTGTTGATGAGCCCAGTCTTACTTCAATTATTCCTCCATCAGGATTCGCAACATTCAGGCTGAATCTTATTGAATCTACATTGGTGATATCAACATTATTATAAGAAGACCAGCTGCCATCATTAATTCCTTTCATTGTGACATTCTGTGCTTGTCTGCCTCCAACAACTATACCCTCTGCAGCAGCATCAAATTTGGATGCGTCATAATCTTTGACAGTACCATCTTTCTTTACAGTTGAAAATCCGACCAGAGTAAAGAATTCGCTTGTTCTTGCAGTATTCCCTCCGGAATTGAATGCAACTTCTGCTTTAAGTATATTCTGTTCAACATAATTATTAATACCTGCCAGAGGAGTGATTCTGAGTGAAGCCTCAGGCATTCCTGAATAGGGTCCTAGTTCGACTCTTTCTGCCTGTGGTCCGATTACTGCAATTTTCTTTAGTTCATCAGCTTTTAAAGGGAGTGCCTTTCTGCCGGTTTTAGTAACTATATTATTCTTTAAAAGAACAGGTGTCTTTGTGGCGACTTCAATTGCCAGGTCATTATGCGCAGGATCATTGATTATATCAGGCTTGATGCCTGCATAGGGAACTTTACTTTTGGGATCATACTCACCTATTCGCATTCTTACCGTGAACATATTGGTAAGGGCGACATCCATATCAGCTTCGGTGATCAGACCCTGTTTTATTGCGTCAAGAGCGCTTGTCTGGTAAACGCTGCCGCAATCGGTGTCGACCCCTGATTTCAGCCCCATAGCTGCAGCTTCAGGGTTGCTTTTTACATAATTGTGGCCTGTAAAAATATCAGATATTGCACCACAGTCACCTGTTATATATCCATCCAATCCGTATGTCTTTCTTGCAATGGTATCGACAAGATATTTATCGGCCGACATCGGAATTCCGTTCACTTCATTGTAACAGGTCATAATTGCCGGAAGCTTATCCTTTTCGATAAGTGTTTTATAGGGAAACAGATAAAATTCCCTCATATCCCTGTCATCCATATCCGAGCTTCCTGTATGACGGTTGAATTCGGAGTTGTTTGCAAAGTAATGTTTCCCGCATGGTACAGCTTTAAGATAAACCGGATCATCCCCCATCAATCCCTGAATAAACCCTCTGCCTATCTGTGAAACAAGGAAAGGATCCTCACCGAATGATTCTCCTGTTCTTCCCCACCTTGGATCCCTGACAGGTTCAACCACAGGCGACCAGAAGGTAAGTGTGTAAATGACGTCGTAATTAAAGCCTCTGGCTTCGTCGGCAATGACTGAAGTTTCATGCTTCATCAATGCCGGATCCCATGATGATCCCATAGCAACACTGTTTGGAAAAGATGTTGCCGTCCTGCCGCTGATAAAAGTCCTGCCTAACACACCATGAAGCGCTTCACCCCACACATCATAGGGATTAATCCCCAGCCGCGGAACAGCAGGCATGGTGTTACCGAGAAGACTCTGCTTCTCCTCCGGGGTCATCCTGGAAACAAGATCAGCCGCCCTCTCCTGGAAAGAATACGCGGTATTCAGGTAAATAGGCTTTTTTGAATTCTCACTGCCCGGCATGAATGCCATTATGGCAAAGCAGGAAAAAATCACAAAACAGATTCGGATAATTTTTATTTTCATCTTAAAATAATTAAGTGGTTATACATTAAATCATTAAGGATAAAATATTTTACTGTCAGATAATTCCTCAAAAGGCAATCCTTTTCCCTTTAGTATAACCAGGGAATAAGTTTTCTTTTTTATTTACGGTTTTTTGTCTTTTAGTAAAGATAGTTAAAAATCCTCATATCCTGCATTTGTTGCTTGTTCTTTAATGATTCCTGCCAAGGTGCGTGGATTTAACTCGATTTTGGAAGTTACCAGCTCAGGCAGATTATAGGATTTCATTATTTTAAAATAGTGTTCAGTGCTTTTCTGAGGCAGTACGAATGGTTTATGCATCTGCCCCGATGTATCAAAATATGCAAAATAAGGTCGTGTATATAATAAGCCATCGTCCCGGCGGCTGCTAAATACGATCCATCTTCCGGTAGATGACCAGGTATGAAAACTATCAGTCTTATCACTATTGATGTCCGGTCTGGACACTATGCCTGTCTTTAAGTCAAGCAGATACAGATCAGTTTCGGGATGCCATATTGTTAAATTGCCGTGTTCGGATTTACAGAAAAGAATATATCTGCCATCAGGAGAGATCCTTGGAAGGGAGACACTGCTTACCGAATCAGAAACGGTCAGCACAGTGTCAACTGTTCCAAAACTTCGGCTCTCCTCGTCAAAAGCGATACGGAGAAGATCGTACCTGATCCGGCTGTGCACATCCATAAAACTATTATAATCAGGTTGCTTCAGGACATTTTTAATTGCACAGCAATAATACAGATAACGTCCGTCAGGCGACCAGGCAGGAAATGTTTCAAGACGATCAGGGTCAGACAATGCATTGCAGCTGGTTATAACATTCTTATTTATATCGTATAGAACAATATTCGAAAGGGTATCATAAACCTCTACAGTTCTTCCGGGTATTGCGTGATAGCTCTGGACGATATTATTCACAGAGAAAGCAATATAATTTCCCGAGGGATGCCAGGCAGGATACATCCCGTTGGCAATTGTCTTATTGGTTTTAGTGTTTATTTTAGAGAGTTTATCATCCCGATATATGACAGTTCCCGCGTGTTTACTTCTCATATGAAACATCATGGTTTTGCTGCTGTTTTTGCAAAATGTATGGCAGTTCATACAGTTACCGTCACTCACCTGGTTAAGTATAAGCGGTGTGACTTTGTAGCTTTCAAGATTTCTCTGATATATTCCCATTATGTTCCAGGTCTCGAATTCCGGATCAATTAATCTGTATACCAGGTATTTATCAATGGAATCCCGTGCAACATAATTGGTAATTGTATTGAATTTCACCCATTTCCCGGATTTCTTCACCACAATGTCCACGAAGAACTCCCCCGAAACTGAACCCGATAATAGTCTGTGCCATTTCTTCTCAGGAATGATTATACTGCCATTCCCTGAACTGACTATAAAATCAATCCCGTTTGAGTTATAAAATCTGGACAGGTATTTATCAGCGGTTTCATTTACCACGAAATTCAGGGGAGCAATATTTGGCGGAATTGTAACTGATGTATAATCCGGATTTAAAACCGCATCCTGTTTTAATTCATCATAAGCAGGCATTCTTTCATTGCAGCTTGTTGCAGTAAAAAGAATGATAAAACAAAACATATAAAATTTTGCAATCCTTGCCGCTGTAAGTCTCTTTCTTGTCATCATAGTCAGTTATTGGGGGAATTGCAGATAGTACCAGTAAGTATTCCCGTATTTTTTCCTTAGTCCATAAGCAGCAACCTTGCGGTCGCTTCTGTATGCGGTGTAAGCCCTGGCATAATCGTTAAACCTGTTAATCGTCTCCGGCCTGAATGAATATCCTTCAGGAATAAAATTTTCATTTTCATAGAAATTATAAAAGATCAATGCTTCTTCAATATGTAAAGGCATTCTGTTATAGCCGTAATATTTCAGATTTTGAACTGCACTGGCAAAACCATCAAGGTTCCTGTCGAGAAGCAGGGAAGCCAGCAGATATTCGTAAGCCATTTTATTTTCAGGATGGTTTTCCAGAAGATCCTGCAGATTCAACCCGTTTACCGCTGAAAAGAAATTGGTATTGACCCGCAAATCACGGTACTCGGATAGTTCATGATCTTTTCCCATAAGGTCAGGATCAGACAGATATCTTATGTGTTGCTGTGCCCATTTCCTGTAAAAAAGAGTTTTGTTCAGCAGGCTGAGATATTTTTGTGCGATGTCATAATTTCCATTTACAATACACCCGACAGTTAATTTCTTCAGGGAACGCGGATTCAGGCCTTTTGCCACCAGAGCCTCAAAAGCCCAATGGATTGATTCATTATTATACGCTAACCGGGAAAAGACTTCTCCTCCGAAGAAGAGATTTAAATTACGCTGCCATTTCAGCCTTAATCCCTGCGAACCGATCTGAGGATAACAGAACATCCTGTCCATCAGTTTCCCCGACTTATATAAAGCCAGGTTGGTATAATAAATTACGAGAGTATTATATCCCGGGTAACGGTCTGACAGTTTAAGAAGCTTATCCCATTCAGCCCGCTGAGCATAATGATCAACTCCCAGCATCATATCTGCCATTTTATTATAAGCACGCTTGTAGATCACAAAAGCCATCAGGACAATTATTACAATACCTGCTGCGACATTTATGATACTCCATGGTAATAACCGGTTTTTCAGGGATTTAGCCTTATCAATAAAAAAACCTGCCAGTAACATGGCTGGTGTCCAGGCAAATAACAAAATCAGTGCATACAGGAATAATGAATGCAATTCAGAAATAACAGGATAGGTAAAGATCTTATCGGGCTGGATATAAAAAATAAGCCGGGCACATAAATAAGGTATCAGTACTCCCGTTATGACATATAAAATAGTAATGATATAACGTTTTTTCTCTTTCCTGAAAAGCAATTCGTGCAGTATACACAATATTATTACCGAAATAGAAAAGCCTCCTGCAAGTATGTATAGAACGGGCCAACCCGCAAAAAAGAGAATATAGCGGTTTGAGGTCTTCTTTACTGTAATATATAAAGCAAAAAAAGATAAAAGTAATAAGAAGCCTATAGCCTGGTTAAATGTGAATAATTCGCTGCTCTGCAATATTGCAAGAAGCCACACTGGAACAAAAGATATAATTACATTATTTAAATTGTGTCTTTTAAATATGTAAAATGAAAGAATAAAAACAGCAAACGCATTCAGTGTATAGATAAATGCCCCCACCCATGAAGAATAAAAAAACTGAGTGAAAAAGCTGCCTGAATAATCTGCGAAAACTCCGGGTAAGGAAAACTTTTCTTTAAGAAAATCGAGGCTCCAGATAAATAGCTGGCTTTGTTCAAGATAATGGATATGATAAGGGTTTAATAAAGCAAAATACAGGAAGTAAATAACAAACAGTATACCTGTAAGAATATATCTGATATTCCTGCTTTTTACCTGTCGTATCATCAGTGAATAATTCATCAAAATTAATTAAATAGTTGAAGTTACAGGGCTAAAAAGAGTTAATTAACCTTAAAGAAAAGGTCTATAAAAATAAGGGCCATAAAAGAAGATCTTCTATGGCCCTATATAAATCGGATGAACATTTTCAGATCATCAATAGCCAAAGTTTTGTATAAGCTTCTGATTCCTGTCTATTGCAGCCTGTGGAATCGGATTGAAATACATTTTCTGCGTAAATACGTGCGGATGGTTAAGTGAAACAGGTGTATATGTCCATACTCCGCTGTTATCGTCAGGTACAGTATTCTCGATAAGCATTCCGTGAAGGTCTTTGTTCATCTCGGTCATTGCATCCTTCCAGCGCCACAGATCATACAACCTGTGACCTTCATATACCAGCTCGATTCTCCTTTCACGTTTAATGGCATCACGCATTTCAGCCTGTGTCATACCTGCAGCAAGAGCAGGAAGATCTGTTCCCGGTCGCTCCCTGATGGCATTAATTGCTTCATAAACAGATGCATCCGGACCAACTGCTTCATTCTGAGCTTCAGCATAGTTCAACAGTACTTCTGCATAGCGGTAATATACATAATTCCTTCCGTCCTGGTTACCGCCTCTCGGATGAGCATTATCAAGTCTCTTCTTGAAATAATAACCGGTATTGCCGACATCATCAGCTCCAAAGTCGATCTGGTTCCTGGAAGGATGAACCTTGTCGATCCTGGTATAAATTACATCAGCTTCCGTCATCCAGTCCTGTTTGTAGGTTGCTCCGTCATAAACGATGAAGTCATAGAATCGATTTTCACGGCCGACATAAGGATCCTGTGGATCATAGCCTGAAGCAGGATCGTCAATATCAAGCCCGTTTGCCATCTGGTACTCATCAACAAGCTCCTGGGTAGGACAGTAGTTACCCCACGTATAGTAGGTTCCGTGAATCCATACCGGGCCTCCGTATGTATCGAAGGTCTGAGCCATAGTTGTTGGAACGTGCTGTCTGTCCCATATAACCTCTGAATTGTATTCATTGGCTTCATGCCAGAACAGAGTCATAGGAGAGAACAGTTGATACGTTCCGGTACCCTTATGCCCGTATGTGTCAATGAACTGCTTGTTGGTTGCAGCTGCATCGGCCCAACGTGACAATTGATAATCCGCAAAAGCCTGCAGGTTATCGGAAGTACGCGGAACAGCCGGATCGTCTGAATTATATGCCGGGCTTGCTGCAAAGAGCTGGAGCCATCCCTTAAGGCACAGAGCTGCACCAAGAGTGGCTCTTCCTGCATCTGCATCACCTTTTGTGTATTTTACAGGCAGGTAGCCATTAGTAACTATTGAGCTCAACTCACTGATGATGTAATTGAAGGTTCCCTCGAATGAGCTTCTCGGAATTAACATCTCGTCCTCGGACATTGTCAGCCTGTCCTGCGGTTCTGTGACCAATGCAAGACCCCCTAGTTTCATAAATATTTCACTGTAAAAATAAGCCCTCAGAAATCTTGCCTCATCGATACGTTTATTGTACCAATCTGTTGAGTAGTTTGCCTTATTTTCAGTTATTTTGGCCATAAACGTATTGAGCCTCCTGACCGTGGTATAAATGGTTTGCCAGCCTACATAGGAGGAAGGACCGGTTGTCCCAAACCATACTGAACCACCGGCACCGCCTGCAGGGTCAACTATTCCTTTCTTCCAGTTATAGGAAGTATAATAGAAACCTGCATCATTGTCAGACGTAAAGTTATCGAGGTTATCAGGCTGATTACCCTTACCCTCAAGCTGACCGTAGCAGTTATTCAGGTATATGTCTGCGTAACTTTCGGTACCCCACATCGTTTCTTCCATCAGCCTTGATTTATCGGTAGTTTCGAGGTAGTCTTCCTGATTACAGGAATAATTACTTAATAGTATTAATCCTATAAATGCAATGTTCCTTATTGTTTTAAACTTTATCATAGTATTATAATTTTAGAAGTGATAATTAGAAGGTTACATTTGCACCAATTGTGTACGACTTCATCGTAGGATAACCAGTACCATCAGTGAAGTTATAAGGTACTTCCGGATCCATAAATTTAAGTCCACTTATCGTTAACAGATTCTGGCTTGCAATATAAACCCTGATACTTTTGATCTTCAATTTCTGCAAAACCGATTGCGGAAGAGTGTAGCCGAACTGGGCATTCTTAAGTCTCAGGTATGAAGCGTTCTTCTGCCAGAACGAGCTTCCCTGCGTGCTATTGGCAACAGGGCTGGGCCAGCAGATCGGGTATTTGGCATCCTGGTTATCAACTGTCCAGCGGTCGTTATAATATTCATAATCGGCGTTACTATTATTGTTATAGAACGGGAATGTCATAAAGTTCAGAATATTATATGAGGTCATCCCTGCTCCCTGGAAGAACAGACTGAGGTCAAATCCCTTCCAGTTAGCGGTTCCGGTTATTCCGAAAGTCATCAACGGATAATCGCGAGGATAGCCAATCTCACATTCGTCATTGCTGTCAATTTTGCCGTCAGGTACCCCGTCCGGACCGCTGATATCTTCGTATTTAATGTCACCCGGATGCAATATACCCCACTGGGTTACAGGATATTCGGATGTGCTGATTATACCATCGCCGTTTGTGTCTTCGGATGTTGAGAACAAACCGAGAGCTTTGTAACCAAAGACAGTACCGTAAGCTCTTCCTGTACGCCTGCGGTTAGGATTATCATAAGTGGCAGAGGTTTCGAATGTTTCAACCATCTTATTCCTTGCTATGCTTATATTACCATTCACATCCAGCCTGAGACCGTTCTGAAATTCTTTCCTTGAGCCCAGAGTCAATTCAAAACCGAAGTTATCCATCTTACCTGCATTCTCCTCCGCCAGTCCTAAACCATACTCATAAGGTACGGTAATTGCAGGGCTCAACAACATACCGCTCCTCTTTTCATAGAAGAAGTCTGTTTCAATTCTTACTAAGTCCTTCCACAAAGAAGCTTCAAAACCCACGTCTGATTTCTGAGAAACTTCCCATGTGATATTCGCGTTATTTTCAGTATTGACATAAGCTCTTTGAACCATTGTTCCGGTTCCGAAAGCATAACCGTTTCCTTCGAGTGTATAACCGGAAAGATACTGGTATGCCGAACCTGCCAGGTTACCTGATTTACCCCATGATGCCCGCAGCTTCAGGTTAGTGAGCCAGGCAAGACCACTCATAAAGCTCTCTTCCGAAATTCTCCATCCAACCGAAAAGGCCGGGAAATATCCCCATCTTTTACCGGGTGCAAAATAGTAGTGCCCGTCATAACGCCCTGATGCCTCAACCATATACCTGTTGTCGTAGTTCCATGTAAGCCTGTAGACGTATCCTATCTGCGCGTTTACCTCTGACGAACCTCCGTTGTCGTAATCAGTTTTGTTAGAACTTCCAAGGCTCATCTCATCGACTGGAACTCCAAAATTATTCCTGCGAGCTTCCAGATAGTCATAATCACCGTTCCTTGCTTCTGCAACTACAAGGCCTGTAACATTGTGCTTGCCGAACGAGTTGCTGTAATTAAGGTAAGCCTGGTAGGTATAAGTCCTCCATCTTGAATCTCGCTGAGTCAGGTATGTATATGCCGGAACGTTACCTTCCTGTGTGGATATCGATCTTGACCAGGTACGCGGAGTGGCATTAAGGTCGATTATATAATAATAGAAAGGCGTATGCCATCCTTTAGTATATAATAACCTTGCATCATAGCTGAATACTCCTTTAACGCTTAAGCCTTTAATAAAAGGAAGTTGCTGTTCAATAGACAGTGAGGTTAGGATAGTATTATTATCGTCAAATTCGTAACCGTCGCCTTTGAGCACTGCAACTGGTGAGTTACCAGCAAACTGGCCCCACAGGCCGTTTGAATACCAGATTGCTTCTGTCGGTATGAACTTGTAACTGTTCCTGAAAAGCTGGTTTGCCGATGATGCAACATCAAGGTCATTCCTTCTTTCATAAGATCCGATGAAAGAAGCTGTAATTGTTGTAGTGTTAGTGACTTTTGTATCAAGGTTTAAATTAAAGTTGTACCTCTT
Organism: uncultured Rikenellaceae bacterium; assembly: GCA_964638955.1. Classification (GTDB taxonomy): domain Bacteria; phylum Bacteroidota; class Bacteroidia; order Bacteroidales; family VadinHA17; genus LD21. The sequence goes on along the minus strand of CAZWZQ010000021.1, from coordinate 40,417 downwards.
ATAATCAACCTTATCAAACAGACCAGCCTGACCGAAGTAACCGACACCTGCAAAATATTTCATTTTCTCTGAACCTCCGGATATCTGAAAATCGTGCTTCTGGATCGGAATGTTGAAATTGACCAGTTCTTTGGTATTGCTGTCCGGGTATTTGTCAGGATCGCTGGCGTGTAAGCTGGCATAGTTATCAATGACATCTTGGGCATATGTCAGGGGAGCAGTCGGGTCCACGTTGCGGACTCCCTCATTACGAAGTTTCATATAATCAACCGCATCCAGCAAATTTGGATAATATGTGGGTGTCTGCCAGCCATAATAAGTATTGAATGTCAGCGTCGGCAAGCCTGCTGCTCCTGATTTTGTGGTGATAAGTATAACACCATTTGCACCTCCCATCCCGTATGGTGCAACTGCAGCGGCATCTTTAAGTACAGTAACTGATTCAATAGTTGAAGGATCAATCTGGTTCAGGTTACTTACAAGTACATATTTTTGGAGACCTCTGTTATACTCGGCTCTACTTCTTACTATACCGTCAATAACTATAAGGGGAACACCCGAACCGGTAGTGGCAATACCCCTGATATAAATATCAGAGTTATCCGAACCGGGCTGTCCGCCGTTCTGCCTTGTAAGCACCCCGGCAATCTGACCTGCCATTGCGTTCGTAATATTTGATACCGGGACTTTTGAAACCACATCGCCTTTAACAGCGCTTACAGCTCCTGTAATTGTTGTCCTTTTCTGAGTACCGTAACCAACAACTATTACTTCTTCAAGACTTTCGAGTGTCGGTTCAAGAGTCACTTCAATTGTAGTTTTTCCGGCTACCGGTATTTGTTGCGATACAAATCCGATAAATGATATCGAAAGAACGGCATTCTCGTCGGGTACCGTGATGTTGAACTTACCGTCCGCATCTGTCAGCGTACCTAATGTCGTCCCTGCTATCTGCACCGTGGCGCCGGCCAGAGGTTCGCCATCTGAGCCTCGTACTGTTCCGGTTATCCTCCTTTGATCCTGAATAGCGCTTAAGTCAGCATTTCCGTTATCGCTGACAACCGCTATTGTACCCGGATCAGCGACGTAAGAATCCTGCGCGCTTACATTACTCTGGAAGAAACCCAAAACTACAATAAAGCCCATCAGAGCCCAGAACCTGTTTAGGATCTTCAAGCGAGATTTTAAATCCGCCCTTTGTAGAGAACTGATTTTTTTCATAATGTAGATTTAAGTTATTTAAAGAATTTTACATACTAAAAAATACGTCCATTTAGTTAATAATTCTAACCAATGGAATTAAAGAAAATGAATAGGTCGATTAATTGAATTTAAGTAGGGCAATTATATTCCATAGGCAAAGATTTGAAGGTTAGTATTTTAAGAGTTTATAAAGAATCAATAATTAGCCTATTTAAAACCCGGTAACAAAATAATACACTAAATTATATATTTTTTTCCTTAAATACCAAACATTTTCAAATAATATACTCGTATTCTTGAAAATTTTATAGCATTTGATAAATTTTGTTCTTTAACGAAACGGATTTCGTGGATGTCGTGTAGCAACAGGCGTGTTTGGGATAATATGCACATAATCAATCAGGAGCGGCTTATCATCATTATCTATTAATCTCAATGAAATTTCACCTTTTTTTGTAATGTTTTTCTCGCTTATTCTTCCTGTCCTGTACAAAATATTTTTTTCTCCATTTTTTTTGTAAAAATAAATGGATTTGGAAATAAATCCGGTCTGCCCTTTAATGAAGCTAACCAACCAATTGCTACAGAATCAGGAAAATGCATAGCCACATTGTATTTTGCATTGACAAACTCTCTGGCTAAGCCTGCATTTTCAGTTTTTCCAAAATCTTCATTGATCAGGCCTATGTCTACGTTTAATTCACTAATTTTTATACCGGTATACTTATCAGTCTGAAAGGGATCGGTATCACCTGTATGAAAAATCGATTTGCCCTTACAACAAATAAGAAAAGCAATATTCTGTACGTCTTTAAATCTCTCCCCGACATGCGGAAGTCTGCAAGCATGTATCTCAATATTACCAATATGAACTAATTGTGAAATATAAGGCTCAGGAGTGCATTCAATTATACGTTCCTTTATTTTATTATAGATAGTCTCATTTTCACTAAGGCTGTCAATTACTTGTTGCGGACATATTAATTTGGCAGATGGATTATTCAACATACAAGTCAAAACCATTTCTTTATCAAAATGATCTTCATGTGTATGAGAAACTAATATCAGGTTTATGTTATCAAACGGATATTGATTTGATACCAGAAGTCTTTGTGTACTTGTATCTGGTGTAGGATAACGATTGTGGCCAAGTTTAAATAATCCGTCAATGATAATCTTCCGGTCATCTAATTCTATCAAAAATCCGCAGTTTGCTATATAAGTAAGAGATATGCAGGCATTGTCGCAAAGTACCCTGTTATTTATCAAAATAAATAAGAAAAATATTTGAATCAGGGTTCTTTCCTTAATCATTAGAATTCTTTTAAGAGGTTTATAATTATGGCTTAAACTTATTTTTTGCCCAGGTGATAAAGTGACTGATGTTTGGTGTATCCGTATGACCTCCATCGTGTTGTCGCCAGGCCAATTCGCCATCGAGCATATCCACGTTAACAGCAGGCATCTTCTCTTTCATATAATCATTGGAAACACCAAGATCCTTTGCACCAAGAAGTTTGAAGATAGTACCATCTGCTGATATTTTGCAGGTGTAATTTGAGCACCTGCATAGCCTGAAAGCAGGACAAATAATGAGATGAGATATTTTTCCATAGCAACGAAATTTTGAAGTGAAAGTACTAATTCTGTTCTAAAAGGCGAAATAAATGACATGGAAATTATTGTTGCAGTTTGCACAGTGCAGGCTGAACAATCTATTATATGATGGCGACTTTAAAATTTCTTCTGACTTCGGAGTGAAATAAAAAGCTTATCTTTATGATCTAAAAAAATCATTAAAATGAAAACCAGATTATTCTTACTGTTACTTTTATCTATTATTGCGTTTTTTGATATCTCTGCCCAGAAAAGCCATAAAAAAATTACCATAACCGGGATAGTAACCGACTTTTACAACAGCCCGGTTTCCGGGGCTTTTATAATGGTTGATGGAAAAACCACCACGCAGAAAACTGATAGTAAAGGACATTATAAAATTAAAGTTAAACCATCGGCTTTGCAGATAGGTGTTTTCACAACTATCACAGGAGCAAATGAAGAACCTATTGATGGAAGAACAGTTGTAAATTTCAATCTCGACAAGTATCTTCCTCAAACAGGTCCTGACTCGAAGGATTCGGGACAAGAGGTCGTTAACGTCGGTTACGGTGTTTCCAAAAAAAAGGACACGACAAAACCTGGTACTAAATCTGATGTCAGCGGTAAAGAATATACATCGTTTTCCGATATTTATGAGATGATCCGGACTCTTCCAGGTGTTATGGTAAACGGCAGTAATGTTACCGTAAGAGGAGTTCAGTCTACGGGAAATACATCTGCGTTATTTGTTGTCAATGGAACTGTAGTAAGATCGATCAGCGGAATCGATCCGGCAATGGTGAAATCAATTGAGGTGCTAAAGGGGCCATCAGCTTCAGTGTATGGCATGGAAGGGGCAAACGGTGTTATAGTTATCCAGCTTAAATGAGGGAATCAGACCGGGTAATAATCACTTCTTATATTTTTTTCGAAGACTAGAAACCTGGTGTCTTGGTGCCTTTGTGGCATTTCCTTTCAGCCACCAAGACACAAAGGCACAAAGCTTCACAAAAAAATCATTTAGATCATTCTTCTTATTGGAAAAGTCAGTGACCTTGACCATAGTTGGCCGAAATGAATTGACCAACAAATGTTGAAGTTAAATACTTGGTGTTTATATATGATAATTAATCTGGCCGGCCAAAGGTGGTCATAATTACCGGATTTTGTATTATATAGTAATATTAAACCAAAAAACTACAAAAGAGTTGTTATTTTTCTTAATTTTTCCCTGGTCTATATATATTTGTAGCCTGATTGTAAATCATAAACTTTGGAGTATGCAAGTTACCGTAACCAGAAAGGATAGTAAGTTTCTCCCTGATCCCAGCAGAGTAATCGCCCGTTTTCTTTATACTACCAATGAAAGAAGTAAAGATATTATTCGTGATGTGATAGCTATGTCTGATGATGAGGTAAATATAGCATTAAGCCAGGTGCTGAGAGGTTATGCCAGGCGTCACAGGAATATTTCATCAATATTTGAAACACATTATAATAAGCTGGATCATCTGTTTAAAGAGCTGAAAATAAAGCAAAACAATAATGATAAATCGCGGAAAGCCCTTATAGGTTCATATTTCACAATGGAATATTCCATTGAATCGGCAGCTTTTTTTAATCCATCGATTGTAGAAGATCCCGATCAATCGGAATTAGGTCCGGATGAAAAAAGAGTGATCTTTAGTTTCAGGGCAACCGGTGAAGGACATATTTCATCCATTGTTTTTCGTTCAGGTATTATTGATAAGAACAGTGACCTGACTGTTGAACCTGTCGGAATTATGCTGGCAGAAGCAGAGCGCATAAAAAGGCATAATTACAATAAAAAATCATTTATTAAGAAACTGGATGAAATGCGGGATTTCGATAATAAAATAAGTCCGGTCTTTGTATTGGAAAGACTGGGCGACACTTTTACTTATGGCGAATTGAAAAGAGCCGTGGAAGAGACCAGGAAAACACATGATCTTTCGCCAAATAAAGAATCAATAATCAATCAAATGATGTGGCTCGCTAAATCTCATTATGAACTTGACTTTTCACTTGATTCGGCAATTTCCGAGAGAGTTATTTTTCCTACCTCCGAAACTGAACGAAATGGTATTGAAGATGCACGTTTTGTTAAGTTCACAGGAGATAACGGTGAAATAATTTATTATGCTACCTATACTGCTTATGATGGTATAACAATATTGCCAAAGTTACTCGAGACCAAGAATTTTTATCACTTCAAAGCATTAACCATTCATGGTGAAATTGCCCGGAATAAAGGGATGGCGCTGTTCCCCAGAAAGATTAAAGGTAAATATGCCATGCTGTGCAGGGTAGATGGAGTGAATAATTATATAGCTTATTCAGATAAATTAAATATATGGCGTGAAGCCAAACTTATTCAGGCACCAAAATTTCACTGGGAGCTGATACAGATTGGAAATTGCGGTTCCCCAATCGAGACGGAAGACGGTTGGCTTGTTATTACACACGGAGTAGGGCCCATGAGGGAATACGTATTAGGAGCATCATTATATGATCTTGATGATCCTGAAAAAGAAATTGGCAGGTTAAAGACACCTTTATTGTCTCCAAATGCCGAAGAAAGGGAAGGATATGTGCCCAATGTTGTTTACTCCTGCGGTTCTATTATCCACAATGGCAATCTGATTGTTCCTTATGGAATGTCAGACTGTGCATCTACTTACGCTTCTGTTAATTTAAATGAACTCCTTGATGAACTTAAGAACTCAAAACAGCAGCATTAGTAATGGCAGTTGATATGACTGTTACTTACTTGTTCCCAGAATATTCTTATAGACCTCCAGATATCCTTCGACCATTTTTTCAAGGGTAAATTTTGAAGCTGCCCAGGTCCTGCAGTGTTTTCTGTCAACAGATTTAATATTATTTACTGATTGCACTGCTTCGTCAATACTATTAACCAGAAACCCCGTCTTCCCGTCAAGGATTAATTCCGGCATAGCGCCTTTGTTAAATGCGATAACGGGTGTTCCGCAAAGCATTGATTCGGCAACACTTAATCCGAAAGGTTCTTCAAAGCTAATCGGATGTAAAAGTGCATAAGCTTCACCAAGGAGTTTGTCCCTTTCCCCTGGTCCTGAATTGCCGGCATATACAATGTCATCATCATTAATGTATGGTTTGATCTTATTGTCAAAATATTCCTGATGCTGTATTAAACCGGAAATGATTAGCTTTTTCCCCGATTGCTTTGCTATCTGAATGGATTCAGAAGTGCCCTTTTCGGGATGAATCCTTCCGAAATAGAGCAGATAATCTTTTGGTTCAGAATGAAATGTAAATTCATCTGTATTAATACCATTGTAAACGGTAGCAGTGTAATCCAGTTCAGGACTTCGATCAGAATTACTGATAGAAACGTAGTGACTAGTACTATTATACTTTTTATAAACTGAAAGAATTTTTTGAGAAGAAAACCCATGAATAGTAGTTACCATAGGCGTTTTAATCAAACGCGAATAAGTTAGCGGGAGAAAATCAAAATTATTATGAATCAAATCAAATTTTTCTGCCTGCTCCATTAAATGGCTTATATGCAGGCACTCCCAAACTTTAGGATCAAGTTCGGCATCTTCCGAATAAGGCCGTTCACATATATATTCCAGCTTGCCTTTTGTTACTGAATCTCCTGTTGCAAATAAGGTTACATCAATTCCGTTTTCAACCAGGCCTTCAGTAATATTTGAAGCAACCTGTTCCCAAGGTCCATACTTTCGGGGAGGAGTTCGCCATGCAACAGGTGATAAAATGGCAATCTTCATATTTAAGTTTATGAATTAATCAGGTTAACAGTCTTTTTATTAATTTCAACTGATAGCTATAATGCTTTTCTTGAATTTTTCAAACAATGATCAACAAGAGATTCTATATTGGCTGTGCCCACACACATCACTTTGTCGGCGCCACCCCAATAGATTTTAATACTGCCATTTTCTTCGGGAACAGCTCCGCAGGTGAACACTACATTATGTACATAACCAGATATTTCATAGACTTCTTCCGGCTGTAAAATCCATTCATCGCCGACAGCAATTATTTGTGAAGGGTCTTCAAGATTATGCAATGCAACCCCCAATCTGTAAACACATCCGCCCATGGTGGGAAATACGCCGTGATAAATGCTTAACCAGCCTCTGGCAGTTTTAACCGGAGGAGCTCCGGGACCTATCTTCATTTCATCCCAATGATACTTAACGGGCTTCATAATCATTTTTGATTCGCCCCAATACTTCAGATCGGGAGAATAGGAAATCCAGATTGACCAGGTTGATATTTCTGAATGTGGACGGTCGAGACGTGCGTATAAACCGTTAAACTTTTCAGGAAAGATCACAACATTACGGTAATCGGCCTCAGTGATAAGAGAAAATCGTTCAATGGACTTAAAATCCCTGGTTTTTGCAAGACCAACACGTACGCCATGCCTGGAATAGGCACTGTAAGTTATGAGATATTCACCATCGAGAAAAATAATCCGGGGATCTTCAACACCGTACTCCTCATATTCTTTGAATATCCCTTCAGTAGCAGGGATCATGAAAGGTTCTTTATCAACTTTAAAACTAAATCCGTCATAACTTTCTGCCTTGCCTAATATACTTCTTCCGTTAAGTTTATGAGACCGGAAAATCATTATATACCTGTCGTTGAATTTTACAACACCTGCATTGTGTACGGTAGCAACCGGATAAGGAACATCATCTTTTGTAAGGATCGGATTATGCTGATATCTTTTTATTAACATAATTTATAGTTTACTTTTCATCTCAACTTAATTGGTGGCTGTCTTAAATCTATTTTTCATATTCTTCAAATGCCATCAGAACTGTCAGGTGAGAGATTAAATAAGCAAGTGAACTTTCGGCACCCTGGTTTCGATTTACCCCGTAATTTTCAAAACCATCGCAGCAGCCCTTGGTTTCAAAATCGAATAAACTCATTCTGAGATCATTTTCTCCCAGGAACCACATGAAGCAGGTAAATAATTTATTAAGATATTCTTTATCCTTAGTCAGATGAAAAGCCTGGTGATACATTAATATCATAGCGAGGGCATCCACCGGTTGTTGGGCAAACATGGAACGTTCACCATCTTTTTTATACCATTTTTCATTGCCAATAATCGATAAATAACCATCTTTAAGTGTTTTTTCTGATAAAAAGTTCATGGTTCCCAAAGCAGTCTCAGTTATTTTATCATCTTTAAGTATTTCTGCCGAATGTAAAAGAGCGAGTGGCAATATCCCATTATCATAAGCCAGCAATGGTTCAAACCATTTCCAGTCATGAGAGCTGTTTTCTTCATAATGTTTGATCAGCTTACCGGCGAGATTTCTTAATCTTTCGGTCATTGAATCATCATTGGGATTTCTCCTGAGGTAATAACTGATTCCCACCATTGAATTGGCAATACCCCTTATAGACTGGAGTTTTTCAAAGTTTGGAGATGCATTAAAGAAAATTAATTTCCCGGTCTGGTAATAAGCATCGTTAGGTGCACTGGCAAGCAGATATCCGAGTGCCCAGATAGTTCTTCCGAAAGAATCTTCCGAACCTACCTTATCGAGAAAGTTCCGGTTAAAACTCAGGAAATTCCTGAATGTACCGTCTTTGTTTTGCATGTAGTGGATATAGCTTAAATATATTGGAGATAATTCCAGGGCCAGGACATCCCTTTTTTGCCTGTATGCCATGAGGACCATAAGCAAGGCTCTTGCATTATCATCCAGACTGTAGCCCTCTTTTAAATTTGGGATACCAAATTTTGCATGTTGAATGATCCCTGTATCATCTGTCAAACGCCTAATATGAACAAGCGAAAATGGAGGCAGAATAAGCGGGTCAAGAATGGTTTCTTTTTTTACAAATACTTCCGGTTTATCGGTCAGAATTTTTTTAGCGACTGTAATATATTTTTCTCCGGTTTTATCCCATTTTATTGTTTTACCATAATCAAATGCCTTTTTTCGGAGAATTTTCAATACATCCGGATTATCCAGCAATTCAATTATAATAGTTGAAAGTCCATTTGAATCATTAAAGTTAAAAAGCCTTCCCCTTCCATCAGCCAGTAATTCTGTTGCATGCCAGTAAGGTGTTGAAACAACAGCGGAACCTGCACCTATTGCATAAGAAAGAGTACCGCTGGTAATCTGAGCCTCATTCATATAGGGTGTAACATAAATATCAGATGCAGATAAATATTTGAACAATTCTTTTTGATTAATGAACTCATTCAGGAAAAAAACATGTTGGCTCAGGTTAAGGCTCTTGACCAGATGTTGAAGATAAATACGGTATTCTTCGCCGGAATACCGAAGAACATTCGGATGAGTTTTCCCCAAGATCATATATAAAACCTCAGGATGCTTTTCAATAACTTTAGGTAACGCTTTTATTACAGTTTCAATCCCTTTATTCCTGCTGATAAAACCAAAAGTAAGCAGGACCTTTTTATTTTCGAGATGGAATTCCTTTTTGGATTGTGACTTGTTAAACTGAATATCAGGCACTCCGTGTTCAATATATTCAACTTTCCTTTTATCTACATTATAGATAGTTGTAAGAAATTCAATGGCTTTATGGCTCATTACAACAATTTTACTGGCCATTTTGCATATTTCCACCAATATGGCTTTTTCGTTGTAGGAGGGGGTTTTGATAATTGTGTGTAGAGTAACTATCAAGGGAATTTCAAGTCGGTGAAGCAAAGGAAGAATATATACACCGTTTTGTCCGCCAAATATACCAAATTCATGTTCCAGAATACAAAGGTCAGCACCGCTGAGATTAATGAATTTTACTGCCGATAAATAATCTCTTTGATGCTCCTGTCTTATTGTTAGTTTGACTTCTTCAGGATAATTATAGGTTTGTTCATGATCATTCAGAGCTATAACCAATCCTTCAATTGAAGCAATCGTTGTTTTATTACCTGCCTGCCGGAAGGCACGGTTCATTACCATGGAATTGTAGAGGTTCCTGGTAAAAGTACCAATACCACATTCCCGTGGAGGATACGTTCCTATATATGCAATTTTCATAATGTCAAAGATACAATTAATAAACTATCTCGCAGCAGAGCTGACAACGTATCAAAACAAAGATAATTACTGATTATGTATCCTTTAAAAGTCATTTGCAATGCCTTACGCCTTTACATATACTTGTATTCAGCTTTCATCTCTATGACGAACAATTGTATTAACCTCAGAACTCTACAGATCATTTATCTGGCTGGGCTTGCCTGATTAATTATATGGATAGGCATTTTATGAATGACAGTGAAAAAACAGAGCGAATTTGACGCTCCCGCTTTCACTCTGTTTTTGTTGTGCCACCAGGAATATATCATGGAATGTTTAAAGCTACCTTTAAATCTGCATATTCAAAACTTGGAAAATAGCAGTTTTTAACATTGTGGAACAAATGTGGAGAAATTAAAAACGCAACTATCTGATATTATGATAATTGCGTTTTCATTTTGTCGGGGTGAGAAGATTGCCCTGATCCTCACTGCGTTCGGTCAGGGCGGACTTCCATGTGGCCGATCTAAAAGAAAAAGCCTTTAATTCGCTCCGCTCATTAATGTCTTTGTTTTTTCAAAATGCTTTTGAAAGCAAGCTTTCAACGCAATGAAAAAACAAAGCCTCCCGCTTTCGCGGAAAGGCTTTTTCTTTTGTCGGGGTGAGAAGACTCTAACTTCCGACCTCGGAGCCTGTCCCGAGTACTCGGGATCCCGAATCCCGATAAGAAATTGTCGGAGAGGCGGGATTTGAACCCGCGACCCCTACGTCCCGAACGTAGTACGCTACCGGACTGCGCTACTCTCCGATAATTGAACCGGCAGACAAAATTAATAAAATTTTATGATCTTTACATTCTTAACCTTTGCTATTATATGACTGATCAGAACAGGATACATTCAATAGATATCATGAGAGGCCTTACACTTCTCCTGATGCTCTTTGTCAATGACCTTAACATGAATGTTGCCCCGTCATGGATAGGTCATATGCCGGCAGATTATGACGGTATGGGCCTTGCCGACTGGGTATTCCCTGGTTTTCTCTTTATCGTAGGAATGGCAATCCCATTCGCTTTCTCTAAAAGATTCACCAGGGGTGATTCATTGTATGAAGTCAGCCGGCATATTGTTACCAGGACCATCAGCCTGCTGATAATAGGGGTACTTATGCTCAATACCGGCAGGGTTGATCCCGAACTTACCGGCATGGGTAAAAACCTGTGGGCACTTTTAATGTATATTGCAGTGTTCCTTTTCTGGAACGATTACCCTGAAAAAGAAAAACGGATATTTACTGTGGCAGGTTTTAAGCTGGCTGCACTGGCAATATTCATAATCCTTGTTTTTAAGTTCCGGTCGGGAGAACCGGAAAATAACGGCTCGCTGATAACCGGATGGTGGGGGATACTGGGACTGATTGGATGGAGTTATCTTGTTTCTGCTTATACTTATGTACTGTGCCGCGATTCAATATTAAAAATAGTCCTTGTTACTTTAATATTTCTTATGCTGAATATCCTGTCGGAATTAAAGCTCCTTGATTTCCTCAATCCTGTTAAACCAATTCTGGGTGTGGTGATTGATGGAAACAATCCTTTAATTGTACTTACAGGATTGACAGGTGGAGTTATAGTAAAGAAATTCTCATCATCTGACTATAGAAAAGTAATTTTTATTTTACTCGGGCTTGGCCTTTTCAGTCTCATCTCAGGATTCTTTTTGCGTAAATGGTTCATAATCTCCAAAATCCAGGCCACACCAAGCTGGGGTATGATCTGTTCAGGGATAAGCTTCCTGGTGTTTATCATGATATACTGGATTGGAGATGTAATGAATAAAAAAGCCTGGGCAAAATTCCTGAAACCTGCCGGAGAAAACTCCCTGACGACTTATCTCGCTCCGGATATTTTATATCATTTGATCTGGATGACGGGAATTCCTCTTCTTATTTACAAGCAATCACCTGAACCCGTGATAGTTATTGCCGGGTCCCTGGTATGGGCTCTTCTGATGGTCGGTCTGACAGCCTTGTTAACACGTTACGGCATACGGCTCAGAATTTAGAAATTGTACAGCCGGCGAAGTTGCCGGTACAAATTACAATAACTTCAAATTCATTATTCTTTCAAAGACTTTTTCCGGTGTTAGCCAGTTCATACATGCAAAATCGCCCCTTCGGCATTTACCTTTTCCATAGATTGTACAGGGCCGGCAGGTTAGTTCTTCAGCGGGGATTCTTATAGAATATTCATCAGGTTGTCCCCATGCGCCGAAACCTGTTATGGGATCAGTACCACCCCATATTGAAATCACCTTTGTTCCGCTCAGCGCTGCCATATGCATATTTGATGAATCCATTGTAATCATGAAATCAAGATTGCTCATGAGATCAAGTTCTTCACGCAGACTCATATTTCCTGAAACAACAAATGATTCCGGTACTCTCTCATGAAAAGAGCTTATACGGTCAAATTCCTCTTTGCCTCCAAATAACCAGTATTTTGTTTCAGATTGTTCCGAAATAAGGGTAAGAAGCCTGATCATATTTTCTTCCGGCCAGATTTTAAGTTCATGTTTTGCGTATGGTGCGACACCTATGTTAATTACGTCAGGTGTCAGAGGTAAACCTGTTATTTTACTCACTGTCCCGTGAGAAGATTTTAATGGTTGTGCTTTTTCAGGAATAACAGGGAACCCGGCTTTTTGGAAAACATCACAATATCTCTCCACAGTATGTTTTAATGGCATACGGGTTCTTCCCTTTATCACCTGTTTTTTTTCAGCTCTGCCCTTGTTAATTACAGAGGCAGGTATTCCATATAATCTGAACATCCACCTCAGTATCTTTGATCTGATAACATCATGAAGATCAATTATATGTTCAAATTTGTATTGTTTTTTTATATCACGTGAAAGACGAATTAATCCTGTAAAACCTTTATGTCTTTTGTTAAAATCAGGCGTGAAAAGGTTCAAATCCTCTATTGAGGCAAAAAACGGAGTAAAAGCAGGTCTTGTTACCAGCGTGATCTCAGTTTCAGGATATTTTTTCCTTAGAGCAGTTAATACAGGGGTAGTTAGAGCAACATCACCCATTGAAGATGTCCTGATAACAAGAAGATGCATTTCAGTATTTTTCGTAAGATTTTTCTTCTATCAGACCCGATAAGGTATTGAGGTTTATCTGGCGTTTGATTTCAGCTCTTTTATCATTCCTGAAATATACCGAGCGTGCGGTGGCAATAAAATCTTCTCCAAAATCTTTTCTGTGTTCCAGGTCACGGATATGATCCTCAATATCCCACAACTCGCAATTAATCTCATACAGAGCCTTATAGAGTGAATCGGAAGGCTTCATTATTGAGGCAGCAGTTTTACTGAGGTCATCAAATTCCTTCTTCAGGTTTTTAAGCTTTTTCTCATCTTTTATCCGTTCGATTTTGATTTGCAGAATTGTAAGCTTGTCTATTATTTCGCCGTTGGAGACTTCGATCTTCATATCAAGTTTTTTCAAATTTAGTAATTTTTACATCCCCCTGACCCTCTTCAAAGGGGGAAGTAATTATTTTGACACTCATATCGCATATAATAAATGATAGATCCCTAATACGGATCCACATCGATTGAGATCCTCAATGATGTTGCTCCTTTTTCCTTTTCAAGCCTCTCTATTGATTCATATATCAGGTGTCTGGCTTTTGCTGCTGGTTTTTCCTTTTCGATTTTCAGAAGAATGGTTTTTATATACCATAGCTGAATCCTTGATATCAACGGGAATTCAGGACCAAGCACCCTCCTGCCGAATACTGTCTTAAGATCATCACCGAGGATCCCGGCATACCTGTTCAGGAGAGTTTTATCCTTATGTTTCAGGTTTATCCTTATCAGTCTGCAGTAGGGCGGGTAATTGAAGTTTTTTCTCTCTTCCGCCTGTATTCTGAACATAGTTTGATAATCATGTTGCAGTACAAGTCTTATGATTTTATTTGCAGGATCCGATGTCTGTATTATTACTTTTCCCTGTTTCTGCCTTCTTCCGGCTCTACCGCTTACCTGCTCCATAAGCTGGTAACTTCTTTCATGAGCCCTGAAGTCAGGAAAATTAAGAAGGTTGTCGGCATTAAGTATGCCGACAACCGTAAGATTCTCAAAATCAAGGCCTTTAGATATCATCTGCGTGCCGATAAGTATATCTATGCGCCTTTCTTCAAAATCCTGAATGATTTTATTGAATGAATTTCTGCTTCTTGTCGTATCCTGATCCATCCTTGCCACCCTGACATCCGGAAAAATGATCTTAATTTCATCTTCTATCTTTTCAGTGCCGAATCCTCTTGTTGCCAATCCGGGAGACATGCAGTTGCCACACCTGGCCGGTATTGATGAGCTGTATCCGCAGTAATGGCATACAAGCCGGTTTATCCCCTTATGATATGTAAGATTAACAGCACAGCGGGTGCAGACAGGGATCCAGCCACATTCGGGACATTCAATATAGGGAGAGAATCCCCTTCTGTTCTGAAAGAGAATAACCTGTTCATTTTTCCCGAGAGCCTGATCGACTGCATCCATCAGTTCGGGTGTGAAATGTGAGACCATCAATTTTTTCCTGTAGGCTTCGCGTGTATTTGCAATGATAATGTCAGGCAGCTTTATCAATCCGTATCTTTCTTTTAATTCGGCATATCCGTATTTCCCGGTTTCAGCATTTTGATAACTCTCAATGGATGGGGAAGCAGACCCCATAAGTGTTTTTGCCCCGTGTATTGACGCCAGTATTATGGCTGAATCACGTGCATGATACCTTGGTGAGGGATCATGCTGCTTGTAAGAAGTATCATGTTCTTCGTCAATAATTACCAGTCCCAGATTATTGAATGGCAGAAAAATTGATGATCTGACACCAAGAATCAGCCTGTACCCTGTATCTGGATTTTCATCAGCGACTCGTTTCCAAATCTCAACCCTCTCCTGGTCATTAAAACGTGAATGATAAACACCTGTCACCCTGCCAAAGTGCTTTTGCAACCGTAAGATGATCTGTGCAGTCAGTGCAATTTCGGGGAGCATATAAAGGACCTGCCTGCCCTGTCTTAACTGTTCCTCAATAAGATGAATATAAATTTCAGTCTTTCCGCTTGATGTAACCCCATGGAGTAAAACAATATCCTTTCCCTTAAATAAACTACAAATGGAATTATATGCAACCTGCTGATTGTCACTTAAGGTTCTTAACGGTTCGCTCATTTTTCCGTAATCTCTCAGTCTTCCCACCTCGATCGAGACCAGCGAAAATATTCCCTTTTTCACCAGAGAATTAATTATACTCTGTGATGTATCCGCCTCCTTAAGCAACACGGATTTCCTCAGGGGTTTTACATAAGAATCCGGGCTATAACCGGTTAAATGAAGATAAGCAGTAAGAGCTTCACTTTGTTTCGGTGACCTTGCCAGTCTGTCAAGTATCTCATTTAATTCTTCATCTGAGAATTTTGCTGAAAGTTCAATGAACGTTTCTTCCCTGGGCCTGTATTTTTCTACCAGCGGGGCAGAAGTCTCTCCTGCGGGAATTAATGCTCCCGGCACGGCTGCTTTCATTACCTCTCCCTCGGAGCACATATAGTATTCTGATACCCATTGCCAGTGTTGCAGTTGTTTGATATTCACAACCGGCACAGAATCAGTCACTTCCATAATCGTCCGTATATTCCTGTATGAAGGAGTATCATTATGAATTCTGCAGACTATCCCGGAATAAATTTTCCTGCTGCCAAGCTGAACCATTGCTTTAACACCAGGTCTTATTGATCCGGAAAGGTGTTCCGGGATCATATAAGTGAATCTTCTCCTTACAGCCAGTGGCAATATTATATCTGCAAACTTGCCTGTCATTGTTGTAAAGTTATACGCAATGTAATAAGAAATAAGGAGAGAATGATCGTCCTGTTTGCCAATAAGAACAGAAAAATCAAGTGGACTTTAAAAAGGATGACATCAAAGTTAAAAGATGTTCTTTGCGGATAGGTTTAATAAGGCATGCATCGCATCCTGCCTGAAGGATAATATCTTTATCATCTTCAAAAATGAAAGCTGTCTGGGCAATTATCGGAAGGTTTTTCCTGATTTTTCTTATTTCCTTTGTTACTTTTATTCCGTTCATTTCAGGCATTTGCATATCGAGAATAACAATATCCAGATCAGCGACCTCTTTAATGATCTTAAGTGCCTCAACACCTGATTGTGCTTTAATTACCTCAATTCCTGAATCAACAAGTATCCGGTTAAGGTATATAAGCACATCTTTATTGTCGTCAACGATAAGGCATTTCCTGGAGCTCCAGTTCAAAAATCCATCTTCCTGCTCATTCAGCAGTGCTTTTACCCTTACTTTTGTACTTCCTGCCGGTTTGTAGGGAATGGAAAACCTGAATTCTGAACCTATTCCCTTTTCAGATTCAACAAATATCTTTCCGCCCATTCTTTCTACTACCTCTTTAGCAAGCGTCAGTCCAATGCCAAGTCCTTCAAAGGGACGATGATGACCTCCAGTTTCCTGACGGAATTCTTCGAAAATATGTATTAGATTTTCCTTGCCTATACCTATCCCCGTATCCCTGATCGAAAAGACAATGTCCTCATTTTCTTTTAAATAGGAGAATTCAATTGATCCATCAAGTGTGAATTTCACAGCATTATCCATGAGATGAGACAATACTCTTTTAAGCCATATTTTGTCAGTAAAAATAAGGTCGCAGTTTTCTTCGAACTGGTTTTGTACATTCAGGATTATCGATTTTTCATTTCGCCTGATACCTTTTCTTGCCTCATCAACTACATCGTTAACAATTTCATTTACTGATGCTTCCTCATAGGAAATTACGATCTGAGAACTTTCAAGTCTTGAAAGATCGATTATGTCTCCTATGATCTGAAGCAGCTTTTCACTGTTATGGTTTATGTGTTCAACATATTCTTCCTTTAACTCTTTTGAAATATCATTGCTGAGAAGAAGGTTAGAGAATCCCACCACACTGTTCAGGGGAGTTCTTATTTCGTGTGATATATTAGCAAGGAAACTTGATTTAAGTCTGTTGCTTGTTTCCGCTTCAAGATTGGCTTTTACAAGATCTTCGTTTACCTGTTTGAGTTTTGTTATATCCCTGGTTATCAGGGTTTTCTGATCTTCAAGTTCCTTGTTTGCTTTCTGAAGTTCAGAGTTGATTTCTTCGATTTCTTTATTTTTATTTCTCAGTTCCCTGTTTATCTTTTTAAGCTTTACGGTAAAGAATACAATTCCCGCACAAATAATTACCAGTGCTGCCAGAATCGTCAGAAGAAAATTCAGAAAGGTGGTTGTCATTAAGTAAGAAGGGAGAAATAATCCTGCTGGACTTTCAGACAATAATCCGGCTCCTGACAAGTATTCAGAAACAGCAATAAGCAGGACAAGCATAATAATAGCTTTGAAAAGCCTGCTGGTCTTTCCTTTAATGTTATGCCAGCAATCTCTTAATAATTTCATATTCGTTTATAAGTCCGGGCATTAAACACTGACTGTGAAAATAAACAAGGCATAAATTTATACATTCATAAAATAAAGAACCCTGATAAAATTCACAAAAAATGTTAAATTGCGAATAGATTTTAAGTCATTAATCATCAGGCACAAATTGAAACAGAAAGATCTTTAACCAGCCATTTTGTGACGGATCACATAAGAAATAATCAGGTTATGCCTGACTGGTTTTAAGCAGGGAATTTACCTTTTCAGCAGCCTCCCTGAATGAGATAGCTGAATATACTGCAAGATCTGACTCATCAATAATTTTTTTTGCTTCCTCGGCATTGGTCCCCTGTAGTCTTACAATCACGGGCACCTTTATTTCTCCTATTGATTTATATGCCTCTACAACACCATTGGCGACCCTGTCACATCTTACAATTCCACCAAAAATATTTATTAGAATTGCCTTTACGGCAGGGTCTTTAAGGATGATCCTGAAACCTGCCTCTACTGTTTCAGCACTTGCGCCGCCACCTACATCCAGAAAGTTTGCAGGAGATCCTCCTGACAATTTAATAATATCCATTGTAGCCATGGCAAGACCTGCTCCATTAACCATACATCCTACATTTCCGTCAAGTTTAATGAAGTTAAGTTTGTAATCAGCTGCTTCAACTTCAACGGGATCCTCCTCACTCAGGTCTCTCATCTCTGAAAGTTCAGGATGCCTGAAGAGAGCATTATCATCAAGTACAATCTTGCAATCGACACCTATGATTCTGTTGTCACTGCTTTTCAGGACAGGATTTATTTCAAGAAGCTCGGCATCACATCCGGTAAATGTTTCATAGATACCTTTAAGGAACTTTATCATATTTGCATGAGCAACACCCGACAAACCAAGGTTAAATGCGATATTCCGACACTGGAACGGACGTAAACCAACGGCTGGATTGATTTCCTCAGTAAAAATAAGATCGGGGGTCTTTTCAGCAACCTCTTCGATCGACATTCCTCCTTCAGTAGAATACATTACCGTATATCTTCCTGTATTTCTGTTCAGTAATATACTCAAATACAATTCTCTGGGATCAGATTCACCCTTATAATAGACATCCTGTGCTATCAGTACCCTGTTGACTCTTTTACCTGCAGGTCCGGTTTGAGGTGTAACCAGTTGCATACCAATTATTTTTGAAGTAATCTCGCCTGTTTCCTCAACGCTTCGTGCCAGTTTTACACCACCACCTTTGCCCCTGCCCCCTGCATGGATCTGTGCTTTAATAACAAAACACTCTGATCCGAATTTTTTCTGCAGCTGTCCGGCTACCAGAACAGCCTGATCAGGTGTTTCAGCAACAAATCCTTCCTGGATATCTACATTATATGCTTTAAGTAAAGACTTACCCTGGTATTCATGAATATTCATCTTACATTTGTTAAGTTAGAAAGGACCTCCGGTCATTGAATTCGCTGTTTACAAAATAAAGGTAATAAACCGATTTTTTAGTTATTTTGACAGAAAAAAGAATGCGTAAGCTTAAAAACGAAGAGCTTGGAAGAAAGAGCATTAACCAGTTCAGGGAATCTGATAAATCTCCCTTTATAATTGTTCTTGATAACATCAGAAGCCAGAGCAATGTAGGTTCTGTATTCAGGACTGCTGATGCTTTTATGACAGGCAGCATTTATCTCTGCGGTATTACTGCCACACCTCCAAGCCGGGAAATACATAAAACTGCTCTCGGGGCTACTGAATCAGTAACATGGAAGTATTTCAAAGAAACAAAAGATGCAATTAGCGAGCTCCGTTCACAAGGTTATAAAATTATCGGCA
This sequence comes from uncultured Rikenellaceae bacterium, assembly GCA_964638955.1. Lineage (GTDB taxonomy): Bacteria > Bacteroidota > Bacteroidia > Bacteroidales > VadinHA17 > LD21. The sequence goes on along the minus strand of CAZWZQ010000021.1, from coordinate 21,208 downwards.
TTGAACAGGCTGAAGGTGCCATTGTGCTTAGTGACTTTGAGATAAAGGATAATACAAAGTATGCACTTGTATTTGGTCATGAAATAAACGGAGTGGCCCAGGATGTAATTAATGAATGTGATTTTGTGATTGAGATCCCACAGTTTGGAACCAAGCACTCATTTAATATCGCTGTGAGTGCCGGGATAGTTTTGTGGGAACTGAACAGGGGAAAAAAGTAGGGGCGTTGCATGCAACGCCCCTACACATTATTTACTATTAATAATTACTGGACTACAGACTTGAATGTATCGTCGTTCCAGTATTTAGCAAGTTCAAGGTCGGTTTTTGCATATTCTTTCCATTTAGCATCTTTACCAACAGCATCACGCAGTCCGTTAAGCATATAATCTCTGTCATCAAGGCGTGCACCTACAACTGCTTTGAGGTATTCACCTCTTCCATCAGGACATAATTCCGTAGCACTGTCAAGGGTTACCTTTGCCTTATTGACATCATTTTTAAGTACCTGGGCAAGAGCAAGATTAAAGCATGGTTCTGTACCGAAGAAGTTAACGGCTTTGTCATATTCTCCTTTGGTTATTGAAATAACTCCCATACCCCACTTTGATTCAGGTGTGGCAGCGGTCATTGATGTGAACAGTTCTTCGGCTTTAGCCATATCTCCTTTTACAAGATAGCAGAAACCAAGGTTGTTTTTAACCACATCATTATTGTCGATGGCTTTTGCCACTTCGTATGCTGCTATTGCTTCATCCGTTTTTCCCTGAGCCATAAGTGCATAACCTATATTATTTGCTGCACGAATACACTTGGGATAGTTTTCGAGGGCAGCTTTGTAGATTGCAAGTTGTTCTCCTGCATCTTTTGTCAGGGTACCGGCATATAAAATCTCCTCGAGGCTTAATGCTTTGGGATCAGATTTAGCCAGAGCAAGAATCTCTTCATCACTGCGGCCTGTTTTTTCAACATCGACAACCATTTTAGATCTTCTCAGCTTTGGAAGTATATCAGTTTTGAGGGCTTCAAAAGCTGCTGACATATTTTTGATTTCCTTCTCACGAACTTCGGGATCGGAATACATTGAAAGGACACGCAGAATAAGGTCTTTGTCCTGCAGACTTGAATTTTCAACTTCGGTTTTGAAACCTTCCCAGTCTTCCGGAGTGGTTTTTGAATCGAAGAATCCTTCAGTTTTAGCACTCTCAACTTTATTAAATTCTTTCTTCAGGAATTTATCAGCTGCAGTACCTCTGTTGCCTGAGAGTCTTGTATTAAGGTCTATTCCACCGTCAGGTGAAGCATAAGAACTGATATCAACTTTTTTGAACTCACGACTGGAATCAGCTTGAACAGCTTTTATATACTCCTGGAGAGCTTTTATGTCCTCTTGTTTCAGTTCAGAGCTGCGAATATCATACTGATTGATAACATAGTGAATATCAGCGGCTTGTGTTTCAGGAACGACTCTAATAAATTTATCCTTCATGGCAACAGATCTTGCATGCTTATTCACCAGGGTAGAAGTTGCAATAACGCCATCCGCTAATTTTACAGGATCAAAATCAAGGCTTTTTGCACCTCTAACGGCCTTGACCCTGAGTATCAGTTCAGAGACTTTCATGTCCTCCTTATAAGGAACGGATGAATTATACTTAAAATTACCCCCGTTGTAGGTGATAACCGGGTTATTTGCCTGTACACTTTCACCCTGAACAACCTGGACTTTATCAAAAACGGTTTCACCGCCAGCATATGTAAGCACCGGCGTTGCTGTCAATGTGGTTTTTTTGTCGAAATAGCTGGCCGGGAATGTTCCTGTAATTTCGACATTTACAACGCCAGCATGGGCTTCAAGTACCTCGGGATTAACCTGATACTTTACTAACCCTGCATTTTTTTTCATTTTATTCAGTCCGCTGCAACTGGTCATCAATAGTGCGGCCAGGATAAGGATAGAATAGCTTCTGATTTTTTTCATAGTAAAAGAGTTATTTGTTTATGATCGGTTTAATTGCACTTTAATTCAACAATATACAAACTTATATGCAAATCTAAAAAAAATACTCATAGAATATGCGAAAATATGCAAAATAATTTATAAAATGACTGAGTTGAGGCCCTGAGAATAATCCCTGATAAATATAGTATCTAGCAGGTTTCTATAATGATCTTCATTTGCTATGAAATCTATTTCATTAATGTCGATAATAAGGTATTTGTTTTCAGGGTTTTGCTTGAAAAACTTAAAATAGCTGTCCTGTATCTTCCTTAGATAATCGCTGGTTATTGATTTTTCATAATCTCTGCCGCGTTTTTTAATATTTGAAAGTAGTTTTTCAGGACTGAGATGCAGGTAAACAAATATATCGGGCTTTGGCAGTGAACCATAAATTATATAGAAAATGGTTCTGTAGAGGTTGTATTCATCACCTTTGAGTGTTGCCGCAGCAAAAACGAGAGACTTCATAAAATAATAATCTGCAACTGTAAAATCGTTGAACAGATTTTGAGGTGCAAGCTCCTCTTTTAACTGTTTATAACGGCTGGCCAGGAATGAAAGTTCGAGCTGGAAAGAATATTTATCAGGATTATCATAGAACTTCGGAAGAAAAGGATTGTCGGCAAAATGTTCAAGAATAAGCCGGGCATTGAATTCCTCTGAAATCCTTGTTGCCAGGGTGGTTTTCCCCGCACCAATATTTCCCTCTATCACAACATAATTGTACCTGACCTTCATTCCCTGATGAATTGCTGAATCAATAAATCAAATGTAGGAATTGAAATACAAAATAACAAAAACAAATAGGGACGTTGTGTGCAATGTCACTACAATGAAATATTTAAAATTGACTTACTGTTTTTTCTGCTCTTCCGGATTCTTGTGCTCTTGTTCTTGTCTTGGCGGACGGGGGAGCAGGGCCTTCCTCGAGAGTTTAAGCTTTCCTGTCCTGGGGTCAATATCTATCAGCTTCACTTCAATTTCATCGCCTTCCTTAAGGACCTCATCAACTGCTCTTATTTTTTTCCAGTCGATTTCCGAAATATGAAGCAGTCCGTCTTTATTTGGTAAAATCTCAACGAATGCACCAAACTGAACAATGGTTTTTACTTTGCCTTTATATACCTGTCCCACTTCAGGTACTGTGACAATTCTTTTTATCCATTCGACGGCAGCTGTAATTATCTCTTTGTTTTCTCCGAATACATTAACATCTCCGTAACCGTTAATTTCTTCGACAATAATAGTTGCCCCTGTAACACGCTGTATCTCCTGGATCACTTTTCCTCCCGGACCTATAAGTGTGCCTATCATATCTTTTGGAATTGACAGCATTTCGATTCTCGGAGCATGAGGTTTGAGTTCCGGACGTGGTTCAGAAATGATCTCATTCATTTTATCAAGAATATACATCCTTCCTGCTTTTGCCTGTTCCAGCGCCTGAGCAAGAATTTCGAAAGATAAACCTTCTACCTTGATATCCATTTGTGTTGCGGTTATACCGTCGCGGGTACCAGTTACCTTGAAATCCATATCGCCCAGATGATCTTCATCACCCAGTATATCTGAAAGAATTGCATATTTGCCGGAATTTTTATCGTTTATCAAACCCATAGCAATTCCTGAAACCGGCTTACGTATCTGTATACCGGCGTCCATAAGAGCCAGTGTTCCTGCACATACGGTGGCCATTGATGAAGAGCCGTTTGATTCCAGGATATCTGAGACTACCCTGATAGCATAAGGATTCTCCTCTTCCGGGGGCATCATATTTTTTAATGCCCTGTGTGCCAGGTTCCCGTGCCCTATTTCTCTTCTGCTGACTCCGCGAGCCGGCCTTGCCTCACCCGTTGAAAAGGGCGGGAAATTATAGTGAAGGGTAAATTTCTCAGTACCCTGGGTCAGAACATCGTCAATGATTTTCTCGTCCAGTTTTGTTCCCAGCGTGACAGTTGTAAGAGATTGTGTTTCACCTCTGGTAAACAGTGCCGAACCGTGAGTGGCAGGAAGAGGGTCTATCTCACATACTATCTGCCGTATTTCATCGGGTTTCCGCCCGTCAAGCCGTATTCCTTCATCAAGAACAAGCCTTCTGGAAGCCTCTTTAATAACATCCTGATAATATCTTCTGACAAGATTCTCATCAATTTCATCCTCTTCAGTATATTGTTCAAGAAATTCTGTTATAACAGCTTCAAAGTCGTCGAGCCTTTTATGTTTGTCTAAAATCGATGATTTTGCAACCGTGTAACATTTCTCATAAGTTTCATCCCACACCTTTTTCTTCAGCTCCTCATCATTAACCTCATGACAATATTCACGTTTTGCCGAAGCTCCGATTTCTTCTGCAAACTCCATCTGTGCCTTGCAGTGAATTTTTATGGTTTCGTGGGCAATTTTGAGAGCCTCAAGCATTTCTGCTTCCGAGACCTCTTTCATTTCTCCCTCTACCATAAGGATATTATCATATGTTGCTCCTACCATCAGATCTATATCAGCTTCCTTAATCTGTTTCGCTGTAGGGTTGATAACAAATTGATTTTTTATTCTTGCTACCCTCACTTCTGATATTGGTCCGCCGAACGGAATATCTGATATGGTCAAAGCCGTTGATGCTGCAAGTCCTGCAAGTGCATCGGGGATAATATCCATGTCGGCTGAAATAAGATTGATAGTAACAAATGTCTCTGCATGAAAATCATCAGGGAAAAGAGGACGTAACGCCCTGTCAACCAGCCTTGATATAAGAACTTCATAATCTGAAGGTCTGGCTTCTCTTTTAAGAAATCCCCCGGGGATACGCCCTGATGAGGCATATTTTTCCTTGTAATCTACAGATAGAGGCATAAAGTCTGTATCTTCCCTGGCCTCTTTTGCCGCAACAACCGTTGCCAGCAGCATTGTCTTTCCCATTTTTAACAGGACAGCCCCGTCAGCCTGTCTGGCGAGCCTTCCCGTTTCCAAGACTATTTGTCTCCCGTCGCCGAGATCAATAGTTTTCTCTTTTACTTTAAACATTATAAATTTGATTTTTGATTATTGAAATTACCGGATGTAAAAATAGTACGAAAAAAGGCAATTTTGAATTGCCTTTCTCTATTTACGTAATTTCAATGCTTTTATGATTTCGCGATACCGTCCTATATCCTTAACTCTCAGGTAGTCCAGAAGCCTTCTCCTCTTACCAACAAGTTTTATAAGTGCCTGCTGTGTACTGAAGTCTTTCTTATTCTTTTTAAGATGTTCAGTAAGATGATTGATTCTGTACGAGAATAAGGCTATCTGCCCCTCTGCCGTTCCGGTATCAATCTCTGACGTTCCAAAGCTCTTGAAAAACTCCTGCTTTTTCTCAGTGGTCAAATACATGTCTCTAACTAAAATGTTGTTAATCCAAATATAAATTGAGTCTCCAATTTTGGAACGCAAAAATAAGGCTTTTTTATGTAAATTATCAAACAATTGGAATATTTTTTAAAATTATTCTTTTTTATTATAATTTTACCCTGAGGCTATTATGTCAATTAATAATCGCTAACGTCTATAGAAAAGACGCAAAAACAAGGCCATTCGTTGCGTGGAATCACATAAAAATTCGTCTGTTTGTCAAAGTTATTCGATGATTCGTCAAAAAGGTAAATACCCCCGTCGCTTCGCAACACCCCCTAAAGGGGGGTTGGGGAGTTACTTATGGTTCCAGCATCAGTTCATCCGGATTCTTCAGAGTTTTTCCAAGACTGATCACCTTTGTCCCTATCCTGCATTCCAGGCATCTTCTTTTCCTGCAGTAATTATTCCTGAGATGGATCAGCGCCTGGGTATCGAAAGCTGTCTTTGCTGTTATTCCTGCTGATTGCCATTCTTCGATTATCGAGTTTTTTTCAGGATCTGTCTCCTCTAAAAAAGAGAGTGCCTTTTCACAAATATTGGCGGAATCCCTGTACCTGCCAAGAACAAATAACATAGGAATTACTGCATTGACAAGGAGGATATCTGCAGCCTGCGAACCAGTGATCTTGGGATAAGACCTGCTTTTCCCCCCGAATACGAAATGATCATCCCAGTATTCGGAGGCCCGGACTTCAAACGGCTCCTTAAGCTCTTTTATACTACAGGCTTCCAGCACCCTGGAAAATAGTCCTCCGGTAACTGTCAGCATTGCCGCCAGCTGGGCAATACGTACAGTAGGAAAATTAGCTGGACGCAAACGGGAAAACTTCCATATCCATCCGTCTATCGGCTGCAGGGAATATTTGGATGTCAATACCTTATATTCCCGTGTCAGATCAGCATAATAGACATCCTTGATTGCATCTTTGAAGAGGCCCTCCTCAAGCATACCCGCAGTACCAAAAAGCAACGCTTCAATCTGGAAACGGTTATCGGCATGTTTACGTATTATCCTGAAAGGAAGTGATGCTGCAAGCATTTCGAATGGTTCGCTGTTCACCCTGAAACCGAAATAGCGTGTAAGCACCCGGTAAAATGTTTCATCCCAGTCATTTCCGGTTTCTGTAAAAATTTTCATGATCTGTTCCAATTTTTCCTGTAAACGTTCAATTACCAGTGTACTGAGCCAGTGATGGATATAGAAATTGTCCAGTCTGCTGATTTCCGACTGGCAGGCTATTACAAACGGATTATTAATAAGAGAGGTATACTTGTCGAAAATCAGCGGACTGAAGACCATTTCCGAAGTAAGTATCTCATCTCCCCTTGTATTATAAACTTTCTTGTCATTCTCTGCCACAATATGAAGAATAACGTTATCAAAGGCAGGATCATGATTATGCCCATGATTGTTAAAATGAGATGAACGAATATGAATTTCAACATTACCGGCCCATTCTGTTCCGCCTATGCGCAGCCTGGCATTAAAAAAATCGGGACCGGAATCACGATTATATTCACCCGGATTGATAACGATAATCTTATTACCCTCATTATCAACCAGTTTATCGGGATCATAAAGATTGTATTTCCAGATGTAGTGAAGGAATTCTTCTTTCATAGCAGCACGAGTTAAATGGTAAAGCGAGAATATAAAGATACAAAATTTATCTTTATAATATGGGATTAAGTATAAAAGATTGCTTCGTCGCTACGCTCCTCGCAATGACCGCATTCATTAATTTGGCACTACAATAGCTTAAACTAACTGGTATGAATCTTACTGTCATTGCGAGGAGTCCTGATGACAATCAGGACGACGAAGTAATCTCCCTCAAATATTGTGAAATATCAAATCAGGTTCCTTTCTCTCAGATAACCTTCCATCTCCAGTTGGATCTCCCTGGCTTTTTCTTCGGCTGCCTTATCAAATTTCTCAGAATTATCGGCAAAGATTATTCCCCTGGAAGAGTTCACCAGGAGGCCGCATTTACTGTTAAGTCCGTATTTTGCAACCCCGGCAAGGCTTCCTCCCTGAGCTCCGACACCCGGAATGAGCAGGAAATGATCTGGAACGATTTTCCTTATTTCGCTTATCATTTCTGCACGTGTGGCTCCCACAACATACATCATATTATCGGTGGTACCCCATTTCTTCGACACGGAAATGACTCTCTCGAAAAGCTTGATGCCGTCTTCATTATGATACTGGAAATCATCTGCTCCCTTATTTGATGTCAGAGCGAGCAATACAGCCCATTTATCATCAAACGACAGGAATGGAGCAACCGAATCTTCTCCCATATACGGAGCAACTGTAACTGCATCAAAAGGCATGTTTTTCAGGAAAGCCTGTGCATACATTTTAGAAGAGTTTCCGATATCGCCCCTTTTTGCATCGGCAATAACAAAGATGTCAGGGTGTCTCTTTTTAATGTACCTGACGGTCAGTTCCAGCGTCATCCATCCATCGGAGCCCATGGATTCATAAAATGCAATATTAGGCTTATATGCAACGGCGAACTGATGCGTAGCATTTATTATCCTTTTATTAAATTCAAATACCGGATCTTTTTCTTTTTTCAGGAATGAAGGGATCTTTTCAATTTCCGTATCGAGTCCGATACATAAAAATGATCTTTTCTGAATAATGTTGTTAAATAATTGTATGCGGTTCATATTCAGATCTTTATATATTGCTTTCTTTTAGTCGCTCGGCATTCTCTGCCATTTGAAGTTTATCTATCACCTCCTGAATATTTCCGTCGAGAATATATGGCAGATTATACATGGTAAGGTTTATCCGATGGTCGGTCATCCTGCCCTGAGGATAGTTGTAAGTTCTTATTTTCGCTGACCTGTCTCCTGTTGATACCATGGTTTTTCTTCTGTGTGAAACACCATCGAGATATTTCTGGTATTCAAGATTATAGAGCCTGGTTCTTAATTCTTTCAGGGCCTTATCATAGTTCTTAAGCTGTGATTTCTCATCCTGGCAGGTAACAACTATGCCTGTTGGAATATGGGTCAGACGAATTGCGGAATAGGTTGTGTTAACAGACTGTCCCCCGGGACCGGAAGAACAATAGGTATCTTTTCTGATGTCTTCCTGTTTAATTACAACATCAAACTCATCAGCTTCGGGAAGAACTACCACCGAGGCTGCTGATGTATGTACTCTCCCCTGTGTTTCGGTCTGTGGTACTCTTTGTACCCTGTGAACGCCCGATTCATATTTCATAATTCCATAAACACCTTCTCCCGACACAATCATTACAATCTCCTTATAGCCTCCGGCGGTTCCCTCAGAATATCGGTTCACATCCACTTTCCATCCATTCAGTTCAAAAAACTTTGAGTACATCCTGAAAAGGTCTCCGGCAAAAATGCTTGCTTCATCTCCTCCCGTGCCTGCTCTTATCTCAACAACAGCATTTTTATCATCCTCAGGATCTGCAGGAAGGAGAAGTAGTTTTATTTCTTCCTCCATTTTGGGTATCTGGTCATTGAGCATTTCCAGTTCAGCCTTTGCCATCTCCCTCATCTCTTCATCTTTCTCATTAGCCAGGAGCTGTTTTGCACTGGAAATATTTGAAAGAGCAAGTTTATATTTTTCATAAGCCTCAATAATCGGCTGGAGATCCTTGTATTCCCTGTTCAGCTTTACATACCTCTTCATATCGGAAAGAATATCCGGTTGAGTCAGCAATTCACCCACTTCAACAAACCTGGATTTTACACCCTCCAGCTTCTCAAGAATAAGATTACGGGCCATAGATTAAATTTCAGCGTGCGAAGTTAAGAAAAAACTAATATTCATAAGATCCGAATTCAGATCTTATTGTAAGTTTTTTGCTTTTTGATGCCTCGCAGTGTCCTATTATCTTTGCTTCGAGATTGAAGCCGGAGGCTATGCTGATTATTTCGGCTGCATTTTTTTCATCAGTGTAAATCTCGAACCTGTGGCCCATATTGAATACCTGGTACATCTCTTTCCATTGAGTTCCGGATTGTTCATGAATGATTCTGAACAGAGGAGGCAAAGGGAAAAGGTTGTCCTTAACAACATGCAGATCACCAATAAAATGCAGTATTTTGGTTTGTCCTCCCCCCGAACAATGGACCATACCATGCATCCCGGGACGTATTGTCTCTGTTATTTTTTTCACAACAGGTGCATAGGTCCTGGTGGGCGAAAGCACCATTCTGCCTATATCTATATTCATGCCATTTACCGGGTTGGCAAGTTTCAGTTTTCCGGAGTATAGAAGATCTTCCGGCAGTGACGGGTCATAACTTTCCGGGTATTTTTCAGCAAGATATTTCCCGAAGACATCATGTCGGGCTGAAGTTAGCCCATTACTTCCCATGCCACTGTTATATTCATCTTCATAGGTTGTCCGTCCGTACGACGCCAGGCCAACAATGATATCTCCTGCCCTGATGTTACGATTTGAAATGACATCTTTCCGTTTCATCCTGGTAATAACTGTTGAGTCAACAATAATTGTTCTTACAAGGTCGCCTACATCAGCTGTCTCTCCACCTGTGGAATATATTCCGATTCCAAGAATTCTGAGTTTTTCAAGAAATTCTTCAGCGCCATTTATTATTGCTGAGATAACTTCTCCCGGGATTAGTTTCTTATTCCGTCCTATAGTTGATGAAAGCAGAATATTATTATAAGCGCCCACGCAGAGAAGGTCATCAAGGTTCATCACTATCGCATCCTGGGCTATACCTTTCCATACCGACATATCACCAGTTTCTTTCCAGTAGACATAGGCAAGTGATGACTTTGTTCCGGCACCATCGGCATGCATTATATTGCAGTAATCGGGATCACCACCCAGAAGATCCGGGACTATTTTACAGAAGGCTATAGGATAAAGGCCTTTATCAATATTCTTTATTGCAGCATGTACATCCTCTTTTGATGATGAAACACCGCGTTTATTGTATCTGTAATCTGAAGACATGTGGCTAATTTTTCAGTTCTCAGGTGGTTCATAATCAGTTCTCAGAACCCTGAATTCCGTCCTCCGGTTTATCTGGTGAGCTATCTCTTTCTGCTCCTCTGTCGGAAGGCTGTTGATATATTCTTCTGTAAGAGTAATTCCGGTTTTCAGGAATAAAGCCTGGTTTACTACTGAAGCGTCAACAACTTTGGGGCTGGATTCACCGTAACCCTTTGCGGAAAGACGATCAGGTTCTATACCTTTTTCAATAAGGTATTCGACAACTGACTGAGCTCTCCTCTGGGAAAGTTCATAGTTATACTCTTCTGTATCCCTTGAATCGGTATGCGACATCAGTTCAATTGTCACATTCGGGTTGTCGTTAAGTGTTTCAACAAGTTTGTCGAGGGAAACCATTGACTCCGGCCTCAGGTCATACTTATTAAAATCATAGAAAATATTAGGTAATTCTATTGGTTTATCAATGGCAGTAATAAGAATTGTAACCATGAACTCGCGACTTTTCTCCTGTCCCTTTGTAGTCTCCTTCTCCTTGCCGTTCAGGTAGCCTCTTTTTGAAGCAAGAAAAATATAATCGACATCCGGTTTCAGGGAGAATTTGAATTCGCCGCCTGAACCTGTTTCTGCCTGAAGATTTGATGCGTCGCTGGCAATAAGTTGTACAGTTGAACCTTCGATTGCACTGCCTGTTTTTTCATCCTTCACCAGCCCGGTAATACTGAATGTTAATGGAGGAAACTCAAAAGCATACAGATCGTCATTTTCTCTTCCTTTGCGTGTTGAACTGAAGATTCCCCGCTCATTTTCATTCTCAAAGGCGATTCCGAAATCATCAGCAGAGCTGTTTACAGGTGCCTTCATATTTTCTACAATCCATGAACCATCAGGCTGAGGGACAGCTTTGAAGATATCAAGTCCTCCCATTCCTATCAGTCCGTCAGAGGAGAAATAAAGCGTACCATCGTTTCGTAAAAACGGGAAGAGCTCATTTCCTCCGGTATTGATATCAGGCCCCGGATTGATTGGAGCTGACCAGTCACTACCTGCTCCGGAACGTGTTGTCACCCAAATATCTTTCCCTCCAAATCCTCCTGACATATCAGATACAAAATACATAGTCAGCCCGTCGGCTGATACAGCAGGATGGGCTGCAACCATAGAATCAGGAAGTATTTTCAGGTTTTCAGGTTTACTCCAGCTATCGCCTGATCTTTTGGAATACATTATAATACAGCCTTTTTTTTCGCGTTTTCCAGCTTCACATCTGGTAAAATAGAGTTCTTTATAATCGCCTGTAAAGCAGGGCGTTCCGTCTTCAAATTCACTATTTATCAAATCTACCGGAACCGGTGTACTCCATTTGGATTTTTTATCGAGTCTGCTTTCAAAAATATCGGTATATCCCTGTCCTGTTGCGCCATGGGTCTTATTCCCTGTAGCATCCTCACGTGAAGAAGTAAAGTAGACTACTCCAAAATCATCGCGCCCGAAGGATGGGCTGAAGTCTGATTCTCTTGAATTAAGGTCCTTGATCTCATCAATTTTATATGCTTCGGGATTTTCCTGCCACTCAATCGCCAGTTCACAGGCACGTATTTCCTGGTCGGCTTTTGCATCGGCAGGAGCTATTTGTTTGTATTTCTTTAATTCCTCTATTGCCTGCTTATATTTGCCATTTTTCTTCAGTGAAGCCGCATACCACAGTTGTGCTTCCGGTTTTGTGGCTGCTGACCGCACAGCAAGCTTATACCATGTTTCCGCATTTCTGGGATTATTTACCAGCCGGTAACATTCTGCGATCATATATATCAGCTCTGCACGGGCGATCTTATCTGACCTTTTAGTTTTCGAATAGGAGTCTTTGAACAAATCGATCGCTTCATAATATTCACCAGCTTGAAAAGAAGCATAAGCTCTTTCGGCTTTCCTCTTTTGGGCAGGTGATTCCTGAACAATGATGAACGTTAATAGTAATATTACGAATAGAATCCTTTTCATGCTATTCTTTTCATCAGGCCATAAAAGTAATTATTTTCATTAGAATGACATTAAATACTAACGATCAGCGATTATAATTATTATTAATATGAAGGGGCTGTATAAACAGCAGGGACGTTGAATGTAACGTCCCTGCAAATAAAACAAATCTGATTTTTTACCTTGTAAAAAGCAGTTCCCTGTATTTCGGCAGCGGCCATATTTCATTATCGACCATGAGTTCAAGTTTGTCGATATGATAACGTATCTCTTCCAGGTAAGGTTTGACCGTCTTCTCATAAGCAAGGGCTTTCTTGAATGAGTCTTCTATAATATTTGCTTTTTTACGTTCCTCAACCATACTATTTACCATCTTCTTAATATTTGTAATATGGTCAGAAATAATTATTATCATCTCTTTTCTGGCACCTGCAAGTCGCTCATATTCAAGTTCATTGAAAATATCCTTTAATCCTTTGACATTTTCTATAAGAGATGTCATATAACGAATTGCAGTAGGGACAATATGGTTTATTGCAAGGTCACCCAGAACTCTTGCTTCGATCTGGACTTTTTTGGTGAATTTGTCAAATTCAACTTCAACACGGCTTTCAAGCTCTTTTTCTGTAAAAACTCCTGAACCCAGAAGCACCTCCTTTGAAGCAGGTGTCAGATAACATTTAAGCGACTCAGGAACACCCTGGATATTGCATAATTTCCTCTTTGCGGCTTCTGCGTGCCAGGCTTTGCTGTAATTGTCCCCTTCAAAAAGAACATTTTCAGATTCAAGGATGTATTTCTTCAGAACCTGGAAAATTGCTTCATCCTTTTTTCTGCCTTTTTTGATTATCTGATCAACCTCCTTTTTGAATCTTGTAAGCTGGTAAGCAACGGCAGTATTCAAAACAATCATAGCGACGCTGCAGTTCGCCGAAGAACCAACAGCCCTGAATTCAAACTTATTTCCTGTAAAGGCAAAGGGTGATGTCCTGTTACGATCTGTATTATCAAGTAATATCTCAGGAATTTTACCAATGCCGAGTTTCAGTTCAGTCTTAATAGCCGGAGTCATCTTCCTGTCAGTTACTTTGTTGACAATACTGGCAAGCATATCGGTAAGATAAGAACCGAGAAAGACTGAGATAATAGCCGGAGGAGCCTCATGGCCTCCAAGACGATATGAGTTTGATTCATTCATTACCGATGCCCTGATCAGTTCATTGCTGTCATGCACTGCTTTAATAACGTTCACCAGGAATGTGAGGAACTGAAGATTGGTTTTCGGATTCTTACCCGGAGAAAGAAGGTTAACTCCTGTGTTGGTTGCCATTGACCAGTTATTATGTTTACCGGATCCGTTTATTCCCGCAAATGGTTTTTCGTGAAAGAGTACCCTGAATTTATGTTTGCGGGCTACACGTTTCATAATATCCATAAGCAACTGATTATGATCTACCGCAAGATTTACCTCCTCAAACATCGGGGCACATTCAAACTGGTTGGGAGCTACCTCATTATGGCGGGTTTTTACAGGAATGCCAAGCTTATGAGCAGTACATTCAAAATCTTTGATAAAGCACATAACCCTTTCCGGAATCGATCCGAAATAATGATCAGCAAGCTGCTGATCTTTCGACGACTGATGTCCCATAAGTGTTCTTTCAGCCAGAACAATATCGGGACGTGCATAATATAATGCTTCATCAATAAGAAAATATTCCTGTTCCACTCCCAGGGTTGCTACTACTTTCTTCACATCTTTATCAAAATAGTGGCAAACATTAACTGCAGACCTGTCGAGTTCAGAGAGTGCTTTAAGCAAAGGTGCCTTATAATCCAGGGCTTCTCCGGTATATGAAACGAAAATTGTGGGGATACAGAGAGTATTTCCTACAATGAAGACAGGTGATGACACATCCCATGCAGTATATCCTCTTGCTTCGAATGTATTTCTTATGCCTCCGCTCGGGAAGCTGGATGCATCTGGTTCAGACTGCACAAGAAATTCACCGGAAAAGTTCTCTACCACATGACCATTATCCCCCATTTCCAGAAAAACGTCATGTTTTTCAGCTGTACCGTCAGTAAGCGGGTGAAACCAGTGGGTGAAATGTGTTACACCCCTCTCCATTGCCCAGGCTTTAAGCCCTATTGCCACCTGGTCAGCTTCCTGTCTTGAAAGAGATTTGCCCTCTTCAATAGCTTTTTTTACAACCTTAAAAGCCTCTTTTGAGAGGTAATGTTCCATTTTATGAAGGTCAAAAACATCTTCTCCATAATATTCGGAGATGACTTTTAATGGTTTCTCAAAATCAACAGATCCCCTGTTGAATACTTCTCTTAATGCACTAAATCTTAATTCTGCCATACTTATATTTTTTTGCAAAAATATACTTTTTATAATATTACCCCCCATTTTTTATTATATATTTTACATTTTTTATCATTATTTTTCCCATATAACCCTTTTTTCAACATATATCAACACGCTTATAACTATTTATCTTAATCAATACCCCCTTTTCCTGTATGGGACCCGGATGACTCTTGAGAACTTTTTACTCATTGTTCTTACCGTACTTCAGCAGCATAATGAACTCTGTTTTTTATTCAAATTTTGTTATATTTGTCGCCTGATTTTAAAAAGGCACTATCTATTAATCTTTAAATATTTAGAAATGTCAGCAATTCAGTTTTTAAGGGAAAAAGCAGGGATTCTGGTGGCAGGGATTATCGGTCTTTCTCTTTTCCTGTTCGTTGTAAGTGATTTTTTCGGTAATGGCAGGGGACAGAGAAGTAAAGTACGTAAATATTATGAAATCGGTGAGATTGCAGGGGAACAGATATCCTACCAGGACTATGAACAAAGAGTCCAGAACCTGTTTGAAATATATAAACTATCGGGAACAACAACAATCGACGAAGCAACTGCCGAGTCGATAAGGGAACAGATATGGCAGCAAATAGTCAGGGAGGAGATACAGGATAAGCAGTACAATGATCTGGGGATAGGAGTAAGCACTGAGGAGGTTGATGAGCTTGTTCTTGGAAATGACCCTCATCCTATTGTCAGGCAACTGTTTACTGATCAGTCTACCGGGTTCTTCAATAAATCCTTTCTTGTCAACTTCCTGAAGAATATGGAAACTGATGAAACCGCAAAAAAATACTGGCTCTTTTTTGAAAATGAGATTGTCAGCGACAGGATGAACACAAAATACAATAGCCTGGTATCCAAGGGTTTATATGCCACAACAAAGCAGGCTGAATTTGATATGTCACTTGCCAGCAATACTGTTGATTTCAGTTTCATTCAGAAAAATTATGGTGCGATACCTGATTCAACTGTTAGAATTACTCCCGCTGATATTGAATCATATTATTCAAAGCATAAAGAGACATTTAAGAGAAATGCCCTTAGAGATATTGAATATGTAACCTTTGATGTAATACCTTCTGAAGAAGATATCAGGCAGGCAGAAGAGTGGATAAATAAAATTGC
Organism: uncultured Rikenellaceae bacterium; assembly: GCA_964638955.1. Lineage (GTDB taxonomy): Bacteria > Bacteroidota > Bacteroidia > Bacteroidales > VadinHA17 > LD21. Next base: position 5,361 of record CAZWZQ010000021.1, on the reverse strand, counting down.
TGGAGAATTTTCGGCTTCAACAGATCCTGTTCAGTTTATTAATCTCAATGCTGACACCCGTTATTCGGATTTATTTCTTACAATCGATGATATTCCCGAAAACCTGAGGGATTTTGTAAAAAAGGAGGATAAGAAAACCGTATTTGGTCCCTACAGGGAAGAGGATTATTTTAAGGTGGTCCGTTTGCTTGATTTTGGTAACAGGCCTGATTCAGTACATGTAAGGCATATACTGCTTACACAGGGACAGACAAGGACTCTTGCACAAACTAAAACGATGGCTGACAGTCTGATAAAATTGATCAGGAGCGGTTCGCCTTTTGAATTACTCGCAATTGATAATTCTGATGATCAGGGATCTGCTCAGGTAGGAGGTGATCTTGGCTGGTTTCCTGAAGGCATGATGGTAACGCCTTTTAACAATGCCTGCTTTGAAGGGAAAAAGGGAGAAATTGTTACGGCAGAGACTTCATATGGAATTCATATCATAGAGATCCTTAATCAGTCAGGAAAATCAAGGAAATATAATATTGGCACAGTTGACAGGAAGATTATTGCGAGTTCAACTACCAACCAGAGGATATACAGTGAAGCAAGTAAGTTTGCAGGGACGAACAACACTCTTGAGAAATTCAACAAGACGGTTACTGAGCAGAACCTGAATAAGAGGGTTGCAAATAATGTCACTCCTCGGCAGAAAACACTTCCCGGGCTTGAAAACCCAAGAACTCTCATTATTTCATTATTCTCGGCCGAAAAGGGAAAAATCATTCTTGATGCTTCCGACCAGGCTGTTTTCGAAATAGGTGACAAGTATGTTGTTGCATTCTGTACAGCTGTGCAGGAAGAGGGAATTGCCCCGTTAAAAGATGTTGAAAATGATATAAGATTCAATATTCTGAAAGATAAAAAGGCGGAAATCATTTCTGATGATTTCAAAAAGAATAGTCTGGAGGGGAAGAGTCTTGATGAAATTGCTTCCGAAATGAATCTTAATGTACAGGAGGCCACTCAGGTAAATTTCAGATCATACAGTGTACCCGGTGTTGGAAATGAACCTGCGCTCATTGCAGCAGCTTCTGTGGCAAATCAGGGTACAATAGCAGGTCCTGTAAAAGGAAATAATGGAGTTTTTATGATCGAGGTAAATAATATTATCACCACTCCGGAGGAGGATCTGGAGCTTTTACGTGAAAGACTTATGGCAACCTTCCAGATGAGAGGCAACTATGAAGCATATGAGGCTCTCCGCAAAGGAGCAGATATTGTTGACAAGAGGTATAAGTTTTATTAGAATCAATATATAAGACTCCCGGTCATGCTTCAGCATGATCTGCCCCCTGAAGGGGGCTTAATTTACATATATTTAGCACGTTATCATATTTTTTGTATTCAGGTATCTTCAATAACAGACCAAATAAAAAGCCCTTCAGTTTCCTGAAAGGCTTTTATTTAAAAAGTCGGCGACTACCTACTCTCCCACAATTGCAGTACCATCGGCGCTGACGGGCTTAACTTCTCTGTTCGGAATGGGAAGAGGTGGAACCCCGCCGCTATAGTTACCTTAAGGTCTTTAATAATTATTGACACATTGGCTTTGAAAGCTAATAAAGTATTTCCCGGAAAGTTCATGGGTAATTAGTACTGCTCAGCTTTGACATTACTGCCTTTACACCTGCAGCCTATCAACGTTGTAGTCTTCAACGACCCTTAAGGGAGATCTCATCTTGAGATGAGCTTCGCACTTAGATGCTTTCAGTGCTTATCTCTTCCAGACATAGCTACCCTGCGATGCAGCTGGCGCCACAACAGGTACACTAGAGGTCTGTCCAACACGGTCCTCTCGTACTAGTGTCAGGTTCTCTCAAATCTCCTACGCCCACAACAGATAGGGACCGAACTGTCTCACGACGTTCTGAACCCAGCTCGCGTGCCACTTTAATGGGCGAACAGCCCAACCCTTGGGACCTTCTCCAGCCCCAGGATGTGACGAGCCGACATCGAGGTGCCAAACCGCCGCGTCGATATGAGCTCTTGGCGGCGATCAGCCTGTTATCCCCGGAGTACCTTTTATCCTTTGAGCGATGGCCCTTCCATGCGGAACCACCGGATCACTATGCTCTACTTTCGTACCTGATCGACTTGTATGTCTCACAGTCAAGCGCCCTTATGCCATTGCACTCTGCGCACGGTTACCAATCGTGCTGAGGGCACCTTTAGGAGCCTCCGTTACTCTTTTGGAGGCGACCACCCCAGTCAAACTACCCACCAAACAATGTCTCCCGATTACTCGGGATTAGGTTCCAGGCAAATAAAGGGTCGTATTTCAAGGGTGACTCCCCGATTCCTGGCGAAACCGGTTCACAGTCTCCGACCTATCCTACACATTATTTACCCAAAATCAATGTTAAGCTATAGTAAAGGTTCACGGGGTCTTTCCGTCCCGTTGCGGGTACCCGGCATCTTCACCGGGGCTACAATTTCACCGAGCTCGTGGCTGAGACAGTGCCCAGATCGTTACACCATTCGTGCAGGTCGGAATTTACCCGACAAGGAATTTCGCTACCTTAGGACCGTTATAGTTACGGCCGCCGTTTACCGGGGCTTCAATTCAGAGCTTCTTCCGTCAGTTGGCGGAATAACCCCCCCTCTTAACCTTCCGGCACCGGGCAGGTGTCAGGCCTTATACTTCATCTTTCGATTTCGCAAAGCCATGTGTTTTTGCTAAACAGTCGCCTGGGCCATTTATCTGCGTCCCCCGAGAACTCGGGGGAGACCTTTATCCCGAAGTTACAGGTCAAATTTGCCTAGTTCCTTAGCCACGGATCACTCGAGCACCTTAGGATTCTCTCCTCGACTACCTGTGTCGGTTTGAGGTACGGGCACCATGTACCTGAAGCTTAGAGATTTTTCTTGGAAGTCTGTTTAGGGTCACTATCCACTTGCCCGAAGGCTCATGGTACTTTCAGGTTCATCATCTCCGAGCTATTAACCCGGGGATATAACTACACCCTTCAACGTACTATTCCGTCAGTACGCGGACCTTTCACTACTCCGTCATCCCTTCGCAGTACACGGTGGTACTGGAATATTAACCAGTTATCCATCGGTATCGCCTCTCGGCTTACCCTTAGGACCCGACTAACCCTGATCCGATTAGCGTTGATCAGGAAACCTTAGTCTTTCGGTGGACAGGTTTCTCACCTGTCTTATCGTTACTTATGCCTACATTTTCTTTTCCAGACGCTCCATCCCGACTTACATCGGGACTTCAGTGCAGACTGGAATGCTCCCCTACCCACTGACGATCTTGCGATGTCAGCGCCACAGCTTCGGTAATATGCTTATGCCCGATTATTATCCACGCACAATCGCTCGACTAGTGAGCTGTTACGCACTCTTTAAATGAATGGCTGCTTCCAAGCCAACATCCTAGCTGTCAGAGCAATCGCACTTCGTTTTAAACAACTTAGCATATATTTGGGGACCTTAGCTGATGATCTGGGTTCTTTCCCTTTTGTCCACGGACCTTAGCACCCGCAGGCTCACTCCCGTGTATATCTTGCAGTATTCGGAGTTTATCAAGGGTTGATAGGCGGTGAAGCCCTCTAGCCTTATCAGTAGCTCTACCTCTGCAAGACTCACCACGAGGCTGCACCTAAATGCATTTCGGGGAGTACGAGCTATTTCTCAGTTTGATTAGCCTTTCACCCCTATCCTCAGTTCATCCAAAGACTTTTCAACGTCTACTGGTTCGGCCCTCCATCCCGTGTTACCGGAACTTCAGCCTGACCAAGGATAGATCACAAAGTTTCGCGTCTACCCCCACTAACTATACGCCCTATTCAGACTCGCTTTCGCTTCGGCTCCTCCCGTTAACGGGATTAACCTTGCTAGTGAGGTGTAACTCGTAGGCTCATTATGCAAAAGGCACGCCGTCATCCCGAGTATTCGGGACTCCGACAGGTTGTAAGCGCACGGTTTCAGGTACTATTTCACTCCCCTGTTCGGGGTTCTTTTCACCTTTCCCTCACGGTACTGGTTCACTATCGGTCTCTCAGTAGTATTTAGCCTTGCCAGATGGTCCTGGCAGATTCAATCAGGATTTCTCGTGTCCCGATCTACTCAGGATACCGCTTATATTATCAATAGGTACATGTACAGGACTATCACCTTCTTAGGTACAACTTTCCAGAAATTTTCCATTTAATATTGATAATAATGTTAGCGGTCCTACAACCCCGACACCGCCGAAACGGCATCGGTTTGGGCTCTTCCCCGTTCGATCGCCACTACTAAGGGAATCACTAAATTGTTTTCTTTTCCTCCGGGTACTAAGATGTTTCAGTTCTCCGGGTTAGCTTCCCGATTGCCCGGGATATCACGTCTTCAACGTGATGGGTTTCCCCATTCGGAAATCTGCGGATATAATGGATATTTGCTCCTCCTCGCAGCTTATCGCAGCTAGTCACGTCCTTCATCGCCTCTGAGAGCCAAGGCATTCGCCATGCGCTCTTATTTACTTTCTTGAGTAATCAAAAATTTTATTAACTTTTTTATTCCAGCATGTCAAAGAACTTTATAAGTCGAAAGTCTGAAAGTCGAAAGTCTGAAAGTTGGATCAACTTTATGGACTTTATTGACTTTATTGACTTGTGACTTAAATATTTTTAATAAAGTAGCTCCAGGCAGATAGTAAGGATAATCTTCTCCAGAAAGGAGGTGTTCCAGCCGCACCTTCCGGTACGGCTACCTTGTTACGACTTAGCCCCAGTCACTGGTTTTACCCTAGGCCGCTCCTTGCGGTTACGGACTTCAGGTACCCCCAACTTCCATGGCTTGACGGGCGGTGTGTACAAGGCCCGGGAACGTATTCACCGCGCCATGGCTGATGCGCGATTACTAGCGAATCCAGCTTCACGAAGTCGAGTTGCAGACTTCGATCCGAACTAAGACCGGCTTTCGAGATTCGCATCCTGTCTCCAGGTAGCTGCCCTCTGTACCGGCCATTGTAACACGTGTGTAGCCCTGGACATAAGGGCCGTGCTGATTTGACGTCATCCCCACCTTCCTCTCGGTTTACACCGGCAGTTTCGCTAGAGTCCCCGGCTTTACCCGCTGGCAACTAACGATAAGGGTTGCGCTCGTTATGGGACTTAACCCGACACCTCACGGCACGAGCTGACGACAACCATGCAGCACCTTGCAGAGAGTTCCGAAGAAAACCCCGATTTCTCGGGGATGCACTCTACATTTAAGCCCAGGTAAGGTTCCTCGCGTATCATCGAATTAAACCACATGTTCCTCCGCTTGTGCGGGCCCCCGTCAATTCCTTTGAGTTTCAGCCTTGCGGCCGTACTC
>CAZWZQ010000020.1:49374-59194 GCA_964638955.1 uncultured Rikenellaceae bacterium | reverse complement strand
TTTGCCGCTACTGTTGCAGGATACTGGAGGGCAATACTCACCGGCACTCTTATAGTTCCTGTCACAGCATTTAAATTAGCTATTGACCAGACACCGGTATGGCTCGAGGAAAATACATGGGAATGGAATTATTCCGCCAGTGTTTTCTCTGTTACATATAAAGCACGACTGGTGGGACAGATAAGAGCATCAGACGTATTGTGGACGATGTATATCACTAAAGAAGGAACCGGTGGATTTCCGGAATTTGTCTGGTTTGAGGGTAATTCTGCTCTTGACGGTAACAGCGGACAATGGACCCTCAATCATAGCTATACCTACCAGGAACCCCTACTCCAGATAGACTGGACAAGCAGCGGAAATTCAGTCGGAACTGTTAAATATACATATGTGAGGACTCTAAATGATAATCGTGAAACAGACACTTTTAACGGCAGTTATATTGAATACGGAAAAACAAGCAACACCCTTGATGGTTACTACAGTATTCATTACTACAGCTCCAGCTTCCAGACATTCTGGGATGTTGACGTGGAATGGAGTACGGTAAGTCACAATGGAAGAGTTATGTGTTCACCCCGGTTTGGTGATTCTGACTGGCATTGCTGGAACAGCCAGCTGGTAAATGTTACCTGCGAGTAATTAATATTTTTAAATTATATAAGGGTGTCGAAGAGAGGCACCCTTTTTTATTTATTGTCATTGAAATTTTTGCTATTTTGCACCGCTTAAAAATTGCACATGAAACAAATGTCGGCAGGTAAAAAATCCGTATTGCTAATTGCTTTCCTGCTTATTGCTGATCAGATCCTTAAGATATGGGTCAAAACACATATGGTGCTTGGTGATGAGATCCATTTTTTCGGAAACTGGGGAATGCTTCATTTTGTTGAAAATAACGGAATGGCTTTCGGAATGGAAATGGGCGGAAGACCAGGAAAGCTGATACTCAGTGTTTTCAGGATCGCTGCCATTTTTGCCATAGGGTGGTTTCTTCACTCAATCATCAAAAAGAAAGTGAATCTTGGTCTGATACTGGCTGTAAGTGCAATTTTTGCGGGTGCTGTAGGTAATATCATCGACTGTTCTTTATACGGGATGATCTTCAGTGAAAGTTATTTTCAGCCGGCAGTTCTGTTCCCTCCCGGAGGCGGGTATTCTTCCTTTCTTCACGGTAAAGTGGTGGATATGTTCTATTTCCCAATTATAAACACCCACTGGCCCGACTGGTCGCCATTCCGGTCCGGGGAATCATTCATCTTTTTCAGACCCGTATTTAATATCGCAGACTCATCAATTACCTGCGGAGTAATATCAATAATCCTGTTTCAGAAAAGGATGTTCAGAGACCTTAATTAGTTTATTATCCCTGATAAATACTATTCGCGGCATGATTTTAATAAAATCTGAAAATCCGGAATTCGGAATATTTTATTCACCGCAGCATTCCATCAAACCGGCTAGCATGTTTTTAAGCTTATCATACCTGAGATAATAAAAGATATTCTTGCCCTCTCTTTTGCAGGATAACACTCCTCTGTCCTTCAATATAACAAGATGGTGTGATGCTGTGGATTGCTCTATGCCAAGCTGTTTATGTATTTCTGTAACGGTACGCTTACTGCCATTCTCCAGGCAGCCGATTATAGAAATTCTTACCGGGTGTGCCAGCGCTTTAAGCATTCCCGATGCTTTTTCAAGTGTTTCGGGATTTAATTTCTTTAACTCCATCGTTATTATTTTATTATACAAATATATTTAAATATGTAGATATGTTTTAAATGATACCAGACTGTAGAGTTGATGTGAAATTGCTATATTTGAATGAAATAATCCGGTATGTCGGTACTCAGTGATATTAAAAGGCCTGTTGAAAAAGAGATGGATGAATTTGAATGCTACTTCAGCAGGACCATCAAAAGTAATATTCCTCTTCTGAAAATAATTCTCAACTATATTTTGAGGCGTAAGGGAAAGCAGATGAGGCCCTTGCTTGTTTTCCTTACTGCGAAACTCAATGGAACTATTTCTGAAGCCACTTTCGTGGCGGCAACTCTTATCGAGCTTCTTCATACGGCATCTCTGGTGCATGATGATGTGGTTGATGATGCACATGAACGTCGCGGGGCATTTTCCGTTAATGCTTTATGGAACTCAAAAATTGCCGTTCTTGTCGGCGATTATATGCTTTCGAAAGGCTTGCTTGTAAGTGTTGAAAAAAGCCGTTATGATATGCTGGAGATAGTCTCTGAGGCAGTAAAATCAATGGTGGAGGGAGAATTATTGCAACTGCAGAAATCAAGAAAACTCAACATAAAAGAAGAGGATTATTATAAGATCATTATCAGCAAGACAGCTGCCCTGATTGCTGCATGCACGGCAACTGGAGCGAGATCTGTAACGGAGAATCCGGATACTATCCGGCTGATGAAGGACTTTGGGGAAAATATAGGCATCGCATTCCAGATCAGGGATGATATTCTTGATTATGAGGCAAACGGACTAACCGGAAAAACGGTGGGTAATGATATAAAAGAGAGGAAAATCACCCTTCCGCTGATCAACTCGCTTGAACTTGCATCATCACTACAAAAGAGACATATTCTCTCAATAGTAAAAAGGGAGAAAAAGACAAAAAAGGAGATCAATGAGGTAATATGCTTTGTTACCACTACGGGCGGACTGGAATATGCAGAATTAAAAATGAACCAGTACCGCGATAAAGCACTGGCAATTCTTGATTCCTATCCCCAGTCAGACGTCAGGGATTCTCTTACAAGTTTCGTTTATTTTACGACCTCCCGTAATAAATAATACTATTTCCCGATCAATCAGCCGCTTCAAGTTCTATCTTGGCGACCTTCTCCATGTCTTTCTGGTAATATCTTGACCCAAAATAAAACAGTACAGCGCCGATAACCAGCATCAGCGGCAGAATAGAAAGTGCTGTTTCAATATTTGTTTTATCATATATCAAACCCACAATCATGGGTGCCATTGCAGATCCCAGCAGGTTCTGCACAATGACTGCGATAGCATATGATGTTGCTCTCAGCCCGGGGTGAATTACATCTTGCGTAACAGCCGCGGCTCCGGCAATAAAACCTATTATGAGAACACCCATTAATAATAAAAGTATATATTGTAAAGTTCCGGGATGCAGTTTCAGGGCAATAAAGAGCACTATTGCTGTTGCCATTGTTGAGAGTGCCGGGTACAGCAATCGTGCATTTTCCCGTTTTTTCCGCCATGCATCTGTCAGGTATCCGCCAATCGGGGCCCCCATCAGTGCAAGAACCATTACAACACTCGCCTTCATGCCGGCTTTATCCATGGGCATTCCCTGGACATTCTGAAAATATGTCGATAGCCATGTTATAAGGGCAGTTGTTACAAAAACTACCGCTGCCATGCCAAAATAGGTGAAAATTACAGATGGCCTTGTTATAAATTCCCTGACCATATCTTTCTTTTCCATCTTAATTTTCTTCTTGGTTTTATCAATGAATGCCAGATCGACTGTTTTGTAATCTTTTAGAAACAGAAACAGCAGGGCAACTATCAATCCCGGAAAAGCTACAATACCGAAAGCATGCTTCCATCCCAGATGTACTGCTATTACTCCTCCCAATAAGTGTCCTATAGCAGTACCCAGAGGTATGGATGCATTCCAGATACCCATCATTCTTGATCTTTTTTCATGCGGGAATAATCCTGATATTACCGCACTCCCTCCGGGCGCATATCCTGCCTCTCCGATCCCTATCAAAGCACGAGCCATAAAAAGCTGGACATAATTACCTGTCAGGGCGCACAAAGCCGTGGCAAAACTCCACATAATCGCCATGATCCCTATTGTTTTTGTCCGGCTCCACCGGTCAACAAGCAATGAAACAGGAAACGTCAGCAATACTATTGCCCAGTAAACGGCAGAAACAAGCATTCCTTCCTGCATGTGAGTAATTCCCAGGTCTTTCCCAATGGACGGCCACATCGATGTAATAACCATCCTGTCGATATAATCGAACATGTAAAGAAGGAAAAGCAATGTAAAGACGTAGTACGAATATCTCCTGGAAAAAAGATATCCTTTGTGATTCTCAGTATTTTTCATGCTGATTTCGGTTTCTTCATGCCAAATAAATAAAATTTATCTCAGTTGGTAATATTTATAGTAATTTTAAGTCTTTATACTTAGTAGCTGGATACAAAACCTGTTTTATTTTCAGCTCTCAGAATTAAAATATTCTCAGGACTATGGTAACACTTAAACAAATTGAAGAATTTATCGCTGCAGAACCAATTGCAATGGTTGGCGCTTCAAGAAATCCAAAAAAATTCGGTTTTACCGCTTTCAGGGAACTGAAAGAAAAGGGAATGAATATTATCCCTGTTAACCGCAATGCTTCTGAAATATACCAGGTAAAGGCATACCCAAATATAATGTCATTGCCGCCGGATGTGAAGGGCCTGATACTGATGACACAAAAAAACCAGACAGCAGAAGTTATAAAGGATGCTGTAAAAAGAGGTTTTAAACAGATCTGGATACAGCAGTTTTCTGAAAGTAAAGAGGCACTGCAGGAACTTAAGGACACAGATATTAATTATATTACAGGACAATGTATCCTGATGTATTATGAACCTCGCAGCATCCATAAATTTCATGCAGGACTGAAGAAATTCTTCGGGCGATATCCAAAATAAATTACTGATCTACAACCACATGGAAACATCCTGTTATATTTTCAGTACAGAAGTTACTGTCAGGGATTATGAGTGTGATATTCAGGGAGTTGTGAATAATGCAAATTATCTGCATTACCTGGAGCATGCCAGACATGAGTTTCTTGTCTCAAGACTGGGTTTGGAATGATATACAGTGTAACCTGACATATTTTAAAAATCTTTAATTCATACATCATGAACTTAAAAAAATCATTACAGGCAATCAGCACTTTAGTTGTGCTTTTCTTTATTACAACATCTGTTCTTTTATCACAGTCAATTGAAGGTGACTGGTACGGTAAGGCTGATATTCAGGGTATTACTCTCCGTATTTCGGTTCATGTCAAAGCGGCCGGGGAGGGATATACATCAACATGGGATAGTCCCGACCAGGGGGCTTTTAATCTCCCTTCCACCACAACAAATTTCAGTTTTCCTGATTTTTCATTTACGTATGCTGGCGCAGGATTTAAATATACCGGTCAGGTAAGTGCCGCATACGATGAAATTAACGGCAACATGGAACAGAGCGGACTGACAATCCCGATTAAATTCGGCCGGGAACCCATTGATCCTCCTACAAACAGCCCTGAAGCCCTGAAAGCAAAATATGATAAACAGGAGGTTTACATAACCATGCGTGACGAAGTAAAACTTTTTACTTCAATTTATTCACCAAAAAACACTTCTGAGGTCCATCCAATACTTCTTTCACGAACACCCTATAATATTGAACCGAGAGGTCCTGATCAGTTTAACTATTTTGTTCAGGGCTATTCAAGATATATTGAAGAAGAATATATTATGGTTTTTCAGGATGTCAGGGGAAGGTATATGAGTGAGGGAGAATATGAGGATATACGTCCTGTCATTCCCTTTAAGAAAAACAAAAATGATACCGATGAAACAACCGATACCTGGGACACCGTGGATTGGCTCGTTAAAAATGTAAAAAATAACAACGGTAATGTTGGAATATTCGGTATTTCTTATCCCGGATTCTATTCAACAATGGGGATAATTGATGCTCATCCTGCAGTTAAAGCAGTATCTCCGCAGGCTCCCGTAACAGCGTGGTTCATAGGCGATGATTTCCATCACAATGGCGCCTTTTTCCTGCTTGATTGCTTCCCTTTCTATTACAGTTTTGGCCAGCCTCGCAGGTCGCTTACAAGAGAGGGTAATCCCAGATTCAACTGGCCTGTTCCCGATAATTATGAATTTTTTCTATCCCTTGGTGCAATAAAAAACATTGCACCAAAATATTTCGGCGACAGCATAAAATTCTGGAACGATGCTTTTGCACATCCTGATTATGATGATTTCTGGAAAGCCAGGGATCCCCGTCAGTATCTTAAGAATGTATCTACGGCCGTTATGACTGTTGGCGGATGGTTTGATGCCGAGGATCTTTTTGGAGCCCTTAACACATACAAGGCAATTGAGATACAGAATCCCCCGGATATTGACAATTATCTTGTAATGGGGCCATGGTCACACAGCCAGTGGGCTTTCGGCGAAGCAAATAATCTCGGGAACATTTACTGGGGCTTTGATGCAAATGAGAAGTTCATTGACCTGGAAAAAGACTTCTTTAATCATTATCTTAAAGAACCAAACGAACTTGACATACCTGAAGCTACAATTTTTGTTACAGGCTCCAATGAATGGAGGGATTTTGATGTATGGCCGCCGGAAAATACAACAGAAAAACACCTGTTTTTCCATGGCGCAGAGATTGCGTCGTTCAATCCGCCTTCAGGAAAAAACAGCTTTGACGAATATGTCTCCGATCCGTGCAATCCTGTTCCCTATACTGAAGATGTACATGCCAACAGAACGGCAGATTATATGACCGATGATCAACGTTTTGCATCACGCCGGCCCGATGTAATGGTCTATCAGACAAATATCCTGGATAATGATATTACACTTACGGGACCATTGACAGCTGATCTTTTTGTATCAACAACAGGAAGTGATGCTGATTATATTGTCAAACTTATTGACGTATTTCCGGCCGATACCCGGGCAGGTGATGAACAAGATGTTGAAGTGCCCCTGGGAGGTTACCAGATGCTTGTCAGGGGAGAGGTACTCAGGGGAAAATACAGGAACAGCTTTGCAAAACCCGAACCTTTTGTCCCTGGCGAAGTAACCGAAGTTAAGTATGAAATACCCGACATCGCACATACATTTAAAAAAGGCCACAGGATAATGATACAGGTTCAGAATTCGTGGTTCCCGCTGGTAGACAGGAATCCGCAAAAATTTGTTAATATTTACCAGTGTTCTGATACTGATTTTCAGAAAGCGACACACAGGATATATCATGACGCAAAATATCCTTCGCATGTTAAAGTGAGAGTTCTGAACTAAAAAAGAAGAAAAACAATTCTGAACAGGTCGATAATTATATCTCGAGAGTTGAATCAATATTAAAAACATTAAATACTTGATCCTTATAATAAAATGACAATGAGATTATTCAGCCTTTTGATCACATTTCTTTTTTTATTCTCTGCAACCGTATCAGGACAGGACGATGGACTGGAGAAACTGTTAAAGCCCGGTAAAGAGCTGGAAAAACTCGCTGACGGATTTCAGTTCACTGAAGGACCAACGGCCGATGCTAAAGGTAATGTTTACTTTACCGATCAACCTAACGATCGTATTATGGTCTGGGATCTGAAAAAAGGTCTTGATATATTTATGGAGCCCGCAGGACGTTCAAACGGTCTGTCGTTCGACAACCAGGGTAATCTCTGGTCATGCGCCGATGAAAAAAATGAACTCTGGCGTATTGGGCCCGGAAAAGAGGTTGAGGTTATTGTGGATAACTATGAGGGCAGACTTCTGAACGGACCCAATGACCTGTGGATTTGCCCCGATGGAGGAGTATATTTCACTGATCCGTTCTACAAACGATCATGGTGGACTCATGACGAAATGCCCCAGGATAAACAGTGTGTTTATTATCTTAAGCCTGACCATAAAACAATAATACTGGTTGAAGCCGATCTTCACCAGCCTAACGGAATAGTAGGAACACCGGACGGAAAAAGACTTTTCATTGCCGATATAAGAGGCAATAAAACATGGTCATATTCAATAAATCATGATGGAACACTTTCTGATAAAACCCTTTTCTGTGAAATGGGCTCTGACGGAATAACAATCGACTCGGAAGGAAATATATATCTTACCGGGAGGGGTGTTACCATTTTTGATAATCATGGCAAAAGACTTGGAAATATTGCCGTCCCTGAAAACTGGACTGCAAATGTATGCTTTGGGGGCAGAGATCTGAAAAGCCTTTATATTACTGCCAGCAAAGGTTTATACCGCATCAGGCTAAAAATCAAGGGAACCCGGGGTTGATAGAGTAAACTGTTGATATTTTCCATTCAATTTGTAATAACCTCTAGCATTATTGGTTATGGAGGGAATACGCAGGGCAGATATCAGGCCGGTTATTACGATGCTTTATTTGCCAATCATTCAAAAAATTAACTAAATTTGCAGCGGATGTAAAATATTGTTTTTCATTCCCTGTATTTATTAATACAACTGAAGAAAATATGAAACCCACATGTATTTGAATACACAACCGAGCTTGCGAGCTCAGCGAAGCTAAACACAATATTATAATAATCAGCTATATGTGGGTTCCATCATACAATTAAAATAAATTATTATATTATGAAATATGAGGATTTTCTGGTTTCAACGCTGGGAAACGGTAATGTTGTAACGCCTTTAAAAAAGGGCCAGCGGGCAGACAGTCCCGTATATAAATTCGTCACTGATGACGAAAGGATACTGTATGACGTGTCGCTTGAACATTTTAACAAGTGCATGGAGAGCAGCAAAGTGCCGGTTTCATTTGAAAAGGCAGGCCCCAAGGAAAACATTTTCTTTGAACCGGCCAAGACTAAAGTCGGTATTGTAACCTGCGGGGGATTGTGTCCCGGAGTAAATAACGTAATACGCAGCCTTGTAAACCAGCTTTATTACAGGTATGGAGTTAGCAGAATGCTTGGTATTAAATACGGCTATGAAGGATTAATATCAAAATATAACCATCCGGTGGTTGAGATTACTCCCTCCATGATTAGTGATATCCATGATTCAGGAGGTACCTTTCTTGGGACATCGAGGGGAAATCAGGATGTTGAAGAAATGATTGATACACTGGAAATTTTAAATATCAACATTCTGTTTTGTATTGGTGGTGATGGTACTTTGCGCGGTGCTCACGCAATTCATGAAGAAATAAAAAAAAGAAAACTTAAAATAGCTATTGCGGGGATCCCCAAAACAATTGATAACGATATCGATCTTATTCAGAAATCATTCGGCTTTGAAACTGCTTTCTCAATTGCCAACGACATAATCCGTAATGCACATAATGAAGCAGAGGGGGCCCACAATGGTATAGCTCTTGTAAAGCTTATGGGAAGGGATTCGGGATTTATAGCGGCCAGCGCTGCGCTTGCCATCCAGGAAGTGAATTTTGTTCTTGTTCCCGAGATTTCTTTTGATCTTTACGGTATAAGGGGATTTCTCAAAGTACTTCGTAATCGTCTTGAAGAGAGACACCATGCAGTAATTGTAGTGGCTGAAGGCGCCGGCCAGGATCTGTTTGAATCCAGAGATCTTGTTAAAGATGCATCAGGTAATATCAAGCATAAGGACATTGGCATTTACCTCAAGGAAAAGATTGAAGAGGAGTTTGATGTAAAAAAATTTCCATATTCTATAAAATATATTGACCCCAGCTATATAATAAGAAGCGCTCCGGCAAATGCCAACGACAGCAAGTTCTGTAATCTTCTTGCCCAGAATGCGGTACATGCAGCTATTGCAGGAAAAACTGATTTTGTTGTTGGTTACTGGAATAACGAATTCACTCTACTGCCAATTCCTATGGCTGTAGCCAAAAGGAAGAAAATAGATGTAGAAGGTGAATTGTGGTGGAACGTTCTGGAAGCAACCGGCCAGCCTATTAGCATGAAAAATCCCTGAGATGATCAGAAATATTATTTTTGACCTGGGGAATGTTCTCATCAGCTTCAGGCCTGCTGAATAT
>CAZWZQ010000020.1:23795-49274 GCA_964638955.1 uncultured Rikenellaceae bacterium | reverse complement strand
TTTATGAGTCCGGAGTGGCTTTTGCTTGATAATGGCACAATAGACACAAAAGAAGCAATTAACAGTATCGACAAAAAATCTATCTTGAAAAGGGCAGAGATAGCGTCTGTTTTTAATAAAAGGACTGAGATAATGTTTCCCCTTAAGGATAACACAAAAATGCTTCCAGGGTTACGAAAAGAGGGTTTTAAGCTATATTATTTATCTAACTTCCACATTGATATTTTTACTGAGTTAAAAAACAGTTATTCTTTTTTTAAATACTTTAACGGCGGAATTATTTCGGCTGAAGTCAAACATTCCAAACCCGATCCTGCATTCTATCTGATTCTCATGGAGAAATATTATCTAAAGGCAGAGGAATGCTTTTTTATTGACGATACCGAAGTTAATATTAAGACGGCCGAAGCCCTTGGTATGAAGTGTTTTTTCACCGCAGGATCAATCAGTATTTCTTTACACTACTTAATGCGCTACGCGCAATGAGAACTGTTAAACCTCTACGAGGTATTAGGATCTGGTACCTGCATCGCTTTTTTCATACAGCCGTACACAGATTGAAAATGTCTACCGGTATATTCAAAACCAGGAGACTCACCATGCAAATAAAACTTTTCGTGATGAATATCTGTCTTTACTTAAAAAATATGAAATAGATTATGATCCCCGGTTTCTATTTGAATTTTTTTGATTACCTGTGATCTCGCAACAGATTAGAATATGAAGCCTCCGGGCCGTTATATTTTAAATATTCGATCCTGGTTGAGTTAATACAACAAGTCACTTAATGTAATATATTGTTAATCTGCTGTTTAAATAGCTTTTATTTAAAATTGTTACACGTGGAAAAAACACTATTCTGTAAGGTATTTAGTTAAAATTGAGGCTTTCTTTGAACCAATCAGCTTTTTTAATTCTTCATACGGTGTCTTCCGAATCTTTTCCATGGATCCGATTTTTTTCATCAATACTTCTCTGGTTTTTTCCCCTATTCCTTTAATTTTATCAAGTTCTGTTTTTGTTAACTCTGAAGAGCGTTTGTCTCTGTGGAAATTTATTCCGAATCTGTGTGCTTCGTTTCTTAACTGCTGAATTATTTTGAGGCTTATAGAATTCTTGTCGAGGTAGAGTGGAATATTATCTGCCGGAAAATAGATTTCTTCAAGTTTTTTAGCAATACCTATTATGGCTATTTTTTTATTAAGATCCAGTCTTTCCAGGCTTTTCATTGCAGAAGAGAGCTGGCCTTTGCCGCCATCGATGATTATCAGCTGTGGCAATTCCTGTTTCTCTTCCAGTACTCTTTTGTAACGCCTGAATATTATCTCTTCCATTGATGAGAAATCATTCGCTCCTGTAACTGTTTTAATATTAAAGTGTCTGTACTCCTTTCTGCTTGGGAGCCCATTTCGGAAAACAACGCATGCGGCTACCGGATTTTTACCCATGATATTTGAATTGTCGAAGCATTCAATATACACGGGTAATTCAGCCATGTGCAAGTCATCCTTCAGTTTGTTGAGATTTTTTGATGTTCGGTCTTTTTTTGCCCCGGTCGTCATTCTTTTTTTCCGTTCAAGTTTATAATAAAGTGCATTTCTTTCAGCCAGTTCAAGAAGTTTCAGCTTTTCTCCTTTTACAGGGATTGTATATTTTATCTTCTCAATTAAAATATCAGGCATAAAAGGTACTATTATTTCAGTTGAATCGCTTGATAATCTTTGCCTTATCTCCGTTATTGCAAATCCCAGCAGGAATTCTTTTTCTTCATCTAACCTGCTCTTCATGTCAAGTGTAAATACCTGAATTACAGCACCGTCTATAATTTTCAGGAAGCTTGCATAAGTGTTGTTTGTATCCTGGGCCAATCCAAAGACATCCGCATTTTTTACCCTGTTACTTACAACTGTTGAGCGGGCCCTGAATTTTGACAGTATATCAATTTTATCCTTGATCATCTGTGCTTCTTCAAACCTGAGATTACGAGAGAAATCTGCCATGAGTTTCTTGAGATGTTCAATTACTGATGATATATTTCCCTTAAAAATATCTCTTATCTGCTTTATGGCTGTCATATATTCTTCCTCATTCTGAAGCCCGATGCATGGTGCCCTACAGTTGCCAAGGTGGTACTCAAGACATACTTTGAATTTTCCCGATTTTATATTTGACAGTGTAAGGTTCAGGTTGCATGTTCTCAGTTTGTATAGCTGTCGGATAAGATCTATCAACGTCTTTACCATTTGTCCCGAAGTATAGGGACCATAATATTCCGAACCATCCTTTATAGTATTTCTTGTGCTGAATACTCTCGGGAATGATTCATTTTTCACACATATCCAGGGGAATGTTTTATCATCTTTCAGAAGAATGTTGTACCTGGGCTGATGTGTTTTAATCAGATTATTTTCAAGCAGCAGTGCCTCTGATTCATTATCTACCACTATATGACTTAATTTTGATGCCCTTTTAAGCATAACGCTGGTTTTCCCCGACTGGCTTCTTCCAAAATATGAGCTCACACGTTTTTTCAGATTCTTTGCCTTCCCAACATACAGCAAGTTTCCCGATGAATCCAGGAATTGATATACTCCCGGTTTTTCAGGCAGAATAGAAATTATTTGTTCTTGATTCGGGGACATATGGCAAAATTACTAGCTGTTTTATTCCACAAATAACGGAACATGACAGAATTTCTTTCCGTCAAACAGACCCTTATCGCTAAGCTTAAGTTCCGGGATTACCAGGAGTGCCATAAATGAAAGTGTCATAAACGGAGCTGACATTTTGCATCCAAGGCTTTTCACCGATTCTGATAGTTTTTCATATTTTGAAGCCACTTCAGCGCATGGTCTGTTCGACATTATCCCGGCAATATTGAGTTGAAGTGAATCTATTTGATCTTCTGCAGCCAATGCGAGTCCTCCTCTAAGATTTACTATTTCATTTATAGATGCAACAATATCTCTGTCGGATACACCCACTCCTATAATATTATGGCTGTCGTGAGCTATCGAGCTTGCAAAGGCTCCATATTTAATTCCAAAACCTTTAATAAATCCCACTGCCGGTTTAGCATCATTATATCTGTCCTTTACAACAATCTTTAATATATCTTCTTCAGGTATCGACTCCAATATGTCACCCTGTATCGGCTCTTTCACTATTTCCTTTGTCAGTAGTTCTCCGTCGAAAGCATTTATCACTCTGAATCTTCTACCATGATTTTTAATCCTGATTTCTTTCTCTGATATCTTACTGCATCTAAAATTGTTAATGGTTTTTCCTGGTCTGTATTGAAACAGAACTTTCCCCCTGTCAAAAACTTTTATTCCATCTATCCATGTTTCCAGGACATTCATTTCATCCAGACTGTCAACCAATATTAAATCGGCTTTATCGCCGTGTTTCAGCATACCTGCATCCAGTTTATAATGTTCGGCAGGATTTACGGTAGCACTCTTTATAACATCGAACGGATCATATCCTTCAGATATTAGTTTTGCAATAATTTTGTTTATATGTCTTTTTTCTAGCATTTCCGGATGAAGGTCATCACTGCAAAGCATAAGATTTTTAGGATCAATTTTATACAGTTCTTTAAGTGCGTCCAGATTTCTTGCTGCACTTCCTTCCCTTATTATTATTTTCATTCCCAGCTCCAGCTTTTCCCTTGCTTCTTCTATTGTACTGCATTCGTGATCGGTTGTAATTCCTGCTTCTACATATTTCTTCAAATTCTTTCCTGATAATCCCGGCGCATGTCCATCAATTTGCTTTTTATTTTTTTTTGCTATTGCCAGTTTCTTATTTATTTCTTTATCTCCAAATATTACTCCCGGGTAATTCATCATTTCTGCCAGGTGTTTAATTTCCGGCCTTTTTAAAAGCTTTTCAATATCCTGGCTATCCAGTCTTGCCCCGCTGGTTTCAAGATTTGTTGCAGGTACGCATGATGGTGCTCCAAACCAGAATTTCATCGGTACTTTGTTCCCGTCTTTTATCATATATTCTATACCCGGTAATCCCATTACATTTGCTATTTCGTGAGGATCCGCCACCACACCAATTGTTCCATGTGGAACACTTGCCTTAGCAAAAGCTCCGGGATTTAACATTGAACTTTCTATATGAATATGTGCATCTATTATTCCCGGCATTATATAATTACCTGCCCCTTCTTTTATCTTTTTTATCTTTATTATTCTTCCGTTCTTTATGAAAACGCATGCAGAATAAATTTTTCTGTTTTGTATATCTATCAGCTTTCCCTCTACTTTTTGAAATAATTTTTCCATAAATATTTTTTTGTTCCACGTGGAACATTTTATCGTCCCAAATACATTAATAAAATATTTACATCCGATGGAGAGACTCCGCTTATTCTTCCCGCCTGCCCAATATTCGATGGTTTTATTCTGTTAAGTTTTTGTCTTCCTTCCGTTGATATTGATACAAGTTCTTTGTAATTTATATCTTCAGGAATTTTTAAATTCTCCAGTCTCTTTATTTTATCTGCAATAATTTTTTCTCTCTGTATATATCCTTCATATTTAATTTTTATTTCAGCTGATTCTGCTATTTCATTATATCTTTCAGATTTATCTATTTTCAAATTTTTCTTATTCTTTATTTTTTTTAATAGTTCTGCTGTTTTTATCTGCGGCCTTGCAGCAATATTTATTGCTTTTGTCTTTTGTTTTATGCAGCTTGAATTTCTTCCTGTCAGGTATTTATTAATCTCTTCAGGCGTTATACTTGTTTTTTTCATATATTCTATTACCTCTTCTGTCATTTGTTCCTTCTCTTCAAGCATTCTAAATCTTTTCTCATCAGCAAGTCCTATTTTGTATCCTCGTTTTGTTAATCTTTCATCTGCATTGTCCTGTCTTAATAGTATTCTGTATTCTGCTCTTGATGTGAACATTCTGTATGGTTCATCTACACCTTTCGTAACCAGATCATCAATCAATACTCCTATATATGCTTCATCTCTTTCCAGTATCATTTCTTGTTCTCCTCTTATTTTTAAAACTGCATTTATTCCAGCCATTATGCCCTGAGCTCCTGCTTCTTCATATCCTGTAGTGCCATTTATTTGTCCTGCAAAATACAGGTTCTCTATCATTTTTGTTTCCAGCGTATGCTTTAGTTGTGTCGGTTGAAAAAAATCATATTCTATAGCATATCCAGGCCTGAATATTTCAACCTTTTCCAGTCCCTTTACTTTTCTTAAAGCATTTATCTGTGCTTCCATCGGAAGGCTGCTGGCAAATCCGTTTACATAGTATTCTATTGTATTATTCCCTTCCGGTTCTATAAAAAGCTGATGTGCATCTCTCTCCTTGAATGTCACTATTTTATCCTCAATACTCGGGCAATACCTAGGCCCTCTTCCTTTTATTTTTCCTTTAAAAAGCGGACTGAACTCAAGTCCTTTTCTAAGTTCTTCATGTGCTTCTTCATTTGTATGTGTAATAAAACAACTTTTTTGTCTTCTTAACCTTTTATTTTTCGATAAATATGAAAAATATCCTGGTTTTTCATCTCCTTTTTGCTCTGTCAATATTTTAAAATTAATTGTCCTTCCATCAATTCTTGGACTAGTTCCCGTTTTCAATCTTTCCACAGTGAAGCCTAATTCTTCTAGCTGTTCACTAAGACCAGTAGAAGAAGCTTCTCCTGATCGTCCTCCTGTTATATTTTTAAAACCTACATGTAGTATTCCATTCAGGAATGTTCCATTAGTCAATATTATTGAATGTGCACTAAATCTTGCTCCAAATGATGTTTCTATTCCTTTTACCATGTTTCCTTCTATTATAAGTTTGTTGGCTTCCTCCTGCCATATATGCAGATTTTTTGTTTTTTCCAGCGCCTTCCTCCATTCAACGGAGAATTTCTGTCTGTCGCACTGTGCTCTTGGACTCCACATAGCCGGTCCTTTAGATTTATTTAACATTCTGTATTGTATCATACTTCTGTCTGTTATCAGACCGCTCATTCCTCCCAGCGCATCAATTTCCCTTATAATCTGACCTTTTGCTATACCGCCCATTGCCGGATTACATGACATTTGTGCCAGCTTTGTCATATCCATTGTGACCAGTAATGTTTTTGCACCCATCTTTGCCGCAGCATGAGCAGCTTCACAACCTGCATGACCCCCTCCAACTATTATTATATCATATCTTAAATTCATTTCTATTCATTTTTTTGATCTCTCTATCCATTCATTTTCTTTTTTTCTCATTACACTTTTTTCCTCATTATTTTTATCATTATAGCCGCATATATGAAGAGTTCCATGTATCATCACTCTTAACATTTCCTCATCTAAACTAACTTTATAGTTATAAGCATTTCTTTTTACAGTTTCTTTACTTATATATATTTCTCCCTTTACAGTTTTACCTTCGCTATATTCAAAAGCTATTACATCTGTCAGAGAATTTCTTTTTAAAAACTCCCTGTTAATTTTAATAAGCGTTTTATCATTAGTGATAATAAAATAAAGGTCACCCGGAATTTTTGATTCCATCATGATGACCTTTTCAATTATCTTAGTTATTCTCTTGCTTTGTTTCAGCCTGTATTTAATATTATCATAAAATATTATTATACTCAACTTTTTATGTTTTTAAATTTCATTTTTACACTGTTCCCTCTTTTGTTGAATTGTATATTATCAGCCAGCTTGCTCATTAAAAAAATTCCTCTGCCGTTTATTACTTCAATATTTTTCGGGTCTGTCGGGTCAGGTATTTCTTCCGGTATAAAACCGTTTCCTTCGTCCTTTACCACTATAATTAAATCATTTTTATCCATGTAAAATTCAATATTTACTATTTTCTTTATATCTGCCTTGTTTCCGTGTATAATTGCATTATTTACCGCTTCTAGTGTTGACACAAGTATTTTACCATAATTATCCTGGTTTATTCCTGCTTCACCTGTAATATTATCAATAGCATTTTCTACAACTCTCAGGTTATCTATTTTCGATTCTATCTTTAATTTTTTGATCATTTGTTTTTTAACGGCATTTACTTTATACTTAATTTGAGCTATTTTGTTTCACTATTCCTTACATTTTTGCTATCCATTGTTCCGGATCCAGATATTTCTCATTAAATATCATAAATTTCATTATACAATTTTCTTCTCCTGATGGATTCCTGAACACTTCCCCAATCTCTTGCTTTGTCTCTACATTATCACCTGTTTTTACTTTTACATTCACCAGATTGTTATATACCGTGTATATATTTCCGTGTCTTATTATTACTGTCATATTAGCGCCTGAAATAGTGAAAATAGATTTTATTTCACCCTTATATACACTTCTTACGGCAGTTTTGCCTGAGCTTGTTATTTCCACACCAAAATTATTTTCAGTAACATATTTCAGGACCGGGTGTTGATGTACTCCAAACTTGTTTGTTATTATTCCTCTTTCTACTGGCCATGGCAACCTCCCTTTGTTCTCCATAAAATTCTCTCCAATAAGCCTTTGTTCCGGTGTCATATTTGTTGCCCTTGCTCTTTTACTTTCTTCAGCAATTATTCTTGCGATTTTATCTTCTATTTCTTTTGCTATCCTTTTCTTTTCAGCCAAATTCTTTCTTAATTGCCTCTCCTTTGTACTCAATGATCTTATCATTCGTTGTTGTCTTGTTCTTTCCTGCTGTATCAGATTTTTTTGTGTTTCTTCTTTTTCCTTAAGATCTGTTATGATATCAAGATCTTTTTTCAGTCTGTTCTTTGTATCTTCAATTTGTTCTTTAAGCTCCATTATTATTTCAGCTTCATTCCTTCTGTACTTTGATATCTGTTGAAGATATTTTAGTCTTTTATATCCCTGATTAAAATCTTTAGCTGATAATATATATACAATTTCAGGATAGCTTTTTTTTGATTTATATAAATTTCTTATTGTATTTGAATATTCTTTTTTAAGTTTTACCAGATCGCTTTCCATCATTTCTATACCCAGTTGATTTATCTCTATCCTTTCATTAAGAAGCTCTATTTCATCTCTCATTCCTGTTATCACCGATTCTCTCAGGTTTAACTTGTTTCCCAGTATTTTCAATTCATTAAGACTTTCACTTTTTTCTTTTGCCGTGTTTTTTAACATATTGTCCACATAATTAATCTCTTCCAGTGTTTTTGATCTTTTTTCTTCAAGTTCAGCTTTAGTCTGTCCTGATACTAATACCGGTAAAATAAAATTCATTATTAATAATATTGTCACCTTTTTCATTTCAACAATATTTTTTCATATTTTTTTCCCGGTATAAATGTTATTTCATTTTCCATTACAAATTCTAATCTTTCTATATTTATTTCAATCCTTTCATCTTCTTCATTGCTTTTTATCGTTATGTTCCTTGCTATTGACCAATATGCATTTTTTTCAAATTTCTTAAATTCTATTTCTAACACTTTTTCTGTTATCTCATCTTCTATATTTACTCCAGTTACTTTTTTCTTTCCACAATCGATTTTGAAATGTATTTTTTTACTTCCTATTTCAGTATTAATATAGGTTTCATTTTTATTGCAAGTGATTATTTTGTTATCATCTTTTCCAATTATAAAATCTCCAATAATTACAGGCAATATTCCTGTTGTTATTCCATATTTCTTATTTAAATAATCAGTTGATCCATAATAAAGCTTCTTATTTATCCGGTCATTAACCATAATTGAGTCTGATGTTATTAAAATTCTCGCTCCTTCAATACCTGATCGGTTTCTTATACTTATTAAATATGTCTCAGGTTCTTTATATTTAATGTTTCCAAGCATTTTTTCTCTTTTACTTCCTTTTATTATATCTATTTCTGCTTTTATTATATTGAAATTTTTGTTTGTAAGATTCAATGCACTTATCTGCTGATAACTAACACCATTTTTTCTCTCATCAGTCCTAACTGTATTCTCTTTTTTCAGAATGGCACATCCTGTAATAAAAGGCATTAAGAATAATATTAACGCTTTTTTCTGCAATTTTTTATTTCTTCTGTTAATTGAATTTTTGTTTTATCCAGTTTTAATGCTTTCTCCCAGTAAAAAATAGCGTCTTCACATTTCTTTCTTTTTTTCAGAATATATCCGTAATGTTCATAATATTCCGGATCATCTCCACCTCTTTCTATAATTTTTTTAAATATTTCTTCAGCGCCCCTCAATTTTCCTCTTTTATATAGCACCCAGCCGTAAGTGTCAAGATATGTATTATTATATTCTTCTTTTTCAATCACTTTTCTTGCCATCTCTTCGGCTTCTTTCAATCTTTTGTCCTGTTCCGCTAAGTAATATGCATAATTATTAAGTGTCATCATGTCGTCTTTATTTGTTTTCAATGCTTCTTCAAAAGTTTCGAATGCTTTTTCATATTCTTTCATTCTGTAATAAATGTCTGCTTTCATTGAAAGAACCTGCATAATCATTTCCTGGTTGTTTCCTGCAAGTATTGTTGCTTTTCTCAGTTCTTCATTTGCTGTTTCGTAATTTTTGTTTTCCATTGCACCTGTTGCATATAATACTTTTGCCAGTAATGATCTGTTAAATTTTGTAGCACATTCCTTTCCTCTTTCTTCAAGTTTATTGAAGTTACCCGTATCGAGATATAACAGTAATAATTTTTCAAACGCAAAGTAATTTTCAGGTTGTTTCTTAATTATCTCCTCCAGTAGATTTTCTGCTTCATTGTATCTATTCTGTTTTAATAACACTTCCGGCCTTAATATCTGCACAACATGATCATTCTTATATTCTTCTTCAAGTACCATCAATGACACCTGAAGTTTGTTACCGTTGGTTTCTACAATCGCCGGTGTTTCTATCATTCTCGCAAATAATGTTAGTTTATCTTCTCTTCTTATATTATCATTCATAATAACTTTATCAATTATTATGAATAGCTCTTTATACCTTTTCTGGTTTATCAGGAAATCACATAACGATAGTTGTGTTTGCGGATCTTCCGGGTAGTTTTCTATCATATTGTTATAAACCTCCATTGCCTTATTATTCTCTCCAAGTCCCCGGTAAATCTCGGCAAGAAGTCCGTTATACAATATTTCGTCAGGATATATTTCAAGAAGTTGCTTAATCTTATCAAGTGCCTCATTATATCTTTCTGCCCACATAAGGTTTTGAACTGATGCAACAGTTGAGGATTTATTTATTCCGTATTCTTCATCTATACTTTCAAATATTCTGTTTGCCTTATCAAATTTTCTGTTTTCTGAATAAAGGTTACCGAGGGTCATTTTCATCTCTGTTTTTTCCGGGTAATATTTAATTGCATTTTCATAGTATATTATTGCACTGTCTATTTTTTCTTCCTGATAGTATGTACTGGCAAGCATCATTATATACCATAAATTTTTATCATCTATTTCATAAGCTTTTTTCAGGTTTTTCTTTCCCGATTCGATATCTCCCGTTGCTATTAATATTTGCGCCATCTGGTAATACGTGGCATCACTTTCCTTATTTAATTTTATACATTGCTCGAAAAATTTTAATGCTTCTCCGCTATTTCCCGTCAGTTTCAGCTTTATTCCTTCAACATATAAGCGATCAAAAGCCACTGAATCATATTCCTTTATTCTTCGTGTTAATGAGGGTGTTATTCTCTTTTCGCATGAACCCGAAATTATGACCATGCATATAATGGCTAAAATATAATGTCCTTTTTTCTTCATAATTATTTCTTCCCTGTGTGTCCGAATCCTCCGGATCCCCGCTTTGTAATTTTTAGCTTCTTTGTCTCTGTCCATTCAGCTTTTTCATGCTTTGAAATTATCATCTGACATATTCTCTCACCATCTTTAACAACAAATAGCTCTTCGGACAGGTTTATCAGTATTACACACACTTCTCCCCTGTAATCAGCATCAATTGTTCCCGGTGAATTCAATACTGTAATACCCTTATTTATTGCAAGTCCGCTTCTTGGTCTTATCTGAGCCTCATAACCTGCAGGTATCTCAACGAATAGTCCTGTTGGCACTAATGCTCTTTGCATGGGTCTTAATAATATTTCTTTATCTATATTGGCTCTAATGTCCATACCTGCAGATGATTCTGTAGAATATTCAGGAAGCGAATGTTTAGATTTGTTTACTATTCTTATTTTCATTATAAATTCTTCTTAAAGAATACACTTATTGTCTTATCCTTATATTGTGTATACATGATAAAAAATAAAATAAAGCATGTATTAATAATAAGTTCCCATAATAAGTTTTTGTACTCTATTATTCTGCTAAACATGACCATTCCTATGGCAAGTACAAAATAAGGAATAAGTTCCTTCATATTGTATTTAATCCTGTAGTGCTTTTCTGCAAATATAAACGACATTATTATCATAGCTCCGTATGCAGCGACATGTGCCCATGCAGATGCCATATAACCGTAAACAGGAATAAGTGTGACATTTATTATTATTGTTATTACACTTCCAATCAGTGTAATATAAATACCATATCTCGTCAGATCATTCAGTTTGTACCATATACTGTGGTTCAGATAGATCCCGTATAGTAAATATCCCATACTTACAATCGGTACCACAATAATTGCATCTCTGAATGATTCTCCTATAATTAGTTGTGTCCCTGATATATATAAATTTATAAGCAGATAAAGGAGGAGCATGGCTATCACAAAATACTTCATGATGAATGCATAGCTTTCCTTTGCATTTTCTTTTTTTGCCCTTTCAAAAAAGAATGGTTCTGCCGCAAACCTGAACATTTGAATGAACAAAGCCATCAGTACAGCTATCTTATATCCTGCACCATACTCTCCAACTGTTGCCAGACCATTATCCTCGCCGACCATTCTTCGCAGTATTACCTTATCAAGAGTATCATTTATCGATCCGCTCAGCCCGGCAATTAAAAGAGGCATCGAGTAATTGATCATTTTAATCCATATACTTCTGTCAAATACAGGCTTTATTCTGATTATAAACGGCAGCAGCATAATCATTGTTGCCAGGCTTCCTACAAGATTGGCAACAAAAACATATCCGACTCTGTATTCTGGATCATAAACCGATCTGAACCAACCGTCGCTTCTTTCATAAATCCCCGGAGCTGCCAGTAGTAAAAACAGTACCGTTGTAATTATAATAATAACATTGGCAATTTTAATAATACTGAATATTACCGCTCTCTTTTCCTTTCTCAGCCAGGCAAAAGGTATTGCCGTAAACGCGTCTATTGCCACAATAGCAGCAAACATTCTTATGTAATCATGATTGTTGCTGTAGTTCAGTACAGCAGAAACCGGTTTTATAAATATATTTACAAGAACAAAGAACAGCAAGGATGTCACAAAAAGGCTTAAAATAGTAGTACTGTATACCCTGTCGGCATTTTCCCTTTTCTGCGTGAACCGAAAGAAACCGGTCTCCATACCATAGGTCAGCACTATCAGCAAAAACACCATCCACGCATAAAGTTCAGTAACAACTCCATATTCTGTCTTATCAAAAATCCTTGTGTAGAAGAAGGTCATAATGCCATAATTCAGAAACCTTGGCAGTATTGTTCCGAATCCGTATATGGCTGTTTGTTTAGCTAATGTCCTGACTTCGTTCACTTTATATTAATATCGTGTATTGCTTACTTTATTTTATTTCCGGACA
This sequence comes from uncultured Rikenellaceae bacterium, assembly GCA_964638955.1. Classification (GTDB taxonomy): domain Bacteria; phylum Bacteroidota; class Bacteroidia; order Bacteroidales; family VadinHA17; genus LD21. Next base: position 36,598 of record CAZWZQ010000020.1, on the reverse strand, counting down.
AAGATCGGAAAACATGAAAAATATCATATTTTGAAATTCATTTCTTTCGCTATCGTTCAAAGTTAAATATCTTTGCTTACAGAATTGCAGAACGTTATTAACCAAAATCCAATATTCATGAACAAAACAATTAACAGGATATTATCATTATTATTCCTTTTTCTTTTTATTTCCTGCGTTACTCCCGTGGGTAATGATAATACCACTATCCTTATGAAAACCACTCTTGGTGATATTAAAATAAATCTTTACGATGATACTCCTCTTCACCGTGATAACTTTATCAAACTGATCAAATCAGGTTTTTATGAAGGAATCTCTTTTCATCGTGTTATTAAAGGCTTTATGATTCAATCCGGAGATCCTTCAACACGCATTGTCCCTATTGATAAATCTGCAGATTCTCTTAATATTTATACCATTCCCTCTGAATTTCTCAAACATCATTTTCATAAAAAGGGTGCCCTTGCAGCTGCACGTGAGGGTATTAATGTCAATCCCGAAATGAGTTCTTCGGGTACTCATTTTTACATTGTGCATGGCGAAAAATTTTCTGATGCAGAGCTTAACCAGGCTGAGCAGATGATAAACAATAATATCAGGCAGGCATTATTCAACAAATATATAAGGCATTTTTCTGACAGTGCAATGTTGTCGGGAGTTCCTCTTTCCGACGTCGAAGTCCAGGAAAAAGCATCGGAAAAAATGTTTGACTATCTTACCACTGAGGGTTTTTATAAAATATCCGATTATCAGCGCGAGGTATATAAAACATCAGGAGGAGTTCCGCGTCTTGACGGTACCTACACAGTATTCGGTGAGGTAGTTTCAGGACTTGATGTTGTGGACAAAATCGCAGAAGCAGAAACCGATCATTCCGATAAACCTTTAAGCGATATCAAGATCCTAAAAATGAAAATTGTAAAAAAATAATTACTTAGTTTTTAATACTTCATTTTCATGCTTGAAAAAATTGACCGTCTTCTGGCTGAGATCTCCTCGTTTTCTGCAAAAACCAACGAAGAACTTGTATCATTTCGTATCAAATTCCTTAGTAAAAAGGGTATAATTTCAGATCTTTTTGATGAGTTCAGAAATGTTTCTGCTTCAAGCAAAAAGGAGGTGGGGCTGAAGCTTAATGAACTGAAACAGAGGGCTCAGGATAGATATAACACACTCCGGCTGGAACTACAGTCATTTGATGTTCGGTCTGTTACAAGCGACCTGACAAGGCCCTCTTATCCCTGGTCAAATGGAACACGTCATCCCATATCCATAGTCAGGAACGAGATAATATATATTTTTGAACGTATCGGTTTTACAGTATCTGAAGGTCCTGAGATCGAGGATGATGATCATGTTTTTACCAGGCTTAATTTTGCACCTGAACATCCGGCCAGGGATATGCAGGATACTTTTTATATTTCAAGATTATCTTCTGAAGATTCTGATCCTCGTGATATTGTTTTGCGTACTCATACTTCTTCCGTTCAGGTTCGTGTGATGGAAAACCAGCAGCCGCCTATCAGGACAATTTCTCCCGGTCGTGTATTTCGTAACGAAGCTATTTCTGCAAGGGCCCACTGTATTTTTCACCAGGTTGAAGGTCTCTATATTGATGAAAATGTGTCTTTTGCCGATCTGAAGCAAACGCTTCTCTTCTTTGCCCGGGAAATGTTCGGTAAAGAAACAGAAATACGCCTGAGGCCCTCATATTTTCCTTTCACTGAACCCTCGGGAGAGATGGATATCAGTTGCAGTATCTGCGGGGGCCGTGGCTGTAATGTTTGTAAATATACCGGGTGGCTTGAGGTACTGGGTTGTGGGATGGTTCACCCTGTAGTACTGGAAGCAAGCAATATCGACAGCAGAAAATATACAGGATTTGCTTTTGGAATGGGAGTTGAAAGACCTGCGATGTTAAAATATCAGGTTAATGATCTTCGGCTTTATTTTGAAAATGACATCAGGTTTCTTGAACAATTCAGAACTGCTTTTTAATAATTTGAACATTTTTATTTCATTTATTGTTAATCGTTTATATAAATCATTGATAAAGAAATGAAACAGGAGGAGGTTCCGGTTCCGCTTTGTGACAAATGTTCAGCCGAGACTGGTGCAATATTCAGCCATCTTACACCTGATGAAGTTAATCTTATAAATTTCGAGAAGGATTTTCGTCAGTATAAACGGGGAGAAATACTCTATAACGAGGGGAGTAGAATAAGTGGATTTTATTGCATACATAGCGGTATTTTAAAAATCTTTAAGACTGGTTTTGATGGTAAGGAACAGATAATACGTTTCGCAAAACCTGGAGACATAATAGCTTATCGCAGCGTTCTCAGCAACGAACCGGCATGTACAACCGCCAAGGTCATTGAAGATTGCCAGGTTTGTTTCATTCCTTCCGATATTCTTATTTCACTTGTTAAAACCAACTCTGTTTATGCCCATGAACTTCTTAAGTTAGCCTGTCATGAACTTGGCGAAGCAAATTCCTTTATTACCGATATTGCACAGAAAACCGTCCGGGAAAGACTTGCAGAGATTCTTCTCCTTCTTGTTGATGATTTTGGCCTGGACGATCAGAATTATCTTAAGATATCACTCACACGTGAAGAGCTTGCAAATATTGTTGGTACAGCCACTGAATCGGTGATCAGACTTCTTTCCGAATTTAAATCAGACAAGCTTATAGAGCTCAATGGGAGAAAGATCAGAATACTTAATAAAAAAGGTCTTTTTAAGATTAGTAATGTGTTCAGCTTATAGTTACCTTATTTTTAAAAAAGAGAGCCTGTTTTATTACCCGGTATCTTTCCCAGATGTCTGTATGCATGTTCTGTGGCCTCTCTGCCGCGAGGAGTTCTTTTAAGAAAGCCTTCCTTAATAAGGAATGGCTCATAAACCTCTTCAATTGTTCCGCTTTCCTCACCCACGGCTGTAGCTATTGTATTTATTCCTACAGGTCCTCCGTTGAATTTATCGATCACGGCAGAAAGGATCCTGTTATCCATTTCATCAAGTCCATACTGGTCTATATTCAGTGCATTAAGCCCGAATTTAGTTATTTCAAGATCGATTTTACCTGACCCTTTTACCTGGGCAAAATCTCTTATTCTTCTCAATAAAGCATTTGCAATCCTTGGTGTTCCCCGGCTTCTTTTTGCGATCTCAACTGCTGCGGTATCTTCAATTTTCACTTCAATTATTCCGGCTGATCTTTTAACTATTCCTGTCAGAACCTCATGATCATAGTATTCCAGATGAAATTTTATGCCAAATCGTGCTCTCAGCGGACTGGTCAGCAGTCCTGACCGTGTTGTTGCACCAACAAGTGTGAATTTATTTAGAGAAAGCCGTACTGATCTTGCACTCGGTCCTTTGTCTATCATTATATCTATCTGAAAATCTTCCATTGCCGAATAGAGATACTCCTCCACTACAGGACTCAGACGGTGTATCTCATCTATGAAAAGTACATCTCCTTCTTCAAGGTTTGTAAGCAGGCCGGCCAGATCGCCCGGTTTATCAAGTACCGGACCGGATGTAACGCGTAAGTTTACTTCGAGTTCATTGGAAATAATATTGGCAAGTGTTGTTTTGCCCAGCCCCGGAGGACCGTGCAGCAGCACGTGATCAAGAGACTCTCCTCTCTGCTTTGCCGCAGTTACAAAAACTATCAGATTGTCAATTACCTGTTTCTGCCCTTTAAAATCATTAAAGCATAATGGTCTGAGTCGTTTTTCAAATTCCCTGTCAGCAACATAAATATTTTCTTTCCTGATATTGAAATTCTCTTCCATGAAGCAAAGTAATTATTTTATAAGTTTTATATCGCTTTCCGGAAGATTAATTTTTATACCATTAATGCTTACCTCAACATCATCTTTGTATGTAATGGTTAAAATAGTATTTCCCTCTTCATCATATTTTTTCCATGTTCTCTGGCGTATTCCCATCTGGTAATACTGTACTTCCTTTACTCTGCCTGATTCATAATAATAAATATGCTGTTTGTCAGGATTTCCCTGCATATAATTTCCCTTGTATTTAAGGGTTCCGTCAGGATAATATGATTTCCATTGTCCGTCTTTTAAACCTATAATGTAATTACCTTCCTCTGTATAATCACCTGATGTGAACTTCCAGAAGCCATTTCTTTCTCCATCAGAGTACTGTCCTGTAACAATAACATTTCCATCTTTTGAATATTCTGTATATGATCCGTCACGAAAGCCCTGGAAATACTCTTCTTCTCTTAAGATAGATCCATCATTATAATACCATTGCCATAAACCATCAGGTCTTCCGTTATTGAAAGATCCTGTTTGCTCTACTTTTGATGAACTATTATAGAATTTCCATAAGCCTGTACGCCTATTGTCATTATAGGCTCCTTCAGCTTTAATCCGTCCGTCGGAGTAATAATCTTTCCATTTACCGTTCAGGTTTCCTGATTCATCAACAATACCTTCCGATAACAGTAGTCCGTTGTCATTATAAATAAACGCATTACTTACCTTACCGTCATCTCCGTATTCCCTGTGTACTCCAACAGGGACATTGTTTCTGTATGGTCCGCTGTATATCAGTATTCCGCTACTGTCATACCTGTTAACAATTTCTATATCTGGTTCATCCTCAACTCTTGACTTAACAATAGCGCCATTATCATAAAGCATTGTAAGAACAAGCGTACCTTTTTTATCATATTCTTTATAGTAACCATGAAGCTGATCATCCTTAAATGTCTCTTCCGTTTTTATTGTCCCGCCCGGATAAAATTCTTTCCATTCTCCTTGTTTTAGTCCTTTGTTATCTGTTCTGTTTATTCGCTCCCTGCTTATCAGGAAATCATTATTGTATTCGAAAAGTGTGATAATATTACCATTTTTGTCATATTCTTTTGATAATCCCTCTTTTTTACCGGAATTATATACATATATCTGTTTTATTTTCCCGTCAGGGAAATAGATATATGCTGTTCCCTCTTTTTTGTCTCCTGCAAAAAGCTCTTTCGACCAAATGTAAAGACCCTTAGACGGGTCTTTTTTGTATTTATAATAGTATCCGTTCTTTTTTCCGAACAGGTAACTTATTTTGTCTGTCGTATCACCAACCTGGTCATATAACAGCCAGATGCTGTCAAGCATGTAATTTTTATATCTTCCTTCCGATCTTTTTATACCTGTTACATAATAACTTTTCCAGAATCCGTCAGGTTTTCCGTTTTTTATAATTCCTTCACTTGAAACAGTGCCGTTTGGATATCTGAACACATTATAACCATTTTTAATTGTTTCATCTATTTGCGCCGTTACATTTATCACGGTATATACTAATATTAATATGACAAGTAATCTTTTCATTATTTACAGACCTAATTTTTTTGATATTTCTATCATTCGTTTAATCGGTTTTCCTGCATCTTTTATTATATTTTTATCAATAAATATTTCAGGTTTTTCATTTTTCAGACAATTATATATTTTTTCTATTGTTATCATTTTCATGAAATTACACTCACTATAACCACATGTTAAATCTTTTGTCGGTGCAGGAATATATTCTTTTTCCGGATTTTCCTTTTTCATCTGATGTATAACCCCTGGTTCTGTTGCAACAATATAACAAACACCATTATCATTTTTTGTAAAATTTATCAATCCAGATGTTGATCCTATGAAATCTGCAATATTTCTTACTTGTAATTCACATTCAGGATGTACTATTATTTTCGCATATGGTTTCCTTTTTTTTATTTTTAGTATCTCTTCAAGTGAAATTTCTACATGTACATGACATGATCCATTCCAAATTACAATATCTCTGTTCGAATTATTTTTAACATGGTTACCAAGATTTCTGTCGGGCGCAAATATTACTTTTTCATCTTTTGGAAGTGAATTTACTATCTGGATAGAATTAGAAGAGGTACAACTAATATCAGATAAAGCTTTTATTTCAGCTGTTGTATTAACATATGTTATAATTGTCCTTCCTGGATTATCTTTTATGAATCTTTTAAAGTCTTCCGCCTTACACGAATCTGCAAGTGAACAGCCTGCATTCATATCTGGTAAAAGCACTTTTTTATCAGGAGCAAGTATTTTCGCTGTTTCAGCCATAAATTTCACACCTGCGAAGAGAATTATATTTGCATCATTTTGTTCTGCTTTCTGTGATAACTCAAGACTGTCACCGGTAAAATCCGCCAAATCCTGAATAATACCTGTTTGATAATAATGAGCAAGAATTATAGCATTTTTTTCTCTTTTCAATCTTTCTATTTCTTCAATATATTCCTGATTATTCATTTATCATTTTTGTAAAGTTAACATCATATTATTATATAATATATTTTATATAAATATCACTTATGATGATGTTATTATCCTGTTAATAGTGTTTGTAAAATATTATGAATTTTATTGTAGTTTTTGAAATTATCATAAACAGAACATATTTTTAACACTTTTAAAAATAAACTTCTTTTGTAAATCAATCTGTTAATTACAATATTAACAATTGTTAAGATAAGTTTGTTGATACAATAAAAATGAAAAATGTATATGTTTTGGTGTTTATTGACGGTTTAGATTATGCTATTATTAAATTATAAAATAATGATTGAGGCATTAAAAACGTAATAAATATATAACTCAAGGAATAAAAAGTAAGTTATTAATTTTAATAAACAAAGTTAAAAACATAATAAACATAAGAAATTAACAGATTGTTTTACTTTATAGTATTAATTTGTATCTTAAAAGGATATTAAAATAATACAAAATGGTAAAAAAGAAGAAAATTGCCATAGTTTGTGATCATGCGGGATTTTTTATTAAGGAGAAGCTTGTTGCATTTCTTAAAGATAAATATGAAATAAAAGATTTTGGAACATTCAGTAAGGATACTGTTGATTATCCCGATTTAGGACATACAATGGCAACGGCCATTACAGCAGGTGAATATGAACTTGGGATTACAATATGCGGGACCGGAAACGGCATGAATATGACAGTAAACAAACACCAGGGAATAAGATGTGCATTATGCTGGAACGAAGAAATAAGCAGGCTTGCAAGGGAACACAATGATGCTAATATTTGTGCTTTGCCCGGCAGGTTTATAACTGAATCAGAGGCATATTTGATTGTTAAGACTTTTCTCGAGTCTTCATTTAAAGGAGGAAGACATAAACAGAGAATAGATAAAATACCTTTAAAAATGTATTAAAATGCTTTCAAATTCATGCAGATATGGTATCAGAGCTGTAATTTATATTGCAAGCCGGGAGGAAAAGAATAAAAAAACAGGGTTAACACAAATTTCAAAGGATCTTGGACTTCCTGCGCCTTTTCTTGCAAAAATACTACAGCAGCTTGCACGGCAAAAAATACTCAGTTCATTAAAAGGACCTCATGGCGGATTTTCATTAAAACGCGAACCTGAAAAAATTTCCTTATTCGACATTGTAATTACGATTGACGGAGATGGTATATTTACAGATTGTATAATTCATAATTATAAATGTGGAGAAGTGAATAATAAAAACCTGGAATGCCCGGTCCATGATGATTACGCCGAGATTAGAGAAAAAATTTTGCAACTATTCAAAAACACAACGATACGCGATCTTGTAGAAAAAGCAGAAGAAATAAAAAAGATAATTATCTGATCAATTCTTTTCGTATAGGTTTTATTACAAGACAAATAATAATTGAGACTGTTATTCCTGCCAGGTTAGAAAGAAAATCTGCCAGACTTCCTGTTCTGTTTACAGTCAGCCACGATTGCAAAAGCTCCATTAAAGCCCCGTAAAAAAGGGGAATAAGTGAAATAAAAAACAAAGTCCTGATTTTATCTATCCCCTTCCTGTGTTCAAAAACTATTACTGACATAAAAACAAAATACATTAGAAAATGTACTATATAATCGGCACCAGGAAAAATGAAAATAGATATTTTATTATATGTTTCAGCTCCCGAGAGACTTAGATACAAAATACCAAGGGCCACAAGTATTGAAAAGATGTTCTTTTTTATCATTATTAATGTTTGAGGCAAATTTAGTAATTGAAATGGTAATTTATTTTTAATTTCGGTATTACATTTAAAAATAATGGCTGGTATATATGTTCACATACCATTTTGCAAAACATTATGCAATTATTGTGATTTTTACCATATTATTTCACCCGTTGATCATTCTGAATTCATTAAAGCTCTTCTTCTTGAAATAAAAACAAGGCAGGATTACATTGGAAACGACCCTGTTTCAACAATTTATATAGGAGGGGGTACTCCGTCTGTATTATCTGTAAAAGAGCTGGAAACCATTCTAAATTGCCTTAAAACATGGTTTTCTGTAGAGTATGATAGTGAACTAACGATTGAATTAAACCCTGATGACGTAACTTACAATTACCTTAAGGGGCTAAAAAAATTAGGATTCAACAGAATAAGCCTGGGTATTCAGTCATGGCGTGACGAAGATCTTAAAATGATGAACAGGAGACATACGGAGGCACAGGCGGAAAAAGCACTTAAGGAAACCCTTGATGCGGGATTCGAAAATGTATCGATAGATCTCATATACGGAATACCCGGGATGGGATTAAAAGAATGGGAAAAGAATATTATCAAAGCACTGAAATATGATATTGAACATTTATCTGCATATCATTTGACCATTGAATCCGGAACGGTTTTTGGCAAAATGAAAGAGAAAGGACTAATAGCAGAAATAGATGAAGAAGAAAGTACAGCAGAATTCAACATGCTGGTAAAAAAAACAGAATCTGCAGGTTTTGTTCAGTATGAAATTTCAAATTTCTGTAAGCCGGGTTATTTTTCTGTTCATAATTCAAACTACTGGAAACAGGTACCCTATATAGGACTGGGACCGTCTGCACACTCTTTCAACGGATATTCGCGCCAGTGGAACGTATCTGACATAATAAAATATATAAAACAGGTAAATAACAATGAACAGTTTTTTGAGAAGGAGGAATTGAGTGCCAAAACAAGGTTCAATGAATATATTATGACATCTCTCAGAACAATGTGGGGAATAGATCTGGATTATATTGAAAAAACATTTGAAAAAGAAGGCTATGATTATATTATTAACCTGTCAGGTAAATTTATTGATTACGGACTGATGAGGCGAAACAATATGAACCTGGTCCTTACGAACCAGGGTAAAATGATATCCGACAATATAATCTCGGAATTCATGATGCCTGATGACCGGTGATTATCTTTTTGTCAGCATGAAATTAGCCTCTCCTATTATGTCGTCTTCCAGGTATAATTCAACAGTATAGTTACCAATAATAAAATCTCCTGTGTTATCCAGATATATACACATCTCAATATCCTGGTTCAAATAATCTGCAGTCCGGTTTGCAGAGAAAATCAATAAATGGTCTTTATAGCTGAATACATTATCAGGACTGTTTGTTATCACCAGTGAATCTGGGCGGATCACTCTCATATAAACCCTTTTTGGTCCTGCTTCGGCTAACGGATTTTCGCGGAGAGTGAAACAGACCCTTAATTTATCGAGCAGATTGATCCTGGTTGTTTCCTTTCGTTTTCTGTTGAGTGCGGAAGCAACTATATCTTTTGCCTGTATCACCGAGGCTTTTTCAACTTTGGTGCTTAACTCTTCCTTTACTTTCGAAAGCTCTACATTTGAATTCTGAACCTTTTTTATTTCCTCCTTGAACTGTACATTTTCCGCGACAAGAATCTTATTCCTGGTGTTAAGAGAGTCTATCTGAACTATATAGCTTTTCATTATCTCTCTCATTGTAGATATTTCGTTCCGGTATTTTTTTATTAACTGAACATTGGAAGCGTTTATTGAAAGCAGCTGTATTATTCGCTGTTTTTCTTTTTCAAGTTTTGCATTCAGAGTATCATTGTTTGTTTTCAGCGTGTCGAAACTATATGCCAGAATCCTGAGCTCATTGGCAAGAGAGTCCTTTTCATGAGTAAGCACAGTTTCGGTTTCAATCATTTTATTCCTTTGATCGAAATACATTACTACAAGGAATATAAGAACTCCTGCAAGAATAATTGTAACGGCTATCAAGCCAACAGGAACACTTCTCTTATTCTCATGTAATTTTTGTGCCTCATTGTTTGTATCTGTCATTCAGTTGATTTTAAAAAAATTGTTGGTGTGCAAAAGTAATAATATATGATATAATAATAAAATGTCCGATTCAATGATTAAATTTACAAATGAACTCTAATACACTAACCTGTTAATAATCAATAATATGAGTGGATTTTATGGTGTAATTTCTAAGTATGATTGTGTTAATGAAGTTTTCTATGGAACTGATTATCATTCGCATCTTGGTACGAAACGGGCCGGAATGGTCTTTATTGTTCCTGAAAAGGGATTCCGTCGTTCAATTCACACCCTGGAAAATTCATATTTCAGATCAAAATTTGAGGATGAGTTAAAAAATTTTTCAGGGAATTCCGGAATTGGAATAATAAGTGATACAGATCCCCAACCAATACTATTTAATTCACATCTGGGCCGCTTTGCAATTGTTACTGTCAGCAGGCTTATAAATATAGAGGAACTCGAAAAAAAATTCCTTAACAGGAAAACACATTTTACGGAAAATTTCGAAGGAAATATAAATCCAACTGAAATGGTTGCAAACCTTATATGTGAGAAAGAAAGCTTCGTTTCCGGTATTGAAAATGTATTTGAAAACATTAAAGGATCCTGTTCGTTAATGATTCTTACGGAAGAAGGGATAATTGCAGCCAGGGATAAGCTTGGAAGGACACCCATTGTTATCGGTAAAAAAGAGAGTGCATATGCTGTTGCTTCCGAATCCTGCTCTTTTCCAAACACCGGATTTGAACTGGAGCATTATTTGGGTCCGGGAGAGATAGTTCATGTTACTGCCGACGGGTATACGCAGCTAAGAAAACCCGGAGATAAAATGCAGATTTGCGCATTCCTGTGGGTTTATTATGGTTATCCGCCATCTTATTATGAAGGTATTAATGTTGATGAATGCCGTTACAGATGTGGGGCACATCTTGCCCGTCGCGACAATGTGGAAGCTGATTTTGTATGCGGCATTCCCGATTCAGGTATTGGTCATGCAATAGGATATGGAAATGAAAAAGGTATTCCGAATATGCGGGCATACTCAAAATATACGGCAACCTGGCCCCGAAGCTTCCTTCCCTCATTCCAGGAACAGAGAGACCTTGTGGCCAGGATGAAGCTTATTCCCAACAGGGCGATAATAGAAGGTAAACGGATGATCTTTATTGACGACAGTATAGTAAGAGGCACCCAGCTCAAGGATAATACTATTGATATGCGCAAGGCAGGAGCCACAGAGTTACATATGAGAATTGCATGTCCACCCCTTTTGTATTCGTGTGATTTCCTTAATTTCACACAATCAAGAACACCCATGGAACTGGCAGGACGCAGAGCGATACATGAACTAAACGGAAGTGACAACGAATTGAAAGAATATTCAGATCCCGATTCTGAAAAATATCAAAAAATGGTTGATAAGATAGCCGAAAAACTTGATCTCGATTCCCTGGTATACCAGCGTATGGATGACCTTGTTGCAGCAATAGGCCTGCCCAAGGAAAGGCTGTGTACCCACTGCTGGGACGGAAGCAGTTATTTTTAGAAGATAAAAGATAAAAGTATAAAACTAGTCCACCTTCGCTACATCCTTCGCTAAAGCTTAGGATGTCAAAGAAAGCTACGGTGGGCAAAGCCAGCAACTAAGATATGAAATATGTAGGTGCACATGTTAGCGCAGAAGGTGGTGTTCATAACGCTCCGGTAAATGCAAATAAAATAGGAGCAAAAGCCTTTGCATTGTTCACAAAGAACCAGCGACAATGGTTCTCAGCTCCGCTGACACAATCAGCCATTACTGATTTCAGGGAAAACTGTGAGAAGTATGACTATAAACCATTTCAGATACTTCCTCACGACAGTTATCTAATAAATCTCGGCCATCCCGAAAAAGAGCCTCTTGACAAATCGAGAGCTGCCTTTCTTGATGAGATGAAAAGATGTGAACAACTTGGTCTCGACAAACTGAATTTTCATCCCGGAAGCCACCTAAAATTGACCGGTATAGAAGAATGCCTTAAAATAATAGCAGAATCAATAAATATTACACTGGCAAAAACCAAAGGCGTTATTGCTGTGATAGAAAATACAGCAGGACAGGGGACTAATCTGGGGCACACCTTTGAACAGATAAGATTTATTATCGACCATGTTGAAGATAAATCAAGAGTGGGTGTATGTATTGATACCTGTCATGCATATTCATCGGGATATGACGTTAAAACAGCGGCCGGTTTTAGTGCAACATTTCAAAAATTTGATGAGTTAATCGGTTTCAGCTATCTAAAGGGAATGCATCTGAATGACACAAAAAAAGAATTTGGTTCCCGTGTCGACAGGCATGAGACTCTCGGAAACGGCCTGCTGGGTGAAGAACCCTTCTCATTTATAATGAATGACAGCCGTTTCGACAACATGCCCCTTATCCTTGAAACCCCCGATGAAACACTGTGGGAGGCAGAGATAAAGAGGTTGTATTCACTGGTTAACCCCCTAACCCCCCCAAGTTAGGGGGCAGGCCATCAGCCAACTGGCTGATGGCCGGGGGTCATGTTCCCCGGGGATTTTATCCCAATTTCTCAGAGATGATCTTCTGTATTTTCGGATCTTTAAGCTTTTCTTTAGTTTTCTTATAACCCATATCA
>CAZWZQ010000020.1:0-23695 GCA_964638955.1 uncultured Rikenellaceae bacterium | reverse complement strand
AAATATTATTATGTGGCATCCTCATATATTTTATTCATTAAATTTGAAAAATAAAATGAACCTTATATTTACAATAAAGTATGGGAAAAAATTGAATAACACTATTGAAGAATTACATGAAGAATTCAACAAAAGAGCTCAAAATCCTGTTATAAAATAATCATGGCATTTACATTACAGCCCGGGAAAAAGGCAATAGACTTCAGACTTCCTTCCACGGAAGGAAAAGAATACAGCCTTTCAGATTTCAGTGACTATAAGTACGTGGTAATTTTCTTTACATGTAACCATTGTCCTTATGTTATCGGTTCTGATGAAGTTACCAGGGCAACAGTAGAAAAATTCATGACCAGAGGCGTCAGGTTTGTCGGAATAAATTCAAACAGTGAAAGAACCTATGCTGAAGATAGTTTTCCGAATATGGTAGCGCGCATGGAGCGGTATAAATTTCCCTGGATTTATCTTTATGACCATGATCAGAGCATTGCCAGGGCATACGGTGCCCTGAGGACGCCACATTTTTATGTTTTTAATGAGGAGAGAATTCTTATTTACACTGGCAGGGGAGTTGATTCTCCGAGAGACACATCAAGGATGACAGTCAATGATCTTGACAGGACCCTTGACGAGCTGACTTCAGGCAAAACAATATCTGTTCCCGTGACCAATCCCATAGGATGCAATATCAAGTGGGAGGGAAGAGATGCACACTGGATGCCTCCCGAGGCATGTGACCTGGTGTGATTCTAAGGGATAAATAAAAAGTGACAAGATCCAGGATAGGATAATCCAGAAAAATAATATATTTTTATTAGGTAAAGACAGGAGGTAAAACATATACTCTGGTATTGTGAAAAAGTTAATTTTTTCCTCATTATTTATGGTCCTGTGTATCCTGACAATAGCACAGGTCCCTGAATCCTTCAACTACCAGGTAATAATACCGGACAAGACCAGATCTGATTCTTATAAATGGGAGAAACAGGACATTATTCAAAATCAAATCCTTTACAATGGAAGGGTCTGGAGGAACCTCTATTCCCGGGTAAGAGGCAATCAATTTCTTTTTACCGACATGTTCATGCAAGGTACAGTGTCAATCAGCGGCAAATTATTTACAGGCCTCGAACTCAAATATGATATTTGTAATGATGAATTGTTGATCAGGTCAAATCATGGGATAATTCTGCGGCTTAGTAAAGAAATGGTAGATGGCTTTACGATAGAATACAATAGCCGGAGATATGATTTTCAGAAACTTGAAGAAGATGCAAATGAATCAGGTGAGGGATATTTCAATATTCTATACAAGGGCAGATTGGAGCTTTTAGTGAAGTATAAAAAGAATATACAATTACTGGCCATTGATAATACCTATGATCTCTTCGATCAATACCACCGTATTTATCTGAAAAAAGATGGAGAAATGCATTTGATAAATAAGAAGAAGAACATAATTAATCTTTTTGGTGGTAATAATAAGGCTATCATGAGTTTTATTAAAAGCAGGAGGTTGAAGGTGACAAGAAAGGATCCTGACAGTTTTATACCGCTTGTTGAGTTTTGTGATAATCTCATTGAAGGAAATTGAGAAGATGAAATTCAGAATAATAATACTGTTGTTACTGTTACCGGCAGGAGTATTGTCAGCTCAGGAAGGGGTAAAAATAAATTGGGATTATAGCGGGCTCACTTTTAAAGAATTTGTTGAGAAAGCAGAAAGCATAGATAGTATAAGGTTTTTTTACAAGGATGAATGGATAGAGGATCTGAAGCTTGGTGGATACAATGGCCCTGTTTTGTTATCTGACCTTCTTGATTCTATCTTCAGGGGAGGTTCTCTCTTTTATTTCACAGATGATAACCGAAAAATTTTTATAACAAAGGATTTTGCTGTCAAGGTTCACCATAAAAAGAGTGAGGAAGTAAAAACATATCTGACTCCAACCGACTACGAATTGGAGATAGCCAGCCAACAGGCCGGGAATATTTTCTTCGAAATTGGAGACCCTGCCGATATTAACAGACCAGGTTATGTAACACTTTCCGGTTATATTACCGACAAGGATACAAAAGAACCGGTCTCTGGCGCTACTGTATATATTGAAAAGATTTCGACAGGTACTCATTCAAATCGGTACGGTTATTATTCACTTGCATTACTGAGGGGATCTCATCAGGTAAGATTCTCTTTCATTGGAATGAAGGAGAAACTGATCAATGTAGACATATTCGGAAGCGGAGAGATGAATATCGAAATGAGTAGTACACTTGTCCCGCTAAGGGAGACAGTTATTACCGCTGAAAGAAACGTGGTCCTTCAGAGAAATGAAGTGGGCGTTGAAAAAATAGACATCTCAATATTAAAGATAATGCCCACTTCTATGGGGGAATCAGATATCATTAAAAGTGTGTTGTTGGTAACAGGTGTGCAAACAATCGGAGAGGGCTCCGTGGGATTTAATGTGAGGGGAGGATCTGCAGATCAAAACCTGATCCTGCTGTACGGATCACCTGTTTACAATTCATCACATTTTTTCGGATTCTTTTCATCTGTCAATTCCGACATTATTAAAAATGTCACTCTTTATAAAGGAGGGATGCCCGTCCGTTACGGAGGCAGGATCTCTTCTGTGCTTGATATCGCAGCAAGGGAAGGGAACCGGAAGGAATTATTCGGGAATGCGGGAATCAGCCCTGTCACCACACATGTTTTATTGGAAGGGCCAATAAAAAAAGATACAGGTTCATTTATTCTTACCGGCAGAACCACATACTCTAACTGGGTGTTGCATATGATTGATAATAAGGCAATCAGAAGAAGCAAGGCGAATTTCTATGATATGAACGGAAAAGTAAGTTACGACATCAATAAGAATAATAAATTAGATTTTTCATCATATCTGAGCTATGATGGATTCAGGTTCAATTCCGATACACTGTACACCTATAATAACAGAATCTTTGCTCTGATGTGGCGTCATTTCTATAACAGCAGGTTCTTTTCACAAGTAACACTGAATAACAGCGATTATAATTACAATATCTCAAGCACAAGTCATCCCACTGAAGCTTTTAGTATGTCGCACAGGATCAACAGTACCGGATTTAAAGCTGATTTCAATATGTACGGAGGCAGGCATGAAGTCAATTACGGTCTTGACCTTACACGGTATGCAGTGAATCCGGGGACCTATTTGCCGACTTCCGACTCATCAATTGTTGTGTCAAAGATTATACCGGAAGAAAAGGCTTTCGAAGGATCGGTTTATTTCGAGGATAAAATTACTTTGAATGAATATGTTTCATTAAATGCAGGAATCCGTTTATCATCTTATCTGGCTTTTGGTGAGAAATCTGTAATGATTTATGATCCGCGAGCCACAAGAAGTGAAGTTTCAATTGTAGACACTCTAAGATTCAGAAGCGGAGAGATCAGTAAAACCTATCTGGGACCCGAATTCAGGGCGTCGTTAAACATAAGAGCCACTGACAATAGTTCTGTCAAGTTAAATTATAACCGGACCCGGCAATATATCCACCTTCTGTCAAATACATTATCAATTTCTCCTTCTGATATCTGGAAACTATGTGATTATTACCTTGAACCTTTAATAGGTGATCAATATACTGCCGGTTTCTATAAAATGCTGTTCAGAAACAGAATTGAAGCTTCAGCAGAAGTTTATTATAAAGTGATACGGAACATGTTCGACTTTAAGGGGGGGACCAAACTGATCATGATTGAAAATGTTGAGACGGATGTTTTACCTGTTAAGGGTAAAGCTTATGGACTTGAACTTACACTGAAGAAATCAGTTGGTAAAATCCGCTGGAATGCCGGATATACATACTCCAGAACATTTCTGAAAAGTACAGGATCTTTCAGGGACGAGATCATTAACAACGGGAACTGGTTTCCGGCTAATTTCGACAGAACAAATGATCTGGTTTTCAGCTTAAACTATTTGATTTCGCGCAGGTTTAGCCTTTCGTCCAGCTATACATGGACCTCAGGCCGTCCTATCACCTATCCGGTTGCATCCTATTTTATGAATGATGTCCTTCTGCTACAGTACTCTGAAAGAAATAAATACAGGATTCCAACTTACTCGAGACTTGACCTGTCCTTAATAATAAGAGGGAACCTGAAAGCCCGCAAACTTGCCAATCCCCATTGGATATTTTCGGTTTATAATGTTCTTTCGCGACAGAATGTCTATAATATATATTTTACTAACAATAAGAACCTGGTAAGAGGGTATAAATTATCAGTTTTCGGAAGAGCAATACCATCACTTACACTCAGTTTTGACTTTTTTGACCGATGAAAGCTATAAGACTATTGTTTATATTAATTCTGATCATACTTGCCGGGGATTGTATTACTCCGTTTACTCCTGAAACTGAAGAAGAAAAAGTTATGCTTGTAGTCAAGGGAATGATAACCGACCAGTATGGCATCAACACTATTAAGCTGACCACATCAGTTCCTCTCGAAAAGAAAAACCTTGAAAAACCATACAAGGGATGCACGGTAACCATCAGTGATGATCTTGGAAACACCCACTTGTTAGCCGAAAGTAAACCGGGTGAATATGTCACAGATCCTGAACAGTTTCAGGGTATTAGCGGCCGCAGTTATAAATTAACTATACAGAATAACAAACCGGGTGATCAGAATCATATCTATGTGTCATCATTTATTGAATTGGTACAGGTACCGCAAATCGACTCGGTCTATTATGAAAAGGTTGATGTAGATTCTCATTTCGGAATCATTAACGGTTGCCAGATATATATTGATACCCACGATCCTTTGAATAAGTGTAAGAATTACAGATGGGAATTTTCTGAGACATGGGAATTTCACCTTCCTGAGGAGTATAATATGGTTGAACACCGTATTTGCTGGGTAACAGAGAATTCGGAGATCATAAATGTAAAAAGCACTTCACTTCTGGAGCAAAACAGGATAACCAGGTTCCCGCTCTATTATATTCCTCCGAAATCCGACCGGTTTCAGGTTAAATACAGCATCCTGGTAACCCAGTATTCTATAGATGAACAGGAGTACGATTACTGGTCAAAGGTGCGGAATATTGCGCAGGAAGTTGGTACTTTGTATGATGTAACACCGGCATCGATTGCCGGCAATATATATTGTACTGATGATTCGACCGAAACCGTTCTTGGATATTTCAGTGTCTCTTCTGTATGTACGAAGAGGATCTTTATAAAAGATACTTTTCAGGGGCTGACCGACAGATACTTATATTGTACTGAGGGTGACACAACAGTTTATGGTTCTCTTGATGGAGTGCCAGGACTCGACAGTCGGTGGTGGATCTATGAACATGGGTATGTTATGTTTATCCCATACTGGAAACTGACCAGGTTTCAAGACTGTGCTGACTGCAGGATAAGGGGAACAGATATTGAACCTTCCTTCTGGCATGATGATGAATAATATAAGGTCAGTGAAAAAAGTTACAGGTATAATATTATTACTACTAATACTGCCGATCTTCCCGCAGATTGCCGACGGACAGGATGCAGACAGGATACAGGAAGATATTGCCGGGAAATTTACAGAATATTGCCTAAGAATTCCATGGGAGGAAGTATATGTTCATACTGACAGGGATGAATATATTGCAGGAGAGAAAATGTGGTTCAATACCTGGGTGGTTGAAAGGCCAAACACCATACTTTCGGACAGAAGCAGGGTGGTATATTTTGAAGTGCTTAACTGGGTGAACCGGCCTGTGGTCCGCAAACGTTTAAGAATTGACAGCGGATCAGGTCCGGGAATGGCACTCCTCCCTGATACACTGAGCAGCGGTGACTATATAATAAGAGCTTATACTAACTGGATGAAGAATTTCCTTCCATCAAACTGTTACTCAAAAAAAATAAGGATTTTCAATGCAATAAACATTACACCCGTGCATCATATTCCGGATAGAACATATCTGATCCGTGATAAAGACATTAAACATACTAATATTGAAATCCCAAAAAATATAAAAGCAGATGTGGTAAGTAGCCCCGATACGTTTTATATACAGATCAGATCTGATAATGCCGGAAATACGGGGAATACAGGTCATTGTTACCTTTTTATCCAGACACATGGGATCATCGATATAAATGAGAAAATAGATCTCCTCCCCGGAAATACTAGAGTCGCAGTTCCTAAAAAAAATCTGACTCCCGGGATCAATCATATTACCCTGTTTAATGACACTGGCAGGCCATTTTTCGAAAGATATGTTCTCACACCCCCGGACAATAAACAAGAACTTACTGTTGAATATGATATCAGCTCTAAGCCCAGGAGTAAAGCTGCCGTAGAGATATTACCGGATGAATTGCTTTTGCCTTCATTTTCCGGCACCGGTTTTAGTATTGCGATTACACCGGAATCTTTCCCGGGTAAGGTAATCGACCTGCATGATTATCTCATTTTTGGAAGTGAGTTCGGAATAATACCGGAGCAGCTTTATGGCGGGAAGTTAAGAGAGAGTGACACCGACTCGATTGATGAATTCCTCAGGACTGTTAAAAGTAAATGGATTGACTGGGAAGTTATATTATCCGGTAATTTACCTGAGATCAGATACTTGCCTGAAGCTGAAAATCATTATATCACCGGCAGGTTGATTAACAGGGAATCACTTGCTCCTGTGCCCGGTGAATATGTTTTCATTTCTTCACCCGGGAAAAATGCGCAATTCATGTATGACCGGACAGACAGTAACGGAGATTTCAGTTTCCCGGTTTCTCTGAGTCGTAACAATATCAACGATATAATAATTCAGCCCGAACGCAGTGACTCCGGAATCGCGGTCAATATTGCGACCTCGTTTTCAGAACTCTATTTTCCGGTCGGGCCAGACTCCTTAATTACCAGCTTTGAAATCCCCGGCTATCTGTCAAAAATGGGTGTCAATTATCAGCTGAACAAGATATACGGATTATCATCAGCCGTTGAAATACCTGAAGCAGCTGAATTATTACCTGTGCAAAAGAATTTCTACGGGAAACCTGATATCCGGTTGATTTTGGATGACTATATAAAGTTGCCTGTGATGGAGGAGGTCTTTTTTGAACTCCTGCCGGGCGTTATGATGAGAAGAGACAAATCGGGTTATGAAGTGTCAATCCTTGATCCGGTCGATAAGACGAGATATTATATACCTCCCGGCCTGTTCGTTGACGGCATAAAAGTGGATAATGCCACAGTATTAGCCGATCTCGATCCTGAACTCGTGGAACAGATTGATGTTGTGTCAGATAAGTATTTTATCGGGGACTATTTGTTTTATGGTATAGTGAATGTTATTACCAGAGCCCGGGATTTCAGTAATGTCAGTCTGCCCGAAGGTGCTGTCAGGCTGAATTACAGAGTAACAGACCCGGCTTATTCTTTTGCGTCACCCGATTACTCGCCGGAGGGTTTGAAACGAAGCAGGATACCTGATCTCAGGAATACTCTTTACTGGAATCCTTCTGTTGTTCCCGGTGATGACGGGAAGATCAGGATTGAGTTCTGGACATCTGATTACAGTACTGATTATCTAATAGATATTCAGGGTATTTCACCGGAGGGGAAACCCATGTCGTGCATAAAGATCATAAAAGCAGAGTAGCCGCGGGATTTAGCGAAGGAGCCGGAATGCCGCGGTGGCTCGATCCCGGCGTGTGAAAGTGTGAGTGTCAGAGCAAGAGCGAGAAAACAAAGCGAGAATGCACGCTCCCGCTCTCACTCCCGCTCTGTTTTATGTGGGCCCAGCTGGGATCGAACCAGCGACCCCCTGATTATGAGTCAGGTGCTCTAACCATCTGAGCTATGGGCCCGTTCGTTTAAACGGACAGCAATATTAGTTATTTGTTGCTAATTATGCAAGAATCAATATAAAGAAAGAACTCCTCTTTAAACTATTAACCTTATAGCTTCCAGCAGCAACTGGATGACATTATCGACATTTTTACTAAAAACAGCAAGCACATCCTCCCAGGCAACAGGGATCTCATCCTCCTTCCAGCTGTCGTAATCGGTGCTCATGGCTATTGCCGCGTATGGTATATCAAGCTCATTTGCAAGAATAGCCTCGGTGGCAACCGACATATTTATTATATCGGCACCCCATAACCGGAACATCCTTGACTCAGCCTTTGTTGAAAAACGGGGACCCTCAATAGTAATAAGGGTTCCTTTATTATGTATTTTCATTCCCCTGTTATTTGCAGCTGTGATAATTATCGTACGCAGTTCCTCATTAAACGGATCTGCCATTGATGCATGTTTCATATTGCCGGGCTCGAACTCCTCATGAAATGTATGGATCCTGTGATGTGTAAAGTCAATAAGCTGATCAGGGATTACCAGGTCGCCGCGCCCAATCTCTTCCCTGAGACTTCCGCATGCAGTAGTTGCCATGATATGTGTACAGCCTGCCTTCCGGAGTGCATACAGGTTTGCACGGTTATTTACCTGCGTGGGAGGAATTGTATGGTTATGGCCATGCCGGGATAAAATGATAATTTCCTTATCGCCAATATTACCATTAAGAAGAGCAGAGGAGGGATCACCATAAGGGGTACCGGTGATAAATTCCTTCGGGTTTGTAAGAATATCGGGATTTTCCAGACCCGAACCGCCTATAATACCGATTTTTATCATTTCTATTTTCCGAGATAAGACATAAGAACATTTACCGCTTCATCCATATCTTGTCCAAAACTAAGAATGCCCGCCCTGTCGCCGGCCATAACAATTATTCTTTTTTCAAAAACATCGGAATCACTGAAGAGCCGGAAGATATCCTTTGCCAGTCCGATAGTACCATATTCCAACGAAGGATTAGTTGTCGGGACCTTGTAGATGAGCTCATTCCAGAGTTCCATGCTGTGAACATGCACCACCGCATTTGCTCCCGGATCAGCCAGGTATATAGCTGCATGCGTCAGAGATTCTGAAGAAGCCTTTAAAGGTCCCACACACTGTACTGCATTATCATCAATATTGAAAGAAGTGACCTTTACATAGTGTCCCGGCTCCGGCTCGGGAATCTCTCCGGTAGCGGAACCTGTGATTATAAACTGATTACCGCCTTTTATTCTCATGCTTATATTACCGAAACCCACACCATTCTCATAGGCACCTATCATGTCCATATTATACAGAATTTCTCTCCAGTAATTTATTATTTCATACTGTTCATCTGAAATAACAGGCCCTGACTGGTTCCAGTGACAATTAAATTTTACTACCCCTTCCATTTTATTTTAATTTATCTGAAAACATTTTTGTTATTTCTTTTTCTTCAGCTTTATATATGCCCTTTTCGGTGATAAAGCCGGTGATATATTTCACGGGAGTTACATCAAATCCATAGTTTAGTGCCACACTGTTTTCCGGGCAGATTCGTACACTTTCCATCTTTCCGCCCGCCAGACCGGTAACTGTAGTAACCTCTTCAGGATCACGTTCTTCAACGGGAATTCCTGAGAATCCGTTATTTATATCAGGATCAAGAGTAGATGACGGGAAAACGGAGTAAAAGGGAATATTGTTTTCAAAAGCTGCAAGTGCCTTCAGGTAGGTGCCAATTTTGTTTGCAACATCACCGTTTCGTGTTGTTCGGTCACTGCCTACCATCACAATATCTACCATATCGTGCTGCATCAGGTGTCCGCCAGTGTTATCGGTTATCAGTGTATAGGGAATCCCTGCCTGTCCCAGCTCCCATGCAGTAAGCCTGGCGCCCTGATTCAGCGGACGTGTTTCATCAACCCATACATGGACCGGGATTCCCTTATCATGTGCGAGATATACCGGAGACGTGACCGTTCCGTAATCGATGCAGGCCAGCCAGCCTGCATTACAGTGCGTAAGGATATTTACCGGTTTCTTATTCTTTTTTCTGCTTATTTTTTCAATGATCTTCAATCCATTAATACCGATCTTCCGGCAGCTTTCCTCTTCATTTTCGCATATTTCAAGAGCGGCTTCAAGAGCAATAGCCGATAAGGATTGCACGGGAACGTTTTGTTCAAGTTTATCCATAACATGATTAACGGCCCATGCCAGGTTTACCGCTGTAGGACGACATGAAATCAGGTATCTGGCCGCGTTTTCAAGATGCTTATGAGGATTTGTCGTTGAGGTCATTTCAAGTGTGGCAAGATAAATGCCGAAAGCCCCTGCTGCACCTATAACAGGAGCACCTCTTATGGTCATCTCTTTAATGGCATTGAAAATATCATCGACGTTTCGAAGCTCACAAATCTCAAAAAAAAACGGCAATTTTTTCTGGTTAATTGCCCTGACGACCTCAGGGTCAGATTTATCCAGCCAAATACTCTTATAATTTTTGTTTTCGGCAAGCATCTGATAAATCTTTACATTGTCAAAATTACTCAAATAATAAGAATAAACCCTTACGCAGTTGTTTTATCTTGAAGCATTATCTTATTCGACTTATCGACCGGATTATTCGAATATTTTGAATACAAATTTTATTAGTTTAACTTTGCATGTAACAGTTAAATTATCTCCCTGAAAGGAACATATGGTTAATAAAGAGGAATTTAGAAAAAAAATCATAATCTCGGCAGGAGCAATATTCAGCCGTTACGGATTTAGAAAAACAACCATGGATGAGATTGCAAAAGCACTGAAAATGGGTAAGAGTTCCATTTATTACTATTTCAGCAGCAAGGAGGAGATATTTGAAGCGGTTGTATTATATGAGGCTAATGTTCTTAGAAATGAGCTTACTAAGGCAATAAAATCAGTTGAATCTCCTGTCGGGAAGATCAGGAATTATGTTTTTGTCAGGATGAAAACGTTCGAAAAACTGTCGAATTATTATAATGCCATTTTTGATAAGAATCTTGATCATTTTGATTTTATAGAAAGTATACGTTCAAAATATGACAGGGAGGAGCTGGCAATACTGAGACTTCTTCTGTATCATGGGGCACGACAAAAAGTCTTTAATGTAACCAATAGTGCCTATACTGCATTAGCCATTCAGACAAGCCTGAAGGGACTTGAAGTTCCTCTTTTCTGGCAGAAAAAGAAAGAGATAAGTATTGAGGAACGCCTTAATGGAATTCTGGATGTTTTGTTTAACGGGATACTTAAGAAATAGGGTTATCTTTTAATTACCAGTCTCTTTTTCTTTTTCAGGCTGTAATAAAGCCATATTCCGCCAAGTATTATAAAAGGTATACTCAGCAGCTGTCCCATATTAAGCTTCATTGATGATTCAAATGCAACCTGATCTTCTTTCAGGAATTCAATAAAAAAACGGGCCACAAAAATAAGAATACAGGCCAGACTTATCAGGGTACCCTGGATATATTCACCCTTTTTCCTCCAGTAGAGACACAGGAGCAGCCCAAAGATTGAAAGGTATGCAAGGGCTTCGTATATCTGAGTAGGATGTTTTGGTGCAGTTTCGCCATTTCGCAGAAAAACAAAACCCCATGGAACAGTTGTTTCGACACCATAGATCTCTGAATTCATCAGGTTTCCCATTCTTATGAAAAAACCCGAAAGGGCTACAACAATTACAACCCGGTCGATAGCCCATGTAAAATCCTTTTTTTCTTTTCTTACAAAAAGCCAGATAGCTGTTATGATCCCAATCGCAGCGCCATGACTTGCAAGACCCCCGTGCCAGATCTTCAGAATTTCAACCGGATGTGATAGATAATAACCGGGTTCATAAAAAAGACAATGTCCGAGTCTTGCTCCGACAATGACACCAATCGCCACATAGACAGTAAGTCTGTCAAGGACACTCTCACTCAGGTTTTCATTTTTGAATATCTTTTGTAAAATTATGTATCCGAACAAAAAAGAGGATGCAAACAAAAGGCCGTACCATCGTACTGCAAATGAACCAATGCGAAAAATCTCAGGATTTACATCCCATGGAATAACTAATAAATGCATAATTAATTTTTCTTATGATCGCCAAAGGTATAAAATTAAATTTTAGTTCGCATTCACCCTTATTAATAGACGGAGGTATTATCAGAACAGCAGGAATTTTCAATAAAAAAATATTTATGTTTGTATTTCACAAAATCCCGGATCTGATAATGAGTCAGAGCACATTTAAGAATATTCTTTCTATCATTCTGGTCTGTAGCCTGATAGCCAGTTGTGCAAAAGTAAGCTCTCCCTCCGGAGGTCCCAAGGACAAGACACCTCCCGAAGTAGTTGGCAGCAACCCTGTTAACGGCGCCACATTCTATAATAATAGAAAATTTGAAGTTACCTTTAATGAATATGTTACCCTTGACAGGATAAATGAGAATCTTATTGTCTCTCCACCTTTAGAAAAAAGACCACTGGTCTCTTTAAGAGGCAAAAGTGTGGTTGTTGAATATGAAGATGAGCTAAAAGAAAATACAACCTATACATTTAATTTTTACGATGCCATAAAAGACCTCAACGAAGGTAATGTATATAATAATTTCCGGTTTGTTTTTTCCACGGGGCCGGTTATCGATTCACTCTCGGTTACAGGAAATCTTTTCAATGCTTATGTGCTCGATATTCCTGAAGATGCACTGGTTATGCTTTACAGTAACCTTGTAGATTCAGCCTTTAAGAAGAATATACCGGATTATTTATCAAAAGTGGATGAGACAGGATATTTCAGAATTGATAATGTACGTGAAGGAACATATAACCTGTATGGCCTTAAAGAAATGGATAACAGTAAAAATTTTAATTTGCGGGAAGAAGAAATAGCATTCCTGGATGAACCAATCACCGTAACTTCAGAGAAAAACTATCTTCCTGTAAAAGAGGATACCACTACGGTAGTCGTCCAGACCGGCAAAAAAGCTCCCCCCAAACCGGCTCTTACCGGTGAATATAAGCTTATCCTTTTCAGGCATGATAAAAAATTAAACTACTTAACCACATCATCAAGAGATCTGCCTTACCTTCTGTTCTATACATTGGCACTGCCTCCCGGGGAACACAGTTTTGATCTGACCATTCCCGGTGCAGATGAAAATTCATATTTCAAAGAAAAAAGTATCGGAAAGGATACCCTGAAGGTCTGGCTGACTGACAGCACACTCTATTCACAACAACAAATTACAACCATTGTCGGTTATCCATATACAGACACGACAAACACGATCATTCACAGAACAGATACGTTAAACATGAGGTATACAGCGCCCCGTTCAGCGAGGGCAGGCAGAGTGCGGCCGACCCCTTTCACTGTTCAGACAAACCTTTCAGGCTCCCTGAGACCCGGACAGAAGATATTCTTTCAATCCATCACTCCGTTAAGAACGCCGGATACATCCCTGATCAGGTTTTATGAACAAACAAAAGATACAATAATACAAATCCCGTACAGCTTTATACCCGACAGTACAAATTCCTGCAGGACAAGTCTGAACATTCAGCTTGAGCCGGGGAAAAACTATTTGTATATTGCTGATTCAGCATCATTTGGCAATATTTATGGAGAGAATTCCGACTCAACAGGAATGAAATTCTCGGTAAGAAAAGAAACCTCTTTCGGAACTCTTGTGTTAAATATAAAGGGATATGATGGTAAAAGCATCATTGAATTGCTGGATAACAACGAAAAAGTGATCAGGAAAGCAAAAATGGATGGTAATGGTAAAACAGAGTTTTCTTTACTGGATAAAGGCAAATATAAACTTCGGGTAATATATGACATTAATGATGATGGTAGATGGACCACAGGCGACCTGGTCGAAAGAAGACAGCCGGAACCGGTTTCATTTTATCCCCGGGAGCTTGAAATAAAAGAGGATTGGGTGGTTGACCAGGATTGGGATATAAGTAATATGAATTTTAAAGAGTTAATAAATGTATCTCGTTCAGGTACAGGCAGATAGAAATAATATATTATTAATTAATAACGGATAAAAATGAAAAAAATAGTTGCCGGTGTTGATATCGGCGGAACAAACACAAGATTCGGCCTTGTTGACGAAACAGGAAAAGTATTGTCGGAGAGTGATTTTAGAACAACCGATTATCCAAAGATCGAAGGGTTTGTTGCTACCCTGGTTGCCGGGATAAAGAAACTGGTCGCAGCTAAGAAAGAATATCAACTGGCGGGAATAGGTATTGGTGCTCCTGATGCAAATTACCACAGAGGAACAATCGAACATGCACCCAATCTTGCATGGAAAGGAATCGTACCACTGGCTGATCTCATTAAGAAGAAAATAAATGTACCGGTGGTTGTTACCAATGATGCCAATGCGGCAGCTATGGGAGAGATGATCTTTGGCGGTGCAAAGAAAATGAAAGATTTCATAGTACTGACACTTGGTACCGGACTTGGCAGCGGGATTGTTATCGACGGAAAAATGGTATACGGACATACCGGCTTTGCAGGTGAACTGGGTCATATGACGGTTGTTCCCGGAGGGAGGGAATGCGGCTGCGGAAGAAAAGGGTGCTTTGAAGCATATGCTTCTGCAACCGGACTGGTAAAGACTGTGATTGAATTAATGAGCCTGATGAGGGACGAAAGCCCTCTGAGAAATATACCGGTATCAAAACTTACCTCAAAGAAAATTGCTGAGGCAGCAGCAAAAAAAGATCCTATTGCAGTCAAAGCTATGAACGATACTGCAGAAATTCTGGGATTCGGAATAATCAATGCAGTCGTATTCTCAAGCCCTGAAGCAATATTTCTTTTCGGAGGACTGGCAAATGCAGGCGACATGCTCCTGAATCCTGTAAAGAAGTATATCAGGAAAAATAATTATGTTCTTATGAAGGATACTGTTAAGATCCTCATTTCAAATATTCCTGAAAACAAAGGTGCCGTTATGGGATCTGCAGCACTTATCTGGAACGAACTGAGGGGATAGGTTTATTTTTGTTGGCTGAAAAGTTCCGAAGCAGAACAAATTAACCGATGAAAGCTGTGTAACTTCATAAAAAACAATAAACAGAGATTTTTTAATCAGTAAGTGGTATATTTACATAAAGGTTTTTCCGATAATATGACTAAAAAAAAGCTTGCAGTCGGCATTGACATCGGCGGTACAAATACTGTTTTTGGATTTATTGACAGGGAAGGTAATATCCTTGTTGAGGACAGACTGAAGACGACCTCTTATCCAAAGATTGAAGATTTTGTCGCAGCTCTCTTCAGAGCAATGGCCGCAACCGGCAGCAGGATCGGAAAAGGATATGAGATCATGGGCTATGGTATAGGAGCCCCGATGGGTAATATCCATGAGGGCACTATTGAATATTCTGCAGACCTACCATGGAAGGGTATTGTCCCTCTTGCAGAAGTATTTCACAGACACACCGGACTTCCGGTTATTGTAACAAATGATGCAAATGCTGCTGCAGTTGGAGAAATGATTTACGGCGGGGCAAAAGGTATGAAGGATTTTGTAGTAATAACTCTTGGTACCGGCCTTGGCAGTGGTTTTGTTATTGACGGAAAGCTGATGTATGGTCATGATGGATTTGCAGGGGAACTGGGTCACACACCAATTCGGCCGGAACTATCTGAACGTGAGTGCGGATGTGGCAAAAAAGGGTGTCTTGAAACATATGTGTCGGCAACCGGACTAACAAAAACATTCATTAAAATACTTACCGACAGCCGCCAGCCAAGTGAGTTTAAAAAACTGAGCATTGATGAAATAAATGCTGAAATGATATTCAAGGCTGCAAGAAAAGGAAATAAGCTTGCAATTAAGGCCTTTAATATCACGGGTAAAATACTGGGTTATAAACTCGCCGATGTAGTTTCTCATACAAGCCCTGAGGCAATATTCCTTTTCGGCGGACTTGCCCTGGCGGAAGATCTTATTTTCAAACCGGCAAAGGAATCGATGGAGGAATACCTTCTCAGCATTTATCAGGGGAAAGTGAAGCTGCTTCCCTCGAAACTGAATGCAAAAAATGCTGCAGTACTTGGTGCCAGTTCACTTGTATGGTCAAATCTTGAACTATAATGCAATTACTAATTACGGGAGCGATGGCAAATTTCAGTGAAATACTAAATCATATTCTTGGTATTGTCTTTATTGTGATAATTTTTGCACTTGCGTATGCATATCTTAAGCCCCACCAGCTTCACAAACGAAGGCTTGTATCAACGCTCCTCCTTAAAATAAGTTATCTTACATATTTACTAATACTGCTCATAGTAGTTTATTTATCAGCTCTGGTTAAAGGAGGTCTTGAAGAGGTATTTTTCGGGATAGAATTCTTTGCATTCCTGGTTGTGCTGTTTGTTCCCACTATCGGCATCTTTGCCAGGAAACTGGGACATTTCAGCAAGAATAGAGAAGGGTATAACTACTTCTTCACCATAGTGAATGTTTTATCAATAATCATAATATTATTGATGTACTTTATTTAATGGCAACACCGTGACTTAAAAAAGGGGTTGCTTAAACCAGGTGTTATTACTTTCCAATACTTAACTTTGCCATTACTAACTTAAAAACAAAACTTATGATCAAGGAACGTTTAATCGGATATATCGAACAAAGCATCAAAAAGAACTGGTCAATAGAGGCTTTGTCGAATTATAAGGAACAGGGACTGACATATAAGCAGATTGCCGAACAGATACTTAAGTTGCATATCTTCTTCGATGGTACGGGAATAAAAGAGGGGGATAAAATAGCTCTTGTAGGCAGGAACTCGGCAAACTGGTGCATTATATATCTCGCCACGGTTACGTATGGAGCAGTAACGGTACCAATACTTCCGGATTTCAAACCCGACGACCTCACAAACCTTATAAATCATTCCGATGCACAGCTTCTTTTTGTGGACGATAAGATCTTTGAATTGCTTGTCAATACCAATATGCCGGAAATAGAAGGAGTTGTTTCTGTGGACACCTTTAAGATGATCACCTCCGTAAATGAAACAGTAAAAGAGGCTTTTGAAGCAATTGAAGGAAAATATTCGGAAACCTACCCTGACATAAAACCTGATGATATAAAGTTTTCTGATATCACCAACGATAAACTGGCTGTCATAAGTTATACAGGAGGAACCACCGGCTTTTCAAAAGGGGTTATGATAACACATAACAGCCTTGCAGCAAATGTAAGGTTTGCTCAGAATCACATGCCCCTTCAGCCGGGGGATCCTCTTGTTTCCTTCCTGCCGCTCGCACATACGTACGGTTGTGCCTTTGAATTCCTGTTTCCCTTCACATACGGATGTCACATCACCATCCTCTCAAAAACTCCGTCACCACAGGTGATAATTCAGGCTTTCGGAGAGATAAAGCCCCGGCTTATCCTTTCAGTTCCCCTGGTTATTGAAAAGATCTTCAAGAAACAATTGCTTCCGGTTATAAACAAACCGGTTATGAAGTTTCTGCTGGCAATCCCGGGAATTAATAATATCCTGCATAAGAAGATTAGGGAGAAGCTGACAACTACTTTCGGAGGCAGATTTCATGAGATCGTTATCGGCGGTGCTGCCTTTAACCCTGAAGCTGAAAGATTCTTCAAGAAGATCGGTTTCAGGTTTACAGTAGGTTACGGAATGACGGAATGCGGTCCGCTGATAAGCTATGCCTCCTGGGATACAACAAAACCCGGAGCATCAGGCAGGCCTGTTGATACACTGGAAGTTACAATAGATTCTTCTGATCCCCGAAAAGAGATCGGAGAAATAATACTGCGGGGAGAAAATGTAATGACGGGGTATTATAAAAATGAAAAAGCCACCAGGGAAATCATTGATGAAAATGGCTGGATGCATACCGGGGACCTTGGAATAATGGATGAGGAAGGTAATATTTTCATTAAGGGAAGAAGCAAAACAATGCTTCTGGGACCTTCAGGGAAAAATATCTTCCCCGAGGAAATTGAAGCTGTAATAAACAATATGGACTATGTTGCCGAATCACTGGTAATCTCGGAAGACAATAAACTTGTAGCATTGATATATCCCGATCATGAAGCGGTGAAAAAGGACGGCATATCTGATGAACATCTTTTACAGATACTGGAGGATACAAAAAAACTGGTAAACGCTCGGGTTCCTGACTATATGGTTGTGAATAAATTCAGGATCCATCCGGAGGAGTTTGCCAAAACACCCAAGAGAAGCATTAAAAGATTCTTATATACAAAGGAGTAAGCACAATATGAAATTATATGCGGTCATAGTTGCAGGAGGGAGCGGCAAGCGGATACAATCCGGAATCCCCAAGCAATACCTTGAACTTGCGGGGAAACCTGTGTTGATGCATACTCTTGAAAGATTTAAAGCATTTGACAATGCAATTGAAATAATAACTGTGCTTCCTGAAAACCAGCTAAGGTTCTGGGGAGAATTGCAAAAGAAATATTCGTTCGATGTACCCCATACACTGGTGAAAGGAGGAAAAGCGCGGTTTTTTTCCGTACGAAACGGATTAAAATTTGTTGATAGTCCGGGACTCGTGGCAATACATGACGGGGTAAGACCATTCGTATCGGTAGATACTATAAAAAGATGCTTCGAAACTGCTGAAAAACTCGGTAATGCTATCCCTGTGATATCACCTTCGGATACTTTAAGGATGATCTCCGGAGAAGAAAACAAACCTATTAACAGGCTGCAGGTTAAGCAGGTGCAGACACCTCAGGTATTTAACACGGACCTTATTAAAAATGCATACCTTCAGGAATACATGCCTGAGTTTACCGATGATGCAACGGTACTTGAAAGAACAGGAGTGAGAATCAACCTTGTTGACGGGAACCGGGAAAACATAAAAATCACAAATCCTGAGGATCTGGTAATTTCAACAGCCCTGCTGCCCGTTGTTTCATAGTATTATATTACCTCACGGGTTGATATTAAACAGTTATGAATAATTCAATTATTATGAAAGCAAAAACATCAATTATAATTACGTTGATGTTTATCATGTCTGGTTGCGCTGAATTGATGACCATGCTTAAATCCGTCAGCGGTCCGCTTCCCCTTACCGAAGCCGAGGTTGTCAGCGGATTAAAAGAGGCTCTTTCGACAGGAGCCGGTAACGCTGCAGGTAAACTGTCACTGGAAAACGGGTATTATGGCGATGCGGCACTTAAGATTCTTCTTCCTGATGAGGCAAAGGTTATTGTGGACAATATTTCAAGAATTCCCGGAGGGGATAAACTTGTTGAAGATGTAGTATTAAGGATTAACAGGGCGGCAGAAGATGCTGCAAAAGAAGTTGCTCCGATATTTGTAAACAGTATTACACAAATGACCATACAGGATGCATTTGGCATTCTTAACGGCTCCGATAACGCCGCAACGAGTTATCTGAAAAGCACAACCTATGATGACCTTTATAATCTTTATAAACCAAAGATTCAGGTATCAACAGAAAAAAAACTCGTCGGTGATATCTCAACGAAAAACTCCTGGGAGACGCTTACTTCGAAGTGGAACACGGTGGCAAATTCCATTGCCGGCCGACTGGCCAACCTTAAACCTGTAAACACTGACCTTGACGATTATCTTACAAATAAAGCTCTTGCAGGAATGTTCTCGAAAGTTGAGGCAGAAGAGCTGAAGATACGTAAAGAAGTATCTGCAAGGGTAACACCGCTTCTCCGGAGAGTATTCGGGAGTCTCGATACAAAAACAACAAACTGATACAATGTTTGAAAAAAACATACTGGATTTCCACGGGCTTGAAGTAAAAGTATCCGACCATGCCAACGAAGGAATACTGAATATATTGAACCATGCTGTTCAGGGTTCGGAAGGCGGAATGAGGTTTGCCCTGCAAAATATTGCATCACGCATTAACGCATACGGGGACCAGATAAGGTTTGTATCGCTTTATAGAAAGAACAGAATAACAGGAACAGTCGGTGCATGTTTTCGTATTTCCGGACAGGGTAACCTGCGTTATCCGTCAACCCATATACGATACCTTGCCTTTCAATCAACATATCAGTCCGACATAAAATGGCGTAAACGTAAACGCGAAAAGGAAATAATAAAACCCGAATCTGATTATTCATTCAAGCAAAAGACCCTTGAGATATTCAGCAAACCCCATCTGCTTAACCTGCCTGATGTGTTTGAAAAAGACAAACACATCATGTATGCATTTCTTGAGAGTATGAACGAAAGGTCAAAAAACCTGGTTCACCAGGCAGAATATGAATACATAAGATCTTTTCTCACAGTGGCTTTCAGCAGGTTTTCACCAAAACCCGATAACCGTGTTTCAAAACTTAAAGAGACTGAAAAAGCCGGGATGAATGACCTGCTTATGGAGTTTTACCGGGATTATTCATTGTTTTACTCAGATTATGCTTTTTTGGGCGACAGGTATTATGTGCTGAAAGAGAACGGGGAAATAATTGCAGGAGTCTGCGCTATTCCCACATGCTACAAAGTATATGATATCCCGGGTATCTGGGGATGGGTTATTATGAAGGTTCTCCCGGTAACTCCTTATTACAGGAGGCTGTTTCGGCCGGGTGAATTCAAGTATCTGGTTTTTGACGCTATCTATTGCAAAAAGGGGCGAGAGCCTGTTCTTGCAGATCTGTTCGAGTCAGCCTGTGCGGCAGAGGGATTTAATACCGGGCTTACATGGCTTGATGACAGAAGTGAACTTTATGATAAGATGCGTACGGAAGTGAAGATGGGGGCCCTGAACAGAATGCTGAACGCAAAACCAGGACTGGTTTACACGAAATTCATAAACCTTACCGAAGAGGAAAAGGAACATTTTTATGATGCCCCGGCATATATTTCGGGATTTGACTTCTCATAATGTCAGATAAGTTGGTCGTATTTTTTATTATTTTTGCAGCGTTATTGGGTTGTTAGCTCAGTTGGTTTAGAGCATTACCTTGACAGGGTAGGGGTCACCGGTTCGAATCCAGTACAACCCACTCAGATTATCAGAGAGTTAAGAAAACCTTAACTCTTTTTTGTTTTATAGGGTTGCGTTTTATGTTGTATCCCTTAAACCTATGCAATCTGCAATGCAACATAAAGAGGGCAACCCGAACACCTTTTTACCTGTTTTATTATGTCTATTTATTCGTGTTTAATTATCAGCTGTTCTCGATAACTATTTTTACCATTGCTGAGTTCTACTATATATGTTCCATCACGCAAATTAGATATAGAAATATTGAAACTAGTACCAGTTCTAGTTGCTGTTAATACCAATGTACCCAGACTATTGTAGACACGAATTGAATAAGTAGTTTGATCAGCAGGAATAGCTTTAGAAATAGTTACCTCTGATATATCATAATCTTCAATGGCCAGACTTTCAGTTTCATTTATTGTAATAGTAACTTCATTAGATGAAGGATTCGGATACATTGAGAAAAAATATCCCTGTGATATTGCAACCTGTTTATATTGCCAGTTCGTTGCCCCGCATGTGTTTGTTGCTCTGCCCATAACCTGGTAATAATCATATGGATCGTTAAAGACAATAGTAACCCAGTCATAATATTGATAAACAAAATACCAGTCATAATAAGGAGGTACTACCATCCACTGGTATGATGACTGCGAATCAGGAATCCTTGAAGGATTAGCCCAGAAATCATAAGGTTGACCAGTATAACCAGACGTAGTTCCGGAAATAGAATTAAATATCGGTTTGCCCGCCCATACTTCTTTTTCTGATAAATCAGTATCACTACCGTTAACCCATAGTTTAGCCTTTATACCATCGCTGCCGTTATCCACTGCAGCAAATGTGCATGAATATGTTTTCTGCCCGGAAGTAATTGTCAGGTTAGATCCTGCTGCGCTCCATATAATAGAATCACATGAACAAGCCGCAGATAATTCAAATGCAGCTCCTGTTGAACAGACAACTGATGATCCGGTAATAATAGGATTGTATTTTACAGTTACATAAATCGTATCTAATTCAACAGTAGAATATGCTGAACTTACTTTTGGTAATATCCAACCTGAACCATTAGCTGTAGGAGTTGCCATAACAGGATTTGAATGTACATCTGATAAACTAATATTATTAGAGCACTCCCAGGTTATTGTTATTGGATCACACGAAGGCACATCATTAATTTCATATTCTACACCACATGGACAGATGACATTACCAGTACCAGTATAAGAAACACTCATCTGTGTTGGTTCTGATCCGATACCAACAGCGTACCATGCATTCTTTACTTGCATTAATTCCAATCCACTGTCAGTAAAGAGTTCTTCCGCTGCATCTTCTGCCCCATCCGCTGCATCTGCATAATTAGATGTTGACACTAAATGATCAGTTTCAAGCTCGTAGGCTATCTTTTGTGCCACATCAATACCAATTCCATATACAGTATACGGATCATCATTATCATTTATACCACTATCTCCTTCTGATAATAAATAAAACCAATGACTTAATACAGTGGAGTTTTGATGTGGTTCGTCATTCTCCCACCAGTAATCTCCTTCATAAGTATCTGGGTGTGGTGAAAAGTGTTCTCTAGTGTAAGGATCATTGGGGTATTCAATATTTCTAAGACAACTATAATTTGGATAAGTTATTTCCTCTCCATGTAACCATGTTGATTTTTCAGGTGCTTCCCCATGTTCAACACAAGCACCCCAAATATCACTGAAACCTTCATTCAGAGCTTCAGCTTCACTGTAATGGTCATAATATCCCAGATTCTTTTCATACTTATTAATACCATGAGCAAACTCATGTGCGTATGCATCTAATGAAGTAAAAGGGTGAAGTACTCCAAATCCGTCACCAAAAAACATACAATCTTCATCTGGATCCCATCCTGCATTTTCGAAATCGACTCCATAATGCATATAATTCATTACTGTTAGTCCATTATCATCTATACTATTCCTTTCAAAAACATCATCCCAATAATCTAAAGTCGTTTCAGCAGCATAATGAAGATCTAATGCAAATGAATCAATACTATAGGAAGACCAATTACCACTTGTAAAGTAATTGTTATTATTCTCAAAATTTACTGCATCTTCATAATCTTCAGATTGATTTAAATCCAAAGTATAGATACTTACACCCTCTCTATTTTCTTGTAATCTATATTTTCCCGCACTGTAGTCTCCCGTTAAGTATTTGTTACCACTATAATTCGTTTGTGCATAGATTTGTGTATTTGAATAGTCTATTAATTGGACATCATTTAAAATATCTCCATTCTTGGCATCCACATAAATAATCCGTTTATCGAATGGTTCTAATGCGTAAATTGAAAACTTCCAACATAGTTTAAATGAGTTACTGCCTGATAAAAGATCTTTTGCAATAAGCAACTCTCCTTTAGGATAATATACTCTATTTGAGTTATCATTTGTTTGTATTACAGACTCATCTATTTTATCATCTTCCCACTTGTATTTTTTCGCTCCGATGAAGTCTAAAGCTCTCTGCAGAGATTGCTGTTCTGTAAGTTTTGGAACTATGTCAGGTACATCAACAATTTGAAAATCGCCATTAATAACTTTGATGTTACCATTCTTACCATGTATCAAATATTGTTGACCATCAACTTTTAATCCCTTGTAATATTGTTGAAACCATTTATGAATATACCCAGTAGTATCTTTACTAACTTCAATAATACGGAAACTATCTTCTTCTTTCGCCTTTAAAATTGATTTTAAGAAAACAGTATCATTTTCCATCTT
>CAZWZQ010000019.1:0-61109 GCA_964638955.1 uncultured Rikenellaceae bacterium | reverse complement strand
TATGCCGATTATGCAAAGAAAGTCAGGTATCGCCTGGTACCGGGAGTGTGGTGAGTTTAGAGAAAGGAACCGGGGGGATTAGTAGATGAGGAACCGGGGATTGCTCGCGTTGCTCGCGATCCCTTTAGGAGTACCTGCAAAGCCAAATTACTCCAGGCTCGTTTCACTCACCTGTCTTTTTGTTTTCAGTCATGATCTTCACAGGAGAAGCGGACTGCGTCCGCCGTAGCTCGCCAAAATAAAACTCGCCGTCGTCCCGATTGCTCGGGACTATGGCGAGCGAAGGCGGAGAGAGGGGGATTCGAACCCCCGGTACAGTCACCCATACGGCAGTTTAGCAAACTACTGGTTTAAGCCACTCACCCATCTCTCCCTCTGTCCACCGTAGCCTTGGCGAAGGTGGAATCTGTCCTCCGTATCCGCCAGCCGGCGGAGAAGGAGGGATTTTTATCTGAGCGCGACAAAATTAGAAAATCGTGCATTAAGTGCAAAATAAATTACTGATTATTTCAATCCCTTAAAAATATCAACTACCTGCCTGAAATTCTCCAGCGTCTCCTCATCAAAATCGGATATCCTGACCACCCCTGATTTAACATCTGCAAGAAACTTTGAGAACAGGAAATTGCGTGGCATTTCCTTTTCCTTTATAAAATCTGAGTTGGCAACTGTTATGCCTTCCCGGCTTTTTAAAATATGGTTCTTGAAATCGAGAGTGGATAAGAGATCCTCCGCATTATAAAATAATCCCGGTAAACTGATTATCATATTTCTTCCGCTGTTGTCAGTTTTGAAAACTGTCTCCTTCAGAAGGTCATGCATCTTGTTCTCCTCCTCATTTTCAAACAGCAATACTGCAAAATCGAGTCCCCAGCCCATGAGAATATTACATAGTAAAGGTATTGAAGAGACATTCGTGGAAGGAATAACACTTATCTTTCCTTTAAAACCGGTCAGGATAAAAATCGCATTCAAAATGTAAAACGAACCAGTATCATTTACTATCAGGTTGATCTTTTTTGATGAAAAACCTTCATTGGCTGCCGGATTACCCAGAATACTCTGAAGCGGAGAGAGGGTGTCGGGAGAGGCGGCAGAAAGTTTTAAAGGATCAAGTATCCGTGTTGCACTTCTGAGGTTATCGAGATCATCTCTCTGAACCGCCAGAACACGGTGAAGTTTGTTTATCTCTACAAGATGGGGAGAATGAGTGGTATAGATCACCTGAATCTTATCCTTTATGTCTTCAAACACCTTAAGAACATCCTCCTGTGCTCTTGCATGAAGACTTACTCCCGGTTCATCCACAAGCAGGATCATCTTTTTATTTATGTTTGCTGCTGCCTTCAGTTCCATATAGAAAGAGAGGAACCAGCGAACCCCTCTACTTCTTTGCTTTGGATAGAGCCTCTCCCCCTCATCCTTGATCCAGAATTCAAGATAAGGTTTGCCTGACTTTTCAGCATAGGTTGTACTGTAATGATCCAGTTCAAACTGAATGTTTATTTTATTATTACGTCCAATAGACTGCTGCCAGAAATCCTGGAAATTACGTGTTAGCATGTGATTGAGATTCTCAATCTTCTGCTTCAGGATACGGCTTGAAGGCTGCTGGAAAAATGAATAATCGAGCTGTGCAATTGAAAGGAAATTCCGGGCTGCCTTGTAACCTTCCACCTGGTCGTTGCCGGTGACAATATCATCCATGTCTATCCGGTTGGGCAAAAGGCTGCCAAAGTCCTCAAACAGCACAAAGACCGGGCAGTATTCGAAGTATTTCCTGCCGAGTATTTCGCTGTTATATTGCGATTTATATGATTGAATTACCTCATTCACCTTCTTTTCCGCCTCTTCTTCAGAGCTTCCCCCTATTATATAACCCGACATTGCTATGTGCCTGTCGAGTTCAGATTTCTTCTGATCCCTCTCGTTACGGGTTTTCTTATAATCACTGAGAACGGCCTTCCATTCCTGGTCATCCTCATCTTCAGCAGGGCGCATCAGAAGAGTCATTTTCTGGTGTCTCTCCTCAAGCTTGACTTCCAGTTCTGCCATGTGATTATCGAGGGAAACAAATTTTTCCATTAGTTTCTGCCATTTCTCACCCGCTTTTTTAACCAGCTGTTTTGCAAGCAGTTCAGCAGACAGAGTCTCACGCTTTTCCTTAATTTCCTTAAGCTGTTTTTTCAGATCGTCAATTTGTTTGCTATCAACAGAACCATGTGGTTGAGATTTTCTACCAAATAACCTGAATCTCTTTATTGTCATTTCAGCAGATTGCAACCTGGCCCTGGCTTCATTTTCCTGTTTGTTAAGCTCCGCAAGCTCCTTCTCATTTTCGGTTATAATACTGATCTCCTGTTCAAGCTTGACGGTAACGTCACCCAGGTACAGACGCCAGGCATCTTCAAGGGAATCAAGATACTGACTTATCTCACCGCTGACCACTATAACCGACGAGAGGTCGGCGATCCATACCCTTGTAAGTTCAATATGATTAAGTCCTGAAAGAAGTTCTTTTAATTCTGTTCCCGGGTTATCAGTTACCTTCAGGAGCCATCCCTCGGGAATACTGAACCGGCAGCTTACTTCCGGCAGAGTAAGGTCACTGCGAAGGATATCTTCTGAAATAATCCCGGAATAAAATACCTTCAGGGCCTCCAGGACAGATGTTTTTCCCGATTCGTTCTGACCGATGAGACAAGTAATATTATCGGGGGAAAGAGATTGCCACCCGGTATCAATAATTGAACGGAAGTTTCTGATCCTAAAAGCTGTAAGCTTTATCATAATGAAAAAAATTATATCTTAAAACCAAGAACAAGAACATCATCTATCTGCTGCGTGTTTCCCTTCCAGTCGTTAAAGGTGTTTTCGAGGATTTTTTTCTGTTTTGCCATCGGAATGCCTTTCAATGACGTTATCACTCTTTTCAGATGTTTATATTTGAATTTTTTATCTGTCAGTTCACCAAACTGGTCAGCAAATCCGTCGGAGAAAAGATAAAAACTGTCTCCGGGCTGTGTGTCTATAACCTGGTTTGTAAATGGTTGTTCAACCAGCGGGGCAAGACCGATAGTCATTTTATCGGCTTTAAACTCGGTGAGCTCTCCTTTCCTCATACTTAACAGCGGTCTGTTTGCTCCCGAATACTGGAATTTGCCGGCATTGGTGTCGATGATACACAATCCGATATCTATACTGTCTTTTGCAACTGATCCTTTATCTGTCTGATGAAGGGCCTTCATCACTTTCTCCCTCATAAGGTTCAGCACCCTGTTAGCTTTGGGTTCACACTTTGACTGCATTATCTCATTAAGGAAACTGATGCCCAGTATGCTGAGCAGTGCACCCGGCACTCCATGTCCCGTGCAATCACCTGCTGCAATACATAAGCACTGTTTGTTGCTGAATGCATAATAAAAATCACCGCTCACTATATCCCTCGGCATGAAAAGCACAAAATGGTCTTTCACCAGACCTTTCAGGTATCCGGGCTCAGGCATCAGGGCTTTCTGAATAATCCCGGCATATCTGAGGCTGGCTATATGATCATCAATTCCCTGGCTTTGTATCAGGGCAATGATATCAGGATTATGTTGAGCCTTTACTGTCATTACTCACCTTATATTGACTGGTAAAAGTTAAAGATACATTAATTTGTATTGCAGTACAACCGGACATGCACCTTTACTGTCGCTTCCTCTCCAGGCATACTACATTTTCGACATGATGTGTCTGGGGGAACATATCCACAGGCTGTACTTTTGTTACATTGTATTCTGATGAGAATAATGCCATATCACGAGCCTGGGTTGAAGGATTACAGCTTATATATACTATCCGCTGCGGTGCTGCTTTACGGATATTATTAACCACATCCTCATGCATCCCTGCTCTGGGCGGATCGGTTATGACAATATCAGGATATCCTCTTTTTTCCATAATGCCATCCGACAATATCTGCTTTATATCTCCCGCAATAAACTCTGTATTCCTGATATTATTGACAGAGGAATTTAATGCAGCATCTTTCACAGCTTCTTCAATATACTCAATACCAATCACTTTAAGAGCCTTTGATGCTATAAAATTTGCTATTGTACCTGTTCCTGTATAAAGGTCGTAAACAATTTCCTTCCCGGTCAATCCTGCCATTTCTGACACAATACTGTATAACCTGAGAGCCTGTTTTGTATTGGTCTGGAAAAACGATTTGGGACCTATCCTGAATTTTAGTCCGTCCATCTCCTCTACAAGATGGTCCTGCCCCTTGTACAATACAGGTGTCTGATCTGAAAGAGAATCATTTCGTTTTGAATTGATAACGTAAAAAAGGGATGTAATACATTTAAATTCCGAAGCCAGATGATCAAGAAGCCTGTCTCTTCTTTCCGGCTCATCATGTAAGAAAACGACAATAACCATAAATTTTCCGTCAATTGAATTACGGATCACCAGGTTTCTAAGGAAACCGGCCTGCTGGCGGGGATCAAAAAAACGCAGACAATTTTTATGTGCATACCTTCTGACTGAATCGCGTATGGCATTGGACGGTTCGGGTTGAAGATGACATTCCCTGATATCGAGAACCTTATCATATACACCTGGAATATGAAATCCCAGTGCATCCTCCTTTTCAAAATCGTGGTCGGAATTTATCTCTGCCACTGTGAGCCAACGTTTACCGGAAAATGAGAACTCCAGCTTGTTCCTGTATCTTAAAACCTCCCTGGATTCGCAAATAGGAGTTATCGCCGGCAGAGTGATTTTCCCGATCCTGGAAAGATTCTCTGCAACCTGTTTCTGTTTATAGTGCAGCTGAAGATCATACGGCAGGTGCTGCCATTTGCAGCCTCCGCATACACCAAAATGGCTGCATACCGGAGCAACCCTGTCGGCTGAATATTCATGGAACCTTATAGCTCTTCCTTCCATGTAATTTTTCTTTTTCCTGGTAATCTTTATGTCTACAACATCGCCCGGGATGAGCATTGGCACAAATACGACATGGTTATCAACCCTGGCGAGGGCGTTACCCCCGGCACCAATATCGGTTATCATGATTTTTTCAAGACGTGGCAGCTCTTTCTTCCTTCCCATTATCCCGTGAATTATCTTTCCCGAAGAATCAGCATAACAACATCCTTCGTGTTAAATGAAGTTTTACATATTTTGAAGAGTAAAGATAATTGATATTGAGATATACTGTGCTTTCAAAGGCTGGCATACTTTTTCTATATTTGCGTCAGTTTTATTCAGCATGGTTTCGGTTCAGGATACTCGGTGGTAACAACTATATGGCCGAAGCAGAAATATCCTCGCTTGACAAAATTTTGAGCCAAAGCAACAGGCCGGCTGAAGAAATGGATAAACTTTACATGAAGTACCAGGAGCTCAGTGAACATCATAATCAGGAAATGAACATGTTGGAACAATATACTCACGATGTAGAAGTTTTCTTAAAAAACAACAGCTGAAAATGGAACCCCGGCAGATGGTGAAAAAATACCGCGTACATGTTTATGAGACAGGTCCGGAAGGAAGAGTCAACCTCTGGTCCCTGTTTAATTATATGCAGGACATCGCTTCGGAACATGCCATAAAACTGGGATTCGGGAGAGACGACCTGATGAAGAGAAACCAATTCTGGGTTCTCTCGAGAATGTATGCCGTGATTCACGACCTGCCATTCTGGAACAACGAAATTGTGGTAAAAACATGGCCATCCGGCACAGAAAAGCTTTTCGCGCTGAGAAATTATGAAATTAAATATCCCGATGAAAGAGAAATTGCAGCAGCTTCATCATCATGGCTGATTATAGAACGTACAACAAAAAAAATACAAAGACCCGGCGACCTGCTTTCTCGATATAATTCTGACAATCAAGTAATTAAAACTGCCGCAAGGCAGGCAGCAAAACTTCCAGAGGCTTCACCTGACGGACAAGTTACACCAATATCAAAAATAAAAGTAAGTGATCTCGATATAAACCTTCATACAAACAATGTCAACTATCTTAAATGGGTATGCGACACTTACGATCTGGATTTCACCTTGACCCATTTTCCATGTTCCGCAGAAATAAATTATCTTGCAGAATCAGTGTACGATGAAAATATATTCATAAGAACATCGAAGGAAGAAGAGAGAAATACTTTTTTCAACCATTCAATTTTCCGTACAAATGATAATAAAGAGTTATGCCGGGTAAGAATAGAATGGAAAGAAGAAAGCATTAAAAAATTCCCTCAGGAATGAATCTGAATAAAACATATATCCCCGGGATAATTCGCCTTATCGCACTATTAATAGTCTTACCGGCTCTTTTCATGTCCTGCAGGGCAACCAGGGTTCCTGTTGATTCAAAGGATCTTTCATACCTGTATAATCCCACAAGAAACTCATTAAATCCACTATACAACATCAGAAATGAATCTGACAATGAATCTATCCTGTCTGTTAAATTCTTTACCAGCGAACTCTATTTCTCAGAAGCTAATTCGCAGGGAATACCGCTTGCATCATTGCTAGTCACAGCAAAGCTTTTTACTACTGAACAGGGAAGAATTCTTGCAGATACACTAGCCCTGAATCTGACAATTTACAAGGAAGATAAACAGCCGGAACATATCTATCAGATTCCATTTAGAGTTCAACCTGGCAGAGAATACCTCATTGAAATAAAGATCCTTGACAGGATTAGAATGCAGGTAGTCCAGGCATTTATATCATTCAGCACACTGTCGGACTATAACAGGTACAATTTCAGGGCACAGGGGTACTTCGATAAAAACGATATATTCAAACCTGTTTTGAAGACAGATGAATATGTTAACCTCACTTATCTTAAGGGTTATATTGATTCCTTATATATTTCCTTTTATAAACCTTACACAGAGATTCCCTATCCTCCTTCAATGATTCTTCCTGAAAAAACACTGGATTACGGGCCTGACACTATCATTGCACTTCCTTACTCTGATACTCTCCCCATTATGCTTCCCAGGGAAGGTATATATATGTTCACAACAGGAAAAGACCTTAAGGAGGGATTCACCTTTCTGAATCTGGGTGAAGTATTCCCTTCAATGACCACTCCGGAGGTAATGACAGAGCCCCTGGTATACCTTGCCAGCGAGATTGAGCTGAATGCCATACGTGATGCCGCCAGGCCTAAACTGGCTCTTGATGAATTCTGGATTAAATGCGGAGGCAATATAGAAAGGGCCCGCGAACTCATACGTATCTATTATACGCGTGTTTATTACGCAAACCATTATTTTACCTCTTATACCGAAGGCTGGAGAACCGACAGGGGGATGGTCTATATAATATACGGACCTCCCGATAAAGTATATAAATCAAACGACGGTGAGAGCTGGGGTTATCGTAAACCGGTCATCAAATCATCATGGGGAACCAGATACAGGGTAAAGGAGGAATATCTGTTTTTCACTTTCAGGAAAAGGAATAACGTCTTTACTGAAAACGACTATTATCTAAGCCGGAGTGAAACGCTAGTAACCTTATGGGAACAGGCTATTGCCAGCTGGAGAAAAGGTATTGTTTTCAGGCTTGATAATCCCGAGGAATTTTAATATCCCGATGAAAGAATCAGATTGCATTTTTGGTTTAAGGCCTGTCATCGAAGCAATCAGGGCAGGGAAGCAGATTGATCGTCTTCTGATAAAGCAGGGGCTTCACGGTGCTCTTTACCATGAACTTATGGTCGAGGTAAAGAAGCATGATATTGTCTTTCAGATAGTGCCTCTTGAGAGGATTGAGCTGGTGACAAGGAAAAACCATCAGGGTGTTCTTGCATGGCTGTCAATAATTGAATACCAGCATATTGACAACCTTCTGCCGTTGATCTTTGAAAAAGGTGAAGATCCTTTGATCCTTGTTCTTGACAGTGTTACAGATGTAAGAAATTTCGGATCGATAGTACGAACTGCCCATTGTCTGGGAGCACATGCAGTTGTTATACCCGAAAAGGGATCGGCCAGGATAACTGCCGATGCAGTGAAAGCATCCGCGGGAGCTTTACATACCTTCCCGG
The DNA here is from genome assembly GCA_964638955.1 of uncultured Rikenellaceae bacterium. Taxonomy (GTDB): domain Bacteria; phylum Bacteroidota; class Bacteroidia; order Bacteroidales; family VadinHA17; genus LD21. The sequence continues at coordinate 53,046 of CAZWZQ010000019.1, read as the reverse complement.
TATGCAGGGAAAGATCTGTTGTAAGATCAACCAGATTTCTCAGGGATTCAGGGCTGAGAATAATATGTGCCGAAGAGAGATCAACAGAGAGTGCACCTGAAAGCGACCTTACAGGTCCTGTAGCACTGATACTTGGCTCTGAAGATAAAGGTATCAGCCGTGAGCTGAGAGCCCTTGCTGATCACAAGGTAAAAATTCCTGTGAGCGGAACAATAGGATCACTTAATGTGTCAATAGCTGCCGGCATTCTGCTTTATGAAGTACTGAGGCAAAGAGATCCACATATCAGGAAATAATACTTAATATTCTATTATCAAGTGCTTTCTGGTCGGAGGTAAAAGATGCCAGTCCTGCCAGTGTCATAAGTGTATCCGGAGCAATCTTGCCCTCCTTTATCTTGTCTTCCCATTTTGAATAAACAGGTATCTTGCCATCAGAAGCCAGCAGTGATTTTTCCTCCTTTGTCAGCAGTGGGAACATATCTTCACAGCCCTCTTCATGAGCAATATCAATCAGTTCCGTGTTTGTTTCAGGTACTTTTGCAGCAAGTCTTTCAGCAAGATTCAGTACTTTGTCATCAACAGTCCAGAACTTTTCCAGATGAGCTGCTTTACCAGAGGCTGAAATACCGGTTTCGTAGTTCATGTGCATCCTTGAAGTAAACTTGTCCTTAATTGATTTATGTCCGGCAGATGCCACTTTTGGCGGTATGGTGAAAACATCAGCCCCTGCAAGCAGTTCAAGCTGTTTGTGATCTCTTATGCTGGCTGCAATAAGCTTCGTCTGCCATTCGTTTTTTGCTGAAAATCCGGTTACCCAGTTCTGCGATGAAATAACTGCCATCTCTCCGGCCCCTGCACCATCGCCAAGTTTGTTGCTGGCAATAAAGGCTCCTATTCTTCCCAGGAACACATTAAGATAATCAGGACGGGTTACCCTTGTAACAATAACATTCTGCCTGGCACTGAACCCGAGTGTGAAATTTACTCTTACACCTGTATCCTTAAGCCGCCTCGCTCCTATCAATCCTGCAGCCGTATATGGAACCTTTATTATAAAATGTTCGGGACTGATTTCATGTAGTCTTTTACCGTAATATTCTATTGCCTTAATATCATGAGCAGTGTCGGTATGAAGTTCCACACTTACCATTCCTCCGAATTTTGAGGCCAGCCTGAGACCATGCCGTGCATTCAGTATGAATGCTATCTCCTTAACCTTCTCTTCCAGCGGAAGCTCTCTGACCAGACTTTTAGCCTCAGAGATAAAGACATCGTATATTCCCTTTTGTATCTCATTGTTAAGCAATGTATTATTCGTAGTCAGGGCACTCATCTCAGCTGTCCAGTTAGCTTCTGCCTCTTCCATATCACCGGTATCAAGCCATATCTCTGTTCCGGTATCCCGGAGAGTGGCCCAGAAATTATCCGTTTTGACCATTATACGTTTATCACTCAGGTTCTTCCAGAGGAAATCACTTATTCTAGTATTAAGGTCTGCCATATTCTGTTTTATTAATAATCATTAAGATCGTTATTTATCCTGTTTACGTATATAATCATATTCTGACGGAAGCTGGAACACCCTTAGTTCGAACTCATTCATGAATGATAACAGGTGTTCAAAAATTTCTGACTGTACGTTCTCGTAAGTAACCAGGTCAATTCTGTTTGTGAATGCATATACCTGTAACGGTATCCCATCCTCATTAGGCGGTCTGTGCCTGACGATAATAGCCTGCGATTTATCGATCCTGGGATGATCAAGAAGAAAAGCCTCAGCATACATCCTGAATATGCCGAGATTTGTTATCTGTCCTGAAATAAAATACGCTGATTGTTTTTTATTCATTTCTTTTTTGGTGATCAGCGATCCATCCTTCTCAATATTAAAGTACTTTTTAATCAGGGATGATTCCTTCATTTTCCTCATTTGTTCATCATCTGCAAATCTTATTGTTGTTACATCGACAAGAAATGATCTTTTTATGCGCCTGACACCTGACTCCTGCATTCCCACCCAGTTCTGGAATGATTCATTAATCAGGGAATATGTGGGAACGGTTATGATTGTTTTGTCAAAATTTCTGATTTTAGCAGTGGTGAGAGTTATATCCAGAACTTCACCATCAACATTGCGTTCAGGTATTGATATCCAGTCGCCGATTTTCAACATCTTATTGGCTGACAGCTGAATACTGGCAACAAGCCCAAGAATGGCATCTTTAAAGATTAGCATTATAACTGATGCCATGACACCTAATCCGGCAATGATGGCACTGACCTCTTTCCTGAATAATGCTGAATAAATCAGTAGAGAAAAGAATACGACAACAATTATTTTTACTATCTGAACATAGCCTTTAATAGGCCTGTTCTGAGATATAGGCAGGGTAAGATATACTTTATACCATGACTCAATGAATGAATTGATAACAATGGCAGCTACAACAAGCATATATGTAATTGCAAGCCGCTGTATAATGGTCAGCCACACAGGATAATCCCTGAGTACCCAGCTGGCTGCCGACCATATGATAATAGCAGGAACAAAATGAGATAACCTTGTTAAAACTTTCTTCTCAAGGAAAATATCATTCCATGCGCTTACAGTCCTCTTTACAATTCTGATAAGAACCTGCCTGATTATTACCCTGGCAACAAGATTTGCCAGCCAGCTAAGAGCCAGAATAACCAGGATCATCCCTGTAGTACTGATAAAAGAGGCCAGTTTATAACTTAATCCAAGTTCAATCAGGATATCATTAAGCCATAATAACGGATCATTCATAAAAGTCATTTGTACTCAAAATATGATGCCACAAAAATATATATTTTATTGATCTGGTTCATTCTTATTTATTAGCTTTACTTTTTTGTTAAAAAAAATTCATTATATGAGAACATTCTCTGTTCTGCTTTTAACATTTTTATCAGCACCGCTGATTGCTCAGATCAATTTTGATAATTATTTTACAGATAAGATTTTACGCTTTGACTTCATGTTAGCGGGAAACAGTGAAAAAACGATTGTATATCCTGTTGGCATGAAAGAAGAACCTTTTTATGGCGGTTCAAAAACTCAACTAACCAATCCTTTTAACTACGGTAACTTCAGATATGAGCTTTTTGATGATTCAGATGGCAGGCTGATTTATTCACGCGGCTTCTGTACTCTTTTCCAGGAATGGCAGACTACTGCCGGGGCAAAAAGTATGGAAAGAAGCTTCTATGAGGTGGCAACAATGCCATTTCCCAGGGAAAAAGCAAGGTTTGTATTAAGCATCCGGCAACGCAGTGGAGTATTTACAAAATTGTACGAAACCGCTATTAAGCCTTCCGATTATTTCATAAGAAAAGAAAAACCAGTATCTGCTTCTTTTACAAAAATTTACGGCAACGGGAAGCCTGAGATTTCTGTTGATCTTGCATTTATTGCCGAAGGATATAAAGCTAATGAGATGGAGAAATTCCATGATGATGTAAAAAAAATGGCTGATTACCTGTTTTCTGAAGCACCTTTCAGCGAATATAAGGAAAGAATTAATATCTGGGCCGTGGAGGCGGTGTTTATAATTATTACAGCGGTACAACCACCGGTCATCCTTTGTCACTTAAGGTATTTATTCATGAATTCGGACATGGCTTTGCAGGGCTTGCTGATGAATACTATTCTTCCGAAGTGGCTTATGAGGAGTATTACCCTTTGGATGTTGAGCCCTGGGAACCTAATATTACGACTATGGTGGATTTCGATTCCAAATGGAAAAAAATGATTGACAAAGAGACACCCGTTCCAACTCCTCCCGAAGAGAAATACAGAAACGTTACAGGGCTGTTTGAAGGAGCAGGATACTCAGCCAAAGGCATTTTCCGCCCTGAAATGGAATGCAGGATGAAAAGCAATTCATCAAAGGGTTACTGTTCCGTATGTCGTGAGGCAATAAAACGAATGATTGAGTTTTACACTGAGTAACCTTTTTTTAGAGTTCATTCCAGCATATCGAAGAGCTCCCTTGCCGTTTCAACAGGTATTTCTTTTTCCCCGAGCCAGGCTCCGACTTTTGCGTCACTGTAACCATTCCTTACCAGCAGGTCGGCATATTCTACAGCACTCTCCCAGGTAATGAAGTGTCCTACAAGGTAAACTATATTACCATCGGGAAGGGTTATGATATCCAGTCCCCGCGTACCTGAAAGCTTCTTATAAGTTTCCAGGTCATCATCCCTGACAGGTTTCTGTGATCTTGCAATTTCAATCCTGAATGTGAGTGTTGGAGGAACTGTATCTACAGGAACCTGTTCCTCAGCGCTTACCCCTGAAAGCGGGATTTTCCCCCATTTATTTTCGAGAGCGGCAGCTCTTTCCGAAGAGACAGCTTTGCTATTAAAGAATGCTGAAACAAATGCATCCCTGAAACCTTTCTGCCTTACCGTTCCCAGAGCCTTATTAGCATCTGTTAATCTCCTGAACATGCCGGCATAATAAATTGTCAGATCCCTGCCCGTCATTTTAAATCCATAAACCGGTGTAATACCCTTGAAATATGAAGGAGCAACAGGGTTCCGGAAGACTGCTACCTGAATCCGATACAGAAGCCCCTCAGGAACCTCGGGATCAATAGGAATTTTTTCATTTTCAGCATTTTGCTTAATTTCAAAAACATAATAAACTTCACTCTTTTTTACCGTTTCCGGGAGTATATCCTTTTTAACATCATTAAGAGTAACTGTGTCTGCAACAGGTTTGATATCAGCGGTTTTTTTGATTGTCTCTGTTCTGACACTATCTTTGGCTGTAGTAATGCTGTCTATTGTTTCGCCGCTGTTAAAGTTATTGATAAGGGAATCGCTTAGCTTCTCTCTTTTCAGGGAAGAATCTGTTGCAAGCGGAATTATCTGTCTGGCAACCAATCCCTCGGTAAATGGTTTACTATTCATTACAGTCTGAGCCTCATTATATTTCTTATCAGCAAGATCCTGGAAAGAGGCTGCAAGCTTTTCAGTTTCAGCAATCTCAGCTTTCAACTTTGTCCTTTCAGCATAGCTTCCCTTTTCAAGCTCTTTTTTCTGTTCTTCTGCGATTCTATATAAAGAATCAGCTTTATACTGATATTCAATGGCTTCAGACAACATCTCATCATAATTACCGGAGAGGGTATCTTCCTGTTCAGAAATCATCATAACCTTTTCTTCTAACTTAATTATACTCTTTCCCTCTTTCCCAATACCGGGTTCATCTTCTTCCACGGTAATAACTGCATTATCTTCCGTTAAGAAACCTTCTCTCCTCTCACATTGCTCAATAAAATCAGGTATCCCAAGTTCTCTGGATGTTTTCTTTCCGTTAAGATCAATGAAATTGTTATAGGAAGCTATTGCATCCTCAAATTTCCCCGACATCTGCTGTGCCCGGCCAAGCCAGAACAGTGCATCTGACGGTATGGTTCTTACTATAGCTGAGCCTTTTTGAGCCTGCCCGAGAAGTGTCACAGCTTTTTCCGGCTCCCTCTTCAATTTAACCAGACACACCCCTGAATAATACTTGTACATCGGATCTTTCGGATATGTGTTAAGAAGCTCGGAGAATTCCCTGTAAGCCTGTTCATAATTACCTTTTGAAAAAGCTTCGAGAGAAGATTGCCGTGTAGGTTTGGTTGGCAGATCCTGTGCATTGAGATTAGTAACCAGCAAAAATAAAGCCGATATTAACAGTAAACATGCCGGATATCGTTTTAAAGCAAACACGGGTTTATTATCTCGCCTCACAAATAATTAATTTACAATCTGTTATAAAGCTCTTTTATAATGGTTATAAAAGCTTATTGTTAATAACTAAAAATCTGTTTTTCTTCTGAAAACAATTCAAACTTCGTAAATTTACCCATAATAACAAAATTAGTAAACCCATGGCACAATTAAAAGAAGGTATGCCGGCACCTCCGTTTAAAGGTAGGGTATCATCGAGAAGATAATTACAAAAGTTGATACAAAAATCCACTCGGAACAGATATTCGCACTATATAAATAAAAACCAATAAATATGAGCAAAGAAGAAAGAAAAGAGATCAACAAGGAGAAACTAAAGGCTCTTGAGGTCACCCTTGGAAAAATTGAAAAAGATTTCGGGAAGGGTACAATAATGAAACTGGGCGACCATGCCATTGAAAATATTCAGACTATTTCCACCGGTTCCATCGGACTGGACGCAGCTTTAGGTATTGGAGGGTTTCCCCGCGGACGAGTAATAGAGATTTACGGACCTGAAGCCTCAGGAAAGACGACGCTGGCTGTCCATGCAATAGCAGAAGCACAGAAGAACGGGGGCATTGCAGCAATAATAGATGCCGAACATACATTTGATCGCAATTATGCCGAGAAACTTGGCGTTGATGTCGAGAACCTGCTTATTTCACAACCCGATAACGGGGAACAGGCACTTGAGATCACAGATAATCTCATCCGTTCAGGAGCTCTCGATATAATAGTTATTGATTCAGTAGCAGCCCTGACACCCAAAGCTGAAATAGAAGGTGAAATGGGTGATTCAAAGATGGGTCTCCAGGCAAGACTGATGTCACAGGCACTGAGAAAGCTTACTGCAAACATAAACAAGACAAACACATCCTGCGTTTTCATTAATCAGCTCCGGGAAAAGATCGGAGTGATGTTCGGGAATCCCGAAACAACAACCGGGGGAAATGCCCTTAAATTCTATGCTTCCGTCAGAGTAGATATTCGCAGGATAAGCCAGATTAAAGAGGGAGATGAAGTCATGGGGAACAGGACAAGAGTGAAAATAGTAAAAAACAAGCTTGCCCCTCCATTCAGAAAAGCCGATTTTGATATCCTCTATGGAGAGGGAATCTCGCAGCTCGGCGAGGTAATTGATCTTGGAACTGATTTCAATATTATCAAAAAAAGCGGTTCATGGTTTAGTTACGGAGAAACCCGGATCGGCCAGGGACGTGATGCCGTCAAGCAGATACTCAGGGATAATCCCGAATTGTATGATGAACTTAAAGATAAAGTTTCTGAAGCCCTTAAGAAACAATAATCATTAAAATACCATTACTGATGAAAAGATATCATGTTTCGATAATTCTTCTGCTATTTCTATTCTCGCTGTCATGCCGGCAGGAGAAATCAGATACCAGAGAAGCTGTACCACAGTTCAATAATGAACTTACTGCCGAAGAGAAGGCGGGAGGAGTGATGACCCCTGAAATAATGTGGAAATTCAGAAGACTTGGTTCATTTGCACTTTCTCCCGATGGATCATTTGTCCTCTATACGGTTACCGATATCGACCTGGAAACAGAAGCAAAGAGAACAAACATTTTCAAGGTTCCTGCCAGTGGCGGCAACCCCGTCCAACTCACAACCGATGGGGGCAGCTCACCACAGTGGTTCAATAAAGGCAAATCTGTCGCCTATATCAATAATGACGGCGAACTGATGACTATGAATGCCGATGGGTCTGATAAACAGACTGTTGAAGACTTTAAGGAGTTTGAGATCTTCAGTATTTCGCCTGATGGAAACAAGATCTATTTCACGAGAAGAGTAAAACTTGATCAGACTGCAAACGAAAAACATAATCTTCCCAAAGCAAATGTCAGGATAATTGATGACCTAATGTACAGGCACTGGAATTACTGGAGTGATTATTCATACAGTCACATTTTTGTTGCATCATTTAACGGAACCAACATTTCTGGTGAAAAGGACATAATGGAAGGACAGAAGTTCGAATCACCACTCGCCCCCTATTTTGATGAGGGTGAAATATCATGGAGCCCTGACAATAAACAAATTGCTTACACAACAAAAAGGCTCAGGGGAAAAGAGGATGCCAGAAGCACAAATTCTGACATAATGCTATATAATATCACTTCAGGCGAGGAGGTGAATATTTCCGAAGGCAACCGTGGGTATGACCGCTATCCTGTCTTCTCCCCGGATGGTTCAAAGATTGCCTTTCAAAGCATGGAAAGAGATGGTTACGAAGCTGATCTTGACAGGCTTTTTGTTTATGATATTGCCAAAGGAATCCGCAGCTGGGTGACAAAAGGATGGGATTTTGATGTTGAGAGTATTAACTGGGCAGATAATGAAACGATTTATTTTGCATGTGCTCATCTGGGTACCACACAGGTGTTCAAAACAAGCATCTCTGACAGGGGTGTTGACCAGTTAACAGAGGGGGTACATGAACTAAGTCCGGTCAGTCTGAAATCAGGTGTCATGGTAACTAATATCAAATCCCTGTCAATGGCACATGAATTGGCAAAAGTTGACCTGTCAACCGGAGAAGTCAAACTGATCACATCAATAAACAAAGACATATATGAATCAATAAAGATGGGCCGTACAGAAGAGAGGTACATCAAAACAAGGGATAATAAAGATCTGCAGATGTGGATTATCTATCCTCCTGACTTTGACCCGTCAAAAAAATATCCCGCATTGCTGTTCTGCAACGGTGGCCCGCAAAGTACACTCGGTCAGTTCTGGTCATACCGCTGGAACATGCAAATGATGGCTGCAAAAGGATATATTGTGATCTGTCCCAACAGGCGCGGTAATGCTGGTTTTGGACAGGCATGGAAAGAACAGATATCCGGTGACTACGGAGGTGCTAACATCCATGATTATCTCGATGCAACCGATGCAATGGCAAAAGAACCTTTTGTTGATCCTGAACGGCTTGCAGCTGTGGGTGCCAGCTATGGAGGATTTTCGGTATTTTATCTCGCCGGTGTTCACGGAGGAAGATTTAAAGCTTTCATTTCACACTGCGGAATGTTCGACTTTACAAGCTGGTACGGATCAACAGAGGAATTATGGTTTCCGGATAAAGATATTGAGGGACCCTACTGGAATATGGGAAAAAGCTACCGGTTCTCACCCCACCTGATGGCAAGCAACTGGGATACTCCTATACTTATCATCACCGGGGCCAAAGATTTCAGGATACCCTATACACAGAGCCTTGAAGCATTCCAGGCAGCACAGTTGAATAATATTCCCAGTAAATTGTTATTCTTTGAGGAAGAAACGCATTTTGTACTCAAACCCCAGAATGCCGTGATATGGCAAAGGGAATTTTTTGAGTGGCTGGAGACATATCTGAAATAGGTATGTTCATGTACTCACCCCTAAAAAGAAATGGAGTAAATACATGTAATCTTAGAAAAGACTGGATGAGTTCACTATTTCATAAGCTCAAGTACTTCTGATATTTTCTCCTCCAGCGGCAGCGCTCCGTCAAGCCAGTGGATTTTTACACCTTTTTTCTCCATTCCCCTGAACCAGGTCATCTGTCTCTTTGCATAATGGTGTATAGCTGTCTCAAGATTACTTGCCATTTCATCATACTCATATTTGCCGGCCAGAAATAATGTAATATATTTATACTCAAGACCATAATAAATAAGCGTTTCTTTCCTGATCCCTTTTGCCAGCAACTTCCTCACCTCATCCACAATTCCTTCATCGAAGCGTTTTTTCAACCGTTCCGAGATTCTTCTGCGTCTTTCTTCCCTGTCGAACATTATCCCGGCAATTAAAGCCTTCAGCCGGGGAAACTGACTCTGTTTTTCGCCCCCACCTCTGTTGTATTGTTCAATTTCTATAGCTCTGATAACTCTTTTCTTTGTATCGATATCGGTAATATTATGCAGTTTTTTAAAAGTAGAAAGAATCCCTATAAGTTCCTCCATGGTCTTCTTCTCAAGTCTTGCCCTCAATCCGCTGTCAGGAGGCACCTCCTTCATTTTGTATCCCGTTATAATGCTGTCGACATACATACCTGACCCTCCGCACATAACAGGGAAAACATTACGCCTGATCATATCTTCATATACTTTTTTAAATTCACGCTGATACTCAAAGACATTATATTTATATCCGGGGTCAACAATATCAATAAGATGGCATGGAACAACCTTGTCATCAATATAATAGTCTGAATAATCCTTTCCTGTACCAAGGTCCATACCCCTGTAGACCTGGCGTGAATCTGCACTTATTACCTCTCCTCCCAGGCGAGCTGCCAGATTAACTGCTAAAGTGGTTTTGCCTGATGCGGTTGGTCCTGTAATAACAAGAAGATCATATCCATGTTTCGGTTTTTGTGACATTACCGCAACCTGTTTGACATGAAAAGCAAGTTACCATAAAATTACGTAATTTTGACTCTTACTGAGCTGTTTTATGGCAACGATTGATGAAAAGAGGTTCCAGTGATATTGTAATTAAGAACAAGAAGGCTTCTCATGATTATGCGTTCCTTGAGAAATTTGTTGCAGGGATAAAGCTTACCGGGACAGAAATTAAATCCATCAGGATGGGAAAAGCTGCACTTGCAGATTCCTATTGCTTTTTCAGTGATGGTGAACTATTTATCAGGGGTATGCATATTGCAGAATACTGGTGGGGTAACCTGAATAATCATGATCCGCTGCGTGAAAGGAAACTGCTTCTGACAAAACGTGAACTGAAAAGGATTGAAAGAAAAGTAAAAGAGAGCGGGTTGACTATTATCGTCACCAAAGTGTTTATTAATAACCGGGGACTTGCAAAAGCTGAAATTGCAATATCGAAAGGCAAGAAGGAATATGACAAACGTCAGACAATAAAACGTAAGGATACAGAACGGGAACTGGACCGCATCAGAAAAAGATAATAATCCACAAACTTTATCAGAAATTGGGGCTGAGCAGATATCTTGAGTAGAACTTTACAATACAGGCAACAGCTTCTTTGGAGGTATCTACGATATTAAAAATATCAAGGTCTCCGGGAGAGATATTATGTTCTTCAGCCATCATTTCTTCCTTGATCCATTCTATAAGCCCCTTCCAGTATTTCTTTCCTACAAGGATTATCGGGAACTTTCCTATTTTCCTTGTCTGGATCAGTGTGATAGCCTCAAAGAGCTCATCAAAAGTTCCGAATCCTCCCGGTAAAACTATGAATCCCTGGGCATACTTCATGAACATCACTTTCCTCACAAAGAAATGGTCGAAGGTAATAAGTTTATCAGAATCAATGAATGAATTGGGCCGTTGTTCAAAAGGAAGATCGATATTGATACCTACCGATTTCCCGTTACCGCGTTTTGCTCCTCTGTTCGCTGCTTCCATTATCCCCGGACCGCCTCCTGTAATAACTCCATAGCCTTTCTGTACCAGCCGGTAGGCTATATCTTCGGCGAGACGGTAATATTTATCATTATGATGTGTCCTTGCCGATCCAAAAATAGAAACGCATGGCCCTATACGGGCAAGCTTTTCAAAACCCTCAACCAGTTCAGATATTATCTTAAATACTCTCCATGAATCTGTTGTATGTATCTCATGCCAGGTTTTCTCTTCGAAAGCATCTTTTATAAGATCGGAAGGTTTGTCCTTTTTGCCCATTATCGATAGTTTTTAGAATGTCAAATATAACTAATTTCTTATGCCTTCAACTCTGGTTTAAGGAATAATCCAGTATAACTGTCAGCACATTCAGCCAGTTCTTCTGGTGATCCTGAGAAAACTATATTACCTCCCTCCTTTCCACCCTCTTTTCCAAGGTCTATGATATGGTCGGCCATTTTAATAACATCAATATTATGTTCGATTACAATGATCGTATTACCTCTGTCGACAAGACGGTTCAGAACGTCTAGAAGCACCCTTACATCTTCAAAATGGAGTCCTGTCGTAGGCTCATCAAGTATATAAAGTGTTTTTCCTGTATCACGCCGTGCAAGCTCTGTAGCAAGTTTGACACGCTGAGCTTCTCCGCCTGAAAGTGTTGTTGACTGCTGGCCAAGCCTTATATATCCGAGGCCGACATCCTTCAATGTTTTCAGTTTATGATGTACAGAGGGGATATTTGCAAAAAATTCAACAGCAATGTTTACTGTCATTTCCAGGACATCGCTGATAGTTTGTCCTTTATACTTTACTTCAAGGGTTTCCCGGTTATACCGTTTGCCGTTGCATTCGGTGCAATTGATATAAACATCGGGAAGGAAATTCATCTCGATTGTTTTCACACCGGCTCCCTGACAGCCCTCACATCTTCCACCTCTGACATTAAACGAAAATCTCCCGGCATTGAATCCACGGATTTTTGCTTCAGCGGTCTGTTCAAAAAGCTTTCTTATATCGGTAAAAACACCTGTATATGTGGCAGGATTGGACCGGGGTGTTTTTCCAATAGGTGCCTGACTCACCTCTATGACTTTATCAAGGTTTTCCAGTCCTGAAATATCTTTATATGGCAAAGGCGTCTTACCTGAGTTATGAAAGCGTCTGGCAAGTGCCGGATGAAGGGTCTGGTTTATCAGTGAAGATTTACCGCTGCCCGAAACACCTGTGACACAGATAAATGTACCAAGCGGCAGGACGAGGTCAACATTATTAAGGTTATGGCCTGTAGCGCCTGTCATCACCAGCGATTTACCATTACCTGTCCTGCGGTCTTTCGGAATAATAAATCTCTTTTCGTTATTCAGGAACCCTGAGGTAAGAGTCCCGCAACTCATTATTTCATCAGGTCTTCCCTGCGCAACTACCAGGCCTCCATGAAGTCCGGCACCAGGTCCCATGTCGACTATATGATCAGCCGACATTATCATTTCCCTGTCATGTTCAACCACTATGACTGAATTACCTGAATCCCTGAGTTGTTTCAATGCATATATCAGGCGTCGGTTATCTCTCTGGTGAAGACCAATACTCGGCTCATCGAGAATATAAAGGACATTCACCAGCTGTGACCCGATTTGAGTAGCAAGTCTTATCCTCTGGCTTTCACCTCCTGAAAGAGTTGCTGCTCCTCTGTTAAGAGACAGGTAATCAAGCCCCACTTCAATCAGGAAACCGAGCCTTGACCTTATTTCCTTGAGTATCTCTGCAGCAATCTTTTTCTGTTTTTCAGTCAGTTTCTCTTCAACATTAGCAAGGAACAGCGATAACTCTCTGATATCCATGGCTGACAGATCCCCGATACTCTTATCTGCTATCCTGAAAAAGAGGGCCTCTTTCTTAAGCCGGGTACCATTGCATTCGGGACAAACATCATACTGAACATACTGATCTTTTAGCCGCATTCCGTTCTTCTTTCCGTTAACAGCCTCCAGGTTACCAATAAAATTCACAACCCCCTCAAAGGTCAGAAAATAGTTTGATGTCATTCCCAGGGGTGTATTGGATAGTTTCAGCACCTCATCTGAACCATAGAGAACCTTGCTAAGCGTCTCCTCGGGTATATCCTTTATTGGAGTATCAAGAGTAAAACCGTTCTTTTCCGCAATTGCTTCAATCTGCCAGAATATCCATACATTCCTGTACTTACCGAGAGGAACTATACCACCTTTCCTTATACTGAGGCTCCTGTCGGGAATAAGCTTCTTCTCATCTATGCTCGATATTTGTCCAAGCCCGTTGCAATGAGGACAAGCTCCCTGGGGGGAGTTGAAAGAGAAACTATGGGGAGCAGGTTCATTATAGGAAATACCCGTTACAGGACACATAAGGTGACGGCTGAAATATCTTGGTTCGTTGCTTTCACTGTCAAGAACCATCATCACTCCGTCTCCCTGGTCAAGCGAAATCTGTACAGAATCCCGGAGTCTTTTGTCAGTTACTTCCCCAACCCTGAACCTGTCTATTACCAGTTCAATATAATGAGTTTTATACCTGTCCAGCCTCATCCCGGGCTGAAGTTGCCTGATCTCACTGTTAATACGTACATTAAGATATCCTTTTCTCCGGAGCTGTTCGAAAAGCTCCTTGTAATGACCTTTACGCCCTTTGACAACCGGTGCCAAAAAACAGATCTTCTTATCAGCAAATCTTTTTTTTACCAGATCTACTATTTGTTCATCGGTGTATTTAACCATTTTTTCGCCGGAAGCCCATGAATATGCTTCCCCTGCCCTTGCATAAAGCAATCTCAGAAAATCGTAGATTTCTGTTATTGTACCAACTGTTGAACGGGGATTTTTATTTGTTGATTTCTGTTCAATGGAAATGACAGGACTTAAACCTGTTATTTTGTCCACATCGGGACGTTCCATGCCACCAAGAAATTGTCGTGCATAGGTAGAAAGGGTTTCCATATAACGCCGTTGGCCCTCTGAATATATTGTATCAAAGGCAAGAGATGACTTACCGCTTCCGCTGAGTCCTGTGATAACCACAAGTTTATTACGCGGAATGGTAACATCTATATCCTTCAGGTTATGCACCCTTGCTCCAAGGACGTTTATTTCTTCACTCATTATAACCCTCCACTGTAATATTATCAGCTTTCAGGTTCCGGGCTTTCAATATTTCTCATGCCTTTTCCCGGGATCTTAATTACGTATTCCTTGCCTCGTTTTGGTGTAAGGTACGGTTTCCTGAGCCATGGATTCAGGAATTTCAGTAATTTGTAATTTGTTCCAAAGTGTTCTGCAAAGCTCGAAAAACTTGTAACCGCCGTGTCTACTTTCACCTCTTTGTACCTCAAAACCGGGTAAAGCTCATCTTTGTCAATTGTGAAACCGTAACTCGCAGGATCAGAGATAACAAGCTTATATGCAACAACTCTGAAGATATACCTTGCTGTTTCTTCAGCCAGCAGAAGATCATAATAATTATTCTGCTGCTGAATGCTTATCTGTTCATCAATAGAAGATCTTCCGCTATTATATGATGCAGCCGTCAGTGTCCAGTTACCATACTTTTCGTACGACTTTCTGAAATAATCACAGGCAAACTGTGTCGATTTCTCAATATCATAACGCTCATCAACCACCGAATTGATCTCCATACCCTGTTCAATACCTGTCGCCTTCATTATCTGCCAGAAACCGGTTGCACCTGCCGGTGATATCATATTGCTGTATTCACTTTCGGCTGCAACAAGATATTTAAAATCATCAGGTATATCATTTTTCCTGAGGATCTTTTCAATAACAGGCAGATACCTGTTTGCCCTTTTAATAATAAGTATTGTTGAAGAATGACGATAAGCACTTGTAAGTATTTCCCGGTCAAGGCTTTCTCTGGTATCGAAATTTTCAAGAGGCATCCTCTCACCTGCAAAGGTTACTTTTTCAGGCAGTTTATAAGGCTTATTCGTATAAATTGTATCGTTCGGGATTGATGCTTCGGAATCTGAATTACCGACACCTTTGAAACTCTCTGCAATTGATATTATTAATATTAGTACACCGGCCAGGACAAGTAATGCAAATAATGGTTTCCTGTATGAATTTATCATAATGAACAGGGTATTTAGAAATAAATTGCAAAGGTAATATTTTTATACCTTATAAATAATTCCGGAATACTCTAAATTAAATAAGAAACAGGATTGGTTGAGTGGAAAATTCAGAACCTGTAGGAGATACCTGAGAAAACACCGAAGGAATATGGATGGATTCCTGAACTGGAGATATCATTGAAAGGATTAATGTAATATCTGAATGTCGGCTCAAGGTTCAGAGAAAAATTGTTTGAGATGTTATATTCCATTCCCATACCCAGTGAGCTGCTGAATGTCAGGATATTCAGTCCTTTTGTTTTTCCAACCGGTAATTTACCGTCCTCTGCTGAAGCATAAACAGAATTATTAACCAGCAGGTTGGAGGAGATTCCTCCTATAATATTAAAATCCAGGGTTTTATCAATAATTTTATAGCGAAGAATGATCGGAAGTTCAAGAAAGCTGAAATTCTGGTGTAATGAATTATCAATATATTTAAGTGAGGCTTTTTCAGGATCGAAAACATTGTTATCGTAGGCTGTTGTTATCCTGTCGCCGCCCATACGATCTGTAAGAAAGATATCATTGTTTTCGGTATAAACGGGACCATTGGAGGTAAGCACCTCAAAATTCGGACTTCCCTTGGTATAGAGGTGATTTTCAAAACCGCTGTATGCCGAGATACCTGTAAGTTCCTTCCCTATCGAAGAATAGTACACACCTGACTGTATGCTGAATCTCTTACTGACCTTATACGAGAGTGCCAGTCCCCCTGAGTATGACATAACAGCTTCTTCTGAAGCCATCAGATTTGCAATAGCTTCATTATCGCCGGCACCTAAGCGTGATTGATATGTAGGTGACACCAATGCAGATATTGACCATCTGCCTGGCTCTTTCCTGATTATGTTATCCGGAGTATCCAGGGTGGTTCTCTCATCAAAATCCAGATAATCTGCAGCATCATAATCTATTGCCGGCAAATTATATCGCCCGTAATTTATGTCTGAATTCTTCTTTAAATCTGACTGAGCAGATACAACTGCAAAGTCCTGAATGGTTGTATTTAAATTATCTGTAGCTACCGGATTGACAGGTTGATCGTCCCGGATAATATTTACTACAGGTTCCTGATCTGTTATAACAGGTGGTACAGGGATAATTGCCTCAGCAAAGTTTGCTGAAGGGAAAACCGATTCCGCATTAAGCGTAATAAGTTGATTTTCAATCCCGGAAGATATTTCATTGCTTAACCTGTAGGCAAGGATGCCCAGTGACAGTACAACTGCTGCTACGGCTGCAACTCTCAGAAGGATAAAGGGTCGTTGTTTCTTCCTTATAACAGGACGAATATCATCCCATACCTCCTGTGGCGGCAGCACCTCGTAGTTTTTCAGTCCGTTTCTGAAAACCACATCTATATTTGCCCCTCTGTTATCCATTCGATATCTTCTTCCTGAGTCCTGTATATGAACCCACTCTTCTCTGTAATATAATCCTTGCCCTCGAGAGGTTCGATTTTGAAGTACCTTCGGATATATTTACCATTTTGCTTATCTCCTTGTGTGAATATCCTTCAATGGCAAAGAGATTAAATACCATTCTGTATTTCGGTGGCAGCTCCCTGATAATTCCGAGGAGATCACCTGCCTCAAGCCCTGAATAATCTTCATTATCCGGATCTGCATCAGGTTCCGGGATATCGTCAATATCGTCGACTCTGTAAAGGTTATGCCTGGAGCGGTATTTTTCCAGTGCGGTATTGACTATTATCTTGCGGATCCAGCCCTCAAATGAACCCTCATGTTTGTAATGAACAAGGTTTTCAAAGATCTTGATGAATCCCTCCTGTAATATATCTCTCGCCTCTTCATCGTTTCCTGCATACTGCAAACATACGGCATACAATTTAGCCGCATATCTCCTGTACAGAAGCTCCTGATCCCTTCTGTAGCCTTTGAGACAACCATTAATTATATTTTTTATCTCTGACAAGGTTTCCTATACCTATTAGAGTATAAAAATACAAAAATATTATCTCAAAACCTTCAAATCAGGTATAAGATTGATGAATAAACCCAGGAAAAGGTTGCTTTTTGTTAAAAAAGGCGTCGGGCGGCAGGTGGCAGGCGACAGGTAAAACGTATGATAAGATCCTGTAATCTAAAAATATTTGACCTAAAGCCTGCCGTCTGCCGCCTGATGCCTAATGCCTAATGCCTAATGCCTAATGCCTGTTACAAATGTATCACTTCACCGTAAGCTGCGGCGGCTGCTTCCATTATAGCTTCTGACATTGTAGGATGAGGATGAACTGCTTTTATTATCTCGTCAGCAGTGGTCTCAAGTTTCCTTGCCACTATAATTTCCGAGATTATTTCTGTTACATTCTCCCCTATCATGTGAGCTCCAAGCAATTCTCCGTAAGCAGCATCAAAAACAAGCTTGATGAATCCATCCTTTGAACCTGCTGCACTGGCCCTTCCTGAAGCTGTAAATGGGAATTTCCCGACCTTAACCTCATAGCCGGCTTCCCTGGCAGTTGCTTCGGTAAGACCACACGAAGCTATTTCGGGGCTTGTATATGTGCAGGATGGAATGTTATTATAATCCAGTGGTTCAACTTCTCTTCCGGCAATCTTTTCAACACATATGATCCCTTCTGCTGATGCAACATGTGCAAGGGCAGGACCATGGACAATGTCGCCAATGGCATATATGCCTTCTGCCGAAGTATGGTAAAACTCATCGACAACCACTTTCCCGTTTTCTGTTTTTACTCCTGTATTTTCAAGGCCTATACCTTCAAGGTTTGCTGTCACACCAACAGCTGACATAACGATATCGGTCTCCATTGTCTCAATGCCTTTTGGTGTCTTTATAGTCACAACGCATTTCCCCTTTGAAGTATCAACCGATTCAACTGATGAGTCGGTCATTATCTTCATTTTAAGCTTCTTAAATGATCTCTCAAGCTGTTTTGATATCTCTTCATCCTCATTGGGAACCAGTCGTGGAAGAAATTCAACAAGTGTCACCTCTGTTCCTATAACCTGGTAGAAATTTGCAAACTCGCTTCCGATTGCTCCGGAACCAACAATAAGCATTGAAGCCGGTTGTTCCGGTAATGTCATCGCTTCTCTGTACCCGATTATTGTCTTGCCGTCCTGTTTCAGGTTTGGCAGCTCTTTTGATCTTGCACCCGTAGCAAGAATGATATTCCGGGCTGTAATCTTTGTTATCTTTCCTTCTTTATCTTCGACCTCTATACTGTTGTGTCCCGACAAGTGTCCGAACCCTCTGATATGTGTTATGTTGTTCTTTTTAAACAGGAATTCTATTCCCTTACTCATGCCCGCGGCCACGCTACGGCTACGCGCAATGATTGCACTAAAATCGGCTTTTACCTCTCCTTCAATATTAATACCATAATCCGATGCATGCTTCATGTATCCTAAAACCAGGGCGCTTTTAAGCAATGCCTTGGTAGGAATGCATCCCCAGTTGAGGCAGATACCACCCAGTTCCTCTTTCTCAACAACAGCAACCTTCATTTTCAGCTGCGATGCTCTGATGGCCGCGACATATCCTCCGGGACCGCTGCCAATTACTATAAGATCATAATCCATATATTATCACTTTAAATGTTATCTAAAAAATATAATCGCTCAATTTCAAAACAATAGAAAATCCTATGCAGAGGTTATTTTCTTAACAAGTTTCGCCAAGCCCCATATCACCACCAGTGTGAAGATGATGGTGGCCCCTGCCGGTATTCCCGCAAAATAGGAAATCACATATCCGGCTGCTGTTCCTGCAAATCCTGCCACTATCGAATAGATGATTATCCTGGAATAGACTTTGGTAAAAATCATTGCTATATTCGGTGGAATGGTAAGGAGCGAGAGTACAAGAATAACACCGGCCATCCTAATGTTCAGGACAATCGTAAGTGCTATCAGGGCTGTGGTAATGTATTTAAAGGTATTGACATAAGGTGAATATGTTCGCGCAAATGCCTCATCGTAAGATATATACAGGATAGTCCGGTAAAATATGCTGAAATAGCATATAAGTATAAGAGACATAATTCCAAGTGCAATAATATCGGCATTTGTTACTGTAAGAATGCTCCCGAAGAGATAGCTCATAAGGTCGGGAGAATATCCTGGTGTAAGGTAAATGAAAATTATTCCGATCGCCATACCGAATGCCCACAGTATTCCTATTGCGGAATCCTCCCTGATCTTATGTCTGACCGATAGATATTCCACTCCGAGGGCAGAAATTACCCCGAATATTGCGGCTCCCACAACAGGATTGAAGCCGGCGAAATATCCTATACCTATACCTCCGAATGATGCATGTGTAATACCGCCACTCAGGAAAACCATCCGCCTGGAAACAATATATGTTCCTGCGAGTCCTGCTGTTATACTTGCAAACAGAGCTCCCACGAGACCCCTCACAATAAATTCATATTGAAGAATATTTCCTTCCAATCAGCTATGGGTTTTAAGTACAGTATGGGGAACATCTCCATGTGTGATGAGCTTAATCGGGCAACCGTAAGCAGCCAGCTGTTCATTGGTTATTTCTGATGAGGGATGATAGTGAAGCCCCCTGTTCACACATGCGAAAGACTTGACATGTGCTGATATCATCCCTATATCATGAGATACCATGAGAATGGCCATACGTTTATTGAGGTCCTTGAGCTTCTCATAGAATTCAATTTCAAAATTCGAATCAACAAAGTTGCCTGGTTCATCCAGCAGCAGTAATTTTGGATTCCCGATAATCGCCCTGCCAAGAAAAACCTTCTGTAACTGCCCACCCGATAATTCATTCAATGCTGACTTTGCCATAGATGTGAGCCCCAGTTCTTCTATCACCTGCCCGGCTCTTGTTCTGTCGGATGATGACATTCTTGAGATAATCTTTTTGCGTATCATCATCCCGGAAAGTATTACATCGATGACAGATACGGGATAAGTTATGTCCCCGGTAGATATCTGTGGAAGGTAACCTATTCCGCTCCCGTTAATCAGACTGCTGTTAAAGGTTATTTTTCCGCTGACAGGTTTTATTAATCCTAATACTACCTTAAGAAGTGTTGTTTTACCGCCTCCGTTAGGACCTATCACACCTATATAATCGTTCTCATTTACCCTGAAACTGACATCCTTCAGGGCAATAACGTTATCGTAGTAAACTGTAACGGATTTCATTTCAACCAGATAGGGCATTTTTCAGTCGTTTTGTATGTTTTCTGTAAAACTATTATGTAATTCAGTTATTATTCCCATTGTTGCTGTCAGCCAATCTTCAGAAAGGGGGTCAATCACAGTTATGCTGGCATTTATTTCCCGGGCTAAAGTACTGGCATGCCTGATATCATACTCTTTCTGGACAAATATAGTTTTAATATTCTCTGACCTGGCAAGGTCAATAAGTTCCCTGAACCTTGAGGGCGGAGGCTCCTTACCTTCAAACTCCACTGCTATTTCATTAAGCCTGTAATCTCTTGCAAGGTATCCCAGGTTCGGGTGGTAAATCATAAAAGACCTCCCCGCTGCCCCTGAAAACAGAGAATCTGCCAGACTATCTGCTTTTGTGATCTTAGAATGCAGAGTGTCGTAATTTGATTCATATTTCTTCCTTTCATCCGGGTTTAAAGTGCAGATCAGATCTTTCACAGATGAAGCTATGACCAATGCACATTTCGGGGAGACCCAGTAATGAGGATCGGCTCCCTCAGCATGATCACCTTCATGCCGGTGCCCGGAAGATATCGGATCTATACTGTCACCAAGAGATACCTTTATCATGCTTTTATTGATCTCATAAAACCTGCCGAGCCAGGCTTTTTCAAATCCCAGGAACCCGTTGCTTATATAGGCCTTTGATCTGCGCAGGTTATTTATCTGCTCGGGGTATGGTTCATAGTTATGAGGATTGGCCCCGGAAGGAACAATAATGTTTACTTTAAAATCTTCCCCGGCTATCTCATCTATAAAGTATTTAAAAGGTGCTATGCTTACTGTTATTATGTCTGTATCTGCTCCTGAAGGATTAGGTTTGCATGACATCAGGATCATAAAAACAGAAAGCGCAAAAATTCGTTTTATGTATAAATAATTTATTTTCAATAACCACATAGAAATATATTTTCCGGTGCAGGATACAAATTTAACATATAACAGAACAAAAGGTTTATGTGTTGCAAATAAAATAATATACGCTATTTTTGAGACTGATAATTTGGAAATAGCTCTCATGGCCGGATGAAGAATAAAGGAGAGATTCTTGCAGCTATCCTGCAGGAATTTAAAGATTGTTACTTTTTCCTACATAACACCAAAGAATTTGCTGTTGTTGAAAAGATAATGGATGAGGGTTTCGTTTTTGAGAGCCAGCTTCCTCATTCCACTGATCGTGTTAATCCGAATGACCCTATTGAGGTTACTTATTTTCTTTTCCAGAGAAAGGACTATGGGATGTTTACCGTTATTCTGGCCATACCAAGGAAGATATACCATCTTTATTCGGATGTTTCGAATAAATATGACACGGGTATAGAGGAAGTTATGACCATCACAGACCCTTATTATGGCGATAATGATGAATTGATCTTCACAGTCTCACCCAAACATGTCCTTGGTTATTTTAATACCAATACTGCTGAGTTCTTCAAAAACGCCAACTGGGATCCCACTTTCAACAATAACCAGTTAAGACCACCGGCAAAAAGACCGGCCAAACCTGACAAACATAATTAACATAATTAACATAATAATATCGACATGAAAATACCTGCACAGAAATTAATGCTGACCGTCATCGGTATCCTTTTCTTCTGGCATGCCGGTGCGCAGACTCAGTACAACAATCACAGGACAATGATGCAAAAGGCCGATGTCCTTAAAAATGATTATCCCGCCTTATGCTCGGTCAGCACTCTTGTAAAAAGTAAGGGTGGCCATGATGTGATTGTTTTGTCTGTCGGAACAGGTGAGAATGATAGCAAACCGGGTATCGCTGTCCTCGGAGGTATAGAGGGAAGCCATATCCTGGGGAAAGAGCTCGCTCTTGGTTTTGCTACCTCTCTGCTAAAGGAATCCGCATCACACGAAATCAAAGCCCTGCTTGAAAAAATCACTTTCTATGTCTTTCCTGATGTCAGTCCCGATGCTACCGAACAATTCTTCTCAGCATTGAAGTATGAAAGAAACACAAACGCCAGGTCAACTGATGAAGACAGAGATTTTATGACAGATGAGGATCCCTTTGAAGACCTCAATAATGATGGATTTATAACTCTTATCCGTGTTGCTGACCCGGCCGGCTCATTTATGGAATGCACTGATGATAAGAGAGTTATGACGCTTGCAGATCTGTCAAAAGGACAAACCGGGTCATATTTTGTCTATTCTGAAGGGATCGATAATGACAAGGACGGTGTATTTAATGAAGACGGACCTGGGGGTGTTAACTTCAACCGTAACCTCACATTTGACTATGAGGAATTCGGGATCAATGCAGGGCTGCACCCGGTATCAGAGCCGGAGACAAAAGCTGTACTCGATTTCCTGTTCGACCATTTTAACATTTATGCCACTTTTGCTTTCGGTCCTCAGGATAACCTGGGACAGGAAAATCCACCGGAACGCCAGACTGGTTCACGGGATCAGGCTTCAGAAGAAGATCAACCTCCTGCCCCCGGGCAGGCTCCTCTTCCTTCCCGGAGTCAGAGAGGCAGAATGCGACAGTCCAGGAAGATCACAAACGTTCTAAAGTCAGATGAGGTTATCATAAGACTTGTTTCAGAAAAATACCGTGAAATAACCGGTGTTAAAGGAGCACCACCCAGGAAATCAACTCCCGGAAATTTCATGGACTGGTCATATTATCACTACGGCCGCTATAGTTTCAGTACCCCGGCATGGTGGTTTCCTGTGGAAAAGGATAAAAACAGCGAGGCTGCATTTCTCAAATATGCTGAAGATAATAATATGGATGATGTTTTTGTTCCCTGGACCGAGATAAAACATCCCGACTTCCCGGGTAAGAAAACCGAGACAGGCGGGATCAAACCATTTGTTATGACAAATCCTCCCGCCGATAAACTTGAAGAGCTGATAGCCAAAAATTATGAATTCATCATTGATATCGCTGCTATGCATCCTGAGCTGGAGTTCCTTGATGCAGAGGTTGAAAATATGGGTGATGATCTCTTCAGGGTATCGGTGAAGGTGCATAACAAAGGAATATTTGCAACATGCACCGAGGCGGGTGAGAATAATATGTGGAACAGGATAATGCGGATAAGTGTTGTCACAAATAAGAGTCAGAAATTCCTGAGTGGGAATAAAGTACAGAGCATACCAAGACTTGAAGGTGACTGTTCGGCTGAATTCAGCTGGTTAATACTGGGAAAAGGTCCTGTTAAAATAACCGCCGGAGCAATAAACACAGGAACTATAAATACAACGCTGGATCTGAAATAAATACTATTCAAAAAGTCGATCATGAAAAAAATAATATCATTTGTCATTATTGCATCAGCTCTTCTGCTTCAGACCATTCCTGCAATTTCGCAGGGTGAGGAGCTGTTTTTCAAGGCTGCCGGTACTCCTGCAAATCCCAGGGTACAGGTATCGTGGAATAAATACTATACTGTTGCCGGAGTTACAGATTTCTGTAAAAAACTGGCCGCCGCATATCCCAATCTTGTGACGCACGGCTCTCTCGGAAAATCATATCAGCGACGCGATATAGATATTCTTACTATTTCTGACAAAAAGACAGGTGACCCCGGGCTTAAACCGGCCTTATGGATCGATGGCAATATACATTCAATAGAGCTTCAGGGAACAGAAATGGCTATGTACACAGCCTGGTACCTGTGCGAGATGTACGATGAAAATAAGTTTATTAAGGAGCTGCTTGGCGACAAGACCTTTTATATTGCACCTACCATCAATCCCGATGCACGTGAATATTTTACATCCATAGGAGTACCTCCCAGGTCGGGGCTGATGCCCTGGGACAGCGATCGTGATGGCCTGTATGATGAGGATGGCGCCGATGACCTGAACGGTGATAAGAATATAAGCCTGATGAGAAGAAAAAAAGCTGACGGCGGATTTATAACCGACCCAAAAGATCCCCGCAGAATGATCAGGGTGGAACCGGGAGAAGAAAGTGATTATGAATTACTTGGAACGGAAGGAATCGATAATGATGGTGATGGTATGATCAACGAGGATGGTCCGGGAGGTTATGACGGTAACCGTGACTGGGGATTTAACTGGGAACCCAATTATGTCCAGTACGGAGCTAACAAATATCCCTTTTCCGAGCCCGAGAACCAGGCTGTCCGCGATTTTATAGTAACCCACAGAAATATTACCGGAACGCAGACATTTCATAATTCCGGGGGAATGATCCTCAGGGGACCTTCGGTTGAGGGAGGCGGAGCCGAAGCTTACAGCCGGGAAGATAATGAGGTGATTGATGCTATCGGGAAGACAGGAGAAAAAATGATTCCCGGCTATAAACTCCTTACAATATGGAAAGATTTGTATCCGGTATATGGCGGAGAATTAGACTGGTGGCATGGCGCCATGGGTTGTTTCGTCTACTCCAACGAGTTGTGGAACAGCTACCTGATGTTTTACGATACCACCAACTACGATGAGTATGAATTTGAAAAACTCCTCCTCTTTGAAGATTCATTCATACCATGGCAGAAGGTTAATCATCCTGTATACGGGGAAATTGAAATAGGTGGTTTCAGTAAGAATTTTGGCAGACTTCATCCGGGATTTATGCTCGAGACTGATGCCCACCGCAACGCCGCTTTCTGCATTTATAATGCTTATCAGACTCCGAAGCTGGAGATCACCAACCTGAAAGTCACAAAGCTTGATGGCGGACTGAAGGAGGTGACAGCTACCGTGGTTAATAAAAGGATGCTCCCTACCCATTCAGCAAGTAACCTGAAGTATAAAATTGATCCTCCCGATTATGTTTATCTTGACGGCGGGACAGTAATCGCTGGAATGATGGTTGAAGATGCCGACCTTAACATCACAACTGAACAGAAGAAAAATCCACAGCGACTGGAGATTCAGAATATAGCCGGATACCAGAGTGTTGACCTTAAATGGGTCGTTAAGGGAGGGAACAAGTATACTGTAAGAGCAGAAAGTGTTAAAGGCGGTCGTGCCTCAGCACAGACAGAATAAAAAATGGGGCTGCCCCCCTGATGCGACCCCATTTTCAAGGAATGAAAATATTTCTGAAGAGGGAATGATATCTAATATGTCTGAAGTGAGATCCTAAAATACCCGGTGGCTTTGTTAGATTTAATCTCAAAGTTCCATGCTCCGGCCTTATCCTGGTTCTCCTCATCGGATATTTTGAATGATTTTCTCCAGTTCAGGCTTCCGAATTCGTCAACAATTATATCAGAATAGGTTTTACCATTGGGCATGGTTATTTTTATCCTGATGTCACCTGCCTTGCAGTCACCATTGACTGACATTATTACTGTTCCTACAGTAGGTTCAACATCAAAAGTATAATCCCTGGAAAATGTCTTATCTTTTACTGACTTCGAAAATTCCCATGTAGTGCTTTCACTATCACCAATATTGAAGGGAGTCCATACATTTACTCCCGTTCTGGGTGTAACAATTAAAGGCTCATGGGAAGAATTAAACCAGTCCCTGCTCCTGTCTGTATAGATCCTCATGGCCCTGCCGAAATCATTTGTGTCAATCCTTACTCTGAAATCCTCCATAATATTGTCGACATCATATTGCCGTTCCTTAAGAGCTTTCATCATTTCCTCCTGAGCTTTTTTCTGCTCAGCCATTGCTTTTTTCTGGGCATCTATGATCTCCTGCATTTGATGTTCCTTTTCCTTCTCCTCTTTTGATTTATCCTGTGCACTTACCTGCTGGAATGGAATAACAAGTATGAGAAGGAAAATAGCTGCTGATATTAAACCGATCTTTTTCATGACTGCCTTTTTATTGATTGTCAGTTCAAATATAATACCGTTGTTGCCATAATTTTGTTAATACAGAGTTAATGCAGGGTTAATGTTTTAATGATTGTAATAACCTATTTCCAAAAATTGAATACTTTTGGAAGGAAATCTATTATATGCAAAAGAGGAATACAGTTTTAATCCTGGGTATTATTGCATTTGCAATTATGATCATTGCCCAGGTGATCATTATCAGAGGAGGCTGGAAACAGGTTGATGAGATGCTCTACCTGAGATACAGATCTTTATCCCAAGAGGCAAATACATCGCTCAGGGGATCTCGATCGATGGTTTTTGATACCGTTAATTACCTTCTCGATTATTACACTGAATCTGTTGTAAGAGAGCTCCCAAAGATATCTGATGATAAGGAACTGGAGAATAAGAAAGAAGAGATCTTTGAATATTTCTCGACCGTCCTCAATAAGGAACAGGATCTTTCACAATATCTCTCAGAATATTTTGAAAACCAGGGGGCTGAAAATGAGTTTAGTCCTAGAATAATAGTTATAAATCTTGAAATTCTTGACGCTGACACTTTGGTCATTTACCGGGATCCCTCCTTCAGAGGGAGGAGATCATCAAGTGACTTTGAAGGATTAGCGCACTCACTTAAAGGATCAACATCCACCATCCTGGTAAACCGTTTCAGGATTATCGGGAATTATTTCACCCTTAATTTTAATTATTATATCGATTTAACCTTTAAAAGGAGTACGATCTTCAGGGAGCTTTCAGCATCATTTGGAATGAGTATCTTCAGCATCATCATAGTGGTGATGATCTTTCTTTATACATACCGTAACCTCATGGAAGAAAAGAGATTATCAAATCTCAAGACAGATTTCATAAATAATATGACCCATGAGCTTAAAACACCCCTGGCAACTATAACCGTCGCAGGTAAAACCCTTGAAATGGAAAGGATAAGAACTGATGAGTCAAAGATACTTGATACGGCAAAACTGATCGGGAAGCAGAGTATTCACCTTAACCAGCTTATTAACATGATCCTTGAAATAAGCATGTGGGAAAGAACTGAATTTGAGCTCGATAAAAAGAAAGTGGATATTGAAGAAATTATGAACGATATAGTTACCAGTTTCCGGACAGGTTGCGGTGATTGCGCTTCACTGACTGAAAAATATACATTCAACGGAGCAAAAGCAGATATCGATCTTGTTTATTTCACAACACTGATCAATAACCTTCTCTCAAATGCTGTTAAATATTCCGAAAAGGAACCTGTTATTAACATTGAAGGGGTAGCTGATAACAATAACATTTCCATAAAGATTACCGATAACGGCATAGGGATAATCAGGAGTGATCAGAAACATGTTTTTGATAAGTTTTATCGTGCCACTTCAGGCAATATACATAAATATAAAGGTTTAGGACTGGGGCTTTACTACGTCAAAAAAATTGCAACGGCTCATGGCGGAGATGTTACAGTGAACAGTAAACCGGGAAAAGGTAGTATATTTACAGTAACGATACCTTATTAAAATATTTCACGGGATTATGAAAGTATTATTAGCAGAAGACGACAGGGATTTTGGCAATATTTTATCACAGTATGTAACCATCAGCGGTTTCGATGTTATACTTGCAAGGAATGGTAATGAAGCATGGGAATTGTTCACCGTGGAAAAACCCGACATTTGTGTACTTGATGTAATGATGCCCGAGATGGACGGATTTACCCTCGGGGAAAAGATCAAAAAAGAATCACCTGATCTGCCCGTAATCTTCCTTACTGCAAAAAGCCTGAAGGAAGATATTGTCAGGGGACTGAAATTAGGTGCTGACGATTATATCACTAAACCTTTTGACCCTGAGGTGCTTATACTTAGGATCAATAATATTCTCAAACGTGCCTATTCCTCTTCAAATGATGAATTTAAAATTTCCAACACAATACTTAAGTTTAACACACTTGAACTTATATGCGGGAATTCAAAGGAAAAGCTTACACTGAAAGAGGCCCAGCTTCTCAAGTTTTTTATTATAAACAAAAATAAAATTCTTGCAAGAGAAGATATCCTCACCGAGATATGGGGCGAGGATGATTACTTTCTTGGAAGGAGTATGGATGTTTTTATCAGCCGCCTTCGCAAATATATTTCTGAAGACAAGAATATTGATATCCGCACTGTAAGGGGAACTGGATTTATTCTTGAAGAATTGAATAAGGAGGGGTAGTTTATAAACTTTACACACTTCTTAATTTCCTAATACTTCATTTACCTTATTATAAAGACCCTCGCCTCTCAGGTTCCTGGCAATTATAATTCCATTCTCATCGAGAAGGAAATTTGCCGGGATTGCATTAACTGCATAAAGTTTTGCAGCATAGTTGTTCCAGTACTGAAGATCCGAGACATGGGTCCATGTAAGCCTGTCAGCAGCAATTGCCTTTACCCAGTCCTCTTTAGCCCTGTCAAGGGATACACTGAAAACATCAAATCCTTTTTTGCTGAAATCCTTATATACCTTTACCAGGTTTGGATTTTCCTGACGACAGGGATCGCACCATGCAGCCCAGAAATCAATAAGAAGAAGCTTTGAGCCAATTTTTGATGAGAGTGCAACAGGGTTGCCGTCAACATCATTCAGTGTAAAATCGGGAGCCTTTTGCCCCACTGCAACTGCTTTCATAACCTGTACTCTCTCCATAAGATCCCGTGCCACCGGTGATTGAGCTACATCAGCATCCATAGCATTGATAGCCTCTTCAATCTCATTGGCATCCATTCCATAGCTCAGGCTCCTTAATATTGAAGGAGATACATAGGATGAAGGATTATTTTTCAGGAAATCTTTCTGAAACCGGGTAATCTCAGCCTGTATTGCTTCTGCCTCTTTTTCAATTCTGGATATCTTCACAGTATTATTTGATTGGCGGGCTTGCTGATATTCAGTATATAGAGCGGAATACTTCTCACTCAAGGATTTATTTGAATCAATTAAGGACTGGTATTCATCCTGTGTTTTCGAACCTGTAACTGTAGCATTGTATAGTGAATCAAGCTTCCCGTTTATAGTAATATTGGAATTTTCAATATAAAAAGCAAGTCTTTGCATCGAGTTCAGGGCTAACAGCTGTACCATATCCGGATATGCCACAGTTCCCTTCATTTTGAAGGAGCCTTTTCTGGAGATTGCCGAATCTATATTAATAATAGCACCTGCTTCTCTTTTCTGTAAAAAAAACGTCACACTGTCTGAACCCTCTATATTCCCTTTTAGAACATAATGAGGTTCAGAACTGCAGCTAAAGATAATTGCTGCCGTAAACAACAAATAAATGATTTTCTTCATATTTAATGGTTTAAATTATTTCTCAGATTTACAATCACATCAACCGCACATATATATCAATTTTAAAATAATAAGATCATCTTTTGAAATATTTATCGATTAAATAAACAGCGGCTCTGTAAGAAGTGATTTTGCCTTTCTGCAGCAAACGTTCCAGGTGTGGTTTTGCTCTCTTAACATTCTCATCATCATGAAATGACTTATTCAGATATTCCATTATTGCATCATTCATTCTTAAAACCGCCTGTTGTTTCCTGTGTTCATCAAAATATCCGTTTGCCTTAGTAAAAACAATATAATTGTTGATTTGTTCCCACAATTCTTTAATTCCTATATTTTCATGCGCGGAACACACCATTACACAGGGCTCCCATCCTGACTGGGAGGCAGGATAAAAGCGAAGAGCATTCTGAAACAGAGCCCTTGTACTTTCAGCAACAATCCTGTTCTTGCCATCAGCTTTTGTGATAGCAATAACCTCTGCCATTTCCATTATTCCGCGTTTAATACCCTGGAGTTCATCACCCGCACCGGTAAGCATCAGCAGCAGAAAAAAATCAACCATTGAGTGAACTGTAATTTCAGATTGTCCGACTCCCACCGTCTCAACCAGGATAGTGTCAAAACCGGCAGCTTCACACAGTATGATTGTTTCCCTGGTCTTTCTTGCGACACCACCGAGTGTGCCGGAAGCAGGAGAAGGTCTTATAAAAGCATTTGGAGATACACTGAGTTTCTCCATTCTGGTTTTATCTCCAAGGATACTTCCTTTTGTTTTCTTACTGCTGGGATCTATGGCCAGAACAGCCAGATGCCTACCCTGTTCTGTAAGATATAACCCGAATGATTCTATAAATGTGCTCTTCCCTACTCCGGGAATCCCTGTTATTCCTATTCTGACAGAACGGCCGCTGTACGGAAGACACTTCTCTATAATTGTTTGTATGGTATCATGATGTTCCGGTAATGAGCTTTCTGTCAGTGTTATGGCTCTGCTCAAAATGGTTCTGTCTCCCGACAGGATACCTGATACATACTCCTCCACCGAGTATTGTTTTCTTTTCCTGTTTCCCTTGCCGCTTAAAACATCAGGATTAACATTCGGGGGATGTTCTATCCCCTTCTGAATTCTAAGAGCCTTCTTATTTTTTCCCATACCG
Source organism: uncultured Rikenellaceae bacterium (assembly GCA_964638955.1). Lineage (GTDB taxonomy): Bacteria > Bacteroidota > Bacteroidia > Bacteroidales > VadinHA17 > LD21. Next base: position 22,246 of record CAZWZQ010000019.1, on the reverse strand, counting down.
GAAAATATAAAGATGTAAAAATAATAAAAGGGTGCCATATTGTTGATTGCCACCCTTTTTTATTATCATTTTAAGATTGTCTTACCGACCTGAGGCTGTTTGTTCAACATTCGCAGTCAGCATAAGCACTGCTTCTGATTTTCTGGGATCGTTAGTGTAAACATAGATTGCCTTTGTAACCTTCCCTTTGTAGCTTCCGGAATTAAAAACAGCCTTTATTGAGCTGGACTCACCGGGTTTTATTCCCACACCCAGATTGCCCTGTTGAACTGCCGTACAACCACATGTAGACCGTATATGCCTGATTATCAAGTCTGATTTTCCCTCATTGGTAAATTTGAACTCGACTTCCTTTGCTGTACTACCCTGCATTTTCCCAAGATCGACAGTTGTTGAAACGAGATTGAAAACAGGGGCATTTTCCATATCCTCCTTTGTCATGTTCGAAAAATCCTCAACAAGATTCGCCGACACATAATAATATACATTTTCCTGGACGACATCATTTATCTTGATCTTGACCATGTCGCTTACATTGCCCCAGCTGTTGTTTTTTGTGGCATCATATGTCCCCTCGACAATACCCTTCTGGCCTGGTTTAAGTGTTTCCGGGTTTGATTTGAGCTCCAGATGTACAGGCAGCCTGTCAAACCCTATTTTCACAGGCTCATCGGATGTGTTAATAACCTGCATTACCCGTATCTTCTTTTCTGTTTTCTTAACTTTTGTGAAAGCCAGATGATTGCTTTCAAACCTTACAGCACCAACGGGAAAGGTAAACAGCTCCTCGATAGTTTTTTCACGCGGAATCACTTCACCTTTTATAACCATCACTACCACTTTCGGATTGGAGTTAGTATAAACTGTAAGTGTTTTGTTAAATTGCCCGGGACGATTACGGGGATCATAATTTGCAATGATTTTCCCTTTTCCCCCTGCCGGTATTGGTTCTCTCGTCCATTCAGGTTGTGTACAGCCACAGGAGGCCACAATATTCTGGATAACCAGGGGTGAATCCCCTGTATTTGTAACAACAAATTCATAGCCCTGTTTGCCGGCTTCTTCCTTAAAGGTGCCGAAGTCATGTTCTTTTTCTGACAGTTTCATCACAGCCTGTGAGAAACCTGAAGCACTTAAAATCAGAATTGGTAATAAAATAAGTAATTTCTTCATTTTATAAATAAATTGTGTTTGAACATAATAAATCCGGTAATAATATGGTTTTTCATATTAACAATTCCTGAATGGAATTGGTTGCATGACATAATACAAAAAACGGACCGGAAAATCAAAAAATCATTTTTTCTGACAAAAATAACAAACTTTAACTTTTTAAACATAATATCATTAGTTTTGTTACCCGGTCAGAATCATCAGGGATGAATTGGAACAGAATTTGCGGCCGCAAAACACGGATTGCATCATGAGTCTGTAACAAAAGTATGAGAAGAATCTGGAGACTGATAATCATAATTTTAGCCAGCACCTACTGCCTGGATGCAGGTGGTCAGTTCTATAATGGCCATCAGATGAAATTCGGCAAGAACAGGGTTCAGTACTATGATTATTACTGGCAGTATTACAGGTTTGATGATTTCGATTGCTATTTCAATGAATACGGACGTGAACTGGCACAATACACCGCAGATTATGCAACAAAAAAACTCGGGGAAATTGAAGATTTCTTCGATTATTCCCTGGAAAAGAGACTGATATTCATCATCTATAATAAAAATGCCGAATACAAACAGTCAAATATCGGACTGATCACCGCTGATGAAGACAGCTATAATACAGGTGGCTACAGCAGGATAATAGAAAACAAGGTAATGCTCTATTATGAAGGTGATCATATAGACTATCAGAAACAGATAGCATCATCAATTACCAAGGTCATAATAAATGAAATGCTGTATAATGCTGATGTAAAGGACCGTATCGCCAGTTCTTCCGTTATAAATCTTCCCGACTGGTATATTAAAGGACTGATTAATTACGTATCGTATGGATGGGATTATGAAGCGGAAAACAGGGTTAAAGATGGTTTTGGTTCAAAGAAATACAGGAATATCAGCAACCTTGAAAATGAAGATGCAGTCTATGCCGGCCTCTCCTTCTGGAGGTTCCTTGGAAAAGAATATGGAGACGCACTTGTACCTAACATCATATACCTCACAAAAGTATACAAAAACATCGATGACGGATTTCTTTATGTTATAGGTAAAAAACTTAAAGATCTTCTGAAAGAATGGAAAGAGTTTTACCTGAATGAATATTCGGATGATCAGAATCTCCCGGGTTATGACGATAATACCATCAGGAGATCAAAGAAAGAACAGACTTATCAGACAGTCAGTGTGAGTCCTGATGGTAAATATATAGCATTTGTGTCAAATGACTGGGGCAGAAAAAGAGTGTGGCTCTATGATCAAAATACTGAAAAACTAAAGATAGTCTTCCGGGCTGAACCCAGATTTGAACATATTATCGACAAAACCTATCCTGTTATAGGCTGGCATCCCAGCAGTAAGATACTGACAATTATAAACGAGCAGAAGGCCGCCATGGTTATGTATTTTTACAGGATAGATGACAAAACAACCGAAACACGTAATCTGCTGTATTTTGACAAGATCCTTGATTTCTCTTATTCCCCTGAAGGGTCCAGGCTTATATTTTCTGCTGTGAAAGATGGTATAACAGATCTCTATATACACACAATTGCCTCAGGCACCAATGAGCAGATAACAAGAGATATCGCTGATGACCTTAATCCCTCTTTCCTGAAAGAGAGACCCAATGAGATAATCTTCTCATCAAACCGTTTATCGGATACTCTCACTAATACAGGTGATCCGTTTGAAAAAACAGGATTAACATTTGACCTGTTCACCTACAATATCTCAGAAAATAATAATGTACTTACCAGGCTGTCGGAAGGAGAGTATACCAGCAGGTATTCACCAACCGGAACATCTGAAAGAAAAATCGCTTATATCGGAGACGAGAATGGCATTCTCAACAGGTATACAGCAACATTTGACAGTGCAATAAGCTACATCGATACCACCATTCATTACAGGTATTTTATTAATTCTCTGCCTGTTACTAATTATGACAGGAATATTAATGATCACTCGGTAATAAGCTCACCGGATAGTTACGGAGAGATTCTTTACAGTAATGGAAGATACCTCGTGAGAGAAGGACAGATGAGTAACCTGACTCCTGTCTCTCAAAATAAAATGGAATTAACCTCGTTTCGCGAAGAGCAAAACAGAATGCTCCATAAAGCTGACAGCATTGAACAGATAAGAAAGTGGCTCATTGCTGAAGACAAAAAAAGAAGGGACACGCTTACCAAACCGTTGTATGAGTATTATGTTAAAAATGAGCCCATTGATATAACTCATTACATCTTTGAGAAGGAAAAACAGAACTACTACGAGCAGCTGTGGCGAAAGGATTATATGGATATAGAACTCGACACAGGAAAACTCAATCTGCCCTTGATAAGGATTTACGAGACCTCTTTTTATAACAATTATATCGCCAATCAGATTGATTTCACCTTCCTCAATAACTCATACCAGGTTTACAGCGGAGGAGCCCCTTATTTCAATCCGGGAATTAATATGCTGACCCAGATCGGCGCTATTGATCTTTTTGAAAACATAAGGATCACGGGAGGATTCAGATTCTCAGGTAATTTTAACAGCAACGAGTACCTGGTAAGCGTCGAAAACCTTAAGGGTAAATTCGATAAACAACTCATATTTCACAGACAGGCTTTCATCAGTTCGGATAATGACAATAATTCTTTTAAGTCACACACACATAATTTTTACCTTTCATATTCAAAGCCATTCACACCGGTACTGGCTCTGAAAGGAACTCTGGCATACAGGTATGATCGTCATGTTTACCTTGCAACGGACCTGGTTTCCCTGAGTAACGAGAACCTTGCACATCACTGGGTCAGTATGAAAGGTGAGCTTATCTACGATAATACAAGGAAGAGAAATATAAACATATATTACGGGTTAAGATTTAAGGTTTTCGGAGAATATTATAAAGAGCTTACATATGATAAGTCGGATATGATCATTGTCGGTGCCGATTTCAGAAAATATATCAGGATCCACAGGGAGCTTATTTGGGCTAACAGGTTTGCCGCCAGTACTTCTTACGGCCCCACAAAGCTGATCTATTACCTGGGAGGAGTCGATAACTGGATGGGTTACCTGTTCAATAAAAACGCAATGTTCGACAATACAATTCCTGTAAGCCCTAACATGAATTACGGCTTTCAGGCATTAGCAACCAATCTCCGCGGCTTCAGCCAGAATATAAGGAACGGTAAAAGTTTTGCACTGATAAACAGTGAGATAAGATGGCCTGTGATAAGGTATTTCGCCGGGCACCCGCTAAGGTCAAACTTCCTCAACAGTATTCAGGTTGTAGGATTTGGCGATATCGGAACAGCCTGGACCGGCAAATCACCCTGGTCGGGCGAAAATGCATGGGACACTGAAACATTAAAAAACGGGCCGGTTACAGTTATACTTGATTCAAACCGTGAACCCATCGTTGCAGGATTCGGTGCGGGGGTCAGAGCACAATTACTGGGCTATTTTGTGAGAGCCGACTGGGCATGGGGCATCGAGAATAAATATATTTTACCAAGAATATTTTACCTGTCCTTCAGTCTTGATTTTTAAGAACTTCATATGTAATTCGTAAAAGAGTCATGGTTCTTGTATATTTCTTTTCGAATTTTTTTAATTGAGAAAATTTGGATAGTTTTGCATGATTACCGTAATTCATAAAACTAAAAATAAAAAACATGGCTTACAAAATCAACGAAGATTGCACTGCATGCGGAACCTGTATTGATGAGTGTCCTGTTGAAGCTATTTCTGAAGGCGAAATCTATAAGATAGATCCGGATATTTGCACCGATTGCGGGGCATGTGCAGATGTCTGCCCCGTAGAGGCGATTCATCCCGCAGAGTAATGTAATCAAAAAAATGTTAAAGGCCGTTTTAATAACGGTCTTTTTTATTTAGGATCATATTTTGCTGCCTCAAGAATGCCCTGAATATCAGTATTTTCCATCATTTCACCAAGAGAAATTCTGTTGTTTCTCATCATATATGATTCAATGATTCTGAATCCAATCCAGACTGCAGCTCTCCCTGGCGATTCACCGGTAAAAAAAGTTGTAAAAGGTGCCTCCCCTGTAAGTTTACTGATAGTAAACTGATCGGTGCTGAAAAGAAGGTCATGCTCAATAAGATAAAACCACATCTGTCTTTCATTGTTCCTGCAGAATTTCATCTGATCCGCTGAAAACCCAAAGAGTATTGTATCATTGATCGCAGGCATCATGCATTTTTGAAAATATTTCAGCTTACCCTCATGCATTATACTGGACATGACATCATCGGCAGGATATCCCATAGAAGTGTAGTCCCATTCCGATGAGGCCCATCCATACATGCAATCTGGTACAATATTCCACGAATTCATCCTGGCGGCTATATATCTGTAGATCTGAAGCCGGGGATAGTACTCACAGTCACTTCCGAGGTATCTTTCAAGCCCGATGCCAATAACCGAATCACCAATAATCAGACTGTTGTTAAATCCTGTAATGCAGGTATATACTGAGGGGATCTTTTTATCCGGGAAATACCACTTATAATGACGAAAAGCCTTTTCGAGGTCATCCTCAATTGCAGTGATATCAGGATACTTGTCCATCACAGACTGATAAACCTCATAATTCAGCTTGTCGGTACAAAATCCTGTCAGAAGATCAGCAAATGAAGTGTCATTTATATCACCTGAATTTGTCACATAGCTGAACAATTGAAGAAATCCGCCATATTTTCCCATAAGGTATGGAATTGATGAAGATATTTCAGCAGGATCGATCGAGAAGAGATCTTTTTCAAGCCTTTGTATCTCAATCTCGGCAGTAATAGAGGATATTTTGATCCTGTAAGAATTCCTTTTACAGGATGATAATCCGGCAATGAGAAATACTATAACTATGGTGACTGTCAAACCTGCCCTCATGACACATAATTTTTTAAGTTCCCGAAAATAGATACTTTTCACTGTTATTACAACAATTATCTTATACTTATAACTTCAATTAATATTTCTTATTTTTACTGCACTGATGAAAAATTAATTATTATAACACCGGAAAATATGGAATCACAAAAGAGAAAATATACAAGCGAGAAATTCATTCTGTTACTGCTGTTTTTTTTCTTTATTTCTCTGAATACTAAAGCCCAGCAAAGGATAAGTATTGGATTACATTTTGATCCTCTGATAAGCTGGTTTGGGTCTGATATTAGTGAGGTTAAGAATGATGGGGCAAGACCCGGAATTAATTTCGGGCTTTCATTCAACAGGTCTTTTACTCCCAACTATTCCTTTTCCACAGGAGTGAATCTGGTCAGTGCTGCAGGCAGACTTACCTGCAGCGATACAACCAGACTCGAGCCTTATGATCCTGGAAATGATTTAATTACGGTTCCCCCGGATGAAGCAGTTCTGTATAAAATCCAGTATGTTGAAGTACCTCTTGGATTAAAACTTAAGACAAACCAGATTGGTTATCTTACCTTCTTCTCCGATGTAGGAGTGGATCCTAAAGTAATGGTTAGCGGAAAGATGGATATTCCGGCCCTTAATGTTGAAGGGGAAAAGGCAATGTCAGAACTCAGACTGTTCAACCTTTCGTATCATATTATTGCAGGTATTGAATACGGGCTTGGAGGTAACACTGCTGCCGTTCTCGGACTCGGTTTTGAAAACAACTTTCTTGACGTTACAAAAGATAACGGTATACAGCCTGAAGATAAAATAACACATAAAATAATATCTGTACGACTCGGAATCAACTTCTAACTAATGCAATATGAAAATAACCATTGCACAGCTGAATTATCATATCGGTAACTTTGCCGCAAACAGAGATCTGATCTGCAGCGCCATACATAAGGCAAAAAGTGAAGGTGCCGATCTTGTAGTGTTCTCAGAGCTTTGCATACCAGGCTATCCGCCTCTTGACCTGCTTGACAGGTTCGATTTTATCGAGAAATGTAATAAGACCGTTGAAGATATCTCTAAAGAATGCATGGGAATTACTGCTATTGTAGGATCACCGGTAACAAATAATAACCGGAATGGTAAAAAGTTATATAATTCGGCACTTGTGCTTTCGGAGGGGAAGATCATTTTTTCTGCAAATAAGGCACTCCTTCCTACATATGATATTTTTGATGAATACAGATATTTTGAACCCGGCACGAGTTTTAATGTATTCCAATTCAAGGGATTAAAGATCGCCCTGACAATCTGTGAAGACCTGTGGGATGAACAGTCATTTGATAACGAGTTTGAGAAAAAACGTCTTTACACCATCTCCCCGATGGATGAACTCTCAAAACATAATCCTGACATCATCATAAACATATCGGCATCCCCATTCTCATATACCAGGACAGATATTAAAGAGGATATTTTCAAAGGCAAGGCAACAAGGCATAAAATACCTCTTATAATGGTAAACCAGACAGGGGCCAACACGGAGTTGATTTTTGACGGAGCTTCCATGATAATAAACAGTAAGGGCGAGATCTGCAAAAGACTGCCATTCTTTGTGGAGGCTGTTGAAACTTTCACTACAGAGGATATTTGTAAGGGAATTCTCTTTCCTGTCCCCGAAAAGCCACAGGTTGTTGAACTTATCTATAAGGCTCTTGTAACAGGTATCCGTGACTATTTTGCCAAAACAAATTTCAGTTCCTGCATCATCGGGTTGTCAGGGGGAATAGATTCGGCATTATGCCTTTGCCTCGCAGTGGAGGCGCTCGGTAATGAAAATGTAAGAGCATTACTGATGCCTTCACGTTATTCATCAGAACATTCTGTAAGTGATGCTGTTGACCTTGCTAAAAGGCTGAAGGTTCAATATGATATTGTAAGCATTGAAAAACCTTTCAGTGCTTTTGAAGAAGATCTCAAACCTCTGTTTCGCGACAAAAAAGCTGACGTTACCGGGGAGAATATACAGGCCAGAATAAGGGCCCTTCTGCTGATGGCTGTATCAAATAAATTCGGATGCATCCTGCTGAACACATCAAACAAGAGTGAGGTAGCTGTAGGCTATGGCACTCTTTACGGCGACATGGCAGGAGGACTGTCTGTGCTTGGAGATGTGTATAAAACAGACATTTACAGGCTTGCCGGATATGTAAACAGAAACTCTGAAATAATTCCTGCCAATATAATTACCAAACTGCCTTCCGCTGAGCTGAGACCAAACCAGCTTGACACAGACTCCCTGCCTGATTACAGGATACTTGACTCTATATTGTACCAGTATATAGAATTACAAAAACCTGTTGAACGTATCTCGGGTGAAGGTTTCGATAAATACACTGTGGAGAAAGTGATAAGTATGATCAATAGTAATGAATATAAGAGATTCCAGGCACCACCCGTTCTAAGAATATCCTCCAAGTCATTCGGAACGGGAAGGAGAATGCCTATTGTGGCCAAATACTGAAAGTGTTAAAAGATTATCTGTTATTGACTCAGGTTATTCCCTGAAAAAGACTCTTTTTACCCTGCCCGGGATTGAAGTCAGGATCTCATAAGGAATAGTCTGGCATTTTTTTGCCAGCTCATCGATTGTAATATTTTCACCGAATATCTCTGCTTCATCACCCTCCTTTGCTTCAACCCCTGTTATGTCAGCCATACACATATCCATGCAGATATTACCTGTTATTGGAACCCTGCTCCCATTAATGAACAGCGATCCATTACTGTTTCCAAGTTTCCTGTTGAGTCCATCAGCATACCCAACCGGAAGAATCGCAATAATTCGTTCATTATCTGAAACATCTGTACATCCATAACCTACAGGTTCGCCTGCCGGGACTTTTTTGATCTGTGATATTCTTGTTTTAAAGCGTCCAGCTGGTTTAAGCGTTAAACCATCGAAAGAGCCGGCGCCATATAATCCGATACCAGGTCTTACCATTTCAAACTGATATTGGGGGAAACGAGTTATCCCTGATGAATTACAAATATGCCGGAGGAAGGTTTGCCCTGTAGCTTCCATTATCTTTTCAGCCACTTTAATGAATATCTCTGCCTGCCTGTGAGTGAAACTGTCAAATCCGGGATCTTCACTTGCAGCAAAATGAGAAAATACCGACATTATCTTAATCGATTCTGCAGATCTGATACATGATATCAGCTTTTCAGTATCATCGGGTAAAAAGCCAAGCCGGTGCATTCCTGTATCAATTTTAATATGGACAGGGTAATCTATAAGTCCATGCCTGGAGGCTATATCTGAGAATTCCCCGAGAGAGGAAAAGCTATATATTTCGGGTTCAAGGTCATACCTGATGATCTGCTCCAGAGATGAAGGGTCGGGGTTCATCACCATTACCGGCAGGGTAACACCTGCATTCCTCAGTTCTATCCCTTCATCAGTATAGGCTACTGAAAGATAGCTGACACGGTGGAACTCCAGCAATCCTGCTATTTCAGCAGGACCTGCTCCATAGGCAAAAGCTTTTACCATTGCCATAATACGTGTTTCTGGATCAAGGCATCTGCGGAACTCATTGAGATTATGTGCAATTGCATCAAGGTTTACCTCTAAGAGTGTCTGATGTACTTTTTGCTCAAGCAGTTTTCCTATCTTTTCGAACTCATATTTACGTGCTCCTTTGAGAAGTATTACCTCATTCCCGAACATCGAGGATTTGAATCGCTGGATGAATTCATCGGTAGAATAAAAAAATTGAGCCTCTCCGTCAAATAATGAACTGTTCCCTGCCAACCCCGGGCCTATGCCGATGAACCGGTTTATCCTGTTTTTCCTGACCAGCTCCGCCACTCCTCCATATAAATCCTTTTCATCACGACCGCTCTCGACAAAATCAGAAAGGATAAGGGTTGTCTCCATCTTATTCTGCCCCTTCAGATATTCTATTGCCATTCCCAGGGAGCCCGGATCGGAATTATAATAATCCTCGATAAGCTGGCAATTATTGATCCCCGCTTTCATTTCCATACGCATGGCTACCGGCACAAGACTTCTCAATCCCTTCCTGATAATATCAGGACTGGTTTCAAGAGCCAGGCAAACAGATGTCACTGTCATTGCATTTTCAACTGAAGCATGGTCATTAAAGGGAATAATAAAATCATAAGCATCGCCCCGGAATTTAACCTCGATACTGGTTGTACTATCGGGAAGAGTATTCTTTTTTATAAATATCTCCGCATTCCTGTTTTCACTTGACCATTCAACAACTCTTTTACCCCTGAATATATTTCCCTTTGACAACAGCTCATGGATAATGGCATGATCGCTGCAATAAACTATCATCGAGACATTCACAAACAATTTCAGCTTTTCCCTGGCTTTGGCCATAAAGTCAGGAAAGTTCTCACTGTGGGCATCGCCTATATTAGTAATGACCCCAATGTCAGGTTCAATAACTCTCCTGAGCTTTCCCATTTCTCCCGGTTGAGATATCCCTGCTTCAAAAATTGCCAGTTTGTATTTTTCATCAAGTTTCAATACCGATAAAGGAACACCGATCTGCGAATTATAACTTCGGGGACTTCTGATTACCGGAAAAGAAAGTCCAAGAATATCTGAAAGCCATTCCTTCACAATAGTTTTACCTGTACTGCCTGTAACAGCAATTACAGGTGATTTGTATTTTCGTCTTTGATGTGCTGCAAGAAGCTGTAGTGCATTAATTGTGTTTTTTGTCTGAATAAAGGCAGCGTTTTTGTAGGATTCCATGTTATCCGGCAACCTTTCAATAACAAAAGTCCTCACTCCTTTTTTATAAAGGGCATCAACAAAAGAATGACCGTCATGGTTTTTCCCGCAAATCGCGAAGAAAGCCATGCCTTCGGTAAAGCTGAACCGACGGCTGTCGGTAAAAATATCATTTACCTCAAGATTTGGATTTCCTGTTAGTTTTCCATTGATAATTTTTGCAATATCTGATGAAATAAGGTTCAAGTCAGTTTATTTAATTACACTTTAATTCAATTTTCTTATTAATACGATTCCGTCATAATTATATTTTAACCTTTTCCCATACCTTCATTATTATTTGCGGATTCCCTGATTCCTAATATAGCGCTATTTATAAAAATATAAATTGTAGAAACCTGTATTAGATGAACTGGTGCAATATAACGAAGTTCAAATGGTCCTGCATAGGCACTGAAAGCATAATATATTGCCAGGAAGATCCATAACATCCAGAACAGGGCCTCCTGCCAGGATTGCCATTTGATTTGTTTTCGTTTTATCAGGTATATCAGGATTGCCGCAATTACCATTATCCATATTATCAGCCTTGATACAGGGATGATGAAGAATAGCTTTTCAAATATTTTGCTTCTGCTGTATACTTTTTCCGTTTCGTCAAATTCGAACCATTTTTTCAACAGATCATCAGGTATCCCGTCAGTTTTAAAGCTTTTAATGATCTGGTCCTGAGTCGGATATAATATCAATCGGCAATTAGGCAGGAGATAGTACCTGATAAATAACAGAGGGTGTGTTTTTATCACATGCGATCCGAATTTACTGTATACATTTTCTCCCAGATAGTTCCACATATAAAGGTAAATTCTGTTCCGTCTCTGCATTTCATAAAAGTGATATTTCTTTAACGGCATTTCATTGTCCCACATGAATTTAGCTGATGGTTTCACTTTCAAAACCAGTAAGGTATCCTGTTGTACAATAAATTCTGCAAATCTTTTCACTTCTTCATCCTTAAATTCAGATGGATCAAGCTTGATATAAGGTACAATATGCAATGCATTATTTGCCAGCTGCCATCCGCTGAAACCCGAAAAAGTATTGACATGTACAAGTTTGTTTATTTTTGCCTTCTGCTCCTTGTAATAATTAAAAACAAGCAATATTGGTGTTATCATCAGGGCAATACATATTAAAATATTTTTCCTGAATAATGACAGGTAGACAAATAACATTGTTACAGGTAAAAAAACCAATCCGGTATATCTGACATTAATAAGGAGAATTAGCAAGATTATATTAATTATACTGAAAATAAATCTGTTCAGTGTTTTATTACAATAAAGCATCCATATTGCGGAGGTGAACCAAAGTATTGTTAATATAGTAAAAAGTGAATCACTTAATACTGAATTTGTAAGATAGATAACCAATGGGGAGAATATAGCGAACAGGGCAAACAAATAATACAGAATTGTATTCCTGGGCTGAAATAAGAACTTAATTGTAAAAACAAAAAACATAGTACTGATCGCACATAAAAAATATTGAATGAATACCAGGAGATGAATTGAAGAAGACAATCCGTGTATAATGATCAGGAACCGGGAATAGCCGAAAGGTCTGAAAGTATCAATTCTGTCTTTAACAGCAGCATTTACATAAGCGCCTGAATCAGATATACTTGCCGGATAAGGATATAAATAAATCATTAAACCGTACAGGATTCCATACAATACGAAAAAAAGTATCAGTTGATATAGATTCTCTTTCCTGAGCATGTATCTCCTAAATGATTCATTATAATCCTGTTGTTTATTCATGCTTTTCTTCATGGTAGGACTCTTCGGTATTAACATCCCAGATGTTTTCCCTGGATGTTTCATTTGTGATAATATTGTCAACTGCAGTAATTGCAGTAAGCATGGAATGATCCTGGTTGTTGTACTTATGCATTCCATTCCTCCCGATCAAAAAAAGATTCGTAAGCTTATCTGTGAAATCCCTGATGATCTTGAATCGTGAATACGTACCCAGATAAGCTGGATATGCTTTGGGCATTCTGACAATTATACTATCAATGACCTCATTTTTATCAATAACACCGACGCTATGCAGTTCATTTATTGCAAAGATTATAAAATCATTATCCTTCTTCTCCCATAATTCATCTCCCTCGCTGCAAAAATATTCAAGACCAATCCATACTTTATCAATGTCGGCAATCATATAAGGTGACCAGTTATTAAAAATCTGAAGCCTGCCTACTTTCACACCTTTTTCCTGAATATAGATCCAGTTATCTGGAACCAGATCATTAAGAGTGATGATATTTGTTTCATTTCTAATTTTAAGTCTGTGTAACAACAATCCAACCATAATAAAATCCCTGTACTTAAGACCATTACCTGTTTCTTTCACTTCTGAAGGAATTTCATCACACATTGTGTTGATAAGATCTTTAACCGGCATGGAAGAAAAGAAATAATCTCCTGTCAGTGAGTATGTTGATCCGGTTTTAGTATTTATATAAACCAGTTCACTTATCTGGTTTCCGGAAAGGTTTAGTCGCACAACTTCAGAGTTCAGTATAATTGTGCCTCCTTTTTCTTCTATTATTCTTGCGACAGTTTCCCACATTTGTCCCGGTCCAAGTTTTGGATACATGAACTGTTCAATAAGGCTCGTATCAGTATTCTTTTGTTCAATTGATTTCTGGCGGCTGAAAATTATTTTTATAGCATGATAGATGGCACGTGATGCAGATAACTCCTTTACTCTTTGCGATCCCCAGGAGGCAGGGATTTCAGAACAAGGAACACCCCATACTTTTTCGGTGTAATCTTTAAAGAATGTTCTGTATAGTTCTTTCCCGAACCTGCTGATAAAGAAATCTTCAAGTGATTTAATTTCTTTCTCAGGGAAGATTTTAATCAGCATATATGACCAGGTTATTTTTATTATTCTGGCAAATCCCAGATTTGAAATAGTTTTCCAGCTTAATGATAACGGGTAATCGAACAATTTTCCGATAAAAAATATCCGTGATAATCTGTCCCTGATAAGCATTACCCTGTCGGTTTTTTCCGGATCGGGACCTCCGGGAACTAATCCTTTTAGAGTCCTGGATTTATGATAGTACTTCTTTTTAAGAATCTCATCTTTTGAATATGAACCTTGCAGGGGAAGAATATTCTGCCACCAATTCATTATAATACTGGATTTCGAAAAAAACCTGTGTCCCCCTATATCTATACGGTTCCCTTTATAGACAACTGTCTTCGAAATACCTCCTATATCATTTGTTTTTTCAATAATAACAGGTTTTATATCTGTTCTGGTAATAATTTCATAGGCAGCCGTTAATCCTGCCGGACCTGCTCCTATTATAATTGCTTGTTTATTAGCCATCAACAGATTGTATTATTTATTAAAGAGTATGAATTTACGGGCAAAAAAGTTCCAGAGATATACAAAAAAGGTAGTAATTATTTTTGATATAAGATAATACATTAATAATATGTCAGTAAAGAACCATAAGAATAGTTCATTTAATGCCAATCCTATTATACCAATAAGCATGAACAGCATGAATTCCAGTTTACGGTTCTCAACAGTTCTCCTGGCAAAAACCCAACTGATGCTAAGTAAATAATTAGTTGTAAGCCCCAGCAGAAAGGCGATCCCGGCAGATATTAAGTAATAAAGGTTTAGATAATTTGTCAGAAAGAACAAGGTGCTGAAATCAATAATAAAGGCAAGCCCTCCCACAAAAGTGTATCTTATCAATTGGTGAAAGGTATTGTTAGTTTTTCCTTTATATATGGAGTGAATTATTGAATATAATTTGCTTTTCTCCATTGCTAGATTTGCTTCAACATTTTCGATGACAACAATATTCCTTGTAAAATGAAAGCTGCATAGTTAATAATCATATTTACCAGAGATCTTGTTATAGCAATATCTGCACAAAGGTTCATACTTGTCTTTTTCACCCAGTACAACTACCTGGTTCTCTTCCGATTTTCGGAAGGAATACTGAGCAAGGTTACCGCATCGTACACATATTGCATGAACCTTTGTAATATATTCGGCTATGGCAAGAATGGCTGGCATTGGGCCAAAGGGATTTCCCTTGAAATCCATATCCAGCCCTGCAATAACAACTCTTATACCGCTGTCGGCCAGCTTATTACAGACATCCACTAATGTATCATCAAAAAATTGTGCTTCATCAATACCTACAACTTTAACATCGCCGGCCATCAACAGTATTGATGACGCATTGTCGACAGGTGTGGAAACGATTGATTTCTCATCATGTGATACGATCCTGGTTTCAGAATACCTTCTGTCAGTGGATGGCTTGAATATTTCTACTTTCAATCCTGCATACTGTGCCCGGCGCAGCCGTCTGATCAGTTCTTCGGTCTTCCCCGAAAACATTGAACCAGTAATTACCTCTATTGAGCCTCGTTTACCGGTCAGTTTCACTGAATTCTCTAAAAAATCCATCTGTAATTATCCTATGCGGTTGTATACCATTTTGCCACAAAATCCCGTTCTGACTTGTAGAATATTAGTTACTTTTGCAAAATAAGGAAATTGGTTTGTTTTATTAACAATAAAAGGAATGGATTTCAACGCGACCGTTGATTTAATTATTAAAGATCTTGATGAAGCCCGGGAAATCATTGATGATCTTAAGAACTATCCCGGTGTACCCTTATTACAGATAGAGATGGCAAAATCGAAATGTAAAAGTGCAGGAGAAATAATTGCCCTTCTTAAGAGTCTTCGTAATGAGGTAAATATTCCGGATTATAAACAGCCAACACCTCCTGTTACAGATAATAAGGATGCACCCGCAGGAAATATCGCCGGGAGTGAAACTCCCGATAGGATTCATCCTGTATCTAAGACTTCTCATCAACCAAAAGAAGAAGAAAAAAATGTCTCTTCATCATCTTCAGGCAAAAAGCCTGATTCATCAACAATAGGGGATTCTTTCAGTCTCACAGACCGGCTTAATGAACAGATGGGAAGCATAAGAGGCGAAGATAATGTTACAGAGATAATAAAGACAAAACCTTTAGCAAATCTGGATGATGCAATAGGAGTAAATGACAAATTCCTGTTCATCAGGGAGCTCTTTAACGGGAGTCCTGAATCTTATAATCAGGCTCTTGAAAAGCTCAACGGGGTAAAAACCTTTAACGATGCCAAAACTGTTCTGATGAGTTATACAGGAGATAACAAGGAGACCAGGATCGTTAAGCAGTTTCTTGATATCGTAAAACGCAAATTTCCCTCTAATGAGTAGATTGTTCCTTGTCCCTACTCCCATTGGTAATCTTAAGGACATAACATACCGGGCTGTTGAAATCCTTGCCACTGTTGATCTTATCCTCGCCGAGGACACAAGGCATGCTTCAAAACTTCTTAAACATTACAATATCAGGTCAGTTCTCCAGTCGCATCATATGTTCAATGAGCATAAAAGCGTCGAATCAATCTGTAACAGGATCCTTTCGGGTACTACAACAGCCCTTATATCTGATGCCGGTACGCCGGGGATATCTGATCCGGGGTTTTTGCTTGTAAGAACGTGTCTGGAGAAGGGTATCCCTGTTGAAACTCTGCCGGGGCCGACAGCATTGATACCTGCTCTGGTGAATTCCGGTCTGCCCTGTGAACGTTTCTGCTTTGAGGCCTTTCTGCCTCATAAGAAGGGCAGGGTAAAAAGGCTGACAGATCTTGAGAAAGAGACACGTACAATGGTTTTTTATGAATCTCCCTTCCGGCTCGTAAGGACTCTCGATGATATGGCTTCACATTTCGGCCATGACCGGGAGGCCTGTGTATCAAGAGAGCTGAGCAAAGTTTTTGAGGAAAACATGAGAGGCTCATTGTCGTATCTTTCAGAACATTACAAAAAAACTGCTCCAAAAGGAGAAATAGTTATCATTGTTGCCGGGAAGAAAGAATAACCTGTTATGAGACGATCAATTATTCTGATAATCCTGTTTATACAGTTTCCCTGTTTTATTTCCGCTCAGATACTAAAAGGGACGATAACCAGTCAATCAGGTGAGCCAATTCAGTATGCGACAGTATATATCCAGGAGCTGAAACAGGGAACTACGGCCAATACAAAAGGGGATTACGAATTAAAACTACCGGCTGGCAAATATATGGTAACATATCAGAGTCTCGGATTTTCACCGGTTTTCTTCAATATCACAATTTACGATCAAACCATTACCAGGAATGTAACGCTTCCCTTACAGTACTATGAAATACCTGAGGTGAGAATAACCGCCACCGGGGAGGACCCGGCGTACGGTATAATGAGAAAGGCCATTGGTATGGCTCCATACTATCTTAATAACATAAGTTATTATAAGGCAGATGTTTACCTTAAAGGGAATCTTGTTATTAATAAGATCCCCAAGCTCATACAGAAAGCAATGAAACTGGAAACACAGGATGAGAGCGGATCAACAACCACCTCCGTAACCATCAAGGAGGGTGATGCCTTTATGATGGAATCATACAATGAGATTGAATTCACCGCACCTGACAATTATGTCCAGAAGGTTATTTCAATAAACAGTACTTTCCCCGATGAGGGGGATGATATATCACCAATGGATATCATCAATGCAAGTTTCTATCAGCCGATAATAGCTGACCTTGCAATATCACCTCTGTCTCCCCAGGCCTTTTCACACTATAATTTCAAATACCTGGGAGCAACACCCCAGGGAAATATAACAGTCAATAAGATAAAGGTTACTCCGAAACGTAAAAGCCAGCAGCTCTTTGAAGGAATTATCTATATCATTGAAGATCTCTGGTGTCTTTACAGTGTTGATCTCACTAATGAAAATATTGCCGGCACAATAAATGTTCAGCAACTCTATATACCTGTTCAGGATGATATATGGATGCCAGTAAGCCACAAGTTTAATGTCAATCTTAAAATAATAGGTATCAGGGCTGATGCAAGCTATGGCAGTTCAGTCAAATACAATGAAGTCATACCAAATAATTCACTCAGGAAACCTGAATCTGTTGATGTAAATTATTTCGGAAAACCAGTTACCGCACAGCCTCAAAAGGATCTGCCTGTAACCAAAAACCAGGAGAAGATTGAAGAGATACTTGATAAAGATGAACTGTCAAACCGTGATATGGTCAGGCTGTCCCGTCTAATGGAAAAGGAATCCGAAGAAACACTGCCTGACAGTACCAAAAACAACCTGGAAATAAAGGATAAGATAATAACTACTGTTGAAGAAGACGCAGACCAAAAAGACAGTACATACTGGGCAGAGATAAGACCCATTCCACTTTCCGACATTGAGATGAAGAGTATAAGGATCCGTGACAGCATAAAGATGGAGTCATCGGTCAGGGAAATGAAACAGGACACTATTCCCGGTGCCAGGCCAAAGAAAAAAAACAAATTCATCAGAACTCTTAATGATATCAGTTTCGGCCATACATGGTCCGACACTACAGGATTCAGCTTCAGATTCGGAGGACTTCTTGATCTTAATAATTTTAGTTTCAATACGGTTGATGGTTTTGTACATGGAATAGATTTCAGTATCTCAAAGAGATGGAAAAACAATACATCACTTTCATTTTATCCTGATATTCGTTATGCATTCAGCCGTGAGCAACTTTTATGGAGACTAAACGGTAACTTTTCTTATGACAGGGTGAGGCAAAAGCAGTTTTTTTTCAGGGCCGGAATGACCAGCAGGGATATCGGAACAGGTGGAAGCATTAATTCATTTTTAAATTCCGTAACATCCCTGTTCTTTGAAAAGAATTACCTTAAGCTATTCGAAAACAGATACTTTGCTCTTGGCCACAGGAGCCGGATCTCAATCGGAACTTATCTTGAACTGACTGCTGAATATGATGACAGGAGAGTACTCGAAAATAATACCTCATTTGCATTAGTCAATTCAACAGCTGAGTATTCGGATAACATACCTGATAATTTCTATTTATCTGCAGATGCAGATAGTATGTACGCTTTGGGAGACCAGAAGCATTTTGAATTTGTAACAAGTGTCAGTTATACTCCAAGACAGAAGTACAGAATAATTAACGATGCCAAAATACCATGGGGTTCCGACTGGCCTACCTTTAATCTCATGTGGAAACACGGGATCAATGAGTTCACTGAGCTTACAGACAGGTATAAACATTTTGACATGATCAGGTTCGAGGTGTCTAAAGAGCATGATATGGGTGCCTTCAGCGAGTTCAGGTGGAGAGTAAGGACGGGCGGATTTATTAATAAGAAACATCTTACATGGTATGATTTCTTTCATTTCAATGCACAACCACTGCCTGTACTGATTAATGATTACCAGGATGCTTTCAGACTGTCTGACTATTATTCACTGAGCACTCCTGAATTCTTTGGTGAGGTTCATATAAAGTATACTACACCATACTTTCTGCTTAAGTACCTCCCCGGCCTCAGTAAAACACTGATGCGTGAAAACCTGAGCCTCTCATGGCTGGGATCTGAATTTCACAAGAGTTATACTGAAATAGGATACAGTATTACAGAGTTATTCCTGGTGGGAGAACTTGGAGTATATACCGGATTTAAAAACCTGACCTATGAAAGCATAGGTGTAAGGCTTGTATTGCGACTGGATTAGGGTTTAAGCAAAGGGAGGTTCGTCGTGATTATCATACTCCTGGTCAAAGCTCCCGCCGGAGCTTCTGAAGTTATCATGATTCATCTTTGATCCCAGCGTTATACTCTGTGTACCACCAGGTTCCGGTACATTATCAATATCAAAATCATCAATATCAATAAACTGAGCCTTCTCCTCTCTGAATCTCAGTTTAACATCATCAACAGGACCGTTACGGTTCTTGGCAAGAATTATCTCGGCTATTCCTTTTGTTGATGAGCCGTCATCAAATGTCGGAATTCCGAATTTTTCCTGACGGTGTATAAAAACCACCATGTCGGCATCCTGTTCAATAGCACCCGATTCGCGCAGGTCAGACAGGAGGGGACGTTTTGTGCCGCCTCTCATTTCAACCGACCTGTTAAGCTGAGAAAGTGCAATAATCGGGACATTCAGCTCCTTGGCAATACTTTTCAGCGATCGCGATATACTACTCACTTCCTGTTCACGGCTGCCTGCATCTTCAGGCCCTGACATAAGCTGAAGGTAATCAACGACAACAATATCGAGCTTATGTTGAGCCATTAGGCGGCGGCATTTTGCCCTTAATTCAAATATTGAAATGGCCGGTGTATCATCAATGAATATAGGAGCCTGAACAAGCTTCTTGATCCTGGTATCCAAATGTTTCCACTCCTCTTCCGAAAGACGGCCATTCCTGATCTTGTCTCCCCGAATATCGGTTTCTGCAATTATAAACCTGTTAACAAGCTGAATAGAAGACATTTCACACGAGAATATTGCTACTTTTTTCCCGTGATCAATTGACATATTCCTTGCCATTGAAAGTGCCAGTGCTGTCTTCCCCATTGAGGGACGGGCGGCAATGATGATAAGTTCTGACTTTTGCCATCCGGATGTCAACCTGTCAAGTTTTGTAAAACCCGAAGGAATACCAACCAGTGCGTCTTCTCTTTTGCCAGCCTCTTCAATCTCCTTTATGGCCTCTTTAATAACCATATTAATGGGAGATACTTCGCGCTTGATGTTGCCTTCGGCAATCTGGAACAGGGCATTTTCGGAATAATCTAAAAGATCGGTAACATCTATAGAGTCATCGAAGGATCTTGACTGGATTTCCGTAGAGACCCTGATCAGTTCACGTTGAATATATTTCTGAGCTACTATACGTGCATGATAGTCAACATTGGCTGCGGAAACAACCTTCGAAGTAAGCTGGGTGAGATAAACTGGTCCTCCAACACTTTCAAGCTCATGGTGATTACGAAGTTCTTCAGTGACAGTATAAAGATCAACAGGATACTCCCGCAATGAAAGGTCAGAGATTGCCTTGAAGATCTTTTTATGTGCATCCTTATAAAAACTCTCAGGTTTAAGAATGTCAAGTATGGTTATTACAGCCTCCTTTTCAAGCATTATTGCTCCAAGGACAGCCTCCTCCATATCTATAGCCTGTGGCGGAACCTTCCCAAGATCAGGTAATGACACAATATTTTTTCTGCTACCCGTTGTTTGTTTTGCCATTAATGTTATATTGCTGATTGATTGATAATTACCCTGTAGCCAAATAGTCTTACCGGCAGTTTCAAAGGTATGAATTAGCAAGTTTTATAAATGCAGGATATCAGGTTTATTACAAACATAAATGTGTTAAAAACTTGTTGAAAAGCTAAAAAAAAATATCATTAACATCAAATTCAAAACCTAATGATAATTTTACAGGATGATTTCTTTTCCGAAAGCAAAGATCAACATTGGGTTAAAAGTTGTTGGAAAGCGTTCCGATGGCTTCCATGATATAGAAACTATATTCTATCCTATCCCGTTATCTGATGCTCTCGAATTTGTAACAATATCCGGAAAAGCCAGGGAAGATGAACTGGTGGTTTCGGGTATCGATATAAAAACACGACCTGAAAAAAATCTTATCATCAAGGCAGTTAAAAGATTAAGGACAAGCTATCCCGTTCCCATGCTCAAAATACATCTGCACAAAGTAATTCCTTCGGGGGCCGGACTGGGCGGGGGCTCTTCCGATGCTGCCTGTATTTTAAAGAGCATAATAAGACGTTTCAAATTTCCTGTAAGTGAAACCGAACTTAAAACAATAGCCCTGGAAGCAGGAAGTGACTGCCCTTTTTTCCTGAACCCTGTACCCTCATTTGCAACAGGACGCGGTGAGATATTAAAACCGGTTAAAAATCTTCTGGAAGGATATCATCTTATCCTTATTAATCCTGGATTTCATATTAGTACCAGGGAGGCTTATCACAATTGCCATCCATCGAAACCGGAGACCAGTCTTGAAGAATTATTTTCCCATAAGATATCCGACTGGCAGAAATACATTGTAAATGATTTTGAAGATTTCGTTTTCAAGGTTTACCCGCAGGTGGGTGAACTGAAAAATTCCCTGTACAAAATGGGAGCAGTCTATTGCTCCATGACAGGAAGCGGATCTTCTGTCTACGGAATTTATAAGAGGAAATCCAAAATTCCTGATAAGCTGAAAGAGTTTTTAGTCTTTGAGGGAACTCTATAACCTCATTCCATTTCGAGCAGGACAATTCCTTTTGACACTCTGTCGCCTTTTTTTACCAGTACATTTTTTACTATTCCGTCCATCATGCATTTAATCTGATTTTGCATCTTCATGGCATCAAGGATCATAAGGATTTCTCCCTTCCTGACAATCTGTCCCGGCTCAACC
>CAZWZQ010000018.1:20204-61168 GCA_964638955.1 uncultured Rikenellaceae bacterium | reverse complement strand
TAACAGCAACTTCAGCAACACTTGAAGGTACGGTAAATGCTAATGATCTGTCCACAGCAGTCACTTTTGAATATGGCTTGACGACATCTTATGGAACGGAAGTTTCAGCTAAACAGAGTCCGGTTACAGGTACCACAGCAACTTCAGTCAGCGCCGGGATAACAGGGTTAGATGCCGGAACAACATATCATTACAGGACTAAGGCAGTAAGCACAGGAGGAACAACTTATGGTGATGATATGGAATTCATCACCTTATCTCTTTTTCCGACAGTTTCGGATTATGACGACAATGAATATAACATTATTACAATAGGCACACAGGATTGGATACAGGAGGATCTTAAAACAACGCATTACAGTAATGGTGATGAAATACCAAATATAACCGACAATACTGCATGGTGGGAATCAACTTCAGGAGCATACAGCTGGTATAATAATGATCCTGCAACATATAAAGATACATATGGGGCACTTTATAACTGGTATACCACAGTTGATGTCAGAAATATTTGTCCCATTGGATGGCATGTACCGACTGATTCTGAATGGACCACTTTAACAAATTATCTTGGAGGAGAAAGTGTTGCAGGAGGTAAACTAAAAGAAACCGGCACATCTCATTGGGTAAGCCCTAATAATGACGCAACCAATGAAACAGGTTTTACGGCCCTTCCGGGTGGCACACGTTTTGGCACTGGTGAATTCTATGTCATTGGGGAAGACGGTAACTGGTGGTCTTCTACAGAGTACTCATCTACATATGCCTGGTATCGGTACATGAACTACGATCTCAGCGGTGTTTACAGTTACAACAACTATAAGACGAATGGGTTCTCTGTGCGTTGTGTTAAAGGAGAATTGCCTCTGACGCAAACTGAAACAGAAACTTCCGTTTCATCGACCACAGCAACTTTAAATGGTATTGTGAATCCAAATGGAACAAGTACTACAGTTAGTTTTGAATATGGTAAAACAACCTCTTATGGATCATCTGTTGATGCAATTCAAAGTCCTGTATCCGGCTCGATACCGGTTAATGTAAGTGCAGATCTAACATCATTAACTCCGGGGACAACATATCATTGCAGGATAAAGGCAATGAGTTCAGGCGGAACAACTTATGGAGAAGATATAATATTTACCACTCTTTCATTGCCAGTTGCAACAACTGAATCGGCAACAGCAGTGGCATCGACATCGGCAACTCTTAATGGAACAGTAAATGCCAATGATCTATCCACAACAGTAACTTTTGAATATGGATTAACAACATCTTATGGTACTGAGGTCACAGCTGACGAAAGTCCGGTAACAGGTAGTACATCAACTGCAGTCAGTGCAGGTGTTACCGGGTTAAGTGAAGGAACCACTTATCACTTCAGGGTTAGGGCAGTAAGTACGGGAGGGACAAGCTATGGAGATGATGCATCATTTACAACAAATGCAACACTACCAACAGTGTCAGATTATGATGGAAATAATTATAATATTATTACAATAGGTACCCAGGATTGGATACAGGAGAATTTAAAAACAACCCATTATAATAATGGTGATATTATTGCGAATATCACTGATAATACTGAGTGGGAAGCTTTAACAACCGCAGCTTATTGCTGGTATGATAATGATGAAGGAACATATAAGGATATTTATGGAGCTCTTTATAACTGGTATACCACAGTTGATGTCCGAAATGTATGTCCTGCAGGATGGCATGTGGCATCTGATGCAGAGTGGACAACACTGACAACTTATCTGGGTGGTGAAAGTGTTGCAGGCGGTAAACTGAAAGAAACCGGAATTACACATTGGACAAGTCCAAATACGGGAGCAACCAATGAAACTGGATTTACAACTCTTCCGGGCGGATACCGTAGCAGCAATGGTACATTCGACCTCATTGGTGAGTACGGTTACTGGTGGTCTTCGACGGAATACTCAGCACCAAATGCCTGGTACCGGCTCCTGGGATACGATAGCGGGCATACAGGTAGATATAACTTCAATAAGAAGAGTGGTTACTCTGTTCGTTGTGTAAAGGATTAATTAAGTCTGAAAGTCCTAAAAGTTCATAAAGTTAAAAGTAAAAGGTGCTTTTTCTTTGTGGATCTCTGTGTAAAAATTTAACCACGGAGTTTATCACGGAGCCACACTGTTTATTCCATAAAGCCATTTGCTCTGAGCCCTGAGCTCTTCGCTTGAATAACCCACCCCTAGCCCCTCCTCACCTTCGTCCCGAGGACTCGGGACTTCAGTGAGCAAAGCCAGGAGGGGATTTTATAAGATTCAACTCCCTTAAACTTCTTCAACCATTTAAAATATACCCCCCTGCCCCCCTCAAGGGGGGATTTATTATGCCGTCACAACGTTGCATCGCTATACAATATATGTTAATCATAGTAAAAATTCAATAAATAATTGAAGTATATTTCATAAATATATTTAAATTTGTGAAATTAAGTTCATGAATTATGATCACAAGAACACTTCAGAAACCGATAGAAAAAGCCCTGTTCAAAGGGAAAGTAATAGTTATATACGGTGCACGCAGGGTCGGGAAAACAACGCTTGCTAAACAGATAATCTCTTCATATAAGGACTCTAAGTATATCAACTGCGAACTTGGTCAAAACCAGGATGCACTCGAAACAACAAATACCGATCTTCTGATTTCATACCTGGGGAAGAAAACAAGAATTGCCGTACTTGACGAAGCCCAGCACATAATGAATATAGGATTTGTACTAAAGGTACTGGCAGATACATTCCCTGATTTACAGCTTATTGTAACCGGATCATCCGGGTTTGATCTTATTAACAAAATCGCTGAACCTCTTACGGGAAGGTCGAGATTATTCCATCTTTTTCCTTTCTCTTTCGAAGAATTACTCCATGTAAAAGATCTACTTACACTAAGGTCATCGACAGACTCAATCATGCGGTTCGGGCTATATCCGGAAGTCTTTGACAAATCTGATGAAGAGGCAATAGAGGAACTTGATAACCTCTCAGTAAATTACCTGTATAAAGATCTTCTGATGTTTGAAAACCTTCGCAGGTCAGATCTCATCAGGGATCTTGTCAGGGCAACTGCACTCCAGCTCGGCAATGAGGTCTCACTCAATAACCTGGCAAATATGCTCGGCGAAAACGTGCATACAATTAAAAAATATATAGAGCTCCTTGAAAAAACATTTGTGATCTTCAGGCTTTCATCCTTCAGCCGAAACCTTCGTAATGAAATCGGAAAAGGGATGAAGATCTATTTTCATGACCTTGGAATACGTAACTCGATAATCCGGAATTTCAATCAAATGGATCTGCGTATTGATACAGGTGGATTATGGGAAAATTTCTTTATTCTTGAACGGGTGAAATATAACAATAACCACAGGAAGATGATAAATACTTACTTCTGGAGAACGTATCAGAGAGAAGAAATTGATTTTCTGGAAGAATCGGAAGGTAAGCTTACTGCATTTGAGTGTAAGTACAATATAAAGAAGAAGACCTCTTTTCCAAAAACGTTTAAAGAATCATACTCTGAGAGTGAACAGGTTATTATTAATCCTGACACATTCTGGAAATATCTTATCCCCCTCTTTACACAGTAGAGAGGGGATTTATTATGCCGTCACACCGCTGCACCGCTGTATCGTTATACCGCTGTACCGTTTTACCGTTACTTATATGTCCTGGTCATTGATGAGGGAACAACAATTACAAAATCAGCAAGTCCCAGGTTGTCTTCATCTATTTTTTTAATATCATCCTGCAGAATTGTGGTAATGGTCGTGATCTTTAATCCGGGAGAGTATTTATTCAGGTACCAGATTATTCCCATATAACGGTCGGAGTGATAACTGCCGTTATAGTGTATTACTGTTTCCTCTTCCTGCCTGTTATTTACAATGGAATTTGCCATGGTGGCATCTTTTATGGCCTGGGCCTTAGGAAGGTTTTCGGTTGCATGTCCCATGGCGCCTCCTCCCATCGACATCATATTTTTATAACATAGCAATTCAGGATCATATTCAACAGGTAAAGGAGCAATATATTCAAGTCCTTCGGGAGAGACATTCTCAAGTGCTTCGAAACCTCCTGAGTTAACCGCCGAGGCATACCTCCTCGGTATGTTGGAGGCTATGAACTTCAATCCGCTGTCCCTTGCAAAATCAAGCAATGGTTTGTAATCTGTTTTATAATTCTTCCATAATCTTACTTCACTTTCAAATGAGGATTCTTTGATTATCCCTGAAAAATACTCATCTATAAGCAACTGATTATCAGTTTCAAACATTTCGGTTGCAAGTACAAGACTCTTTCCTTTTTCTTTGTAAAGATCTTTTGTTATTTCCAGTTCCAGCCAGTGCGCGATGGGATTATCATGAAGTTCTCCAAAAAAGACAACATCGGCTTTTGAAGCTTTTTTCAGAATATCTCCATAATCTGCTTTTTTACCTTTACCGGTAAATATCTTATAGGCAGGTTTATCCTGGGCTGAAAGGTTGATAGTTATAAGCAATCCAAGAAGTAAGAAATAATATTTCATATACTCTAATAATTAATGACTTCTGCAAATAAAGGTAAAAGTATTATCTCTACAAGCTATAATGACAGATCTTTTATCTTGTTTCTTTTATCTTTTTTAACCACGGGTAACACGGAGTAAAAACACAGAGTTACACTGTTTAGTCTCCTCTTCATAAAAAAGGCTGCCCCCCGAGCAGCCTCTTAACCTCATGCTATTAATCTGAATTTTATTTCAAACCAAACCGGTAACTGAACTTAACCAGAAAAACATTATGAGGTATATTATTGTCCCTGTTGAACAAGTCACCAAGATCGTTGAAATAATCAAGTTTACCAGACTGGTTGAAGAAATTTCGTGACTGGCTCCATACAAGATATACTGATGAGCCGGGATTATATTCCCACCTGATCACCAGGTTTGAGAGGAAGAACTGGTAATTGAAATCACTGTTTCCGAAAGAATAGTCAATATCACCGTCGGTATCTTCATCTATCTCGTAATAGCCATCAACGGGATGTATCTCTTCTGTGGTGAACGTATGGAACCTGTCTCTGTATTCATCGGCCAGCGGGCTTGTAATATATTTATGATCATAATATTTTCCTGATGCAATATAGGGTTGACCCCAGTACTGCAGGGTCAGATCAGGACTCAGGTTGAAGTTGACTCTCAGGGAAGCGCTTAATGTTTTCCTGTCGATTGATGCAAAGATATACCTGTCTTCACCGTCAAAGCTTCTCACACCAACATACTGAAGTTCGCTGAATGACTGGCTGAAACCGGGGCTGATATAGAAAGAAATATAATTAGTTGGCTTATAAGACATTTCCACTTCGGTGTACATACTTCTTGAATTTTTTTCGAAACCTGTGGATCCATTGATAAAATATTCGAAAACGAGTTTTTTACGGTAATCAGTGGAGAATCCCATCCGTGCGTTAATATTTGTGGGGAACTTCATTATGGGTCCTCCGCGGAGCATTCCTGTTGTTAATGAGGAAATATCCAGATTACCTCCCGTCCATGCACTCCAGTAATTTTTGAAGGTCATGCTTCCGTTCCATTCAAAGCCTTTACCGATTATATCACCTCCAAAATTATTAACGAGGTATAAATCACCGTTCAAGTTCCATCTCTGATATATTCCTTTGGGATCCCATACATTATATCCTGCCCAGATAACCGAAAGCATCTGGTCTGCCTGTTGCATATATCCAAGATCGTTTACTTCAAATCCCGGGGTCTTCCATTTGATGCATCCGAGGATATTTAAATGGCCGCTAAGTTTCATTACCTGCATTCTTCCACCCGATCCGAAGAGGGAAGTGCGTTCCGGGTCAAATTCAGTATAATCATTATCGGGCCTCTGGTAATACCGGGCCGATGATAATTGTGTAAGTGCGATGGCATCTTTAGTACCATTCACCTGACTGAATGCTGTATTCAGGTTGAACGACCAGCTTTTTTCCTTAAAATACTGGGTAAAATCTATTCCTCCTGAGTATGCTGATTTATGCATGAAGCTTGCAAGATTGTCGTCGACATCCCTGTTGGTGCTTGTAAAAATAGCTCCAAGGAGGGTGTTCCCTTCTTTGAAATCTCTCTGCACCCTTCCGATGAAATAATTGGTCATAGGTTCAACCAGTTCATGTCTGATGGCAGAACCTGATGCGGAATCTCTTATTGCGGCCCACGCTCCGCCGGTAACACCTTCGACAAATCCAAGTGATAATCCATTCTTTGTTTTTCCTGTGAGTTTGGCTGCCCCCAGTATTGTTGTAAATGTCGGCACGTCGGCATATTCCTGATCACCCAGGCTGGGATAACCCGACGGCTGTCGTCCTATTCTTCTGGAATAGAACAAGTTATCGTTTCCCTGGTTACCGTCTCCAAGGCCGATATTGAAATTTGTGATATTATTTCCTTCAATGAAGAAGGGTCTTTTCTCTGAGAAGAAAGTCTCATAAGCGGTCAGGTTAACCTCTGACGGGTCAGCTTCCACCTGCCCGAAATCGGGATTGATGGTCAGGTCCATGGTCATATTGTTGGTGATCCCTATCTTGGCATCAAGACCTGCGTTAAGTCCGGGTCTTCTGCCTGATTCCAGGTACGGGAATGGATTTCCCGGATCTTCTTCAAAAGTTTCAACCCTGGCCACGCCATATGGTGTGACATCAAATATTTTCCTCGGCTCTATGCCATCAAGACCCGTCATTTCTCCCATAATATGAATAAATCCTGGTGCATCGGCCGGGACATGCTGCCAGAAATCAGTTTCGTTCCTCCTGTAAATGATCCTGGCAACCTGGAGACCCCATACATCACCTGAATTTTTATCAAAACGAACCTGACTGAATGGTATCTTCATTTCGGCGATCCATCCCTCGGCATTTACTGTGGCTTTTACCCACCAGTTGGGATCCCACGATTCATCCTCATTCTGGCCATCTTCACTGAACAGGATATCAAATTTAACACCTGCTGAACTTACACCGAAAAAGAATCCTGTTCTCAGATCATGAAAACTGTCAAAAATAACTCCCGAAATGTCACCATCGACCTGGTCCCTGCGAGTCAGGCGATTTATTATACTGTCGGGATCCGTATCAAAATTTTTGATCGCAACAAAAATGTTATCATCATCGAAAAGAATCTTAAATTCGGTTCTTTGTGATGCCGGTCGTCCGTTATAAGGTTCATTTTGTGTGAAATCATCAATCCATTCTCCTTCATTCCATGTATCCTCATCAAGAATACCATCTATTGCAGGAGCATCAGTAATATGTGCTGTTTTATATTGTTTCTTGGGCAGATCCTGAGTCTGGCCGGAAATAAAGGGGATAATTAAAAAAATATTTAAAAATGCAATCAAAAATCTTTTCATGGTTTGTTTCAGTTGTCGTTTGGTTTCAGAATAAGGACGTACGAGAAGTTGATTTGATGCAATTATTTTCAATTTTAGAAAGATTATAAATAAAGCAGTCCCCATAATCAGTTCATTAACTAAGACATCCTAAAGGTATTTTAACCCTATGATTTTGTTTATTAATATTATTTTTGTTAACATTAAAGAGGTTTTTCGCTTCACTTCTTTCCGGGCGAAGTGAGGAATCTCATAGTATTAGTTGAATACTGATAATATTAAATTTGTATCTTACGCTAAAATTTTTTATCGATGATTACACGCAGATTATTTATTTCAAGGAGTGCTGTAGCAGGCACTGCAATGCTTTTAACTCCATCGTTATATGGGCGGAATATATTTGCCGGAAGTGATTCTCCACTCAAAGGTAAGAAAGCCCTGTTCGTCTGGGGTGGATGGATGGGACATGAACCGGATAAATGCCGGGATATTTTTGTTCCATGGATGGAATCAGAGGGTGCGAAAGTGATTGTATCAGATACCCTGAATTCATATACTGAACTAGACCTTAAGAGTGATTTTGACTTGATTATCCAGGTCTGGACCATGGGTACAATTGAGGGGCCGCAGGAAAGGGCTCTGCTTGAGGCAGTTAAAAGCGGAGTTGGACTGGCAGGCTGGCATGGCGGACTTGGTGATTCATTCAGAAACAATACCGAATACCAGTTCATGGTCGGCGGTCAATGGGTGGCTCATCCCGGAGGTGTTATTGATTATACGGTAAACATAACTGATCATAAGGACCCCGTAACAGAAGGTCTTTCCGATTTTGATATGCATTCCGAACAGTATTATGTACATGTAGATCCCAATGTCAAGGTCCTGGCAACAACCACATTTACCGACCAGAATGCTTCATGGATAGGCGGGAATGTCGTACCTGTTGTATGGAAAAAGGTCTATGGTAAAGGGAGGGTATTTTATTCTTCACTCGGGCATGTAGCTTCCGATTTCAATGTACCTGAAGCACTTGAAATTCAGAAGAGAGGTATCCTCTGGGCCAGCCTCAGCAAATATGAACCAATGGAGGAGTGGAAGCAACCTGTTTATAAGAAAAAATAACCACCCCGTCCCTGACTATAAATGTCAGGGACACCCCTCCTTTTGCAAAAGGAGGGGTAATTATTGGTATACAATATATTAAAAGGGAGGTGGTATGATTTAAATATATGATTAATCATAGAGTTTGATAAACTCATAGGAATTACCCACGTGTTCGAGGAACCTCAGGAAATCGGATCTTGATATTACAAGCGTGGCAGTATTAATGTTAGGATGAAAGGCGAGGCGGTCATATTCGTTAAGCTTTTCATCTATGAAAAGATGAACATGATGTGTCTCATCATTTATCAATCCAAAAGGAGAAACTGATCCAGGCTCAACGCCAATATATTTCTTCAACCTTTTATCGGATGCAAAAGTCAGCTTGCCCTGTTTAAGACGTTTTTCAAGATCGTGAATGTCGAGCTGCCGGAGATATTCAAGGATCACAAGATAATGACGGTTACCCTTGTGATTGCGGAAAAAGATATTTTTGCATCTTCCTGAATTATAATCTTTCCAGTGTTTGATTGCATCATCAATCGTAGCAACCGGGAGATGCTCATCATAATCGTATTTTATTGAAAGCTGGTCAAGGAGATTGTAGAGTTCCTTCTGCCCTCTCATTATTTTTCTCTTGGTTTCGGGATATAGGTGAATTTCATCTCTGATAACTGTGCAATGTCGGCCCCTGCCTCTTTCATGTCAATATCCTCCTCATCATAATACCATTCAACATCCACAGGGATATCTGAAGAAGATACTCTTTTAAACTCACAGAAAATATCGTAGAAGAACTTTGCGGATGATGAATTGAAATATGACATGTCGATCCGGAACTTCAGTGGATTTTTTTTGTTGAAATGCTTATACTCTCCACCAAGAAGGTCATCAATAAATATTTTTATCCAGTCAATGACAGGGTAATATAATGCACGGACATCTTCAGGCGAGGATGTACCCCGTATCAGAAAAATATTCTCTGCCGGTGAGAAATTAATTTCAGGCGTTGTGAGTGTCTGCTCAATATAAAGATTTTGCATATGCAGGCATTTTTACAAAAATGCACCAATTATTTTTAATGGCAAAAAAAAATTATAAACTTGAAGCTTAGAATAATTCATTTTCTTCAGTATCAGAGTAATAACCCGGATCTTCCAGCAGATCTTTTTGCCCCGATGCTTCCACGGCCATACTGTCGCAAAGTTCATTTTCCTTATTGCTCGAGTGTCCTTTTATCCAGATAAATCTTACTTTATGATTGCGATAAACCTTAAGGAACCTCATCCAGAGGTCAGAATTTTTTTTCTTCTTAAAAAATTTCGACTCCCACTGGAACACCCATCCCTTTTCCACAGCATCAGCAACATATCGCGAATCAGTGTATACAGTCACATCTGAACCTGGTTTTTTAAGTGCCTCCAAACCTGCGATGACTGCCATTAGTTCCATGCGGTTGTTGGTAGTGAGACTGTACCCTTCTGATTTTTGGAGCCTGTGTTTTCCTGAAATAAGTACAACGCCATAACCGCCCGGACCGGGGTTTCCCCTGGCGGCTCCATCAGTATATATTGTCACTTTATATGCCATGAGGCAGAACAATACCTGTATTGGTAATAAATAACTTAACGGCGATCGAAAGAAGAATAACTCCGAATATTTTCTTAAGGATCCGGCTGTTGAATTTTGGTGCAGTTACTTACTCCACTATAGTCATCTCATTAACCAGGTGCCCGGCCCCCGCATAGACATCCATTATCCAGAGAACATATCTAATATCTACAGCTATAGTTCTCTGAATCTCAGGCTCATAAGCAACATCGCCGCTCATAGCTTCCCAGTTGCCGTCGAAAGCCAGACCTATAAGCTCACCGTCGGCATTAAGTACCGGGCTGCCTGAATTACCTCCTGTGATATCGTTGGTCGTAAGGAAACATACCGGCATATATCCTTTCGAGGATGCATATCTTCCGTATTCTTTTTTATTATAGAGATCGATAAGACGTTGCGGCAGATCAAACTCATAATCACCCGGTTTGTATTTTTCAATCACACCCTCAAGTGTGGTATAGTATTTATAGGTTACAGCATCCCTGGGATCATAATCCTGTACCGTTCCGTAAGTCAGACGCATAGTGGAGTTTGCATCGGGATAATGTATTTTTTCCGGTGTCATTTCGAGCATAGCGGCTACCCATAACCTCTGTCCTTTTTGCAGATCGGGGGTGAACTTGTCAAGCTCATCTGAAACACTGCGGCCTACCATGCTTAGAGAGGAGAAAGTAGTAACAGCAGGATCTTTTTCAAGAGTTTTAAGGTCGGGATTATCAAGAAAAGCTGTCAGCTTTGCCTCGCTGGCAAATATCGATTTTGCAAACATTTTGTCTACAAACTTATCGATGTTTCCTTTAAATTTCTTGTCTATAACTTCTGTATAGAAATCAGGAATAAATTGTGCAGGTACATCCTCCCCGTAAAGTTTAAGCATTGCCTTTGTTGATTTGAGGTCTGTGGGAGGGTTATAGTCCTTGTATATTTCACCGATATTCTGTTTGAGCCCACTTGCAGTTTCAGTTATCTTCTGCTGCTCTCCTGACCTCAGTGCTTCCATGAGTCTTCCGGTTAAACGGCTAAAGGTCAGCAACTCACAGCCCTGGATACATTCGTTCAGGTACTGGAAGGCATTCTGATATTCAGTCCGTCCCTCAATTGAAGATTTGATAAGGTTCAGCGCATTTCCATATTTTGCTTGGCGCCCTTCATCCTCATTAACCCACTTGTTGAACTGATCTTCTATCTGTTGTTTCTTTTCAATCACGTTGAGGTTCTTAAGCTGATTATTCTGTCCTATGGAATATTTCCAGTAATTTGAAGAGCGGGAATATTTTGAAGCGTACTGGATATCAACTTTTTGTTCGGCAAGCATATCAGCGAGCCATATCTCCTGCTTGATTCCGCGTATTTTTACCCTGTTGGGATTTGTAATGTTCAGGATCTCATTAACCTCATATGATGTGTAATATCTTTGTGTTCTTCCAGGGTATCCGAGTATCATGGCAAAATCATCTTTGTTCAGATCTTTCAGGGAGACAGGCAGCCAGTATTTCGGATTGAGAGGGATATTATCCTCAGAATAGGGAGCAGGTTTCCCGTCGGGACCGGAATAGACACGGAACACGCTGAAATCGCCTGTATGACGCGGCCATTCCCAGTTATCTGTATCATCGCCGTATTTTCCTATTGATGATGGAGGCGCTCCAACCAGCCTAACATCGTTATATATTTCATAAACAAGCAGATAGAAATAATTTCCACCATAGAAAGATGATACGGAAGTCCTGTAATTATTCCCTTCGCCTGCTTTATCCTCAATGGCACTCCTGGCTTCATTTATTGCTATTGTTCTGTCAGCCTCGCTCATGTCAGAATTGACATTTGCAAGTACCTGATCGGTAACTTCTTCTATACTTAGCAGGAAAATAACACGCAGTCCCGGATTAGGGAGCTCCTCTTCCTTATTCATTGCCCAGAATCCATCTCTCAGGTAATCATGATCCACGGAACTGTGTGACTGAATAAGATCATACCCGCAGTGATGGTTGGTTAAAATAAGTCCTTGCGATGAAACTATCTCGCCTGTACATCCTCCGCCAAAAATAACGACAGCATCTTTTATACTGGCTTTGTTCAGACTGTAAATATCTTCAGCAGAAAGTTTTAGTCCAAGCTCAGTCATCGTGCCCATATTAAGTTTCTCAATAAGTGGCAGCAGCCACATTCCTTCATCAGCCCTGGCTTTAAATCCAAAACAGAAAAGAAGGAAAATCAGAACAGAAATTACTTTTTTCATGATAGTTATTTTACGATTAGTTTCAGTCAGACGGCAAATATAACTTTTTAATCGGAATAAGGGGATGCTAAAAAGCAAATGTCATTTGTGTATTATAAAGCGCAAATGATTTTCTGTGATAAGGGGTTATACCATGTTCCAGGATAGATTTTCTGTGGAGGGCTGTTGCATAGCCTTTATTCCTGTTCCAGCCGTAATCGGGGTATTCATAATGAATTTTTTCCATGAATTCATCCCGGAAAGTTTTTGCAAGCACCGACGCAGCAGCTATTGGAGAATAAAGCCCGTCACCTTTTATTATTGTCTTGTGTTTTATGTTTTTATACGGAAAGAAGCTGTTACCGTCAATAAGCAGGAACTCGGGTTTTGACGAAAGTCCGTCTATTGCCAGATGCATAGCTTTTATTGATGCCCTGAGTATGTTTATTTCATCTATTTCCTTATTGTCAATAAAAGCCACATTCCATGCTAATGCAGATTTTATTATATCTTCCTTCAGGAGGGCTCTTTGTTTAGCCGTAAGCCTCTTTGAATCATCCAGAACCGGATGTTCGTAGTACTTTGGCATGATAACAGCTGCAGCTACGACCGGACCTGCCAGGCAGCCCCTGCCAGCCTCATCACAGCCGGCCTCGGTAAGATTATGATAAAGATATGGCTTCAGCATGGTGCTCTTCAATCACCAATATTATAAAATTCAGTGAAAAATTCCAGTCAAAAAAGTCATGCTATAAGAAAAAATTTTCTTATAGAGATAAAAATTTCAAAGAAGTTATTAACACATTTATCAACAAAAACTGTTAATTTGTCAAAATTTTGATTATTTTTGGCATCCTTCGAAGGTTTTAAGATAATGAAAGCATTGAGGATTTTGATACCCGGTTTACTTATTTCGTGGACAACTGTTTTTTCACAACAATTGTCACACCAGGTACTTGTTCCTCTTGCCGGAATAGTA
The DNA here is from genome assembly GCA_964638955.1 of uncultured Rikenellaceae bacterium. Lineage (GTDB taxonomy): Bacteria > Bacteroidota > Bacteroidia > Bacteroidales > VadinHA17 > LD21. The sequence goes on along the minus strand of CAZWZQ010000018.1, from coordinate 47,854 downwards.
AATGACAGTAAAATAAGCTTTTCACAGACTGTTGGTGAGACAGCAGTGGAGGTTGCGGAATGTTCATGGTATATATTTACACAGGGATTTCAGCAACCCCGGATCAAGCTTTCAAATGAAGATGTCCCTCAGGGAACAGGAGCGAGTGTCTATCCCAACCCTGTAGTTGATTTCCTCACTGTTGAGTTGTTCGGAGAATCCGGAAGAACATTCAAGATCGATATTATCAACATAACCGGGAAAGTAGTTTTTACCGACAGACTAACTTTTATCAACCAGTTCTGGCATAAGGAACAATATGATATGGATGCTTTTATCAGGGGTTTTTACCTGATAAGGATCTCAAGTGAAGACGGATTCATGAACCGTACATTCAAGATTGAAAAAATATAAACCTTAAGCTATGGCTTCAAGAGTTATAAAAAGATACTTTCTGTTAATGGTTATTTCAGTAGTCACTGCAGGCATTTTTGCGCAGGATAATGTACCGCTGGGAATCCATTACCAGGCTGTTGCGAGGGATAATTACGGCAACGAGATTGTCAACAGGAAGATAAGCGTCAAGTTTTCAATTATAAAGAGTGATCCGCTGGGAACTATAGTGTACCAGGAACTTCATCAGGACGTGTTTACCTCCAGGTTCGGCGTCTTTTCACTTATTATAGGTCAGGGTGTGCCGACAGGCAATGCTCTCTGCGGTGAACTTTCGCAGGTTAACTGGGAAGAGGCCTATCACTTCCTGAAGGTGGAGGTAAAATTCGAGAATGATTTTATGGATATGGGTACTATGCAGTTTTTGGCAGTGCCGTATGCTCTCTTTGCAAAGAAATCTCTCGAACCCGGTCCCCAGGGACCCGTTGGTCCGGCAGGTCCCCAGGGTCCTGAAGGCGAACAGGGACCCGAAGGTGAAACCGGCCCGCAGGGCATACAAGGCGAGAAAGGTGATCCCGGCGACCCGGCAACTGACGATCAAACCCTGTCGGTTGTGAATATCAATGGGTCAGATTATCTTGCCATCTCCGGCGGTAACCAGGTTAAAATATCTTCCATCGAAAGCGACGGCGATCCGGCAAATGAACTGCAGGATATCACTATCAGTTCTGATAAGCTCAAGATAACCGATAACCCGCTGGCTACAGAGTGGGATATTTCTCCTTACCGGCAATCGCTGAACTGGGATCCTGCAACCCGGGTATTAAACATTTCAGGAACCACATCACCTGTAAATCTCTCAGAGCTCAAGGATGATGCAGATTATGATATAACAAATGAAATTCAGGATATTGAGTTAACAGATGACCTGCTGACTATTACAAATAACAGTTCATCTACAGGTGTCAGTCTTAATAAATATCTTGACAACACCGATAATCAGCAGATAGCTTTCAACAGTATTGATAATACTCTCTCCTTAACAAACAGTGTATCAGTGGATCTTACAACCTTGAAAGATGATGATGATGCTGATCCTCAGAATGAGATACAGGATCTGCAGGTAGTTGGTGATATATTATCAGTGACAAAAGGTGAAAATGATGTCGATCTGAGTGTGTACCGCGATAATACAGATAATCAGACTCTTACATATCTGGAATCGACCAGGGAACTATCAATTTCAGGCGGCAACAGTGTCACCCTGGATAATCTGGTGGCATTCAGGGCAAAGAAGAATACATCAGATATTGATCTTTCTTATATGACTGATTATGATTTTATTGCGAACATTATTGACTATAATGATAGTAATTCATATAATGAAACTACAGGAATTTTCACTGTTCCTCAGGATGGAATTTACATTTTCAATGTTGGATTTTCAGCAACAGGAACCGGAGATGCACGTAAAATAAAAATTGTAATTAATGATACAGATGAAGAAATCCTAAATAGTGGAATATCGGGCGGTACTTCACTTACAAGATCAATAACATTAAAACTTTTTACAGGACAGACTGTTAAAATACAAATAAACACCGGGGCTTCAAGCGAAAGCGGTACCGGTTCCTTTTCCGGGTTTAAGGTCTATTGATATAGGTATGTACTGCATGGCGGGCTTCAGCCCGGAATTAAATCCTTCGCTATCTTCCTGAAAACCAATATACAAAACACCAATCCACCCGCTATACCCACAATATTGCTTATCAGATCTTTCGGATTAAAGGTTCTTCCCGGAATAATGACCTGGTGAAATTCATCAACCGCAGCAAAAAGGATAAGACAAACCGTAAGGATTAAATATTTAAAATATGACATATTGAAATCCTTTCCGGAAAATGAAAGGTATGTCAGGAATGCAAGTGACCCGTATTCAAGAAAATGGATCAGATAGTCAAGTCTTATATCTGCCTTCTCAGTGTGTATCTTTAAAACAGGTATTGAAGGGATCGATGAGATAACAATGATAGCTACTATCCATGTAATTAGCAGATATAATGCAAATGGCCTTAGAAAAGAGATCAGTTTTAACATACTTATTTTTGATCACGGCAAAAATAAACCTTTTAAATAACTAATTTTGTCAAAAACAATATTATGATCACTCACGAACAGATAAAAGAGTTATCGGAGCGCCGGGATGCGTTAAGGAGGTATCTTTGACATCGATGGTAAACTGAAACTTATTTCGGAAAAGGAGCAAATATCGCAGGAAGCCGGTTTATGGAACGATCCAAAACAGGCGGAGGAGCTCCTTAAAAGCATTTCAATATTAAAAAGCTGGACCAACCAGTTTAAAAAGGTCAGTACCGCAGTTGATGACCTTACTGTGATCAATGATTTTTTCAGGGAGGGCGAAGCAACTGAACAGGACCTTGATAATCAGTATGATGCATGCCTGTCGTTGATCGAAGACATTGAAGTGCGCAATATGCTGCAAAAGGAAGAAGATCAGTTCGGAGCCATACTGAAGATAAATTCAGGTGCGGGAGGCACCGAAAGCAACGACTGGGCAGCCATGCTGATGAGAATGTACCTCCGGTGGGCTGAAAGAAATGAATATAAAACAAAAGAGCTTGATTTCCAGCCGGGTGATGAAACAGGTATAAAATCAGTAACCATTGAGATCGACGGGGAACAGGCTTATGGTTACCTGAAAAGCGAAAACGGCGTTCATCGTCTTGTAAGAATATCTCCTTTTAATGCACAGGGGAAACGCCAGACAACCTTTGCATCAGTATTTATTTCACCGCTTGTTGAAAACAACATCGAAGTAGAGATAAATCCTTCGGATATTAGCTGGGAAACTTATCGCTCAAGCGGTGCAGGCGGACAGAATGTCAATAAAGTAGAGACCGCCGTGAGGCTGAGGCATCATCCTACAGGAATTGTGATTGAAAACCAGGAGACCAGATCCCAGCTTAATAATAAGGAGAATGCAATACGGATACTACGATCGCAACTCTATGAACTTGAACTGAGGAAAAGAATGGAGGAGATGGCAAAGATCGAAGGTCAGAAGAAAAAGATCGAATGGGGCTCCCAGATAAGATCGTATGTGCTGCACCCATATAAGATGGTCAAAGATCTTCGCACAGGACATGAGACCAGTAATGTCCAGGCTGTACTTGACGGCGATCTGAACGATTTCATAAAATCATACCTGATGGAATTTGCGGGGAAATAATCCGTACCTGCCTTACTGTAAAAATGATAAAATTCATGAACTGAGTTTCAGGTTAAATACTTATTTTGTGCCAGATTATTACCAGAATACCGGAATGATAAAGAGAGAAAAGCTGTTTGAACAATTTCCTCCAGTCAGTAAAAAGGAATGGCTGGATAAAATAAGTGCCGACCTAAAGGGAGCCGATTTCAAAAGCAAATCGGTATGGAAAACAGGTGAAGGATTTGAGGTAATGCCTTTCTACATGCAGGAGGATAACGAAAACTTTAAATATATTGAGTCTCTTCCCGGTGAGTACCCCTATTTAAGAGGTAATAAAACAGGTAATAATGCCTGGAAAATAAGGCAAGACATAACGGTAAAGGATTATTTGGAAGCGAACAGAAAAACGGTTGAAATATTAATGAAAGGTGTTGATTCGCTTGGTTTTATAATTGATGATCCGGAATCGTTAAACGAAAAAAACTCTGATTCTCTGCTTAAATATATCTATCCTGAATTTGTCGAACTAAACTTCATCTCCAACGGAAGGACAAAAGAGATCGTTGAATATTTACTGAATTATATAAATAAAACCAAAACAGATCCTCAAAAGATAACCGGAGCTATAGAAACAGATCCGCTGGGCAGGTTAATGCTGAATGGTACACTCTGTATCCCTGTTGAAAAAGGATTAGATTATCTGGCGGATGTGGCAGCGATAATGTCTCCACTTCGCGGTTTCAAGGCAGTAAATATTAATGCATCAAATTTTTGCAATGCGGGTTCAGATCTTGTCCAGGAACTTGGTTTCGCAATATCCATGGGGACAGAATATGTATCACAGCTTGTCGACAGAGGAATAGGCGCTGATGTAGCAGCATCCAGGATAAGGTTCTCCTTCGGTACGGGATCAAATTTCTTTCCGGAGATTGCCAAACTGAGAGCAGCCCGCCTGTTATGGTCAGCAGTCATGAATGGATTCATACCGGGTAATTATGAATCTGCCAGGATGGAGATACATTGTATAACAAGCAGGTGGAACAAAACCCTGTATGATCCGCATGTAAATATCCTGAGAACACAGACCGAGGCAATGGCGGCTATACTGGGAGGGACGGATTCTCTTACAATAGAGCCTTTTGACAGGATTTTCAGGGAGCCAAACGAATTTTCTGAAAGAATAGCACGCAACCAGCAGCTCATCCTGAAGGAAGAATCATATTTCGGCAAGGTAGCTGATCCTGTATCAGGGTCATATTATATCGAAAATCTCACCAGCCTGTTGGCGGATAATGCCTGGAAACTGTTTCTTGAGGCCGAATCATACGGAGGATTTCTTGAATCACTGAAAAATGGATTCATACAGCGAAAAATTAAAGAATCAGCTGCAAAACGTAAGAATGATATTTCAAAAAGAAAGATCAAATTTATTGGCACCAGTCTTTATCCTGAACAGGATGAAAAAATACCTCCCCGCACTGATATTGACAGATTATTCATGGAACAACATTCAACAGAAGATATTGTTGTTGAACCGGTAAGGCTTTGCAGAGGTCCCGCAGTGTTGGAAAAAATGAGGGTAAATGTCGAAAAAGCAGCCAGGAAGCCTGTAGCTTTTATGTTCACAACGGGTGATCTGTTAATGAGAAAGGCCAGGGCACAGTTTGCCTCTGATTTCTTCGGGTGTGCAGGGTACAGGATCATTGACAATCCCGGATTCGAAACAGTTGAGGAGGGAATAAAAACAGCGATGACATCCGAGTCGGATATCGTTGTGATCTGCAGTTCTGATGAGGAGTACTCATCGGTTGCTCCGGAAATTTTCAAACAGTTGAAAAACACGGCAGTGGTTGTAATTGCCGGCAACCCGCCATGCATGGATGAGCTGAAATCACTGGGGATCGAACACTTTATAAGCAGCCGGTCGGATATTGTTGAAACACTTGAATACTTCAACACCCACCTGGGAGTGAAGTCTTAAATATTGTAAGGAAGAGATGAGACCTGAATTTTCATATAACGACCTTTACAACCTGCCTTTCAGCAAGAAGGATTTTCGTTCATGGGAATCTGAAAAAGGAGAAAGAGAGGAGTGGATAACTGCCGAGCAGATTCCAGTAAAAGGTGTTTATGGTAAGGAGGATCTTGAAGGCATGGAACATCTCAGGTATGCGGCAGGATTACCACCATACCTGCGGGGTCCCTATTCAACCATGTATACCATGCAGCCATGGACTATACGGCAGTATGCAGGTTTTTCAACAGCTGAAGATTCAAATGCATTTTACCGGCGCAATCTTGCATACGGGCAGAAGGGGCTCTCAATAGCATTTGACCTGGCTACGCACCGGGGTTATGATTCTGATCATGAAAGAGTTACAGGTGATGTTGGCAAGGCAGGGGTAGCTGTGGATTCGATACTCGATATGAAGATCCTCTTTGATCAGATTCCTCTAAACAAGATGTCGGTATCAATGACAATGAACGGGGCTGTTTTACCTATCATGGCATTTTATATTGTTGCAGCGCTTGAGCAGGGAGCAAAAACTGAAGAGCTTACAGGGACCATACAGAATGATATTCTTAAGGAATTCATGGTACGCAATACTTATATATATCCCCCTGAATTTTCTATGAGGATCATCGCGGATATATTAGCTTACACCGCGGTAAAAATGCCAAAATACAATTCAATAAGCATATCAGGATATCATATGCAGGAGGCCGGAGCCACTTCCGACATTGAACTGGCATATACTCTCGCTGACGGTCTGGAATATTTGCGTGCCGGCATTAAAGCAGGTCTTGACATTGATGCTTTTGCTCCGCATATCTCATTTTTCTGGGCAATTGGGATGAACCATTTCATGGAGATTGCAAAGATGAGGGCAGCCAGAATGCTCTGGTCAAAGATTGTAAGCGGATTCAATCCCAGGAATCCCAAATCACTGGCATTAAGAACACACTGCCAGACATCGGGATGGAGTCTTACTGAGCAGGATCCGTACAATAATATAGGCAGGACCTGTATAGAGGCAATGGCTGCTGTATTTGGTCATACACAGAGCCTTCATACAAATGCACTTGATGAAGCCCTGGCCCTTCCAACAGACTTTTCAGCAAGAATAGCCAGAAATACCCAGATATTTATTCAGGAAGAGACACAGATATGCCGGGCAGTAGATCCGTGGGGAGGCTCATATTACGTTGAGTATCTGACACATGAGATTGCACACAGGGCATGGGAGCATATACAGGAAATAGAGAATCTTGGAGGAATGGCCAAAGCCATTGAATCAGGAATTCCAAAAATGCGCATTGAAGAAGCAGCGGCAAGAACCCAGGCAAAAATTGATTCGGGTCTTCAGACCATTGTTGGAACCAACAGATACCGTCTTGAAGAAGAAGATCCTCTTGAAACCCTTGAGGTTGATAATACTGCAGTCCGAGATGCTCAGATTAAACGTCTGGCAAAACTGCGCGCTGAAAGAAATGAATCTGAATGCCATGCAGCGCTTGATGCATTAACAGAATGTGTTAAAACAGGGGAGGGTAATCTTCTTGAAATAGCTATAGTGGCAGCCTCAAAACGGGCAAGCCTGGGCGAAATTTCTTATGCATGTGAAAAAATAAAAGGGAGGTATAAAGCAGTGGTACGTTCTATATCAGGAGTTTATTCATCCGGTTATAAACCGGATAAGGACCTAAATGATGCAAGGGTGCTTGTCGCCAGGTTTGCTGAAAAAGAGGGGCGTCAGCCCAGAATAATGATTGCCAAGATGGGTCAGGATGGCCATGACCGGGGCGCAAAGGTTGTTGCAACAGGATATGCCGACATCGGCTTCGATGTTGATGTAGGCCCTCTTTTCCAGACTCCTGTTGAAGCAGCCAGACAGGCAGTTGAAAATGATGTTCATGTTATTGGGGTTTCAAGCCTTGCAGGAGGACATAAAACACTTATTCCCCAGGTCATTAACGAACTTAAACATCTTGAGAGAGAAGATATCCTGGTTATTGCAGGAGGTGTCATACCTCCTCAGGATTACCAGCTCCTTTATGATACCGGTGTGGCAGCAATCTTCGGACCAGGTACATCTGTTTACAAAGCGGCAAAACAGATACTGGAGATTTTACTACATACATTTGAATAGCTAATTAATTGTAAATGAATAACATTTATGCGCCGGTGCTGATCATGCTGTTAATTTGTCCAGGGTGCATCTCAAAAAAGAATATGCCCGAAAATATTACTGGTACTGAACAAATCCATACAGGAAGTAAGACAACTGATTTCTCCAGCCAGTCAACATGGCTGCTGGGATATTTTGCAAAGGAACGTATGACAGAACCGCCACATTCAGAATGGTTTGTTAAGGGATATAACGAATACCGGGTTGACACTAATGTTGTTAATAAATTAACTGATATCAGCAGGGACTCAATTAAAATAAAAATTGTAATGGGAACCTGGTGTCCTGACAGCAGAAGAGAGGTGCCCCGGTTCATGCGTATCATTGATTACTGGGAGTATCCGACAGACAATGTGACATTTATTGGAGTTGATGATGAGAAAAAATCACCTGTGGGAGAATATGAAGATCTGGATATTGAAAGAGTCCCGACCTTTATTTTTTTTATAAATAATATTGAAGCTGGACGCATCATTGAGAATCCAGTGACGTCTTTAGAAATGGATATGGTTAAGATAATTACTAAGGAATGAATGATAACAAGTAAATAGATTAATGAGATGGAAGAAGAAGTAAAAAACAATACCGGACAAAATTTAGGAATTGCCGCTCTGATAACAGCAATTATTACCTTCGTTCTTGCTGTAATTCCATGTGTTGGCCTTATGGCAATTATTCCGGGTATAATTGCTATTGTTCTGGCATCAGTAGGACTTTCGCATGCAGCAAGAACTGATTCACCACGGGGAGTCCTTGTTGCAGCACTGATTATTGGAATTGTTGCTTCGCTGATCTCTTTTTCACAGGTTTTTGTGGCTGGTAAGATTGCTGAAAAAGCAGATAAATGGCCTGACAGAATTGAAGAAATTGTAACGGATGTTCAGGATAAAATCCTTGAAGATCTGGAGGATGCCAATGTCTCAATTAAGATTGAGAGCGGTGATGAAAAAATTGAAATAAACACCAGCGCCAAAAAGAAAGACCTCGTGGAGAAACTCGAAGAACTCGAAGGAGAAGATACCAGCGTTGTGGATACACTTGATCAGGAGTAAAAAGTATGATGACAGGTATAGCAGGTGAAATTTATAAAAGAACCATACCTTACCATCAATGTTGTTTTGACCGGAGTAATTATGCTGATCATGATTTACTCTGTTATTTTTTCACCTGATAAAGATGATTATCCGGTAACCTGTATCCATGAAAAGCTGACAGGCGAACCCTGTGTATCGTGCGGACTTTCACATAGTTTTTCGCTTATCCTCAGGGGAAGAGTTGAGGAGGCTTATCAGTGGAATGTATACGGAATGAGAGTGTTCCTTTTCTTTGCCCTGCAGCTGTTAATGAGAATTGCCTTTTCCTTATTTTATATCAGGTTTACTGATACACGCAAGCAACTGATAATGATGGATATAATAGGGTCGATACTCTTGTTCCTGATAGCATTCCGGCAGTTTTTTGTCTATCTCATAAAATATTCATAACAGATTTCTGTTTATCAGGATCTTTCTTTGTTAAGTATTATTAAGAACATCATAAAGCAGGCTGCTTTCAAAGCCTTTTGATAAGCCATATCGCAAAAGCTTGCCCTTCAGGTCGTACTGGTTTTTTGCTGTAATATGTTTCTTGTGAACAGTAAGCATATCTTTCAGGGTGTTAACATACAGCTCATTATCAATTGAGTCAAGAGCTTCTCGTATTTTTTCTCCGGGTATCTTTTTTGCCTTAAGGTGAGCGGCAATTTTGACCTTACCCCATTTATTGTACCTGAACTTATCCCTGGTAAATGCCAAACAATATCGGATTTCATTGAGAAAATTCTCGCTAACAAGTCTTTTTATGATTTTATCACATTCATTCTCATCGATGCCCCATGAATTAAGCTTTACACGAATGTCATCAATGCAATACTCGCGCTTTGAGCAAAGAACCATTGCTTTTGCAAGAGAGCTTTTGTATTTATCGCTTTCAGCCATTTTTACTCTTTATTCCTTTGACAATTCTATCCTTACCATTAATATCCCTGACAACTTCAACAGATGAAAAACCAGTTGATTTAAGCAATCCGGTCATTGGCAAGCCCATTGCTTCATTAATCTCAAAATAAACCTTTCCCCATGGAATCAGGACCATTTCTGCCATTTTAAGGATAGCCCTGTAATATATAAGTGGATCGGAATCAGGAACAAAAAGTGCCATGTGTGGTTCAAAATCAAATACATTTTTTGCAATATACACTTTTTCCGATTCAGGGATATAGGGCGGATTGCTTACAATAATCCCCGCGCTGCCGGGTGATTTAAGATTGGGATTTAAAATATCAGTCAGTAAAAAAGAGACAACAGCATTATTTAGCATCGCATTCTCCTGAGAAATTCTGACAGCTTCCTCGCTAATATCAATTCCGGTCACTTTTGTTCCCGGAAGGTTTACAGCAAGTGCAATTGCAATACAGCCTGATCCGCAGCCGGCATCAAGTATTTCACCCCTGTAACCTCTGTTTTCTTTTATGATCAGATCGACAAGTTCTTCAGTTTCCGGCCGCGGGATCATAACGTGAGGATTTAACCTGATAACGCAATTATAGAAACTTGTCTCCTTGAGTATATATTGTAAAGGTTTTCCACTCCTCAGCTCATTGCAGATAGTTATTATTTCATCAGCTTTCTTCTTTGATAAAGGATCCTGCGGCTGTGTTATGGCATGCAACCTTGAGACGCTAAAAAGAGTCTTGATAATAATAGTGGCAAGGGCATTTATTTCAGGTTCAGGGTAGATCTCAATGAGTTCCCTCACCAGGTATGGTTTTATATCTTTTATAGTTCTTATATTATAACCCATAATTCAAAATTAGCACTTTCAGGGGAATGCATCAGGATAGAGACATAATATTCATGAGAAGATGCCTTGAGCTGGCAGATAAAGCAGAGGGCAGAACATACCCCAATCCTCTAGTCGGTTCAGTAATTGTACTTGATGATGTCATCATTGGGGAGGGCTATCATTTAAGGGCTGGAGAACCACATGCCGAAGCTAAAGCAGTCAGTTCTGTGGCAAACAAAAAAACACTTAAATCAGCAACCTTATATGTTAATCTTGAACCTTGCTGCCATCGCGGCAGGACGCCACCATGTACCGACCTGATCCTTTCTCATGGAATAAAAAGGGTGGTGATTGGAACCAATGATACAAGCGAAAAAGTAAATGGCAGGAGTATAGCTTTACTCAGAGATGCCGGATGTGAAGTTATCACTGGCGTGCTGGAGGAGGATTGCCGATGGTTGAACCGGAGATTTTTCACCTTCATTGAAAAAAAGAGACCTTATATAATATTGAAATGGGCACAAAGCGTTGATGAATATATTGATATATCCAGGGAGAAAGATCCTGCACAAAATCCTGCATGGATAACAGGAAACCCCGAAAGAGTTCTTGTACACAGATGGAGGGCAGCCGAACAGGCAATTCTTGCAGGCGCCGGTACTATCAGAGCTGATGATCCCAGGTTAAATGTAAGATACTGGACCGGAAATAATCCTCTGAGGATCATACTCAGCAGTTCAGGTTCGATCAGAAAGGATTCATCTGTCTTTAGAACTAATGGCACAAATGTTGTATTTACTCATAACATAGAAGCCGATTTGCCAGATGCAGAAAAGGTGAAATTGAATGAGAACGGCAATCCGGCCTTTCAGATAATGGAATATCTATATAATGCAGGTATTCAGTCACTTATTGTTGAAGGAGGTGCATCAGTAATAAACCTTTTTATTTCTGCCGGATTATGGGACGAGGCAAGGATATTTACAGGAATGAAGAATTTTAAATCAGGAGTAAAAGCTCCGGCAGTAACAGGTAAGAAATATTCTTCTACGGCATTCACACTTAGTTATCTTGAGATGATTAAGAATATAAAGAGTTAAATGACAGATATAATTGATAGTTATAATAAAAATGCCTAATTTTGATAGTTAGTTTAGTCACAATTTAGTTTTAAAGTTATGAATAAGCGAATATTTTTTCTGGCAACATTGATGATAATTTTCACGATGTGCATTTATGGGCAGAATGCCAAAAAGTTTTATAAGGCAGGCAAGGAATTCGTTGAAAATATGAAATATGAAGATGCTGTTGCTCAATTTACAAATGCACTCGGGATTGAACCATCAAACCCTGACTATTATTATGCCAGGGGAAGAGCATATGAATCGCTCAGTAAGTATGAAGAAGCAAAAGCTGATTTTGAGAAGGTTATTGTTTTTGCTCCTAAAGAAGTCGATGCATATATTGGTTTTGGAGCAGTGTGCAACAAAATGAACAATTTTGAGGAAGCACTGAAATACCTGAACAGGGCATCAGCACTCGACAAAAGAAACAAGGATATTTATCCTGAAAAGGTGCTGACACTTCTGGGGCTGAAGAGATATGACCAGGCTTTGAAAGTTTCAGATACCGCGGTGATAATAAAGGATACCCGGGAGAATTTGTATTACAGGGGTGTAATCTATACAAAACTGAATAATGATGTTCTGGCAAAGAAGGAGTTTGAAAAATCCATTTCGAAGGATAAAGGATATCCTGAACCCAGGCTGGCCCTTGCTGAACTGCTTTTAAGAAACAATAATTCCCAGGGGGCAATGGAACAGTGTAATGAAATATTGAAACGTGATGACAGAAACACAGATGCTTACCTGATGAGAAGCAATGTTTGCATGAAAAACCTTGATTATCCCAGTGCTATTAATGATATTTCAAAAAATATCCTGATTGACCCTGACAATCCTGATTTTTATCTGTACAGGGGTAAATGTTACCAGGAGTTTAATCAGCATACCAATGCTATTAATGATTTCTCGAAATATATTGCGATGAATCCTGATAATCCTGATGCATATTTTGCAAGGGCAAGGTCGTATGAAGAAATAATGAACTATGCCAAGGCTATGGAGGATTATACTAAGATCACGGTTCTTTCGGAATTTAATCAGGAGGCCCGTAAAATGCTGAAAGATGCCCAGAACAGGCTTTATGAGCTGAACAGGGAAGCTGTGCCTCCTGAAATAACTATTGTCAGTCCTGCTCCGGCCAGTACATCTCTCGAGGTCAGAGGAGATAACAAGACTTTTCTTATTACCGGGAAAATAATGGATAAAAGTAAAATAAAGACATTTTCGATAAATGACGTACCTATTAATACAGTTGAAAAGGACGGGGAATATGAATTTCTGGCAAAAATAGATATTGAAGGAGCTGACCAGATTACTCTTGTTGCACATGATGATTATGATAATGAGAAATCAGTTACCTATTCACTGGTACGTACAGAGATTATTCCTCCGGTTGTAAATATACTGGCTCCCTATGCATCAGATGACGGACAGATCTACCTTGACAGTAATGATCCTTCACTATTTTTGCAGGGAAAAATAACGGATGAAAGCAAGATCAAGTCTGTATTCATTGACGGAGTAACTGCCAGTTATCCTGTTGATGATATTAATCCTTCCTTTACGGCAACTATTGACATAATGAATAAAAATAAGATAATTGTTGAAGCTGAGGATATATACGGAAACAAGGAAACCGCTGAATTCAGGCTTAACAGGGAGGGTGCAGTCATTTCTGAATCAAATCCCATGGGTAAAACCTGGGTTGTGTTTATTGAAAATTCAGATTACACGACATTTGCAAGTCTTGATGGCCCCAAGAAGGATGTGACTACTATGACAAGAGCTTTGGCAGGTTACGACATACATAATATCATTCATAAACAGAACCTGACAAAATCAGAAATGGAGAGGTTCTTTTCAATTGAGCTCAGGGATCTTATTAAAGCAAACCAGGTTAAGTCGCTGCTTATATGGTATGCAGGTCATGGCAAGTTCATTAATGATGTTGGCTACTGGATCCCTGTTGATGCACAACGAGATGATGAGTTTACCTATTTTAATCTGAATACTCTCAGGGCATCGATGGAATCATATCTTGCTTACCTTACTCATACTCTTGTTGTTACAGATGCCTGCGAATCCGGACCCAGCTTTTACCAGGCTATGAGATCAGAACTGAAGCAAAGAAGCTGTGACGACTGGCAGGCCACCCAGTTCAAGTCATCACAGGTGTTCTCCTCGGCAGGTTATGAACTTGCAGTGGATGACTCGCAGTTTACCCGTACTTTTGCCTCATCACTGCAGAATAACCCGAACGCCTGTATTCCCATAGAGGAGATAGTAGCCAAAGTATCAACAGCAGTAGGAAATAATAACCAGCAAAAACCCAAATTCGGAAAAATAACCGGTTTGAAAGATGAGGACGGCACATTCTTCTTTATAGCCAGATAATACTGATGAAAATAGAATTTAGGTCTTACAAGATTAAGGTCATCAGGCAGATAAGCCTGATGACTTTATTTATAATCCTTTTCTCCGCTTCTTCAGAAGCTCAGACATATTTTTTTGAGAAATACGGGGTGGAAGAGGGATTAAGTTCCTCAAAAGTTTATACTGTTCTCCAGGACAGAAACGACTGGATCTGGCTCGGAACCGAAAGCGGCGTTTCGAGATTTGATGGGTCCAAATTCGAGAATTTCACTTCTGCCGACGGTATGGCAGGCGGAGGTGTATACAGTTTAGCGGAAGACTCACTGGGAAGAATATGGTTTGGTCACCTGAACGGAGGTTTCAGCCTCTATGACGGCATGAATTTCCGGAAGATGAAGTTTGATTCCATTTCTATTGCAGGTGATATAACAAGTATTAAACAAATAGGAAACTATCTATGGATCACAAGCTTCAGCAATGGGGCTGTCAGAATACCTTTTCCTGAACCCGGAGATACTCTACTTACAGGTAAGCAATACAGAGGAAAGGAAGGTCTCAGCGACCAGATATCTTCTTCCTACATTGGCCGGGATGGAACATTTTATTGTGTCGATCCAAATATTGGGATTAAAAGATATAATCAGGAGAAAAACCAGTTTGAGATTTTCTCTTTGCCCGGTTTCCCGAAATATTTTGCGGTTATTACACTATTTGAAGATTCAAAGGGAGATTTTTGGTTTGGAACGTATAATGGCGGCCTTTACAGGTATTCATCAGCTGACGATACCATGAAAGTGTATGATCACAGGGACGGCCTCTCAAAAAACCATGTTTCGTTTATTACGGAAGATTACAGAGGTAATATCTGGGTTGGTACCTATGGTGGCGGAATAACAGTGTTTTCGGGAGAGAAGATGACAGTCTTCGATAAATCAAACGGACTTGAGGCTCTCACAATCCATTGGCTTTTAGAAGATAAGGAGAAGAACATTATAATTGCAGATCATTTTACGGGGATAAGTATCTATAAAGGAGACCATTTTGTGACATTTACCGATGAAAAGATCTTACCTGATAAAGGAGTTTTTACTGTTGAGCAGGATGAACTCGGAAGATACTGGTTCGGAACAAATGCAGGGATCTCTCTCTATAATCCGGTGAAGAAAGCCGGCGAACAGGTACAGATCTTCAATAATGCTAAGAATGCCATAGGTAATGAGATCAGGTTTATTAAATCAGACAGCAAAGGGAAGATATGGATCGGGACCAATGGAAACGGTCTCTCTTATTATGATTTAAAATCAGGAAAGTTTGTCTATGATTCCTGGCTGAACAGCAGACTTGATCCCTTTGGAATCATTACAGCGCTTGAAATTGATCATCGGAACCAGGTATGGATAGGGAATACTGACCGGCTGATAATGTGGGATGGTACAAAAGAGGAGACCTATACACAGTCATCCGGACTGGCAGGTAACTGGATTAAAGTACTTTTCTGTGATAATGAGAACAATATCTGGATTGGGTCAGAAAATAAAAGCGGCCTGACAAAATATAACAGTACAACAGAAGAATTTAAAATAATTAATATTGGTGAAGGGTACGTTCCTGTTACAATTACCCAAACACCAGATTCAAGGATTTGGGTGGGGACCGTTAGCGGCCTGCTTGCCATTGAGGATGATTCTGTTATACTTAACCTCAATGAAAAGACAGGACTGCTGTCAAATAACATTAAGCTGCTTCAGCCTGAAGGTGACAACTTCCTTTACATAGGAACAAATTACGGTCTTAACAGGTACAATCTTTCCGACAGCACTATTGCCACGTTTACTAAAAGAAACGGATTCACAGGAATTGAGGCCTCCGCAAACGCTTCAATATCAGATAGTAAAGGTGATCTGTGGTTTGGTACAGCCAACGGGATCACCAGACTTTCTCCATCAAAAATGCCGCCTGTTGATTCAAAACCGCTGACACATGTAAGCAGTATGGAAGTAAATTATCTTCCCAGGGAGATGAAAGAGGATCTGAAGCTGAATTACAAGGAAAAATCACTGGTATTCAATTACTACAGTGTCAGCCTCACAGACCCTGAAGCTGTAAAATACCGGGTGATGCTGAAAGGCGCTGATCCGGACTGGAGACCACCAACCAGCCAGACTATGGATTATTATCCCAACCTGGCCCCCGGACATTATACCTTCAGAGTCATAGCATCAAACAGCTATGGTTACTGGAATGAGGAACCCTTTGAATATGCGTTTACCATCAAACCGCCATTCTACCAGACTCCATGGTTCATTGTTACATGCATCATACTTGCAGCCATAGGTGTAATGGCGTATATTAAAATAAGGGAGAAGAACCTTATCAGGGAAAAAAAGATCCTTGAACAGAAGGTAGCAGAAAGAACTGCCGAAGTGGTTCAGAAAAGCATGGAGATAGAGGAAAAGAACCGGGATATTACAGCCAGTATAAGGTATGCTGAACGCATTCAGCGTGCCATGTTGCCGCCGGAGGATTCATTTCATGAAACATTTGTCCTCTATATGCCCAAAGATATTGTAAGCGGCGACTTTTACTGGATGTACGATAACGGCGACCTTCAGTTCTTAGCAGCTGTAGATTGCACAGGTCATGGCGTACCGGGTGCCTTTATGTCGATAATCGGTCATAACTCACTTAATAAAGTTGTACGTGAATATGGAATAATAAGACCCGGAGCTATCCTGGACCAGATGAATATTGAAGTTGTTAAAGCCCTGATGCAGAGGAAGGAAGAGACAATAAACGATGGTATGGACCTTGCCCTTATAGCTTTCAACAGGAAAGAATTCACCCTCGAATATGCAGGAGCCTATAATCCATTGTACCTCGTAAGGGATGGAGAGGTAATTACTTATAAAGGCGACAGGTTCCCAATAGGTATGTCATCAATAGAAGCTAAAAAGACATTTGTAAATCAGCAGGTTGATATCAAATCGGGCGATATGATCTATGTGTGCTCCGATGGTTATGCAGATCAGTTTGGTACTGCTGAAGCAAAAAAGTATAAGTCGGGTAATGTTAAAAAACTGCTTGCGGAAATTTGGAATCTTCCTGTGGCAGAACAGCGTAATAAGCTGGAAAAGGAGATTCTTGACTGGAAAGGAGATCTTCCGCAGGTTGATGATATTATGTTTATAGGAACAAGGATACCCTGATCAGATTTTGGCAATCTTTCGCCATTCTTCATTACCCCTGTCTTTCCTGTTAAGTGCAGAAATTACTTCTTCAGGAGTATTTACTATTTCCCATATACCTTTATGCTCCCTCCTCAGGAAATGGGTGTCAATCATATTTTCGAGGAAATCAAAAAATGTTCTGTAAAACCCGAGTGTATTAAGGATGATCACCGGTCCGTCAAAAAGACTAAGCTGTTTGAGAGTGATGGCTTCTGTCAGTTCTTCAAGTGTTCCCACTCCGCCCGGTAGCGCCACAACAGCATCGGACATTGAAAACAATGTTTTCTTTCTTTCTCCCATATCGGGTGTTATTATCATATCGGTTAAGCCGTGATGACCCCAGCCCTCTTCCTTCATAAATAAAGGTATCACACCGGTTATTTTTCCTCCGTTTTCAATTACGGCATCAGCAAGCTTTCCCATAAGGCCTATTCCTCCGCCTCCGTAGACAACATCCATTCCTGATTGTGCCAGAAGTGATCCCAGTCTGGCAGCAGCTAATCCAAATTCGCTGTTCACCCTGCTGCTTGAAGATGCAAAAACACAAATAGTCATGGTTGTTTTATTAAAAAAAAGGCCGCTACAGCTGTTCTGCACGGCCATAAGGAATAATAATATTTTTTAAAGTAATGCATTAAGCTTGGTCACAAAATTGTTCTTCGGGACAGCACCCACCTGCTTGTCAGCAACATTACCGTCTTTGAAAAACAAGACCGTTGGTATATTCCTGATACCATATTTGACAGTAATCTGAGGACTATTATCAACATCACATTTTGCCACCACTACTTTCTCTGAATACTCCTGAGCTATCTCTTCCATGATTGGTGCTATCATTCTGCACGGACTGCACCACTCGGCCCAGAAATCAACAATAACGGGTTTTTCAGAATTAATCACAGTTTCATCAAAGTTCCTATCATCAACCTCCAAAGCCATATTGTTATGTTTTTGATATTAATAAAATACCGGGCATAAATATAGTTAATTAACTTTATATTCGATACCGGGATGATCGTCAAGGTAGGAAATAAAATCATTATTAAGTCTTACCCGGATTGTCCTGGAAAACATCGGGAGTGAGATCCTGTCTTCTTTATCAAGGAACAGAAATTTCAGTTCCGTTTCGCCTTTATTCTCCCGGATAAGATCTTTAAGCTCGTTTATCATCTCCTCGTTAAGATTCTCAATATCGATCTTCAATGTAACAGACTTGATAAGCTCATCTTTTACACTAGAAAGAAGATTGATTTTTCTGATGCTGAATTCCAGCTGATCATCCTTATATCTTCTTTTCTGTACTCTTCCTTTTATTAGCAGATAATATCCTGCAGTAAGGAATTTGCTGTTGTCAATATAATCCTTATCGAACAATATAAATCTGAAAGAGTCGGTATAATCCTGAAGTATGAAAGATCCGTAAGGTTTTCCATTCTTACCGGTTCCATTTTTTGTTTCAGTCACCATTCCGGCCACTATAACCTCTCTGTCAAGATAATCCCTGAGGTTTTGAAGTTCTGCCAGTGTTGTTGTTGTGAAGGTATTTATCTCAAGCCGGAAATCATCAAGCGGATGTGATGAAAGGTAAATGCCGATAACCTCTTTTTCGCGGTTTAACTTTTCGAGCTTGGGCCAGTCAGGGCATTCAGCAGGTTCGGGTTTTATCATATCAAAACCGACACTGTCGCCAAAAAGAGTCTGCCTGCTCGAAATTTTAATTGTCTTGGCATTGTTACCATACCGGATAAGGCTTTCGATAAAACTTGAACCCTTTGTGTCGAGAGCAAAATATTGTGATCTTGTAATTTCTGTAAAACAGTCGAATGCACCGGCAACTGCCATTGCTTCCATGGTTTTTTTATTCAGGGAGTTAAGGTTCACCCTTTCCACAAGATCATAGATATTTTTATAAAGGCCATTGTTTTCCCTCTCTTCAATAAGCTGAAGTACAGCGCTTTCGCCAACTCCCTTAATCGCACCCAGACCAAACCGGATATTCCCGTCCTTGTTAACAGTGAACTTAACATAGCTCTCATTTACATCAGGACCAAGAACCTCCATTCCCATACGCCGGGTCTCATCCATAAAAGTGGTGATCTTTTTTATATCGCTGATATTCCGGCTTAATACAGCAGCCATAAATTCGGCGGGGAAGTGAGCTTTCAGATAGCCGGTTTGATAGGCTATAAGAGCATAACAGGTAGAATGTGATTTATTGAAGGCATATTGTGCAAAAGCTTCCCAGTCGGTCCATATCCGGATTACTATATTTTCATTGTATCCTCTTTGCCTGCATCCTTCGAAGAACTTGATCTTCATCTCGTCCATGATAGATCTCTTCTTTTTACCCATGGCTTTACGCAGCGAATCAGCCTCTCCCTTGGTGAAACCGGCAAGTTCCTGTGAAAGAAGCATAACCTGCTCCTGGTACACCGTAATACCATAGGAGTCGCTGAGGTATTTCTCCATTTCAGGTACCATGTAATCAATTTTTTCCCGGCCATGTTTTCTCCTGATGAACTTGGGGATATATTCCATTGGTCCCGGACGATAGAGAGCGTTCATGGCAATAAGATCCTCGAATCTGTTGGGCTCGAGATCTCTCAGGTATCTTTTCATTCCGGTTGATTCAAACTGAAAGATTCCTGTTGTTTCGCCGTTGCTGAATAATTCAAAAGTCTTCTTGTCATCAAGAGTTAATGTATCTATATTAATATCAATACCTTTTGATTTTTTTACGTTCTCAACAGCATCCCTGATTATTGAAAGAGTTTTCAGTCCCAGAAAATCCATTTTCAAAAGTCCCACAGATTCCACATGACTACCGTCGTATTGTGTTACATAGAGGTCAGTATCTTTGGCTGTACACAGGGGAATATGATTATCCAGCGGATCTTTCCCTATAATTATTCCGCAGGCATGTACTCCTGTTTGCCTTACCGAGCCTTCGAGCACTTCAGCATATTTGAGGGTGGTGGCGATCAGTTTATTTGATGATTCCCTTTCTTTAGCCAGTTCGGGGACTTCATTATAAGCCTGTGCAAGAGTTACACCTGGTCGTTCGGGTACTAATTTCGCCAACCTGTCGGCATCGGGTAGCGGAAGTTTCTGAACCCTGGCGACATCCCTTATTGCCATTTTAGCAGCCATAGAACCGAAAGTGATTATATGGGCAACCTTATCATGTCCATATTTATTAACTACATATTTGAGAACAGATTCCCTGCCATCCTCATCAAAGTCTATATCTATGTCGGGCATGGAGATGCGATCAAGGTTAAGAAAACGTTCAAAAAGGAGTCTGTATTTAATAGGGTCAATGTCGGTTATTTTAAGACAGTATGCAACAGCAGAGCCTGCAGCTGAGCCACGGCCCGGTCCCACTGAAACACCCATTTCCCTGGCAGCTCTGAGGAAATCCTGAACGATCAGAAAGTAACCGGGGAATCCCATTTTTGCAATGGTCTCAAGCTCAAAGTCGATTCTTTCTGTCTGTTCCCCGGTAAGAGTTCCCCATCTCTCTTTTGCTCCATTGTAGGTGAGTACCCTGAGATACTCATCCTTGTCATTATATCCCTCGGGCAACTCAAATTCAGGCATGATAAGTTCATGATCAAGCTTATACTTTTCTATACTTGCGACGAGATCAGAAACATTGTCAATCGCTTCAGGAATATCATTGAAGATAGCCCTCATCTCCTCCTCGCTTTTTATATACTCCTGTTTCGTGTATCTCAATCTGTCGGGATCGTCAATATCCTTGACAGTATTTATACATATAAGCCTGTCGTGAGCTTCCGCATCTTCAGCATTTATAAAATGCACATCATTGGTAGCTATAAGCTTTACATTATACTTTACCGACAGTTTCTTAAAGGCCTCTATAACCTTCTGCTGCATGGGAAATACAGTTTGGTCAGCATCAGGATCGTATGTTTCGTGCCGTTGAACCTCGAGGTAGAAATTATCTCCAAATATATCCAGGTAACTTTTTAGTACAGCTTCTGCTCCTGCCATGGTACCATTAAGGATCTCATCGGGTATCTCGCCGGCCAGGCATGCTGATGAGGCAATAAGTCCCTCGTTGTATTTTGCCAGCAGTTCCTTGTCAACCCGTGGTTTATAGTAAAAGCCTTTTATCCAGGCAGTAGATACAAGCTTGATGAGATTTCTGTATCCCGTAAGATTTTTTGCCAGTAGTATCAGGTGATCCCCCGAACGATCCTCTTTCCCGGTAACATCAGTGACAGATCGCCTGGCAACATATATTTCACAGCCTATTATCGGTTTGATTCCCTTTTTTGTGGCTGTGTTATGAAATTCCTTGACACCAAACATGTTGCCATGATCTGTAATGGCAAGTGAATCCATCCCCAGCGATTTTACCCTGTCGATAAGCGTGGAAATACGTGAAGCTCCATCCAATATAGAGTACTGGGTATGAACATGTAAGTGTGTAAAGCCGGCCATTAACGGGATTAAAATTATCTGTTTGGTAAGGTAACAAAAATACGCAAAAAAGAGATAAAACAGGAGCAATTCAGGGATTGACTAAAAATAATCCGGAAATTACTTTATGCTATTCATAAACCCGGACAAGCAATCTGTTGATTGATCCTATTAATCATGGAATACCTTGTTTAATTTGAAATTCTTAAAGTGACACAGTCACTTTTTTGGACAGTAAAGGAATCTCAGTATTCCTCTACATTATTATTAACCTAAACTAAAAGTTATGAGAAAACTTCTCTTGATGTTTATGGTTTTTTGCGGGTTTTTATTGTCAGCGAATGCTCAGCAAAAAACTATTTCCGGTACTGTGATCTCCTCTGTTGAAGGAGAAGGTGCTATGCCGGGAGTATCTGTCTCTGTGAAGGGAACAACCATCGGGATTGTTACAGATATTGACGGTAAATATACCCTTACTGTTCCACAGGACGCTGCAACACTGGTTTTTTCTTACATAGGTATGAAAAGACAGGAGGTTGAGATTGGCAACCAATCCGTCATTGATGTGATCATGGAACCTGACGTATTGGGCCTGGATGAGGTTGTTGTTACAGCTTTTGGTATCTCGAGGGAGAAGAAAGCCCTGGGGTACGCCGTCCAGGATGTTAAAACCGATGTAATAGAACGAACAGGGAACTCCGACCTGGCAGGTGCAATGCAGGGAAAGATTGCCGGTATTGACATTAAGCCTTCAAGTGGTATGCCCGGTGCTTCGTCACAGATTGTGATACGTGGTGCCCGTTCCTTTACAGGGAACAACACACCTCTTTATATTATTGACGGTATGCCGGTTGCTTCGACTGCAGATATTCAGTCGGGTGCAGGTGGCGATTTCTCAACAGCCGGGTCGGGGGTAACAGGATCAGATATTTCCAACCGTGCAGTGGATATCAACCCTTCTGATATTGAAAGTATTAATATTCTTAAGGGCCAGGCTGCCGCAGCTCTTTATGGTATCCGTGCCTCAAACGGTGTGGTTGTCATTACTACAAAAAGCGGTCGTAACAACAAGATCGGTAAACCTGTTGTTAATATATCTCATACGAGTGCTTTTTCTCAGGTCTCGAGAAATCCTGATTATCAGTCTACCTATGCACAGGGCAACTATGGAGTATATGTTCCGAACGCTTCATTATCCTGGGGGCCGAAGATTGTTGATCTTCCTGATGACCCTGTGAATGGCGGTAATGCTAACGGTCATCCAGGAGAATTTTTTGTACCCCAGCTCGAAACTGCAATGGCAGAAGATCCATGGGTCACTCCCCAGGCATTCAATAACTGGGAGCGTTATTTCAGAACAGGGTACTCAGCAACTACCAATGCCAATGTAAGCCAGGCAATGGAGAATGGAAATTTTGCGCTTGGATTAAGCCAAACCTCGCAAAGCGGGATTGCTCTTGCAACAGGGATGAACAGATGGAACGGGAAAGCTTCTGCTGAAAGAAAATTAGGGGATAATTTCAATGCTGGGTTCAGCGCTAATTTCTCAAAAACTGATATCGATAAGATACCTTCCGCAAATGATGCGGCACTGGCAGGTGTACTTTCAGCCCCTGCAAGCTATAATCTGAAGGATTATCCCTACAATGTGCCGGGAGATCCTTATACACAGATCTATTACAGGGGTGGAAGCTTCGATAACCCATACTGGTCTGCCGAACATACTATATTCAATGAAAAGACTGACCGCTTTTTCGGTAATGGCTATATAAATTATTCAGCCAGGCTTAGTGAAAGTATGAGCCTTAAAATGCGTTATCAGATAGGTACCGATTCATATACAACCAACTTCCAGGATATATTTGAATATGGTCATTCAGGAAAAACAGGTATAATTGATAATTACGGTATTACTTCATTTAATGTGAACTCATTGTTTACAGCAAATATTGACTGGCAGATAGTCAGTGATCTGAACTTTAGTGCAATGGTTGGAAATGAATTTGACCAGGGTACTCAAAAAACCTATTCGGAACATGGTGAAGTTTTCAATTTCGGAGGATGGGCTCATATAAGGAATGCCAATATTGTTACGGCAAATGAATCAAAATTCCAGAACCGGACTGTTGGTTTCTTCGGAAGTGCGTCACTAAGCTGGAAATCACTTTTATTCCTTCAGGCTACAGGAAGAGATGATATTGTTTCAACTATGCCCACAAATAACAGGACATTCTTTTATCCTTCAGTCTCTGCAAGCTTTGTGGCATCCGAACTGGATGCATTGAAAAATCTTAACTGGCTCTCTTTTGCCAAGTTAAGAGTTTCATATGCTGAAGTCGGACAGGCAGGATCATATCTTGAAAATTATTATGATACTCCTGATTATTCAGGAGGATGGTGGTCAGGTTCTCCTATTCTTTATCCTATCGGAGGTATCAGCTCTTATATTCCGAATAATGTTGAGTATGACCCCAATTTAAGACCTCAGAATACAAAATCTTATGAGGTTGGAGCGGATCTTAAATTCCTGCAGAACAGGATAGGGATCGACTATACTTTTTCACGTCAGAATGTTATTGACCAGATATTTTCGGTACCACTTGCCGGTTCAACAGGAGTTCGTGCATTGCTTATGAACGGGGGTAAAGTACACACTGTCACTCATGAAGCTGTGTTATACCTGACTCCCGTGGCTACAAGCAACTTCCAGTGGGACATTGATATAAACTTCTCGAAAATAGAGAATATGGTTGATGAACTGGCTCCGGGTGTTGAAAGCATCTTTCTTGGAGGTTTTACTACTCCCCAGGTACGGGCAGGTATAGGTGCTACTTTCCCTGTTATTTACGGAGTATCATTTGCACGTGATGATAATGGAAATATTCTCATAGAGGATGATCCTAATTCTCAGAATTATGGATTTCCAATAGCTGGCGAACCTGATGTAATAGGAAAGGTTTCACCTGATTTTATTCTTGGAGGAGGTACAACCTTAACTTTTAAAGATATTTCGTTAAGTGCACTGTTTGAATGGAAAAATGGAGGACAGATGTATTCCGGTAGTAATGGTCTGCTTGACCTTTATGGTATGTCAGCAAGGACGGAAGACCGTGAATCAACATTCATATATGATGGCGTAAAATCTGATGGTACACCCAATGATATAGTACGTGGTGGCCCTCTTGATACGAAGGCATTACAGGATCTGTATGTAAATGTACTATCGAATATAGATGAATACTACATTCATGAAAATTCATTTGTGAAACTGCGTGAGCTTTCACTTAAGTATGACCCTGCGAAGAAACTTTTTAATACGGTAGATTTTGGAGTATCTGTTTTTGCAAGGAATATCCTTGTCTGGACAGCACTTCCGTACTTCGATCCTGAATCAAGCCAGGGTAACACTAATATGGGGGGATCTTTTGAAAGGTTCACAATGCCCCAGGTGACAAGCTTCGGTTTTACATTCGATATAACCTTTTAATTTTTAAAATCATGAGAAAAATAGTTTATATTTTATCTGTTTCAATCCTGGTCTTATCATTCTCGTCATGCTCGGAATCCATAATGGATGATATTAATAAGAATGTGAACGACCCGACCGATATGGTATCAGGATTGATCATTACAGATGCAATGACATCTACAGCCTTTTCAGTAGTTGGTGGTGATTTTACTTTCTATGCATCTGTTTATATTGAACATAATTCCGGAACCTGGAATCAGTTCTATAATGCTGATATCAGATCTTCAGAGCCAACATCTTCCACGACTTACAACAATACATGGAATGCAGCTTATGCTAACCTTTACAGTCTGAAGAAGATAAGAGCGAAATGTTCTGAAGGAGGTTCAGAAGAAGGCAATTACCATACACTGGCAATAGCTCAGATACTGTCAGCATATAATCTTGCATGTCTGACAGATGTAATGGGTGACGTGCCATGGACTGAGGCTTTACAGCCCGGAGAGATATTCACCCCCGTACTTGACAGCCAGGAAAGCATTTATCAGGTAATATTCAATTTTCTTGATGATGCTATAGCAAACCTGGACAAGGAAACAGTCTTTCCCACGCTGGGTGCACAGGATTTTATATATGACGGGGATACTGACCTCTGGAAAAAATTTGCAAATGGTCTGAAAGCCCGTTATACAATGCGTCTTTCATACAGGATTCCCGCATATGCTGACGTTATTACATATGCCAATCAGTCTTTTACTTCAAGTGATGAACAGGCACAGTTCAATTATAACGGAACAACTTCACAGAGTCCTTTCTACTGTATGTTCCAGGATAGGGATTACTATGGTGCAAGCCAGAGTCTGCATGACAAGCTTATTGACAGAAACGATCCGAGAGATGCGGTTTTTTTTGTACCGTATCCCGATACAGGTGACGAACTTGTATATGCCCCCAACGGGGAAGCCAACCAGGTACAGGGTGTATATTCTATTTCTGCCCTGAGTATAATTACGGCACCAACATATCTTCTGAGCTATCATGAAATAGAATTCCTTAAGGCTGAAGCTTATGCAAGGCTGAATAACCTGACTGATGCTGAAGATGCCCTTGAAAAAGGTATCACAGCAGCATTTCAGAAAGTTAATATCGGCTTGACAGTTACTGATGCTGAAGACTATTTTAATAATGAAGTATTGAGCAGATTTAATTCAGATCCCCTTGCAGAAATTATGAATCAGAAATATATAGCTTTCTTTGAGGAAGAAGCCCTTGAAGCATATAATGATTACAGAAGGCTGGAAGCTATGGGAGATGATGTAATCACACTTGACAATCCCCGGAATACTAACCAGTTTCCATTACGTTATACATATGGATCGGAGGATGTGACAACAAATTTTAACGTTCGTGATGCTTATGGTGACGGAACATATGTATATACTGAAAATGTATGGTGGGCCGGCGGTACACGGTAGCCCCGGGTTTTATATTTTAACTATTAAAAAAATTTGATATGAAAAAAATTAATATAATAGGATTTATCTTTATACTGATAGTATTTGCTATCGGTTGTGAAGAACTTCCTGATCCGGCAGGTGAAAGGAGTGTCTCAATAGTCCCGGGCATTTCAGATCTTAATCCCGGGGTATTTGATATCAATGATCTCGAGAATTCATATGTGCAGTTCACGGTAAACCTGCCTGAAGGCACATCGGAAGATATGGTCACATTGATATGTTCTTATAATAATGATCATGCAGATGTCACTATTACCGAGATAACTACATTTCCTGCAGTTATAACAGTAACTTCAGCAGAAGTAGCCCAAAAACTCGGAATTGCTTTAACTGATATAGAAAGAGGTGACGTTTTTGATTTTGAATTGTTAATTACCACCGATGGTCGTACGACACGCTCCACGCCCCTGGTAATTCCTGCGGCATGTGTGTACAGTGTAAATATGGCAACAGGAAGTTATCATTCATTTTCTCCTGCCTATCCTGCCGGCTGGGAGACCGAGGGTGAGATAACTCTTACGGCTGATGACGAAGATCCTTACACTATCTATGTCTCAGGACTTGAAGAGTTGGACGGAAATGCTGAAGATCTCGGTCCGCTGGTCATGCATGTCGATCCGATTACTTATGCTGTAACAGTTCCCAAAAAAGCAATAGCTTCGGATGTATGGGGGGTTTATCATAATATAGCTTATGAAGGCTCCGGTACTTTCAGTACATGTGATGGAGCATATACCTTGAATTTAACAATTACGGTAGAGGAAGGTTCATTTGGGGCTTTCCCGTTTACTTTTACCAGAAACGATTAATTGAATTAATATCATTCATTTGCCGGGTAAATAATTACTGTTATCTTTGCACCCACAATTTAAAA
>CAZWZQ010000018.1:0-20104 GCA_964638955.1 uncultured Rikenellaceae bacterium | reverse complement strand
ATCATTCATTTGCCGGGTAAATAATTACTGTTATCTTTGCACCCACAATTTAAAACAGGTAAAATAATAAGCGTTAGTAATTAATGGCAGTTAAAATCAGATTAGCCAGGAAGGGCCGCAAGAAACTGGCCTATTACCACATTGTGGTAGCAGATAGCAGGTCGCCACGGGATGGCAGATATATTGAAAAGATCGGAAAATACAATCCGCTCACTAACCCCGCCACTATCGAACTCGATTTCGACAAGGCTCTGGGTTGGCTGCAAAATGGCGCAATGCCCTCTGAAACATGCAGGGCTATCCTGTCTTATAAGGGTGTCCTGATAAAAAAACATCTTCTTGAAGGAGTAAGAAAAGGTGCTTTTGATGATGCTGAAGCCACAAAACGTTTTGAAGAGTGGATGAAGCAGAATGAAGCAAAAATTGAAGCAAAGAGAACAGGTCTCGAAAAATCCAGGGATGACAGACTGGTTGCAATGCTTGCAGCCGAAAAGAAAATAAGCGAGGCAAGAGCAGCTAAACTGGCAAAAAAACAGGCCGACCTGGCAGCCAGGGCAGAAGCAGCAGGTAAGCAGGAATCTGCAGACGAAGAGGCACCTCCTGCTGAGGAAACCATGGATGCTGCAGATGAAGCTATAATAGAAACGGAAACCACAGATGCTGAAGATGAGGTTGCAACAGAAGTCAAAACTACAGATACTCCCTCTGAAGATGTAGAAGAAACAACAGATACTCCGGCAGAGGCTGAACCTGAAGCCGAAGTGACTGATGTTAAGAATGGAACAGAAACTGCTGATGCTCAATCTGACATTGACACCGGCAATGAGCAGCCTGAAGATGAGAAATCTTCTGAGACTGCAGCTGAAGAGAAGCCCGGCGAATAATAACAACAGTAAGGATCAGTGATCCAATGCTTTATCATACCGGCATATTACTTGGACATATTAAAAAGATCCATGGTCACAATGGTGCCGTAATTATTAAGCTGAAGGAGAAATTTACAGAAGAAATTCCTGAAATGGAATCGGTATTCCTTGAGATAGAAGGGAAACCGGTTCCTTTTTTTATAGCTGAATCAGAATATGCGAGTGACGATAATCTTAAGATAAGGTTTAAAGGTTACAATACATATGAAAAAATATGTGAATTCACCGGCTGCAAAGTATTTTTGAATACTGGCGGGGAAGAATGGGGGGAAAAGAACAGCTACACAAACCTGACAGGATTCAGAGTTGAACTTGACGACAATAGTCTGGCAGGCACCATAACCGAAATTATTAAAAATCCCGGTCAATGGCTGATATGTCTCAGTACGGAAAATGGCAGGGAATTGCTGATCCCATTTCATGAAGATTTAATTATTAAGATCGATGAAAAAATGAAGATCATTAAAATGGATCTTCCTGAGGGTTTAACGGAGATCAACTAATCCCCGGGGGTATCTTCATGCAACAATTCCACAATTAAAACGTCTTTATCTTAAATCATTTAAAATTAAAAAATATATTATGATGAAAAGGCTGGCAGCATTTTTAGTTATCATGAGCCTTGCTTATGCTGTTTCTGCAGGGCAGACTGTTAAGGAAACCAGGGATGTAAAAGGATTTACCACCATCGGATTTGGGATCGCAGGTAACCTTTATATTAAAATTGGCCCGGAATTCAGTGTTATTCTTGAGGGTGATAAGGATGATATTGAAGAAGTGGTTACTGAAGTTTTTGGCGACAGACTTCAGATAAAACATGAAAGATGGAGATTCGACCTCAGGGAAAGAGTAGATGTCTATATTACTATGCCTGAACTGGAAGGCCTTGGTGTTTCGGGCTCCGGAAAAGCTGAGATACTTGATGATTTAAAGACAGAAGATCTTGATCTCAGTGTTAGCGGCAGTGGGAACCTGATATCTGCAAACCTGAATGTTAAAAATCTTGATTGCAGCATTTCCGGCTCAGGTAACATAAAACTTGGAGGTGGAAATGTTACGGACGCTGAAGTATCAATTAGCGGTTCAGGTTACTTTGAGGGAGATGAAGTGAAAGCTGAAACGATGGAGGTAGGTGTATCAGGAAGCGGTAATTGCCGTTGTTATGTTACCGGATCATTGGAGGCCAGGGTGTCGGGCAGCGGTCATGTGACATATTCCGGTAATCCAAGAATTGATGCACGTGTATCCGGGTCAGGGCGAGTCAGATCCTCTGATTAGGCTATTTTCTTAAGATCCTGATAACTCCGTTTGTGTCGATTTTTATTATTGGAGAAGGAGAAAATACCCGCTGTTCCTTTTGGCGATATTCTACAGTATAGTCAACAGATTTGATGATTTTATTATCAATTTCCCTGAAATTGGAAGGTGTGGACTTACCGGTTATATTTGCAGATGTTGATACTAGAGGTTTACGGAACTGTCTGATAAGCTCCCTGCAAAATTCATCACCGCAGATCCTGATGCCCACAGATCCGTCTTCACTGCAGATTCCTTTAGCAAGGTTAATACCTTCCGGATAAATTATTGTCAGGGGGGTATCGGATACAGAAATAAGACTCAGTGCTGTTTCCGGGATCTCTTTTATATATCTCTCAAGCATTGATGAATCGCTGACAAGGATTATCAGACTTTTGCTGTCTGTTCTTGATTTTATTCTGAAGATTTTTTGTACCGCTGAATTACTTGTGGCATCGCATCCCAGTCCCCAGATTGTATCTGTAGGGTAAAGGATAATTCCTCCCTCTTTGAGGACCTTCAGTGATTTCTTCAGGTCTTCTTCGAAGTACATTGTTTTATGATGAGTTCTTTTTTTCCTCCCGGGCAAGCTTTCTCAGTTTGGCATATTTAAGATAGCTGGAATATGCACCGGTTTTGCAGATCACATATCCTTTTCTGCCGTCAAAAAATCCCAGGCGGATAAAATAAGTCTGGAAGAAACGCCAGATCATATGCAATGCAGGAGTCAGAAACCAGACTCTTTTACCTTCTTTATAATATTCGTGAGCGGCAATCTCAGAGTATTTTTCTATTTTTTCGGTAAGGTCCTGCTCTGATGTGCATGGCCAGTGAAGCAGATCTCCCTTTAGTTTGCCTATTTTGCTGTCATGATTCATAATAAATGTCTCATGTACATTTATTAATCCCCATGCACCGTTGGCTGCTTTAAAGAGGCGGAGCTGCCTGTCGGGGTACCATGCAGAATGCCGGATCCATTGTCCGCAGTAGTTGCTTAACCTGTTAAACTTGTAACCGTCAAATTTCAGATTCTTCTTTACCTCCTGCAACGACTTCTGAAGCTCTTCGCTAAGTGCTTCATCAGCATCAAGCGATAAAATATAAGGGTGTGAAGCTAATGATACTGCAAAATTCTTCTGGTCCATGAATCCTTTAAATTCATGCTTTACAAATTTAACATTGAACCTCTTGCAAACTTCTTCCGTGGAATCTGTTGAAAATGAGTCAACTACAATAATCTCATCTGCTACATTATCAAGTGATTGAAGACACTGTTCAATCAATTTTTCTTCGTTCATTGTGATGATAACGGCAGAGATTCTATGCATGACAGTAGGATCAGTTTTTTCGCGGCATAAATATAGTAACTATAGCTTTAATAAAAAACGAAAAGGATTCGAAAAATTATACTAAAGAATACAATTTATTTGTGAAAAATCAGAAATACCAGAATGATTTAAATTAACGTTTTATCAATTTTACACTAAAATAGTTAATAAATAGAATGAATTATCCTCTTTTTAAAACTTCAGGTTCAATAATCTCATTCTTTCCTTCATTTCGTTAATTACAGCTTTTTCTTTTTCTATTGAATCAGCTTCAAAGGTAACTGAGAATCTGACATATTTCCCGGCATCATCCCAGGGAACAGTTGATATCAGGGATTCTCTGATCAGAAATTCGGAGAATTCAGAAGCCGAATTAAATACTTTACCGTTTTCAGTTCCGGCAGGGGCTTTGACATAACAATAAAATGATCCTTTGGGCTTTTTAGCTTCAAATCCCACTTCATTCAGAGCCTCAACAAGAAGGTCGAATCGTCTTGAATATTTATTTATTGTTTTTTCGGTGATCTCCGTGTTTCTTAAAGCCTGAATGCCAGCTTTCTGAATTGCTCTGAATTGTCCTGAATCGGTATTGTCTTTAACGGTGGCATATGCATTAACGGCTTTGCTGTTTCCGCAAATGAAACCCATTCTCCAACCTGTCATGTTAAATGCTTTTGATAAAGAATGGACCTCAAGTCCTACCTCCAGAGCTCCTTCAACAGCAAGAAAACTGAGAGGTTTATATCCGTCATAGGTTAATGCGCTGTAAGCGGCATCATGAATAACAACAATACCGTTTTTCGATGCAAAGTCAACGACTTTCTTAAAAAATTCCTTTGTTGCTACAGCTCCTGTAGGATTATTAGGGTAGTTCAGATATAGCAGCTTGGTTCTCTTCAGAACTGCAGAGGGTATTGAATCCAGGTCGGGCAAAAAAGAATTTGTTTCCCACAGAGGAAGGTTAAACACTTCGCCTCCAAGATATTTTGTATATGTAGCAGTTACGGGATATCCCGGAACGGTAGTCAGTAAAATATCCCCCGGATTGATAAAACATATGGGCAGCATGGCAAGTATTGGCTTTGATCCTACCCCGTGAATTATATTTTCCGGTGTAATCAGGCCGGCAAGCCCGTATACCTTCTCCAGGTACTTAGTTGCAGCTTCCCGGAATTCGGGGATACCATTATCGGCGTACCATCTGTTTTCAGGTTTCCCTGCCTCTTCAGCCAGGGCTTTCACTACCAGGTTATCAGCCGGCCAGTCAGGCTCTCCAACACCCATGTCGATAAGATCCATATCAGGGTGAGCCTGTTTTGCAGCAGCCTTTGCTCTTTTTATCAGTTCAAATTTGTATATGACGGTTGATTTACCAAAGTATAAACCGCCAAGACGATCAGATATTTTATCATCAATAAAATTATTCATAGGGTCTGATTATTTCAGGCAACTGGCAAATGTAATAAAAGTAACATGGATTGAGCAATGTGATAGCATGTAAAATATATTGATTAAAAGCCTCTTATTAGTTTTCATTCTTCAGAAAAGAGTTTTAAATTTGAATGTGATATGCCAGGAAAGGAATTTCTTTATCAGGTTCATTAAACTTAAAATCATGAGCAAATACATTTATTTGACCTGTACCCCGGAAGCCCTTGTCGCTTCGATGCTGCCACCTGAAGGATTCGGAATGTATCTTTCAACAGGAACAAAGAAAAGGAATAAAGGCCAGACGATATTCTTCGAGGTTGATCTTGGCAAAGTAGAGGATCTTATTGATATGGAGAGCCTTAATAAGAGATGTGTTGCCAAGGAAGATGGAAGCCCAAAAAGCTCTGTTTATCTTTCTGTTTACAGAAGTCTTGAAATGATACCAACGGAAGCACTTAAAAGCCTGTATCTTACAACTGATCATGGTTGTGTTCTTGAACTCAAAAGGGCTCCCTATGATAAAAGTAAAGAACCACAGAATGCTCTTCACCTGTACCAGGAATTATCACCGGTCACTCCACTCGTTGCAAGCGGGCTTGCTCCATCATCATTCCTTAAAAGACTTACTGACGGATCAACTCCGATAGTACTGCCAAAATTGTTCTTTGTCGAACTCAAACTTGAAGAGCTGGCAACTAATCCTCTTTCAGGTTCTGCCGAACATCTGCCTTATCCGAATATAGGTCACTTGAGGGATTGCCTTGAAATACTGAAGGGAGAATATGAAAAGCATATGAAGACCGTTCAGCGGATCTTCCAGGGCACACTCCTTTACAGAACCATTGAAACAGGATTTTATGTAGGTGCAAAGGATGACATAGTGTTCTATCCTTATCCGGATATGAAGGAACTTGAAGATATTAATTACGAGTTTTTCCGCGGGATATAATTCAAGGCAAATTAATTATCAGGACTTCTGCTTAAAAGGCAGATGGTTATATTAAATTTATTTCTCCGGAATGATTTTCAAGTTTGATTTTATTTATTTGTATTAATAAAAAACTAATATAGTTTTGTAGCCGTAAAATTCTTCACATCAGGATCTTTAATTTCTAATTTAAAAACAGATCATTATGATTAGTAGCATTTTTTGGATTGTACCGGTTTCAGCACTGCTGGCTCTGTTATTTGCCTGGATCTTTTTCAGAAGCATGAAAAGACAGGAAGAGGGAACGGACAGAATGAAGGAGATTGCAACATATGTCAGGGAAGGGGCTATGGCTTACCTGAATCGCCAGTACAGAGTAGTAATTAAGGTTTTCATTATGCTTGTTGTTCTTCTGACTCTGCTGGCATATTTCGGAATACAAAATCCTTTTGTCCCGGTTGCTTTCCTTACCGGAGGATTCTTTTCAGGACTTTGCGGTTACCTGGGAATGAAAACAGCAACATTTGCATCAAACAGGACAGCATGGGCTGCTTCCAAATCGCTCAACAAGGGACTTCAGATAGCCTTGAGAAGTGGCGCGGTAATGGGACTTGTTGTTGTCGGATTCGGGCTTCTTGATATTGCTATCTGGTTCCTGATCCTGAATGGACTGGTATTTACTCCCGAGCATATGGACACAGGATTGAGATTCATTGGTCTGACCTTTGTCCATCCTGGTACTACTGACCATGAGAAACTTATCGAAATTACGGCCGTAATGCTGACTTTTGGAATGGGTGCATCAACACAGGCCCTCTTTGCACGTGTGGGTGGCGGCATTTTTACAAAAGCTGCTGATGTAGGTGCTGACCTGGTAGGAAAGGTTGAAGCGGGCATTCCTGAGGATGACCCGCGCAATCCTGCAACTATTGCAGATAACGTTGGTGACAATGTCGGCGATGTCGCCGGTATGGGAGCTGACCTCTATGAATCCTATGCAGGCTCCATACTGGCTACTGCCGCTCTTGGCGCCGCTTTGCCAGCAATTACAGGTGATATGCAGATGAAGTCCGTAATTGCTCCGATGATAGTATCGGCAATAGGCATTTTACTCTCTATAGCCGGCGTATACATGGTACGAACAAAAGAGTCAGCAACACCAAAAATTCTTTTACGTGCACTTCTCCTTGGAACAGGCGGCAGTTCAGTACTGATACTCGTTGTGCTGGCAGTCCTGGCCGCCCTTGACTGGATCACCTGGGGAGTTTTTGGCGCTGCAGTATCAGGTCTTCTGGCAGGTGTGATCATAGGGCAATCCACTGAATATTATACATCTGATGCCAATAAACCAACACAGGGTATCGCCAAACAAGCACAACAGGGGCCCGCCACAGTTATTATTGAAGGCATGGCTGTAGGTATGTCTTCTACCTGGATCCCCGTTCTAACTATAGTGCTTGGTATTATAGCTGCATACGGATTCTCAGGAGGATTCCATAATTTTGGCATGGGCGTATATGGTATTGGCTTCGCTGCAGTAGGGATGCTCTCTACTCTCGGAATCACACTTGCTACGGATGCTTTCGGTCCTATTGCTGATAATGCAGGCGGTAATGCTGAGATGGCAGAATTACCCAAAGAGGTAAGAGAGAGAACCGATGCTCTTGACGGACTGGGCAATACAACCGCAGCAACAGGGAAAGGCTTTGCTATAGGTTCAGCTGCCCTCACTGCCCTTGCACTGATGGCTGCCTATATGGAAGAGGTGCGATTATGGCTTGGAAGATTAATTGATAAAGCCCCTGAAGGATTCAAACAGATAGGGGATACACTTTTCTACAATAGTGCTGTTCCTGCAGTTCAGGACGGACAAACAGCAGTAAATATTACCTCTGCAACAATCAGGGATTTTGCTGCTGCCTACGACCTTTCTCTATTTAATCCGATACTTCTTGGAGGTGTTTTCATAGGAGCCATGATGGCTTTCCTGTTCAGCTCAATGAGTATGAAAGCAGTTGGCCGGGCCGCAGGCAAAATGGTTGATGAAGTACGACGCCAGTTCCGCGAAATACCGGGGATTTTGGAAGGGAAAGCAAAACCGGAATATGCAAAATGTGTTGAGATCTCAACAGCAGGCGCACAGAGTGAAATGCTTGTTCCATCATTGATTGCAATTACCGTTCCGCTTCTGGTTGGTGTGATCTTTGGCGTACCCGGGGTAATAGGACTTCTTGCAGGAGGCCTGAGCTCAGGATTTGTCCTCGCAAGTATGCTTAACAATGCAGGCGGAGCATGGGATAATGCAAAGAAGTTCATTGAAAGAGGAAATTACGGCGGTAAGAAAAGTGAACCGCATAAAGCATCTGTAGTGGGGGATACAGTCGGCGATCCTTTTAAAGATACATCAGGACCATCGCTGAACATCCTTATTAAGCTGATGTCAATGGTATCTGTTGTCCTTGCCGGACTGACAGTAGCATTAAGTATCTTCTGATAAAAACGATTGATATATTATATAAAAAAGCTGCCGGGAAGGCAGCTTTTTTTGTATTTTTAGATATAAAATGAAGCGGATGATCCTTCCTGCACTTAATGATATTATATCTGCACATGAACGCATAAAACCATTCATCCACAGAACGCCTGTTCTGACTTCTCAACAGATGAACAGGATCTTCGGATGTGAAATGTTCTTTAAGTGCGAGAATTTTCAGAAAGCCGGAGCTTTCAAATTCAGAGGAGCAACTAATGCAGTCCGGCTATTAACAAAAGAGGAAAGAAAGAAGGGAGTTGTCACCCATTCATCAGGCAACCATGCCGGAGCACTTTCACTTGCAGCTTCGATGAATGGTGTAAAGGCCTATATTGTTATGCCTGAAAATGCTCCTGCAGTAAAGGTAAATGCTGTAAAGGGGTACGGAGCAGAGATCACTTTCTGTAAACCGACACTTCAGTCACGTGAAGAGACAGCAAGGATCATAATTGAAAAGACAGGAGCTGTTCTTGTCCACCCCTATGATAATTACAATGTTATATGCGGTCAGGGAACTTCTACTGTCGAACTGCTTGAAGATATAAATGATCTTGAGATCATTATTGCTCCTGTTGGAGGAGGCGGGCTGCTCAGTGGTGCCGCTACAGCAGCCAGAGCTATCAATGGTAAAATAAAAATTATGGGAGCTGAACCGCTCAATGCCAATGATGCCTGGAGATCATTTGCCTCAGGTGTGCTTACACCTTCTGTTAATCCTTTAACAATAGCTGACGGGCTTCTGACATCTCTCAGTGAACTGACTTTCTCTATTATTAGAAAAAATGTTGATGATATTTATACTGTTAAAGAGGAATCCATTATAGAATGTATGCTGCTGGTCTGGGAGAGGATGAAAATAATCATTGAACCATCTTCTGCAACAGTGCTTGCAGTCATCAGGGAGAATCCGGGTTTTTTCAGGGAAAGAAGGGTGGGTTTGATTATAAGCGGTGGGAATGTAGATTTCCGGAAGCTTCCATTCTAATCATTTTTCCTGAAACAGGCAGCAACAGGATAATGATCGGAATACTTTACCTTGAAAATCTCAAAATATCTGCTCTCCAGCGCATTATCATACAATATATAGTCTATCCTGTTTGCAGGGTAGTTGCCCTTGTAGGTGAATCCTGCCCCATAACCTGAACTGACAAAAGCATCATTTAATCCCTTCCTTATTTTCCTGTACGAATATGAAACAGGTGTATCGTTAAAATCACCTGCCACGATTACCGGATATGGAGACTGATTGATCTGTGCCTTTACAAGTTCTGCCTGGACAGCTCTTACAACAAATCCTTTTTTAAGGCTCACAGAGAGATTTTTTACCTCGTCGAAGGTCTCATTTTCAACAGGAGAAGTTATCTCTTCCAGGAACGATCGTTCCATTCTCCTCAGCCTGTATGACTGAAGCTGGTTGTTAAAGATCCTGAAAGTATCCTGATCGATTACAATATCGGAGAAAATTGAAAGACTTGAAGATCCCGGATGAATAATCTCTCCTTTTCTTATTATGGGAAATCTGCTGTAAGTTACAATACCATAATACTTATTACTGCCGCTGCCAATAACCTTCATATGCGAGTAATATTTTCCGCCAAGAGCATTTCTGAGTGATGCATCTTTCTGAGATGGAACGCCGGTAACATAAAATTCCTGAAGGCAAAGAATATCAGCTTTCTGCGCTTTCAGAAAATTGATTATTTTCTTTTCGGAATTTGCATCACTGCCCTCATAAATATTAAAAAGCCTGAGATTATAGCTTAAAACCTTGAAGGTATTTGTTGTGTCACCGGATGGTTTACCTATCCTGATGTAATTTGACAGATGTGTAAATCCAAGTGCAATTAAAAAAACAGATATAAGAGCCTCATATTTTAGCAGGGTCAGCCATATAATTGCCAGGATTATATTGGCAAGAAGAAGGTAAGGATAGGCAAGCCCGAAAAAGGCAGGTAATATAAAAGTATCAGGATTAATGTGGGCTGCCAGATATGATACAAGCAATGAAAATCCAAAAAAGAGATTGGCAGCAAGTAACAAATTATATAGAAATTTTCTCAAGCGTTATTCTTATGGAAAGCTAAAATAGCTGAAATCATCAAAAATGAATATCCCGGGAATATGAAATTTGACAAGTATAGGGAAAGATTATATAAAACCTGTTTTTTTTATGATCAGTTCTTTTTCTGGCTTTCCTTGAAAAGAATCTCTTTTTCCTCTTTTGTAAGGCTGTCATAACCCCCTTTTGATATTTTGTCAAGGATCAGGTTAATACGGGCCTGATGTTCGGTTTTCCTTTTATTATACTCGTAATCGGTGACAGGCTTCTTATATTTTACTTTAAGTTTTCTCCTTGGTTTGAACAGAGTGACAAAAAAATCAATAATTCTGTTGAATCCTTTTCCAATATCGCGTCCCCGCCTCAGGTTGACAGTATAGAGATAACCAAATAGAGCGCCTCCCATGTGAGCCAGCTTGCCTCCCGAATTTACCGAGAAATCCATAACTGATGTAAGTATAAAGATTCCGAGGGCCATATATTTTATCTTCACCCTTCCTAATAGAAACAGGTTAACAGTATAGTCGGGTACATAGGCGGCTATGGCAATTACCACAGCCATGACAGAAGCGGAGGCTCCGATAGCAACAGATTCATCCACAATTCCTTTAAATGCCGGAAAAATATTGAATGACAGGATATAAACAATTGCGCCACTCAGACCTCCGAGCAGGTAAATTGCAACGAGCTTCCTCTGATCGAGGTATTCAAGGAAGATCCTGCCGAACCAGTAAAGCCACAGCATATTAAACAGGATATGCCAGATATCCTTGTGTGTAAACATGTATGTGAGTAATGTCCAGGGCTTTGCGAGCAGGGCTTTAAATGAGGCAGGAACAGAGAAAAACTTCAATGTAATTGCCGGGACAGCAGGATTACTAATCAGGAAGCCAATGATTGCAGTTATTGTCAGCAGAAAGAATACGCCAACATTAATGTATATAAGTTTTGTAAGATTACTTCCGGTGCGGATTGTTTTTTTGATATTATCCCAGATTCCCATCAGTAGAGCGTATTTGTCGTTTTTCGCCAGTACCTTATCAGGATATAGCCAAAGAGCATACCGCCAAGGTGAGCAGCATGAGCAATATTGCTTCCGGGTTGTGTAAAAGCGAGGTAAAGCTCAATTGCTCCGTAACCGATAACAAAATACTTGGCTTTTATCGGAATGGGGGGTAACAGCAGCATTAACTGGGTATTTGGGAAAAGCACTCCAAAAGCAAGAAGTACCCCAAAAATAGCACCTGAGGCTCCCACTGTGGGTGTATTAAGCAATAGCTGGAGATCCTGCATAGTTTGATTCGTAAAAACCTTACCCTCATGCAGGTAGGCGGCCCCCTGATCCAAAACAATTTGAAGCTGTTCGGGGTCAATAATGTTCATAAGCTTTTTATACTCAAAAGCAATTACTGTTTCATGAACCAGAGCCGCACCTAATCCGCATATCATGTAATAGATGAGAAAACGTTTCGGGCCCCAAACATTCTCCAGCACCTGCCCGAAAATATAGAGTGCATACATGTTAAAAAAGAGATGCCAGATACCTGCGTGCATGAACATATGGGTAATAATCTGCACAGGCTTGAAACTTTCTGATTTCGGGAAATAGAGTCCCAGTATACCGTTAAGATCGATGCTGAAGACACTTTTAACGGCATAATAGCCTAAAAGCAACAATACATTGATCATTATGATATTCTTAACAACCGGGGGTAATCTAAAGAAGCCTCTGCCGTATCCGTTCATCTGTGGTTTGTATGAAGTTAAATTTTTATTTTGTAATTCCGGACAAAACTAATGTTTCTCTATTAATCTGGCAATTTGTTCAGGGTTACTATTTAAATTTTTTATCCAGATCTTCAAGTGTAATTATAATTATCACAGGTTTCCCCCCGGGGGAATAATTTGGAGACGAGCAGGCAAACAGGTTATCAAAGAGATTTTCCATTTCGTCCAGTGAAAGTACCTTCCCATATGGAATTGCTGAAGCCCGGGCCATGGCTGAGGCGAGTTTTTCCCCTGCTCCGGTTGACGGGTCAGACTGAGTGCTCCTGTATTCTTCAATCAGTATACTGAGCGTTTCAACAGGATCAGAGGACCCTGATATTGATGGTCTGCCCTTAATTGATATTTTATTCTTACCAGTAAAAAGAATTGTAAATCCCAGAGTTTCAAGGTTATCCCCGATCTCTTTCAGAATAAGGATATCAGCAGGATTCAAGTCTATAGTAACAGGAAAGAGTTCTGTCTGGCTTACAGACCTGTTTTTACTCAAACATTCAAGGTATTTTTCATAAAGGATCCTTTCATGTGCTCTTTTCTGGTCGATCAGCATCAATCCGGATTTAACCGGACAAACAATATATTTATT
This sequence comes from uncultured Rikenellaceae bacterium, assembly GCA_964638955.1. Taxonomy (GTDB): domain Bacteria; phylum Bacteroidota; class Bacteroidia; order Bacteroidales; family VadinHA17; genus LD21. The sequence continues at coordinate 7,232 of CAZWZQ010000018.1, read as the reverse complement.
CTTGATCTGGAAAAATTTCCTTCCTGTTTCACTGATTTTTTCGACCTGCTCAGGAATATTGTCTCCTTTTTCCAGAGCCGAATATAGTTTTTCCCAGTTTGCAACATTCTCTCTTTCAAACCTCTCTATGAGATCAGAATCAAAGGGATTATAGTGTGGATTGATCTCAATTACCGGTGGCTTGGGGACTGAATCCGTAGAATTTCTGACCGGGATATCTATAAAGGCTTCATTATCAAAATCAAGCGAAGGCACGATATTGAAACGGCCAAGAGATTCGCGTACCGATGCCATTAGTATCTGCCAGATTGATCTTTCATCCTCAAACTTGATCTCAGTCTTAGTTGGGTGGATATTAATGTCGATCGTAGCAGGATTTGCTTCCATGAAGATAAAATATATTGGTATGGCATCAGCAGGAAGGATGTTCTGGTAGGCCTCAACAACAGCTTTATGAAAATAGGGGTGTTTCATGAACCGCCTGTTGACGAAAAAGAATTGCTCACCGTATGTCCTGCGTGCACTCTCAGGTTTTCCGATATAACCTCTTATTGAGATGAGATTTGTATCAGTTTCAAGTGTAATAAGATCCTGGTTTATCTGTTTTCCGAAAACTCCGGTGATCCGTTGCCTGAAATTTCCGGGCACAAGATTATAAACCTCATTATCGTTATGGTGGAGATGAAACCTGATCTCGGGATGCGGTACAGCCACTTTCTGGAATTCATTAATTATATGCCTGAATTCAGTCATATCCGATTTAAGGAATTTCCTTCTTGCAGGGATATTGTAAAAAAGGTTTTTAACCGAGAAACTTGATCCTTCCGGGCAGCTGCATGGTTCCTGTGATTCAACCTTTGAGCCATTAATAACAATAGCAGTTCCGGTCTCGTTATCTGTCTTGCGGGTTTTCAGTTCTACCATCGACACGGCAGCTATGGAAGCCAGCGCTTCGCCCCGGAAACCTTTGGTACTTATGGCGAAAAGATCCTTTGCAGATGAGATCTTTGATGTGGCATGACGTTCAAATGAGAGCCTGGCATCAGTTTCTGACATCCCGTAACCATCATCAATTACCTGAATTAATGTTCTTCCTGAATCTTTAATTATTACGTTGATCCTTGTGCTTCCTGCATCAACGGCATTTTCCATAAGCTCTTTCACAACTGAAGCCGGTCTTTGAATAACCTCACCTGCAGCGATCTGATTAGCAACAGAATCAGGTAAAAGCTTAATTAAATCGGGCATTGAAAGAAGTAGATTTTCTTAAGCAGCAAATATAGGAATAATTGCCGGAAGACCTTTCCCTCAAAATTCAATGGCAATATTATCCTGTTTCCGGCAGGGTTGATTATCTTTGGGTAAAATGTATCAGAAATGAGAAGGCTGTTATTTTATTCCTTTGTTCTGTTATCAGTTTATTCTTTCATCGGTTGTTCGAACAGATCGGGCCGGGACAGGATAAAAGTGATGACACTTAATGTCAGGATGGATACTCCATACGACAGTATAAATGCATGGCCAAACAGAGCAGAAATGGTTTGTGATTTTTTAAAGGATGAAAAGCCCGACCTGCTGGGCATGCAGGAGGTGCTGTTACACCAGTATGAAGCACTCGATTCTGCCCTGGAGGATTATATATCAATAGGAGTGGGTAGAAGTGACGGTGCAAAATCGGGAGAGATGAATCCGATATTCTTCAGAAAAGACCGTTTTGACTTGGTCAGGACAATTACTTTCTGGCTTTCTGAGACTCCTGATACTCCGGGTTCACAAGCCTGGGGAGCAAATCTTCCGCGAATAGTTACATGGGCAGAACTGGTTGACAGGAACAGTTGCGAACATCTGTTCTTCTTTAACACTCATTTTGCACATGACTCTGATTCTGCGAGAGTTATGAGCTCAAAGATGCTGCTGAATAAAGTCGACACTATTGCATCAGGCTTTCCTTTTATTATAACAGGGGATTTTAACATGCTGCCAACAAGCAGGGGTTATGCAATACTTACCGGTCCCGCTGAAAGCGTGCCATTACTTGAGGATTCTTATGTCATCTCTGAGAAACGACCATACGGTCCGGAATATACGTTTAACAGTTTCAGCGATATAGGAGGTTCCGGTAGGATAGACTATATTTTTATTAAGGAGGGAATGAAGGTTCTTGATCACAGAACTACAATCAAAAAAGAACGCGGAGTATATATTTCCGACCACTGGCCTGTGGAAGCAATAGTCAGTCTTAGGAAGAATTAAAGATTTCTGATAAAGGCAGCCAGGTCGAGCTCGTTTTTCATAACATCAGTGATAAGCCAGCCTGAATTCAATTCATTACGGTTGAATTCCTTTACCCTGAGATACCACCCCGGGATATCAATGATATGATAAACAACCTCTTCAACATATTCGTATTTTATTATTCCCGCCTTGATATAGTAGAAGAAAAGAGTAAGGAAATCAGGCTCGTAATCCTGTGAGGCATAATACTGAAGGTAGTCGGTATCTTCAAGAGCTCTTTTCAGGTTAATGAAATCAGTTTCATTGCTTGAGGGGGGAATGAAACGAACCATTGAGGTGTCGGTTTTAAAAATATTCAGGATATCACCTTTGGCTGAGCGCAGAACCCACTTTACCGAATTATTACCCACTATCTCCTGAACCAGGAAAAGCCTTATTTGTTGGGGTTCTCCCTTATATATCACTCTGACCCTGGCTTCAGAGATGATTCCCGGGGAATATTTATATAGTAAAATGTTCTTTTTAGTTACTTCTTCAACAAACTCCTCTTTAATCCTGATATAAGCTTCGGAGTACTCTTTTCCTGGTATCTGTATGCGGGGATCTTTAAGGTCAAATAAAAGCGGGATCATTCTTTCGCGCGGCATCCTGGCCTTAAAAACTGAGTCGGCAGTATTACCATTGAAATCGGTCTTCAGGTTGAACCTGTCGGCAAATTCGTTGAACTGCTTGATTCTGGCGACAAAAATATCTTCCCGTTCCTTCTGCTGGTTGGTAAGCACCTGTGAAAAGAGGGAGCTGCCGGTAAAAAATACCACGCATACGAGGATAGAACCCCGGTGCAGTTTTCTTTTGAAGAAGCGATAAGACATCAGGAAACAGAGCTTTTGGTTTCTGCGGCTTTAATATCACCCAGGAATATTTTCCATCTCTTTTCTTTGAAAAAGGTATCTTCAACAATATCTATTATTATCTCAACCTCTTTCTTTGTTATATCAGTATAGATAATATCGTCGTCGCTGAAACCTGTGAATTCCTGGATTATGGTGGCCGTCGAGTAATATTTGCCGTCGGGACCCTTAGTAAATTCCCTTATATAAGCAATGTCGTAAAACTTAATAATTACCTTAGTATAGGGAAGTGATTTGAGCCTGGCCAGGTATTTTTCCATCGGCCGGTTAACCTTCTGTACTGATCCGTTCGGGAGGATTGTTGAAATTTCCATCTCTGCACCTTTATAAAAGAGCTTCAATGCTTCTTTTTCGGCCATGTTACGCTTTTCCGCAGGTTCATCCTTATTACCTAGTGTAACAATATATTGCTGGAATTCCTCAACTTTCTGCTTGGTTTGTTCCTTGAATACTTCTATATCGGCATCGCTCAGATTGATTTCATCAGTGATCTTTGCCTGTTTGCTGGTAACGGCAGTTTTTGTCTCCTGTCCTGTAACCCACATACTTAAAGACAATATCACTCCTGTTATTAAGATTTTTTTAAGCATATAATCCGTTGTTTTCCTATACTACTACAATTTGTATGCTAAACTTACTCTGAGACCAAAATTTTTGATTTTTGTCGGCTGGTGATTATATTCTTTACCAAAAATATCAATGTAGGTTTTTTTGTCACTGAGGATATCTGTCAGGCCGATAATAACCTCAGGGCCAAATGAGATTGATGAATAATATCCGAGAGGGATATTTATTCCGGCAGATCCATAGAAAGCAAGGTTGAAGCCTTTTATTTTCATCGTACCTGATTCATCTATTTCTCCCCTGTCATAAAAGCCTAATTCAGTCCAGTTTTTATATGTTACTATATCATCAGGATAATAACCTGTAAATTTATAACTGCCTGTTGTGTTATATGATGCCTTCTGCGGAACAGATATCTTAACCCCGCTTTCCACAAAAAATCCAAACTTTCCGGGTTTACCGCTTGTATAATTAACCAGAAGGGGAAGTGTCAGATAATTGATATTGACAAGCGAATCATAATCAGCAGTAATAATTTTATAATAAGTTATACTGTTAGCATCGGCAGAGAGGATATCATCTTGAAATTCTCCGCTGAGGTTGAAATTTGCCGAATATTTATTAAACTCCAGTCCGCTTCGTACAGCAATATTATCAGTAAAATAGTAGCTTACTCCAATGGAACTGATGAAGCCATAAAGCGGAGAAACGCTCCATGAATGGCTATTCTGGGCAAGGGAGAGGGTTTCTATGTCTTTATCGTTAATACTTGTAATGCCAAATGAACCTGTCAGCGACATGCCAAATCCTTTCCTGGTTACAGGTCTTATTATTATCTGGGGAAGCTGATCGGTACCTGCCCCGGGAGCAGCTTCATAGAAATCAACGGCAGAGATATCAACGCTTTTTATCCGAAAATCGGAAAATGTCTTACCGGCAGCAGTAAAGGAGATATTGAAAACCAGGGGAAACATTTCCCTGAAGGCATCCTTGCCCTTATAACTTCCCGAAAAGAATTTATTGGCATCGGTATAAGTGTAATAGGTTCCGTCTTCAGCCTTCATAACCTTACCGAATTTTGCCGAATCAACATTTATTGACAGATTCTTTATACCGTTAGGATAATCTGCAATATATTCTGCCAGATAATCAACGGCAGAAATGAGATTTGTTTCCGGTTCAGCTGTAATATCGTTATAGACCCTGGTATCGCCCCCTGGGAAGAGATTCAGAAAGCTCTCTTTATAAAATTCCTTGTCTTCAACTGTCTCCTGGGGATCGCCAATCAATGCAAGAAAATTAGTATAATCCTGGAGAATAGTTTTAATAGCACTCTGGATCTTTATAAGATCCTCCTCATCAAATTCTTCGGCATTAACCTCCCTGAGCGCCTGCGTATAGTCAATCACATAGTTTGATGCGGCACTTCTTATCCCTACAATTCTGAAGTTATCCGGCGATTTATTTTCCATGCTGAAAGCAATCCGGAATGTGAGATCCTCCTCATTCTGGTTAAGGGTCTGATTCAGATAATTCCCGTCTATTGATTTTTTAACAAGAATGTCGATAGAAAAAATGTTATCCTCATGGGTCATGATTTCGCTTACCATGGCATTGGCAAGATCCAGATTAATAGTTAATCCATCGGGGTACCAGAGGATAATATTGTTTGTGTAAGTCTCAGCTTCATAAAATTCACTTAGCTTATGGGCAGGATCAAGGTCGTTATAGATCAGTACCTGTCTGTTCACGAAAAGCTCAAGTAAACCCTCAGCATTACTCCTGGCTTTTTCGATATCACTGACAACATTTTCACCCATCTGGTTAATTACAATCTGATAATCCTCAAGCACCTTGATGGCGTTTGTATAGATTATCGATTTTTCCTTAACCGAAAAATCAACTTCAGCTTTTAATCCCGGTCCCAAAACAAAAAACAGAAAAAGGGTAAGAAGTACTGATCGTTTCATCTTTCAAAAATTAATCGATTATAATTCTCCTGACCGCAACTTGTTTATTTAAATCAAAGATAATCAAATAATAACCTTTTGTTTGTCTGCTAATATTTAACTTAGTTGAAAAATGAACTGAGGTTTTCTCAAACATAAAGTTAAACAATTCTTTTCCATCCTGACTAATAATCTTTATGAAAAGATTACCCATAATCCCATTTTCTATTTCAGCAACAAAAAGCCCATTAGTCGGATTAGGATAAATTTTAAGTCCTTCAAAGGGATCCACATCATCCATCCCGGTATCACCTGTAGGAATAGTAACAATTTCGCTTCTGGTGAAGCATCCCAGGCTGTTACTGATGCTGACCTGGTAATCGCCCATTTTGCGGCCCGCAATATAGTAGTACTTATTGGCCCTTTCGATAAGATTACCGTTGCAATACCACCTGTAATTTGATCCGGTTGTGTCGCTGCAGACAAGGTACCAGACTGTTGGTCCCTGTGCATGAATAAAAGGTTTATCGGGAGCATCCTCATAGTATACATTCATAATATCCGACTCTGCAGTACAGCCATCCAGATCAGCTTCAAGGGAATAATCGCCTTCAGTAAGGAAATCTTCAATATATGAAAGTGTTTCACCTGCAACAGGGATACCATTACGGTACCATTGGTAGCTGTATCCCGGAACCTCCTGATCCACATAAAGCCGGATCGGAGTTTCGCCCATACACTCACCGGGATTGTAATTATCAGAGGTGATAACAGGCACGTAAGGCATCGGTTTAACAGTAACGGTAACGGGTGATGTTATAGTAACACATCCGTATGAATTTGAGATATTGAGTTTGTATGTTCCGGTGGTAAGAGCTTTGTAACTGTTTGATGTGTCACCAGTTATTAAAGAGCCGTTATTTTCCCACTGGTAAGTATAGGCAGGATTGTCTGTAACACTGAGCCCCACGGTATCACCTTCACAGAATGTAGTGGGACCGCTGATATTTACTGTAGGAAGTGTCGGGACGGGGTTAACGGTTACACTGACTGTATTTGTTGCATCGACTGAACATCCTGTTGAATTTGAAACAGTCAGAGAATATGTCCCTGAAGATTTTGCACAATATTGTGATGAATCAGTACCCACGGCGCCACCATTAAGTTTCCACTGGTAAGTATACCCTGCAGTGGGAGTAACGCTTAAGACTACAGAATCGCCCTGGCAGAACTCAAGATCTCCGTCGGTGGATATCAGCGGAGCAGAAGGAGCATCCAGTACATTTACAGTAACATCTTCAGTCCTGATGAAACACCCTGATGAATTTGTTATTTTAAGTGTATAGACTCCGGAGTTTTGAGCAATATAGCTGTTTGTTGTTTCACCCGTTATTGCAGCGCTGTTGTTTTCCCACTGATAGGTATAGTCGGGATTATTTGTCACACTCAATTCAACATTATCTCCTTCACAGAAAGTAGTTGGGCCGCTTATGTTTACTGTAGGAAGTGTTGGCGCTGGATTTACAATGACATCAATAGTATTTGTGGCATCAACAGAACAGCCTGTTGAGTT
>CAZWZQ010000017.1:11007-61939 GCA_964638955.1 uncultured Rikenellaceae bacterium | reverse complement strand
TGCCTTACAAGCAGAGGGTCTGCGGTTCGAATCCGTAATCGCCCACAACACGAAAACCGGTCTGCGAAAGCAGTCCCGGTTTTGTTTTTAGAGCCCGAAGCAAGATTACTTGCTGAAGGGAAATAAAAACAAAACCAATAAGCTACGCCGCAGGTGTAGCGTCGGTTTTCGGGTTGTAAGGGTCTCCGGTAAAGGATCAGCGAAGCTAATCCGTAATCGCCCACAACACGAAAACCGGTCTGCGAAAGCAGTCCCGGTTTTGTTTTTAGAGCCCGAAGCAAGATTACTTGCTGAAGGGAAATAAATACAATTTCTTACTGATAAACCCTGATATAATCTATAATCATATGCTGCGGGAAATCTGTAGTCTCATCAGGATAACCGGGCAAATTGCCACCTACCGCAACATTAAAGATTCCTTCTCACATAAATACCATTTATCATTCTTAATTTCATGTTTAATAATATATTGCTTCCCACAGGTTGTCACAATTTTAAAATAATCTGAAACCGGCAATTCAGGATCATGGTTCCCCTGATACCATCTGTCGGTAATTTCCTGTATTTCAAACCTTTCATTATCACGGGTAAAGAATTTTGGGTATTCATCAGCTTTATAACCGCAATGACACTCTACCCGTATAGGAATTAAATTCATTAACTCGTAACAGTATCGGTTACCTTAAGAATAAGCAGATATTATCAATAGATCCAATATCCGGACCAACAACATATTCACCTCTTATTCTGAGGCTTGTAAGTCTGGATAATACTTTTGACAGATCTTCCCCGCCAGCCGGAGGACCTGAAGTATCGTTTTTCTTCCATCCGGCTTCTGCAGACAAATCAACCGAGTAAGATGTCCATTTTATATCAGGGTGAGAGGGTAAAGTATATACAAGAATAATATCCCCGCTTTCAAGGATAACATCCGGAGCGTCAAACTGATTACTCAGATCGGATTGCATCAGGTCGAAACTCAGTTTCTTATTCAAAGCCTTTTTTTTCGCTCCGAGGAATTTCGCAGGTGCGTTCCAATACCAGATCCCGCCTGTTGTTTCATCAGTTGCTGATAAATATCCTCCCTGATTTCCGCCTGTAGCATTATAATCAGGTTGAGCAGATTCGTTCCGGACATCACCGGTCACTTTCCATCCCTCATCATTCTTATCAAAGCAACTGCAAACATTATTCTGTTTGCATGTAAATAACAGGAATATTAGAATAAGAATGATGATTAAGCCAATAAGAAAATAAATATTTCTTCTTTTCATTTCATTTGTATTTTATTAAAATTGACAATAATTAAGTTGATTTTATCAAAGTTACGAAACTCCTTAGTGCAAGTCAACTTTTATTGGGATCATTTATTCCTGTTAAAAACTGATGCAAGAACTGATATAACCAGAATTGAGATTATTATTGCAAGGGATATAAGTATCGGGATTTCTATATGGAAGAATGAAGCAAGCATCTTCATTCCAACAAATGTGAGAACAAATGCAAGACCTACTTTCAGGTACCGGAAATAACCCATTACACCGGCGACTGCAAAATAAAGAGATCTCAAACCAAGAATGGCAAAAATGTTTGAAGTATAAACAATGAAAGTTTCATGACTAATTGCAAGAATAGCAGGTATGGAATCAACGGCAAAAATCAGGTCGGATGACTCAATTACCAGCAAAACAAGGAACAATGGTGTAGCATAAGTCCGATGGTTCTGTTTTATAAAAAACTTGCTCCCATGTAATTTATCAGATACAGGCAGATACTTTCTGAAGAATTTAACCACGGGATTCTTTTCAGGATCTACCTGTACCTCTTTCTGGAAAAGCATTTTTATGCCGGTGAAAACGAGGAATCCTCCAAATATTATTACGATCCAGTGAAAACTGTTAATGAGAGCCACTCCTGTGAAAATGAATATCCCCCTCATAATCAGAGCCCCTAAAATACCCCAGAACAGTATCTTATGCTGATATTCCTCCTTAACTGCAAAATAGCTGAAGATCAGAATAAAAACAAAAATATTGTCAACACTCAGCGAATATTCAATAACATAACCAGTAAGATATTCAAGCGCTCTTATTCTCCCGAATTCAAAAAAAACAAATAGCCCGAATAACATCGCCAGGGAAATCCATGTCAGACTCCAGTAAAGGGCCTCTTTTAAAGGTATCTTATGTTCTTTTCTTTTAAAAACTCCAAGATCAAGAGCAAGTATCAGGAAAATTAAAACATGAAACCCGATCCAGAAGAAAATACTGATCTCCATTTCTTTTGGCAAATTAGCCAGTAAACTTAAGAAAACTTTTCTACCTTTAGAATCCGTTCCCCCTGACAAATAAAAACACAAATGAAAAGCAATATTAACCGACTGATCATTATTGCCCTGCTTTCAGCAATAACTAATTCTCTTTCAGCTCAGAAGAATATATCATACGCTGATGTCATCACTTCAGATGACCTCGAAAGTTATATTTCATTCCTTGCCTCACCGCTTCTGAAGGGTAGGATGAATGGAGAACCCGAACTTGAGGTAGCACAGCAATATATTGTGTCACAGGCAAAATTAATGAAATTGATAAAGGTACTATTCTCGACTTCGATTACAGCCTTAGCGGAAGGAAGCATCCTCTGCAGCTTTTTGCACGAAGTGATCATTACAACTTTGTAAAGCATGATATTCCTGTCCTCTTCTTTACAACAGGATTACACACTGATTATCACACACCTGGAGATGTGATTGAAAAAATAGATTTTAAAAAGCTGGAACTTATTACGGAAACAGTTTTTCAATTAGGCTATGCTGTAGCTAACAAAAAAACAAGACTGGAAGTTGATAATCCTTTCAATTCATGGTGACAGGATTTATCACATATTTAAAATTCACCGGGAATTTACACTGAAGAAAGTCTGAATTGCACTTTCATATTTCCTGTCAATATCAGGTATTCCGTTCCCGTTGGTATCATTCATAAATGTAAGGTATTCCACAAGTGCCAGCCATTCCTTGCCTTCCTGAATTCCAGCCAGGTTCTCGTTAATATCGATAACTGCTGTTTTCATATTCGTTATAGGACTGCCAGAGGCATCTTTCGGAACTACATTTATGAGCCCGAAACTCATTTTCTTTATAATACTCACAAATTCAAGCATATATGAATTTGCTGTTATTGAGTACAATTCTTTTTCCTTCTTTGAAAAATTTACTTCCTTAACATCTCCTCCCGGCGATATTATATCTATTTCATTTATTTTTCTCAACATTCCTTTTTCAGGATCAAAATCAACCTTCAGCCCTGAATAATAGCAATAGTATCCAGGCGTTGATTTATAGGCGACCTGGAGTATCTCAAGAATACTTTTAAGTTCTCTGCCTGTTACATATACTCTTGCCAACGGGTATCCGGGAATATTATCATTACCCTGTCCCATTGACATAATATTGAAAATATCCGGAGCCGTCTGGAATCCGGGAACGATCATATCGCGGATAACACCGACAGCAACCATGCTGACATCAGTCCCGCTTTCTGAATGGTTGTTAACATAGCTATGTATGGCATCTGCAACGAGTGGTCCCAGGTTGCTGTTCTTAATATCGCCTTGCTCATCACAAACGAGTGAAAAACCTGCTTCAACCAGGGGCTCGTCATATTTTATTTTAAGAGGTTCAAGTATCGTTTTTATAACAACCTCTTTCTGTTCTTCAATAAGCCTGTTAATTAAAGCGTCTCCGAGTATTCTGTCATCGACCGGAATAAGTGAGTAATCGCTAAAACGCACATTACCCTCAGTATATGTAAGGGATAATTTTCCGACAAATTTACCGTATGCACCGGTTTGAACAACAGGAGTGCCATTCACAATGATCGGTTCATCAAGTCTGGTATGCGTATGACCGCTAATTACTGTATGGATGCCTTTGACCTTTTCTGCCAGTTTGACATCCTCACCGTACCATTCTCCCGATTCCTCAAGAGACACTCCGGAGTGTGACAGACAGATAATTATGTCACATCCGTCATCCTGAAGCTCCCTGACCATTTTTTTTGCAGTATGTATCTGGTTTGAAAAAGTAACAGGAGGCGCAAATGCAGCATCATCATCTGCCACTTTGCCAAGTAGTGAAAAAAAGCCGATTTTCAGTCCATCTCTCTCAATTATTAACTTCCTGCCAATAGTATTGGATATAAACAGTTCTTCAAGTGTATCATCCCCGGGATCTTTGCTGTCGAACACAGCATTGCTCAAAAGCACAGGAGGTATATCTCCTCCCTTAAGGCCAGAATTCACAATATCTGCCAGTTTAGCTGGTCCGTAATCAAACTCATGGTTTCCTATACAAACAACATCATAACCTATGGTTTTCATTAATCGCAGCTGAAATCCGGTCTTCGTCTCAAGTCCCTGGAAAAGAGTTCCCATAAGAAAATCTCCGCCATCAACAATAAGTGTTGTTCCTTCGTTTTTTTCCTTCTCATCCCTGATGATAGTTGCAATCCTTGCAAATCCCCCAACAGTCTTGTCATCATTAACGGTCATAGGGGAATATGTTGATTCAGGAGCATAACCCATTAGCCGTGAATGGAGATCGTTAGTATGTAGAATCACTATTTTCTTTTCATTTTGTGCTCTAAGAGGCAAAACTAAAAACAGAGAAAATATTATGGATATAGTTTTTTTTATATTCATAGTTATACATTATTTAATTGAATAAAAATATAAAAAATTATACTACCTCAGCTACAACGAATGTACTGCCCCCGATAAATATCAAATCGGATTCCGATGCTATTTCCCCTGCAGCCTTTAGTGCATTTTTCACAGAAGAATAGCTGTTTCCTGAAAGGTCAAATTCCCGGGCTCGCAATTGAAGGATTTTTTCATCAAGTGCCCTGGGAACCGAAGCTCTGGTAAAGTAGTATCTGGCTTTTTTCGGGAAAAGAGGAAGTATTGAACTTGTATCCTTGTCATTAACAAATCCTATTACAATATGCAATCCGGTATTTGGTATATTCCTGATCTGACGAAGTACATACTCCAGTCCCTCCTTATTATGACCAGTATCGCAAATTGTCAAAGGCTTAGTATTCAGTATCTGCCAGCGTCCTTTAATGCCGGTATTGATCACAGTATTCCTTAAACCGCGCAAAACAGAGCTTTCAGAAAGATTAAATGATCGTTTAAGGATGTTAACAGTCTGAAATAGTGTCTGGAGGTTCTTATACTGGTAATCCCCTCCCAGCGGAATTGTACCTGAAATTTTTTTCTTCATGGAAAAGTCACTGATTATAAACTGACGTTCTCCGTAAAGATCCGCATGTTCAGCCAGTCGGCAATTGAAAAAACTATCAGCAAAATATATATCCGAATCCAATTCCGCACTCTTCGAAAAGAATATTTCCTTTGTCTCATCCTGGGTTTCGCCAATAATCACCGGAATATTTTTTTTTATTATCCCTGCTTTTTCAAAAGCTATTTCCCCAAGCGTATTGCCCAGAAGATCCATGTGATCATGTCCGATATTGGTGATGACAGAGACTATCGGACTAATAATGTTTGTGGAATCAAGCCTCCCTCCCATTCCGGTTTCAATTACAGCCACATCAACACCGGAGCGGGCAAAATAGTCAAACGCCATAACAACAGTCATTTCAAAGAAGGAAGGATTTACTTTCTCAATTATTGTATGGTTATTCTTCACAAAAGCTATTACCTCTTTTTGAGGTATTATCTTGCCATTTACCTTTATTCTCTCCCTGAAATCCTTAAGATGAGGAGATGTGTAAAGACCCGTTTTGTAACCTGCTTCCTGAAGAACCGAAGCGATCATATGTGATACGGAACCCTTGCCATTAGTACCGGCAATATGTATTGTTTTGTATTTAGAGTGAGGATGATCAAAATGATCATCCATGGCAAGTGTATTAAACAAGTTGTTTTTATATGCAGGCTTGCCTATACGGTGATAAGCCGGGAGCTGAGAATAAAGAAAATCTATAGTCTGCCGGTAATTCATTGTGTTCCATATTCCGGGATACAAATTAACATACTTTCAACATGCTTACCAATAAATACCATATTTTCGCTATTTTTGCACTCGGCAAATGCATGAGTGTTTTATTATATTTTATTGAATATAAAGAGTTTAAGTATGGCAAAAAAATTGAATAAGAAATCTTTTATTATAGACACCAATGTACTTCTTCATGATTATAAATGTATTTATAATTTTGAAGAGAATGATGTGATAATTCCGATTGTGGTTCTTGAGGAGCTGGATAAATTCAAAAGGGGGAATGATCTCATTAATTTCCATGCAAGGGAATTTACGAGGGAGCTTGACAAACTATCGGGAGATATGCTGCTTACAGCAAATATTCCACTGGGAAAGAATCGTGGTAACCTGCACATTGAAACAGGTAAGGATTTTTCAGAGAAGGTAAATCAGTCATTCCCTGAAAGAACATCCGATCACAGGATCCTGGCTATTGCAGAATATGTTTGCAACGTAAACAAAAATAAAACTGTCGTTCTGATCACAAAGGATATAAACCTCCGTATGAAGGCTAAGTCTCTGGGGATCATGGCGCAGGATTACCAGAACGACAAAGTTGCTAATATTGATGAACTATACAAAGGGATCAAGATCCTTGAAGGAGTTAAACAGGAATTGATCAGTAAGCTTTATGAACTTCCCGAGGGAGTAAACGCTGACGAGTTTAATTTTGAAGCGGAACTCAAAGGCCATCAGTTTTTTATAATGAAGAATAATGGTGCAAGTGCACTTGCTCATTTCAACCCGGTCAATAAGCTGCTCAACAGGGTAATAAAACAAACAACCTATGGCATTGATCCGAGGAATGCTGAACAAACCTTTGCTCTGGAAGCCCTTACCAATCCTGACATTCAGCTTGTGTCTCTTACCGGAAAGGCAGGAACCGGGAAAACATTGCTGGCTCTTGCAGCGGCTCTTGCACAACACAAAAGGTATAAGCAGATATTCCTGGCCCGCCCGATTGTTCCTCTGGCTAACCGTGATCTTGGATTCCTTCCAGGTGATATTAAGGAAAAAATGGATCCTTATGTGCAACCACTGTATGATAACCTCACGGTTATAAAACATAAATTCAGCCATCAGAGTCCGGAATTTCTGCGTATTAATGATATGATGAAGGAAGAAAAACTGGTAATTACACCACTTGCATACATAAGAGGAAGAAGTCTTTCCAGCATATTCTTTATTGTTGACGAGGCTCAGAATCTGACGCCGCATGAAATAAAAACTATTATTACCCGTGCCGGAGAAGATACGAAAATGGTATTCACGGGAGATATCGAGCAAATTGACTCTCCTTATCTTGACACAGCCTCAAACGGACTGAGCTATCTTTCTGATAAGATGAAAAATGAGGATATTTTTGCTCATGTCAACCTTTTTAAGGGTGAACGCAGCTTTCTGGCTGAACTTGCAAGCAAATTATTGTAAAAGATAAAACATCTTTATTATGAGAAATAATTCAACCTATGTTATTTTACTCCTTACATTAGCTCTTACGGGAGTGTCATTAAACGCGTCAGCCCAGCCTGGATCTGTAAAGGCAAAAACAAATAAAGAATATAAAGATCAACTCTTCAATGGTATTGATCTCAATAACTGGACTTTTTATCTCAGTGATGTCTCAATGAATCCTGCAGAAGTCTTTTCATCCCGCGATGGAGTCATTCATATAGCAGGAAATCCTTATGGCTATATGCGTACTAAAGAATCATATTCCGATTATCGCCTTCATCTCGAATACCGCTGGCCTGTTGAAGCCACTAACAGCGGCGTCTTTATCCATACACAGCTGCCTGACACATTATGGCCGCAATGTATTGAATGCCAGCTGGCAGCTGGAAATGCCGGTGATTTTATTTGTATGAGCGGTGCTGATATGAATGAACGAACAGATAAATCGAAAATAGTGCTGAAAAAGTACGAGGCATCCTCTGAAAAACCTGTGGGAGAATGGAATATCATGGAGATATCCTGTAAAGCTAACACCATCGAAGTTTATATAAATGGAATGCTTCAGAATAAGGGAACCGGCGTCTCGGTAAATAGAGGCCATATATGCCTTCAGAGCGAAGGTAAAGAGATTGAATTCAGAAATGTCTATTTGACAAAACTAAAGAAATAAGCCTGCCGGACCGGGGAATGAACAACCTGACAAGAAAAAAGATTGCTTTTCACACTCTTGGCTGTAAGCTTAATTTTACCGAAACATCAGCCATATCAAGATTATTCCCCGAAGATCAGTTCGAGAGAGTCCCTGCAACACAGCAAGCCGATATATACATTATTAATACCTGCACTGTCACCGATACTGCTGACAAAAAATGCCGCCAGGCAATAAAGAAATTTATTCATCGGTCACCCTATGCCTTTATTGCAGTTGTTGGATGTTATGCCCAGCTCAAACCACAGGAGATATCATCAATACCGGGTGTTGATCTGGTTCTGGGGAACAATGAAAAATTTGATATATCATATTACCTTTCAAACTTAACAAAGAGAAGTAAACCACATGTTTATTCCTGTGCTCTCTCCCCCTCTGACAAATTCATAGATGCCTGTTCTGCCGGTGACAGAACCCGTTCATTTTTAAAGGTCCAGGACGGATGTGACTATGGATGTGCCTATTGCACTGTACCCCTGGCGAGAGGCCACAGCAGAAATCCTGACATAGCATCACTTGTCACTGAGGCCGAAAGGATTGCAGGTAAAGGCATTAAAGAGATAGTACTTACAGGAGTTAATATCGGCGATTTCGGCAAATCTACCGGTGAACCATTTATATTACTAATAAAGGAACTGGCTGACGTGAAGGGTATAGAGAGGATAAGATTATCGTCGATAGAGCCTAACCTTCTTACGGACGAACTTATTGAACTTGTCCGGCATAACAAAAAAATACTTCCTCATTTTCATATACCATTGCAAAGTGGTTGCAACAAAATCCTGGGGCTTATGAAAAGAAGATACAAAAGAGAGCTCTTTTCCAACAGGATTGAAAAGATAAAGAAAATCATTCCCTTTGCCGGTATAGGAGCAGATGTAATAACAGGCTTCCCGGAAGAAACAGATGATGACTTTGAAGAGACATATACATTTATTGAAAAGCTTCCTGTCACCTATTTACATGTATTCACATTTTCAGAAAGACCTGGGACAACCGCTGCCGGATTGCCCGGGAAAGTGAGCCATGAAGAAAAGGAAAAAAGAAGCAGGAAATTAATTTCACTCTCTGAATTAAAACATCATCAGTTCATGAATCTGAACATCGGGCAAACCGCTGATGTGCTTTTTGAAAAGACCCGAAGCGGGGGGATGATAAGCGGTTTTTCAGGCAACTACCTCAGGGTTGAATACCCATGGCAGGATGGACTTGCAGGAGAGATAAAAAAAGTAAGTATGAAAGGGATATCACTTTCGGGTAAAATGAATATAGAAATAATTAACTGATATATGATTGATTATAAAATTATTTGCAGTGAGGCTGTAGCTGCAACCCGTGAAACGGGTAAGTTCATTCAGAGAGAATTATTACGTTTTGATAAGAAAAGAACCGAAACTAAAGGAATGAATAACTTTGTCAGTTATGTTGACAAAGGTGCGGAAAAGATGCTGGTCGATAAGCTGGGGGCCATTCTGCCTGAAGCAGGATTCATCACGGAAGAGGGAACTTCTTCAAAAAAAGGAGTAAAATACTGTTGGATTATTGATCCCCTCGACGGTACTACAAATTTTCTGCATGGACTGCACCCATTTGCAATTAGCGTAGCCCTGATGGAAGATATTGAAATAGTTATCGGAATTGTTTATGAAGCAGGGGGTGATGAGATTTTCACATCATGGAAAAATGGAGGTGCATGGCTTAATGATGAACCTGTTCATGTATCTGATGCCCATGCCCTTGCAAACAGCCTCATAGCTACAGGATTTCCCTACAGCGATTTCAGCCGGATGGGCAACTTCATGAACAGCCTGACACACTTCTGCAAAACAACACAAGGAATAAGGAGACTGGGATCTGCTTCAATAGATCTTGCATACGTAGCATGTGGCCGGTTTGAAGCCTTCTATGAATATAGTCTTAATCCCTGGGATGTTGCTGCCGGGATACTTCTTGTAAGAGAGGCCGGCGGACGTGTAAGCGATTTTTCAGGTAACGAAAATAATATCTTCGGAAATGAGATAGTTGCAGCCAACAGTCTGGTTTTTCCTGAATTTCTGGAAAATGTAAGTAAATTTATGCTCAGTTAAAATTCCCCGTATAATGGGAGTAATAGGATTTTATTTTTTTTATGGTATTAACTGGGTTATTAACCTTCTGCCGCTCAGTATCCTTTATGTCTTTTCTGACCTTCTTTTTCCTTTTATATATTATTTCCCCGGTTATCGCCGTAAAGTGGTGAAAACAAATCTAAAGAATGCCTTTCCTGAAAAAAGCGAAAAGGAACGTGCCGCTATTGAAAAGAATTTTTATCATCATCTGT
Organism: uncultured Rikenellaceae bacterium; assembly: GCA_964638955.1. Classification (GTDB taxonomy): domain Bacteria; phylum Bacteroidota; class Bacteroidia; order Bacteroidales; family VadinHA17; genus LD21. The sequence goes on along the minus strand of CAZWZQ010000017.1, from coordinate 51,388 downwards.
GTGACCTGTTTATCGAGGTTCTTAAGCTTACTCATATGAGTAACAAACAACAGTTCAGAAGGATCCCTCTTCTAAATCCGGAATTGTTTGAGAAACTATATAATGAAAACCGTGATATTGTGGTTATAACAGGACATTATGGAAACTGGGAATGGACCAATATACTTCCCCGTTATACAAAACATAGAAATGTACCCATTTATAAGCCATTACACAATAAATATTTCGACAGGTTTATGTTTAACCTGAGATCAAAGAACGATTGTGATGTAACTGCCATGTCGAATGTCGTAAGGGAGATAATCAAAAACCGTAAAAATAACAGATATGCGATTTATGGATTTATGGCAGATCAGACACCGCCAAAAGAAGAAATAAGATTCTGGATAGATTTCCTGAACCAGGATACTCCTGTTTACCTGGGTGCTGAAAAAATTGCTGCAAAATATGATATGGCGGTAGTTTTTTTAAACGTGCAGAAAATCAGAAGAGGCTATTATAACTTAACGGCAGAACTATTGTTCGAGCATTCGTCGGGGCTTCCTGAAGAGATCATTACCGAAAGACATGTCAAAAGACTTGAGGAAATAATCCGCGAGAAACCTGAATTCTGGCTCTGGAGCCATCGCAGATGGAAACATAAACGGGAGAACACGGATGATTAAAACAGCAGTGGTAATATTGAACTGGAACGGGATTGAATACCTGAAAATGTTCATTGATAAGGTAATCAGCCATACTGTCAATGAAGAGACAATCCTCTATGTGGCAGACAACGGTTCAACAGACGGATCTGCAGATTGGATAAGCAAAAATCATAAGGATGTTAAACTGATCAGACTGGACAAGAATCATGGCTTTGCTCAGGGGTATAACCTTGCTTTTGAACATATTGATGCACAATACTATGTTCTGCTTAATTCTGATATTGTAGTAACTGAAGGGTGGCTTAAACCGCTGATCGAATACCTTGATCTGAATCCGGATGTTGCATCATGTCAGCCCAAAATACTCTCTTATCACAACAGGGATTATTTTGAATATGCCGGTGCGGCAGGCGGATTTATTGATAAATACGGGTACCCTTTATGCAGGGGGAGGATCCTGAACCATATCGAAAAAGATACCGGTCAATATGATAATACAACAGATATTTTCTGGTCAACCGGCGCATGTATGGTTGTACGGTCAGCAGCATGGAAAAAATGTGGCGGATTCGATGCAGACTTCTTTGCCCATATGGAGGAAATAGATCTCTGCTGGCGTTTTCACAGCTCAGGATACCGTGTTTCCTTTATTTCCGGTTCAAAAGTATTTCATATTGGCGGAGGCACCCTTCCATATACCTCTCCATTCAAGACATACCTGAACTTTCGTAACAGCCTCTATCTCCTTTTCAAAAATCTGCCCGACAGCAAAATTAAAAAGATACTTCTTCTAAGAAGATTGCTCGATGGCATGGCTGCTTTGTTCTTCCTTGTGAAAGGTCAGTTTAGAAGTGTCAGGGCCGTATGGAAAGCACATATTGAATATTACAGACATCTTAATAAGCTTAAGAAAAAAAGAAATATAATCAGGTCAGTTTGTGTTAATGAACACGTTGGTTTTATATTGAACAAATGCATCGTTTTTGAGTTTTATATCAAAGGCAAAAAAACATTTAACAGTCTCACATCAAACCTCTGACCTGATGAAAAATTCCCAGTTTCTGATATTCATTTCAATAGTATTAACGGTCTACTCCCTTGGGAATGCTTATATTTTTATAAAGGGGTATAATATATTACCTCCTCCTCGCGAACATAAGCTGCTTTACACATTATTATTTATCCTGCTTTCATTCACGTTCGTTGCAGCCAAGATTCTGGAATCAACACATTCTTCGGTTTTTAGCGATATTCTAAATGTTATCGGAGGATTCTGGATGGGATTTATGCTGTATGCTATTATGTTCCTTCTCCTTTCCGATATAATTGCCATTGTTTTAAAGATACCCGGTCTCCTTAACAGTAATAACATTCTGATCTACAGGAAATGGGCCTTTCTGATAACATCGGGTATTGCAGTGCTATTGATCACCGGTGGATTTATAAACGCAGTTCTGCCTGTTGTAACAAAATATGACATCACTATAAATAAAAAAGCAGATGAAATTAAGACTATGCGAATTGCAGCAGTTTCCGACATCCATCTCGGCAGTATTATCCGTAAGAGAAGCATTAAAAAACTATCCGAAATGCTTGAGGAGATGCATCCTGATGTTGTCTTTCTCCTTGGAGATATTGTAGACGGTGAACTGGGCCCGGTTCTCAGGGGTGATCTGCTTAAGTATTTTACGGGTCCACATACAAAAGATGGTCTCTATGCAATAACCGGCAATCACGAATTTATAGGTGGTGCTGACCGAACGGTTCCCTATATAGAAAGCAAGGGGATCAGGCTTCTGAAAGATGAAGTTGTTGTACTGCCCGGGGGGATTCAGCTTATCGGGAGACTTGACAGGGATTCCCGTCGTTTCTATGGTAAAGAACGGATGCCCCTTGAAGAACTCATGAAGGATATTGACCACTCAAAACCCATAATTGTACTTGACCACCAGCCTTTCAAACTTGAAGAATCAGAAAGAGCTGGTGTTGACCTTCAACTGTCAGGTCATACACATAACGGTCAGATGTGGCCTCTTAACTACCTAACCGGAAAAATCTACGAATTAAGTTACGGATACCTGCAGAAAGGCAACACTCAGTATATTGTATCTTCAGGTTACGGACTCTGGGGCCCGAGGATAAGATCAGGCAGCAAATCGGAAGTACTGCTTATCAACGTAATGTTTGAATAAAAAGGTATCCCCGGGAAAAACCGGTTTATCTAAAGAAGATCATAGATCTGCTCCAGGGCCATCCCTCGGGAACCCTTCACAAGGATATGATAACCTTTCAGGGGTTTGCTTTTAAGGAACCCCTTAAGTTTTTTTACATCGGGAAAAGTCTTGAATCTGAAGCCGGCTGAGACTTTACTGAATATTGGACCAGCCAGCATTACATTTCTTAAATTATTATCGCTAAGCACCTTATGAATCTTTATGTGCTCGTCTTCACTTTTATTGCCGAGTTCAAGCATATCTCCCAGAATACAAATTTTATTTTCTGCCGGTATATGTGAGAACGATTCAATAGCCAGCTTCATGCTGAGAGGATTAGCATTATATGAATCACAGATAAGGGTGTTATTCTTTGTTTTTATGATCTGTGACCGGTTGCTTCCCGGATTATAATCTTCAACAGCTTTAATAATATCTTTCATCTCCACTCCAAAGAACAATCCGGTGGCAATTGCAGCCCTGATATTCTCTGTATTAAAATCTCCGAAGAGTCTTGTCTGTATTTTATGGACGCTGTGCTGATATTTCACGGTAACAGCAAGGGCCAGCCCGGCTGGTCCAGGTGTTACGGTAAGTTCAACACCTGTCGGATCTGAAAATGGCACAGCCCTGTTCACCAGTCTGAATATTTTTTCTGTCAGAACATTATCTTTATCATTATAAAGAGCAATACCATTTACTTTTCTGAGATACTCAAAGAGCTCCGTCTTTGCTTTCCACACTCCTTCGAGGGTTCCAAAGCCTTCTATATGGGCAGAGCTCACATTGGTGATCATTCCATAGTCAGGTTTAGCTATCATGCATAAAGTACGTATCTCACCTAAATGGCTGGCCCCCATTTCAATAACCATGATTTCCGTTCCTTCAGGTGCTGACAGGATAGTGAGAGGAACACCAATATGGTTGTTAAGGTTCCCCCTTGTGGAATGTACCCTGAATTTCGTGGAAAGTATTGAAGCAATAAGTTCCTTGGTTGTTGTTTTACCGTTCGACCCGGTTATTGCCAGAACCGGAACTTTCATCTCTTTTCGGTGATGTGTTGCAAGTGCATGTAGTTCCAAAAGGCAGTCGTCAACGAGAACAGTTTTATCCGTTTCATAGCTATCCTCATCAATAACAGCCCATGAAGCTCCCTTTGCAATTGCCTCAGCAGCAAATTTATTGCCATTGAATTTTTCACCCCAGAGAGCAAAAAAGATCTGGTTCCCGGTTATTGTACGGGTATCTGTTGAAATACCTGATGATCCTTTGAAAAGCTGGTAAAGGTGTTCCGTTTTCATATTCTCAAAAAAATGCCTCATTATGCGACCATAATGAGGCTATTCATAAAAAGAATGATCTCTTCTAGAATCCCGAAGGGCTTCCAACCCTTATCATGGCGCACCTGAATCCAAGATCATCGCGTGATTCTTCCTGATCCAGGAATCTTCTTGTTGAAGGATTAAGCCAGTAGGCTCTGTCTTTCCATGATCCTCCTTTATAAACCCTTGCATTATCATTAATAAGAGTAACAAAGTCGGAGCTTCCTCCTCCTGCTCCGGTATCCTGTGCATACATCCTCATGGAACCTGATTTGCCGTCATCTACATTCCAGTCCGCACCTGAGATAAGTGACGATTGCAGGTCACCATCCTTGTAGTTCCTGTAATCGCCTTTCTGGTAATTATACCTGTTGGCTACATCGGCATCTTTCACGGTGTCAACATATAATCTTCCCAGGTTATTTTTTGTAACAACATTGCCGTTTGCATCTCTGCGAAGGTCGGTATATACATTACCCCTGAAGGGATTGAACATGTCAACATCATCTGAAGATAGCGGACGGTAGACATCCTGAACCCATTCGTTAACATTTCCGGACATGCAATAAAGTCCATAGTCATTTGGCCAGTACGATTTAACCTCCGCTGTAATGCTGGCGTTATCGTTAAGACTGCCGGCCACACCCATCATATCGCCTCTGCCACGGACAAAGTTAGTCATCATTTCACCCTGATTTCTTGGGGCTGCATTCCTGACATTATGTCCATCCCATGGGTATATTCTTCTCTCATAAATTCTTTCCTCAAAGGTATTTCCCCTGAGAGCATATGCTGCAAATTCCCATTCTGCTTCAGTAGGAAGCCTGTATCTCGGAAGAAGAAGTCCATCTTCAAAATTAGTTCTGCGCTCGGTCTGATTAGGATTAAGGCTCTCCCTCAACTGGTTGACCACACCCTCATACTGTCCTGCCAGGTATGCTTCAGTATTGAAATTATTCTGATTTGTTTGTTCAGGATCGGGATTTAATTCTCCTTCATCGATAAGAAGCTGTTCATTGACCCTGTCACTTCTCCACAGGCAGTAATCGTTAGCTTTCAGCCAGTTAACACCAACAACCGGGTAGTTATTGTATGCCGGATGACGGAAATAATATTGTACGTATGGATCGTTGAATCCCATAGGACTTCTCCAAACAAGCGTGTCGGGGAGTGATCTCCTGTATACTTCAGGGTAATCTACATAAACACGTCTTATCCAGAACAGGTATTCGCGGTAGTCAATATTCTTTATTTCTGTCTCATCCATATAGAATGACGATACAGTAACTGTTCTTGGTTTATTGTTCCAGTCAAACAAAACGTCCTGCTGTACCTGTCCCATTGTAAAGCGTCCACCCTCGATGAGGACAAGTCCGGGACCAGTCTGTTGTTCAGCTTCGAGTGTAACTTCAAATCCGCCATTATCCGGATTATTGTAATCCCATCCTGTAGTCGAAGAAACATTAGGATCTCCTCCTCTTCTTCCAAAACAGGATACAAGAAAACTCGCGGCAAGAATTATAACAGGTAAGGGTTTTAATCTATACATAACTCCTTTAGTTTTACGGCGTTTATGAAATTCAAATATAATAATTTTTAAATAAAATGCCTTTTAAATCATCAAATATAACTACAATTTAGGAAAATTTATTGTTTTAATGACTTTTCTTTTATCAACATTATTTAAACGAAGAGCTACACCTGTATGGTGCAGAAGTGAAAATGGCAGCAGGTTTTCTCCTGTTACAATATTAAAACGATAGTTATAATAAAGTATAAGTGCCCCGGTATTCACCGAAAATCCTGCCTGTGCATCTATATTCTTTTCATTATCACCATATAGCAACAAATTGGCAGCCAGATGATTGCTCTCAAGAGTAGTGCCGGCTGCTCCTGAAAAATATCCCTTTTCCATACTGAACATTCCCAGCGAACGTATTTTGAGATTCTTTTCCCTGTTTATATCAAAGTCACCTGTCAGATGCACAAAAAGACTACGATTTAGCTTGCTATCTGAAAAGTCGCTTACAGACAGGTCTGGTTTGGCCAGGTGATTTACTGAGATCCCACCGAAAAATTTACCCGAAAAAAACATGAATCCCGTACCCAGATCAAAAACAGTACGTCCCAGTGATGTAATAATTTCACCCGGAGGAAGAACAGCACCCATCAACGGATCTATCTGATCGGGCAGAACAGCCCCTCCAAAACCGTAACCCCTGTGATAAAAAGAGGCTGAAAGACCCGAACTGAAGTACAGATCCCTCCCTGCCTGGAAAAAATATGCGTATGAGAAACCTCCCTTAAGATCATTGATTATCCCTCCGAGATAATCATTGGAAATGAAAATACCTGCTCCGCCGTGAAGTGAAGGGAAATAACCGTCATACGAGAGACAGGCAGAATGGAGGTTAAAAGAGTTGCCGGGATAGAAATTCATGTATGATAACCTTAAATATCCGTCGCCTTCACCTCCGGTTATTGCAGGATTACTGACCATGGTCAGGTGATAACCAGATCCGTACCCGGCGCCCTGGGCAGAAATCCTGCCCGGGAGGATAAAGAGCAATATAAGTATCAACAGTTGAGGCTTTGACATAATTGGTGTACCTGCAATAAGAACGCAACGACGGCGTTATTATTTTAACTTTAAACCTGTTACAAAAAAACAAAATAAGTTAACAAACATAACACACATTTCTATCTTTGTCCATTAATAATGGCACGAATGCTCTGTATATTTCTGCTTCTTCTTCTGACGGCAAATCATATCACTGCCCAGGCAGCTAAAGATAATTATGCTTCATCATCTGTTTTATCATCAGGAGTATGGTTTAAAACAGCCATGCTGAAAGATGGTATTTACAGGATTGATTATTCAAAACTTAAACAACTCGGTATAGATGATCCTTTAAATACTACGATCTATGCAAACAATTCAGGACAGTTATCATATTATAATGACGACCCAAAACCCGATGATCTGAGAGAGATGGCCCTTTGTTTTGTTAAAGGAAGTGACGGTATTTTCAATGAGGGCGATTATCTGTTATTTTATGGTCAGTCAACAGGAAGATGGAAATATAATTCATCTGCCGGTGAATACGACTTCATCAGGCATAATTATTCAGATACGGCTTTTTGTTTCATAACAGAGGGGATCACACCAGGCAGGAAAATAGCTGTATTGGAAGAGCCTGCCGGATCTCCGGGCTATTTCTCTTCTGAATCCGACGCTCTGTTTATTCACGAAAAGGAGAGCGTAAACCTGCTAAAATCAGGCAGAGAGTGGTATCAGCCTGTATCGTCTATTAATGGAATTACCATAAACCCCGGATTCACAAAACTTGTAACAAATGAAAAAATAAAAACAAGGATACGTGTACTTGCACACGCCCCGGTATCAACCATCTTCCGTTTTTATGAAGGTGAGTTGCCGCAAAAAAGTCTGCAGGTACAGGCAGTCAACATGTATACCACTACAGGTACATATGCACAGATTTCCGACTCATCTGCTTCCATTACACCGGTCTCTTCGTCACCGGTATTTGAAATAAAATTTTATAATAACGGAGAATCCTTCGCTTCAGGGTGGCTCGATTTTGTCAAACTTCAGGGAAGAAAAGAAAATCACTTTGACGGAACTACATCATATTACACTGATTCAAGATCTGTTGCACCCGGACAAATTACCGAATTCACTGTTACAGCCACTGCAAACGATCCGGTAATCTGGGATATTTCAGATCCTATAAACCCTGGAATCATAAGCTATACAAAAAATGGCGATAATATTAAATTCAAAGCCCTGACCGACACCATCAGATCCTTTGTAATATTTGACGGGTCAGATTTTCTTACCCCTGAAATAAACTCTTCTCCTGTTAAGAACCAGGATCTTCATGGTTCAGCCCCTGCCGATATGATCATTGTAACGCACCCCTTATTCAAGGAATATGCTGACAGGCTGGCTGATCTGCACCTCTCCAAAAGCGGTCTTGTATCGCTTGTGATAACACCTGAGGAGATATATAACGAGTTTTCGGGAGGTGTGCCGGATATAGTGGCGATAAGGAATTTTCTCAGGATGAAATACATAAAACAGACCGGCACACAACATCCTCTTAAATATCTTTTGCTTTTTGGAGACGGATCATTCGAAAATAAAACATTGCCACCAAAAAATCCTAATTTCATTCCCACTTACCAATCTCAGAATTCCAATATCTGGGTATCTTCGTTTACCTCCGACGATTTCTACGGTTTACTTGAGGATGGAGAAGGAGAAGCTGATGGCACAGAAGATATTGGTATCGGCCGTCTTCCGGTTGCAGATACACTTCAGGCAGGAATTGTTATCTCTAAAATTATCCGTTATCTTGATCGCGCAAATACAGGTGACTGGAAGAATATAATCTGTATGGTTGCTGATGACGAGGATGGTAACACGCACATGTCTGATGCTGAGGGTCTTTCCTTACTTCTGAGAGATTCAGTCCCCGCATATACCGTTGACAAGATTTACCTCGATGCCTTCAAACAGGTTACTTCAGTTAACGGACAATCATATCCCGACGTGGTAAAGGCAATTAACAACCGTATTAATGCAGGGTGCCTCATTTTTAACTATCTCGGACATGGAAGTGAAAACGGTCTTGCCCATGAAAGAGTGGTCAAAACTGAAGATATAAACTCCTGGGGAAATGGGGCCAGGCTCCCGTTATTCATTACTGCCACCTGCGAATTCAGCAGGTTTGATGATACGGTATTAGACGAAATCACAGGAGAATTGACCGGGAAGATGTCAGCAGGGGAAAAGGTTCTGCTGAATGAGAACGGAGGAGGTATTGCTTTAATGTCTACCACCCGGGTTGTTTATTCAGCCCCAAATTATTTCCTTAACAAGAATATATATAATTATGCTTTTGACCGTGACTCTTCAGGTAATGCTCTCAGGCTGGGTGATATTATCAGGCTGGCAAAAAGAAGCTCCGGATCCGGTTCAAATAAAAGGAACTTTTCACTTCTGGGGGACCCTGCTTTACAACTGGCATACCCATGGCATGGACGTGTAGTGACAGATTCAATAAACCATGTCTGCGTCACCAGTGAAACAGACAGCCTAAAGGCCCTGTCAACAGTTACTATATCAGGACATATTGAAGATAATTCAGGCCTTCCCATAAACAATTTTGACGGTGTAGTCTCACCCGTTGTGTTCGATAAGGTCTCAACAATAAATACGCTTGCAAATGACGGCGGGCAAACAATGCAATTTGAAATAAGGAATAATATACTGTTTAGCGGCAATACAAAAGCTACTGGTGGAAAATTCAGTTTCACCTTCATTGTGCCAAGAGATATTAACTATTCATACGGACCAGGAATGATCAGTTATTACGCAGCCGACCAAAATGCCGATATGAATGGCTACTACCCGGATGTAATTGTAGGAGGATTTGCCGAATCGATAGTCAGTGATACAACCGGGCCTTATATAAGCCTGTTTATGAATGATACTCTTTTCAGGAACGGAGGGATAACAAATAGTAATCCCCGGATTCTGGCAATCATTGAAGACAATGCGGGAATTAACACTACCGGCTCCGGAATAGGACATGATGTAACAGCATACCTTGATAATGACAGAAATAAATCATTTGTTCTCAATAATTATTTTGAGAATGATTTTGATAATTATAAGAGAGGTAAAATATTATATGATCTATACGACCTTGAGGAAGGAAGCCATTCTCTTACATTAAAAGCATGGGATAATTACAATAATTCATCAGAAAAATCAATTGTATTTCTTGTTGAATCGGACGGGAAATTCATTCTCACAAATCTGTTGAATTACCCGAATCCAATAGTAAGTGACACAAAAATAAGTGCCGAACATAACAGGCCTGATGAGGAATTCGATGTAACTGTCAGGATATTTGATATGAGCGGCAGGATCATAAGGATCATAAACAACACGATTTATTCTACCGGGTACCAGTTAACACCGGTATTATGGGACGGGAGGAGTGAATCGGGAAGACGAGTCGGAAGAGGCTTCTATCCTTACAATGTCACAGTAAGGACAGAAAGTGGTGAAACTGCGTCTGTATCAGGACAAATGATCATTTTATAAAAGATATACAATAAGTCAGGTAAAAAATTGTTTTATATTTGCACTTTCGCATTATGACAATAATGAGAATAAAAAGCCGGATCACAATATTAGTCATATTATTAATTACACTTTCGGTTTCCTCTTCACTGAATGCCCAGGACAGCAGTGGAGAACTTAATGCTATTCAGACAGTTGTCCCATTTCTTACCATTGCTCCTGATTCAAGGGCAGGTGCAATGGGTGATGCCGGTGTTGCAACTTCACCTGATATTTACAGCATGCACTGGAATCCTTCAAAATTTGCATTTATCGACGGGAAGGGAGGCATTGGCATCGCATATTCTCCATGGTTAAGGAATCTGGTCCCTGATATCAATATCGCTTATCTTTCAGGATATTACAGGTTCGATAATAAGCAGGTCATAAACGGCAGTCTTATCTACTCATCGCTGGGTGATGTTTCATTTACCGACGACTTCGGGAATCTGGAAAGGACCTTTAAGCCTAATGAATGGTCCTTTGATATGGGCTATTCAAGATTATTTACTGATAATTTCGCCGGAGGTATAGCTTTCAGATTTATCTATTCCAACCTTACCGGCGGCTTTTATTCAGGAGGAGAGGCAACAAAACCCGGAATATCTGTAGCAGCAGACATCAGTGTCTATTACCGTAAAGAGCTTAACCTCCTTAACAAGGATGCTCTGCTTGCTTTTGGCGGGAATATTTCAAACTTAGGATCCAAAATGAGTTATTCCGACTCACAGACATCAGATTTTATTCCCATAAACATGCGCATCGGAACAGCTTGCACCTTTGATCTCGATCAATATAATAAAATTACTCTGACAATTGATATTAATAAGCTGCTGGTACCGACTCCCCCTTTATATGATATTTCAAATCCTGACAGCATAATTGCCGGGAAAGATCCTGACATAGCCGTTCCCGTGGCTATCTTCCAGTCTTTCATTGATGCTCCGGGCGGTTTTAAGGAAGAGCTTCATGAGCTAACCTATTCATACGGTTTAGAATACTGGTATAATGAGCAATTTGCAATAAGAGCCGGATATTTCCATGAAAATGAAACCAAAGGCAACCGGAAATATTTCACTGCCGGTGCCGGCTTCAGGCTGAGCGGCTTTACCGTTGATTTTTCATATCTTATGCCAACAGTTCAGAACCATCCTCTTGCGCGTACCTTACGGTTTTCACTTTCATTTGATATCAGTACTTTACGTAACGCAACCAAATCGCGTGTATGAATCCCAGGACAGGTCATGGTATTGATTTTCACAGGCTTGAAAAAGGTTTAAAATTATGGCTCGGAGGAATTCTCATTCCTTCGGAAAAAGGGTGTGTTGCCCATTCCGATGGAGATGTCGTTCTTCATGCAATATGTGATGCAATACTTGGTGCTGCCGGAATTGAAGATATAGGACATCACTTCCCGGATACAAGCCCCGAATTTAAAAATATTGACAGTAAGATCCTTCTTAAAAAATCTTTTGCGCTTATTAAGGAAAAAGGATTCAGTATAATTAATATTGATTGTACTATCTGTCTCGAAAAACCAAAGATTGCCGGTTATATACCGGAAATGAAATCTGTTATATCAAGAATACTGGAAACAACACCGGAAAATATCTCAGTTAAAGCTACAACTGCTGAAAAACTTGGATTTATAGGCAGGGAAGAAGGTATTATGGCGATAGCTGTTGCTCTGATTGAAAAATAACACCCGACCCCGCTGAAGCGGGGTCGGGTGTTGTGGGGTTGAGTGTTAGTTGATTACAAAACTTTATTTATCAGACTATCATCAGCAAAATAAGGAACTGTCACCTTTAACCCGGGAGTTCGTTTCATTTCTTTTTCAAGTGTGATAAGGGCTCCATTGCTTCGTGCCCAACTCCTCCGGGCTATACCATTGCTAACATCCCAGTGAAGCATCATTTTCAGCTTTTCTCCTGTCTGCCTGGTACCATCCAGCACCATCCCGAAACCTCCATTAATTACTTCGCCCCATCCCACTCCGCCTCCGTTATGCAGTGATACCCATGTAGCTCCGCGGAATGCATCGCCAATAACATTTTGGACGGCCATGTCGGCAGTAAATTTAGAACCGTCATAAACATTTGAAGTTTCTCTGAAGGGTGAATCAGTACCTGAAACATCATGGTGATCCCTGCCTATAACCACCGGCGCTGAAATCTTTCCGGAGGCAACAGCCGTGTTGAATGCTTCCGCAATTGCTATTCTGCCCTCAACATCTGCATACATGATCCTTGCCTGCGAACCTACCACAAGTTTATTTTTTGCTGCCTCCCGTATCCAGTGTATATTATCAACCATCTGCTGTTTTATCTGATCAGGTGAAGATTTCATAAGATGTTCAAGCGTTTCCGCAGCAATATCGTCAGTAACAGAAAGGTCGGCCGGATCATTTGAGCAGCAGACCCAGCGGAAAGGTCCGAAACCGTAATCAAAACAGACAGGGCCCATAATATCCTGAACATAAGATGGATATTTGAATTCTCCATCAGGTTTAAAGATGTCTGCTCCAGCTCTCGAAGCTTCAAGAAGGAATGCATTTCCGTAATCAAAAAAGTATGTACCCTTTTCCGTATGCCTGTTTATGGCTGCAACCTGTCTTACAAGTGATTTTTTTACCAGCTGTTTGAATTTTTCCGGATCAGAAGAGATCATCCTGTTAGCTTCATCAAAACTTAATCCGGCCGGATAATAGCCGCCTGCCCACGGATTATGAAGTGATGTCTGGTCAGAACCGATATCTACCAGTATCTCTCTCTCCGCAAATTCCTCCCAGACCTCAACAATATTCCCCTGGTATGCTATTGATACAACTTCCTTGTTTTCTTTAGCCTTTTTTACTCTTTCAACAAGCTTATCCATATCAGCAATAATCTCGTCAACCCAGCCCTGGGAATAACGTTTTTGGATAGCCTTTGGATTAACTTCAGCAATAACGGAAACTATACCAGCTATGGAAGCAGCCTTGGGCTGAGCTCCCGACATGCCCCCAAGTCCTGAAGATACGTAGAGTTTGCCCTTCAGAGTCTCAGAATTTTTATTCAGCAACCTTCCGGCATTCATAATTGTGATGGTAGTGCCGTGCACTATACCCTGTGGACCTATATACATATACGAACCTGCGGTCATCTGACCATATTGTGATACTCCAAGAGCATTGAATTTTTCCCAGTGGTCCTGCGTAGAGTAATTTGGTATTACCATTCCGTTTGTAACCACCAGCCTGGGGGCATCCCTGTGAGAGGGAAAAAGTCCGAGCGGATGACCCGAATAAACCACAAGGGTCTGATCGTCAGTCATCTCCGAGAGGTATTTCATTGTAAGCAGGTATTGTGCCCAGTTTTGAAAAACAGCACCGTTTCCTCCGTATGTTATAAGTTCATACGGATGCTGAGCAACTGAGAGATCAAGGTTATTTGATATCATTAACATTATAGCTGCAGCATTCCGGGATCGGTATGGGAATTCATCAATATTGCGAGCCTTTATCTCATATTCGGGCCTGAACCTGTACATATAAATTCTCCCGTATTCTGACAGCTCTTTGGCAAATTCCTTTGCCAGAACAGCATGGAAGTCTGCCGGAAAATACCTCAGCGCATTTTTCAGTGCCAGTTTTTTTTCGTCCCGCGACAGGATATCTTTCCTTTTAGGGGCATGATTAATACCGGTATCATAGGGTTTCAGAGGGGGTAAAGCAGAAGGAATGCCTTCGGAAATCAGTTGCTTGAATTCTGCGGAAGTCATGAAATAAAATTTTCAACATCCCCATAACAAGGGGATGAGTATATGTATGTTATATCATACTATCCTTTATTATTTCATCATCAACAAGGATACGACCACAATATTCACATACTATGATCTTTTTTCTTGATTTAATATCCAGTTGTCTCTGGGGCGGGATCTGGTTGAAACAGCCTCCGCAGGCATCTCTTTGTACCGGAACAACAGCCAGTCCGTTCCTCGCATTTGCCCTTATCCGCTTATAGGCAGTCAGAAGTCTCTCTTCAATTAAACTCTCTACCTTCTCATGTTTCTTATAGAGTCCCTCTTCTTCTTTCTGGGTATCAAGAATTATTTCATCAAGCTCTGATTTTTTGTTTTCAAGATCAGAAGATCTTTCAGTAAGTGTAGCTTCCGATTCGGTAATAATTATTTTTTTCTCCTCTATCTGGACATTAAATTCCTTTATCTTCTTGGTAAATAGCTCAATTTCGAGATTCTGATATTCTATTTCTTTTGAAAGAGAATCAAACTCCCTGTTATTACGTACATTTTTTTGTTGTTCCTCATATTTCTTTATCAGTGCTTCAGCGTCGGCTATCTCATTATTCTTTTTAAGAATTGATTTTTCGAAATTTACCACCTCTTCGCGCAGGTTACCCAGCCTTGTTTCAAGACCAGCTATTTCATCTTCAAGGTCTTGTACCTCGAGGGGTAGCTCCCCTCTTAAAGTTTTTATTTTATCTATCTCTGAATCAACTAATTGCAAACTAAATAATGCCCTCAATCTTTCCTCGATGGAAATCTCGGTATCATGTGCCTTCGCCTTTGTTTTTTCCATATTAAAAATAGTTAATTGGATTCGTATTTATCTCCGAAAACCGGAGTGCAAATTTAGGGAATTTTTTGATAATTAAATCGTATAAAATTTCTTCAGAGAATTTTTCACTCTCATAATGTCCTATGTCAACCACAAGTATTCTGTTACCTGCCTCAAAATAACTATGATATTTTATGTCGGCCGTAACAAATGCATTTGCTCGCGAAGCGATGGCATCATTCAGCAATGCGCCTCCTGACCCTCCACAGAGAGCTACTTTGGTTATCCTGTTCCCTTTCAGCTCTGAATACCTGATCCCTTCTGATGAAAAAAGTGATGATAATGATTTCAGAAATTCTTTCTCTCCAACTGGTTCCGGCAAATCGCCGGTACAACCCAGCCCTATCTCAATATTCTCATTTTCAAGTGGATAGATGTCATAAGCAACCTCCTCATAAGGATGAGCCTCAAGGAGAGCACTGATGATCCTGTTTTTTATATGCGAGAAAAGGATTGTCTCAAACCTTACCTCTTTTTCAAAATGAATCTCACCCTTTTTACCGACAAACGGATGAGTGTTGTCACCACCTCTGAAACTTCCTGTTCCTTGTGTACTGAAGCTGCACTTATCATAATTTCCGATTATCCCTGCACCGGCTTCGAATATTGCGTCACGTACCTTATCAAGATGATCTTCAGGTATAAAGGTAACCAGCTTACACAACCGGTTTTTCAGGGGTGAAAGAACTCTGATATTTTTAAGATTAAGCTTTTCCGCCATCTTTCTGCTCACACCATTATCCATAACGTCGAGGTTTGTGTGGGCCGAATAAATGGCAATATCCTGTTTTATTGCTTTAAGCAGTATCCTCTCAGTAACAGTTTTACCTGTTAATTTCTTTATACCGGTAAAGATCAGCGGGTGATGGGAAATAATAACATCGCATCCGGTATGATCTGCCTCATCAAGTACTTCTTCAGTGATATCCAGGGTGATAAGTGCCGATTTTATCTCCTTGCCGGGCAGTCCGACCTGCAGCCCCGAGTTGTCATATCCCTCCTGGAACGATAATGGTATTGCTGATTCGAGAAATGATGTAAGTTCTTTTAGCTTCATAACATATTTTCTTTCTCGAGATATAATTATTACATATTGTCACGCAGGTCAATTAGCAGGTCTTTGATCTTCTTCAGAGATTCAGCAATCTCATATTTATAGTCAGTCTCATCCTTTTTGCCTGAAAGTCTTTTCTTAGCACCCGGCAGAGTCATTCCTTCCTCTTTAAGAAGATGATGGATGATCTTCAGGTTTTTTATATCCGTTGGGGTGAACATCCTGTTTCCCTTTTTATTTTTCATTGGTTTCAGGATGTCGAATTCATTTTCCCAGAACCTGATCGTTGAGATCGGTACGTTAAGCATCTCTGCAGTTTCCCCTATCGAATAATAGAGCTTTTCGATCTGTTTTTCCCTGTATGGCATGTTATTTATTTATAAGTTATATCACCATTTTCTGAAATCTTTATTACTGTTTCCGGAAAATCAAGAGCAACAAGATCCTTTATTTTCCTTATCACACGATTATCCGGATCGATTCTCACGCCTGTTCCGGGCAGTTGAGAAACAGGAATGATCTTTCCGAAGATAAATTTACCTTCAGTGCTGACATTTAGTTTTATTACCGGGGCAATTCCGTTTGGTCCCCTGAGGTTGAATCTGCCATAAGTACAGAAATTACCCAGGCTGTATGCAATAAAACGTTCATGGTAAACCTCTACGGCTCTTGTAACATGTGGTCCGTGACCAAAAACAATATCAGCTCCTGCGTCTATCATCATATGGGAGAACTTATAAACATTTCCCCTGTTCTCGGTAAACATTATCTCATCAGTACCGGGTACATGCTGAAAATCTGCCCCTTCGGCTCCACCATGAAACGATACAATCACTATATTGCAGGTATCTGCAAGCATTTTAACTATAGCTTCTGCTTCTTCCAGATCATTTATACTTATTGTACCCTTATTTGGGGCAAAAGCACAAAAGCCATAAATTATAGAGTCTTTGTTAAATACCGAATATGGGTGTTCTTCAATACCGCCATAGTAAATCCCCAGTGAATCAAGTAGTTCCATTGTTCTGTTTCTTGCAGGAAGCCCGAAGTCACCGAAATGATTATTTGCCAGACTGATAATGTCGAATCCCGATTCAGAAAGCGCGAAGGAATATCGTTCCGGCATCCTGAAAAGGTAACAGCGAGTTGTATCCCTGCATTTTTTTACCGGTTCCCCATTGTCAAGAAATGATCCTTCCAGGTTACCGAAGGTCAGATCAGAAGCAGCAAGTGTATCAGAAAGAGCTCCCAGAAGCAGCAAGGGATTATCATGAGGAGGCAGGTAATCAGTTGACGGGAAAGAGGTTCCGAACATAATATCCCCCACCCCGGTGATCACAATCTGTTTCTGTAACGGAATGGTATCATTCAACGGTTCTGAGCCGGCAGCAGGCTGGCAGATAATACTTAAGAAATGAACAAAAATGAAGGTGTAGCTTATCTTCATACCAAAATTCAGGGAAGAGCTAGTCAAATGACTGGCCGGTTTTTGAGGCAATTTCAATCATTCTCTCATATTCCTCCGGTGAAAGATCATTAAAATAGTAGTTTACAGGATCAACATTTACCCCGTTAAGCTTTATCTCATAATGCAGGTGGGGGGCAACCGATGTTCCTGTACTGCCCACAAATCCTATTACATCTCCTCTTTTTACTTTCTGCCCTGCCCTCACATTGAACCTGTCGAGATGTGCATATACAGAGCTATAACCAAATCCATGGTTAATTACAATATGATTTCCGTAACCGCGCCTTGAAGAAATAACAGATGCTATTGTGCCATCGCCGGTTGCATAGATATCAGTTCCGGAAGGAGCTGTAAAATCCATCCCTGCATGAAACTTTATTATTTTATAGATCGGATGGATCCTTAATCCGAAACCCGAAGCTGTTCGTGTCAGATCCTTATTGGAGATAGGGAGTATGGCCGGAATCGATCTCAGCATATCTTCCTTCTTCATTGCCAGTGATATAAGGTCGTCAAATGATTTTGACTGAACATATATCTTTTTCCTTATCCTGTCAAGCCTCTTTGCGGTTTCAATTACAATACTGGAATTATCATATCCCTCCAGTTCCTTGTACCTGTTTATACCTCCGACACCGCCCTCTCTTAATGACTCCGGAATCGGTTCAGCTTCAAATATTGTCCTGTAAAGATTGTCATCTGTCTCCTGAAGCTGACCAATAACCTTCTCAATGTTCTCCATTTCCCTGTGAATCAGGTCGTACTGAAGTGTCAGCTGTTCGATCTCACGCATCAATGCCTTCTCTTTCGGCGAATCAACGAATATGGCAAATATGAGGTAATAGACAATAGCAATAAGTAGTGATCCCACAAAATATGCCAATCCCCTTAACAGCATTGCCCCAATACTCAGCCTGATTTTGTCAAAGCTGAGCGACTCGGGATTGAACTTATATCTTGAGTTTGGCATAACAAAGCAAAGATAGAAAATTCATCATAAACAAACCACAGCCACTATCCTGTATAATGGGATATTTCAGGTTTAAGAACAGTAATTATTTTATTATCTGAATTTTGTGCTTGATGTAAGCATCCGGATCATATCAAAATATTCCTCTTCCGTCAGGTCATCATTAAAATAATAGAGAGGATTTTTATGTTGTCCGTACTGGTCGATCTGGTAGTGAAGATGCGGACCGGATGAGGTACCTGAGCTTCCTGTGAGCCCAATAAGATCACCCCGTTTTACGTTCATCCCCTTTGTTACCTTTATGCTGCTCAGATGCCCGTATATTGTCTGGTAACCATATCCATGATCAATACGTACACAGTTCCCGAAGCCTCCTGAGTTCCATCCCGCTTCAATCACCTTACCTGCCCCTGTAGCATACACGTCTGTTCCATAAGGAGCGTTGAAATCCTGCCCGTAATGCCATTGCGGATTACCCGTCACAGGATGGACTTCCCTGAACTTCAACCCATCGCCTAATTTTATTGTAACATCAACAGGACTGATCATTGGAAGATATTCGTACATTCTTTCCCATTCGATTCTTCTTTCCTCAATTGCCTTAAAAGATACATCCTGTACATTTATCATGTTCTTAAGCTCCTCAATCCTTGTCCTGGTTGATTTCATAATGTCACTATTCAAATAACCGTTAAGGTACCTTAGCCTGTCAATACCTCCAAAGCCGGGATTTCTGAATGATCCGGGCAGACTATCCATTTCAAAAACAGGTCTGTATCGTACTTCGTCTGACATCCTGAGGCTGTTCATAATGGAGAAAGCATCATCAAGCTCCTTAGCTGCAAATTTGTACTGAAGCTTCAGGTTATCAATCTGTTGAGTTAATAATTTCTCCTTGGGAGAACCAAAGATATTTTCGAAAATTATACTGTAAATTATTGAAATTACGATTGTGACTGCCAGCCAGAAAAATAGTTTTAAAAGCTTCTTGTACCATGGAAGCCTTACCTGTTTGTATTGCAGTTCATTGAGGTCTAATAAATATTTACGGTTTCGCATCGGCCAGGCCAGAATTTCGAATTTTTATTACAGGTAATCTACAAATCTAATTCAAATAATTTAATTTTACAAACCAGTTATAAGGTATATTTACATTATATAGGGGCAGGTAAAATATGAAGGCACAGGAACTGAGGCAGTTATTTTTTGAATTTTTCAGGTCGAAGGGACATAAAATCACACCTTCAGCACCCATGGTGATGAAGGATGATCCTTCTCTTATGTTCACAAATGCCGGTATGAATCAGTTCAAGGATATTTTCCTGGGCCACAGCCAGTCACAATACAAACGGATAGCAAATTCACAGAAATGTCTCAGGGTCTCGGGAAAACATAATGACCTGGAAGAGGTTGGTCATGATACATACCACCATACCATGTTTGAAATGCTCGGCAACTGGTCGTTCGGGGATTATTTTAAAAAAGAAGCTATAGAGTGGGCCTGGGAATTTCTTACAAAGAAGATCGGTATTGATGATGAACGGCTTTATGCAACTATTTTCAAAGGGAACGCTGAAGATAATGTACCCCGCGATGATGAAGCTCTCCTGTTCTGGCAGAAGTACTTTTCGGGTAAACCTGATCATATACTCGAAGGAACAAAAAAGGATAATTTCTGGGAAATGGGAGAAACAGGTCCATGCGGCCCCTGTTCTGAAATTCATGTTGATATAAGAGAAGAGAACGAAAGAAGTAAAATACCTGGTAATAAGCTGGTTAATAAAGGACATCCTGAGGTGATCGAGATATGGAACCTTGTTTTTATCCAGTATAACCGAAAAGTTGATGGTTCTCTTGAAACACTTCCTTCAAAACATGTCGATACCGGCATGGGATTCGAGCGTCTCTGTATGGTTGTTCAGGGGAAAAAATCGAATTACGAAACCGATCTTTTTCAGCCTGTTATCAGTGAAATATCACGTATAACAGGAAAGAAACAGGGTGTAAATGATTCATGGGATACAGCCATGCGGGTTGTTGCTGACCACCTGAGGGCAGTTTCATTTTCCATTGCCGACGGACAACTGCCGTCAAACAATAAGGCAGGATATGTTATTAGAAGGATCCTCCGGAGAGCAGTCAGGTATGCGTATAATAACCTTGGCATTGAAGAACCGTTCATCTACCGCCTTGTACAGGCACTCGCAAAAACAATGGGTGACTATTACCCGGAACTGAAGT
Organism: uncultured Rikenellaceae bacterium; assembly: GCA_964638955.1. GTDB lineage: Bacteria > Bacteroidota > Bacteroidia > Bacteroidales > VadinHA17 > LD21. The sequence continues at coordinate 30,695 of CAZWZQ010000017.1, read as the reverse complement.
CATTGAAGGAACTGATATCAAAAATAATACTTGAAGAGGAGACAGCCTTCCTGAAAACGCTTGGAAAGGGACTGAAAATGATAGGCAAAGTGATCTCCGAAATGAAAAAAGAGCATAAAAAGACTTTGCCCGGAAAGATTGCCTTTGAGCTCTATGATACCTTTGGATTTCCAGCCGATCTCACACAATTGATCCTTAAAGAGAACGGCATGGATCTGAATATGAAGGAATTTGAAAACGAAATGAAAAACCAGAAAAACAGATCACGGGAAGATGCTATTCTTGATACCGGCGACTGGAAAATAATAAGGGATTCTGATGTTACTCTGTTTACCGGATATGAAAATACAGAAGATGAAGTACTTATTACAAAATACCGCCAGGTAAAGACCAAGGGAAAAAATATCTGCCATATTGTCCTCGACAAAACCCCTTTCTATGCTGAATCGGGAGGACAGGTTGGCGATAGCGGATATATTGTTTCAGAAAAAGAAAAAATCAAGGTTACCGACACTATCAGGGAACATAACCTTATAATCCATATTGCTGAAAAACAACCTTCTGACCCCGGTGCACATTTTACTGCAAAGGTTGATGCTAAAAAACGACTGATGACCGCTAATAATCATACTGCAACACACCTTATACACCATGCGTTACGGTCTGTTCTCGGAAGCCATGTTGAACAGAAGGGTTCTCTGGTCACTCCTGACCGGCTGCGATTCGATTTCAGCCATTTTAATAAGCTTACCCGGGAAGAACTGACAAAGGTTGAAGAGATGGCAAACCGCATGGTAAGAGAGAACAACAACAGGAAAGTGACTGATAACATATCACTTAAGAAAGCCAAAGATATGGGAGCAATGGCACTTTTCGGGGAGAAATACGGAGATACCGTCAGGGTTGTGGAATTTGGTGATTCAGTCGAACTTTGCGGAGGAATCCATGTTGAATCCACAGCAAGTATAGGTATTATCAAGATAATATCGGAAGGAGCAATAGCCGCAGGAATAAGACGGATTGAAGCTGTGACTGCAGGAAAAGCATTTGAATATATAAACGAAAAACTTGCCGCTGTTGAAGACATTGCAACCCTTCTGAAAAGCCAGGGAAATATCAGGGAAAGCGTCGAAAGACTTATTACCGAAAACAACTCCCTGAAAAAGACAATTGAAAAATACCAGGCACAGTCAACCCGGACTGCTCTTAAAAACCTTGAGGAAAAAGCCTTAAATATTAATGGAATAAAATTCCTGTCGGGACAAATAGAGACTGATTCAGCAGATATGCTTAAGACTATTGCTTTTGCGGTGAGGAAGAAAGGTGATAATAACCTGTTGGTAATCGCATCATCAACCGGCGGGAAGGCTAATCTTGTTGTAATGGTAAGTGACAACCTGGTTAAAGAAAAAAATATAAGTGCGGTCAATATAATAAAAGAGATTGCCGGCGAAATCAATGGAGGAGGAGGCGGACAACCTTTTCTTGCAACAGCAGGCGGGAAAAAACCTGAGGGAATAAAGAGTGCGATAAAAAAAGCTGAGGAGTACATCCGTAAAATCTGATAATACTTTTTTAAACCGGTCACCTGCCAGTTATCAGATTAATCCGGTATCAATCCTGATTGGATTCATGAAAAACCTGCCGAAGTTTTAAAGAAGAGTATTTTTTATACTTTTGAAACTTCATCAGTATGTATGAGAAGTTTCAAGACAAAAACGCTGGTTGCAGTTATTGCAGTATCTCTCCTGAAGATTGTTTCATGTACACCCGAATCGTGTTTCGAGGAGACAATTGCTTTATTAAAGGCTTCCATGTATCAGAGCAGCAATGAGAAAAACGTTGCCCCCTCCAGCCTGACATTGTACGGATTGAATATGGAGGACGATAAGATCTATGATCAAACCAAAAGCGTAAAAAGTGCCCTCATTCCCCTGAATCCCTCTGCTGAAAGCTGTACTTTTATAATCGGTATCAATTCAGCAATTGATACACTGACTTTTTGGTATACCTCATTTCCTCACCTTATATCAAAGGAATGCGGATATACATTTTATCATACCCTTGACTCACTGATAAACACCGGTAATGAAATCGACACGGTAACAATCAGAAACAGGTATGTCACAACAAGCAATGAAGAGAATATCCGTATATATTATTAGTTTACTGGTTATAATAGGTTACTCCGGTTCAGAGTCATGGGCACAAAACCAGCCGCCGGATACTGTTATTCTGCCCATTAAGATAAGAGCCGGAGCCGATATAATAGGACCTGTTATTTATCTTACAGATAGAAATAACCTGAACATTGAAGGATATATTTCCATCGATCTGAATGCTAAGACAGGGATCTTTCTCGACGCAGGGTATTCTGATTATAAATATTCACAATACAATTATGAATACCTGAGCAGAGGTTACTTTGTAAAGGCAGGAGTGGATTTCAACCTTCTCAAACCTGAAACCTCGAAGGGGAAATATTGGGCTGGCATAGGATTACGCTATGGCCTGAGCTCCTTTACCAGCGAAATACCATCTTTTAAGTATGATTCATACTGGGGTACAATCATCACAACCATTTCTTCCTCATCGAGCATGGGCCACTATCTTGAAGTCGCGCCCGGATTCAGGGCAGAAATCTTCAATAATTTCAGCATGGGCTGGTCGGTAAACATGAGAGCGCTTCTTCATACCGGGACAGGCAAGGATTTGCGGTCTATTTATTTCCCGGGGTATGGTGCGGGAGATGAATCTACAAGCTTCGGGATAAACTATTTTCTATCCTGGAATATCCCCTACAAGAGAATTAAAGTTCATATAAAACAGGAGGAACCTGAAGAAACTGAGGAGACTGAAGGAACAGAGTCTGCAGAATCTGCCGGATCACTTTTCCCTCCTGCTGAATATCCATAAACCCAGGAAAGTCAGAAACCCGTTAACAAGAATCATTTCAAATCCGAATTTATATCCGCTGAATAATTGTTCGGAAAAACTGCCCAGGAAAATACATATTACAGGCGATAATACAGCAATCCAGGGTGTCATTTTGTCATTCACTTTTCTCTTTGTGAAGAGTCCGAATGTATAGAGACCAAGCAGCGGGCCATAGGTATAGCCTGCTATCGTAAACAATTCATCAATAACTGCTTTGTCGTTTAATGTACTGAATATCAAAATGCTGATAAAGAAAATTATGGCGACGGAGAGATGGACTCCATACCTGATCCTTGTCGATTTTTTTTCAGTGATGCTTTTCAGGCGATCCAGACCGAGGAAATCGATACTGACTGAAGTGGTGAGTGAAGTGAGTGCCCCATCGGCACTTGGAAAAGCTGCTGAAATAAGGCCGATCATGAATACCAGCCCGGCAACCGGTCCCATATATTGCATGGCAACGGTCGGGAAAAGATCATCTGTAGCGGCAACAGTGACACCCTTACTCCTGGAATAGATTAACAGAAAAGCTCCAAGGAACAGAAATAAAAGATTGACGAAGACCAGTATACCGCTGAAAGTGAACATGTTTTTTTGCGCCTCTCTGATATTCTTACAGCTGAGGTTCTTTTGCATCATCTCCTGATCGAGACCTGTCATGGTTATTGTTATGAACATTCCTGAAAAGAACTGTTTTAAAAAGAATCTTTCATGATGCCAGTCTGTTATGAATATTCTCGACATATCACTTTCTGTGATCTCCTTAAATAGTTTCACGACAGGCACTCCAAGTCCCTTGCTTATATAAAAAATTGACAGTACAACAGCAAGAAGCATGAATGTTGTTTGCAAGGTGTCGGTCCATACTATCGTCCTTATACCTCCTTTAAATGTATACAGGATTATCAGGATAATGAATACCAGGACATTTACCCAGAAGGGGATGTTCCAGGCATCAAAAACAAATATTTGTAATACATTGATAACCAAAAACATTCTCAGGGATGCGCCAAGGGTTCTTGATAAGATAAAGAAACCTGCCCCAGTCTTGTATGACCAGAAGCCAAACCGTTGCTCCAGATAGGAATAGATAGATGTAAGCTTGAGCCTGTAATAGAGCGGCAGCAATACTGTGGCTATTATGAAATAACCGACAAGATACCCAAGCACAACTACAATGTAGCTGAACTGTGTGTCTGATACCCAGCCGGGCACAGACATAAATGTGACACCCGAAAGAGAAGCCCCGATCATTCCGTATGCCACAACAAACCATGGCGATATCCTGTTCCCGATAAAAAATGACTGGCTATTGGCTTTCCTTGCAGTGATCCAGGTAACTACAAATAGCAGAACTGTATATCCAATAAAGATCCCAAGTATCAGAAAAGGGGACATAATCGCTATATTACCTGCAAGGATAACAAAAAGAATGCAAGGCAAAAAATTCAATAGTCATGAAAAACCAGTAATAATTGAATTAATTTTGTCTAAAACCATCTGCTATGAGTTATACTGAATTTCCTTCCAGGCTGCTTGAAAATGCAGTAAACGAATTTGCATCACTGCCAGGTATTGGCAGAAAGACGGCATTCCGTCTGGTAATGAATCTGTTAAGGAAAGAACCTGCGGAGGTTAAGAGCTTTGGTGAAACACTTCTTAAACTTCATGAGGAAATTCATTACTGCAAAATATGCCACAATATTTCCGATACGGAGATTTGCAGTATTTGCAGTGATAAAAAACGCGACAGGTTACTGATATGTGTTGTAGAAAACATACAGGACGTGATGGCTGTTGAAAATACGCGGCAATACAAGGGTTTATATCATGTTCTGGGAGGATTAATTTCGCCGGTCGACGGCATTGGTCCTTCTGATCTGAAAATAAGCAGCCTCGAGGAAAAGGTAAAAGCCGGCGATATCAGGGAAATAATTCTTGCACTGAGTACAACCATGGAAGGAGACACAACTAATTATTATCTTTATAAGAAACTTCATGTATATGATATACTCATCACAACACTGGCCAGAGGTGTGGCTATAGGTGATGAGCTGGAATATACTGATGAAATAACACTTGGACGGGCAATAAAAAACCGAAATCCCTACCAGCAATGATAAATTCTGTTAATAAATTCCTGTCTGCCTCAGGAAAGAGCATGCAACGTTCTGCTATACGGGAGATACTTAAGCTCCTTCAGAATCCCGATATGATATCTTTTGCCGGAGGACTTCCTGCTGCCGAAACATTTCCCGTTGATGACCTGAAGGAGATAGTGCTTGATGTGCTTGAAAAAGAGGGTGCCAGTGCACTTCAGTACGGCACCACTGAAGGAGATCCTCTTCTCCGAAAGATGCTCGCAGAAAAACACAACCGGGAAGGATTGAATATTAATCCTGAAAATATCATAATCACAACCGGTTCACAGCAGGCACTCGACATCATAGGAAAAATATTTCTTGATCCCGGTGATTATGTGCTTTGCGGTCTTCCCTCATATCTGGGCGGGCTTAATGCCTTTTCAGTCTACGGAGCCAGACTGAAAGGAATATCACTCGATGAAAATGGCATGAAACCCGATGAACTTGAAGAGACAATAATCAATCTTCGGGAGCTTGGGAAAACAGTTAAATTTATTTATATCATCCCTGATTTTCAGAATCCCGCAGGCATAACGGTCCCGGAACAATCCAGGATAAGAATAATTGAGATAGCCGAAAAGTATGACCTGCTGATTGTTGAAGACAGCCCATACAGGGATATACGTTTCACCGGAGTGCCGCAACGAATGATATACCAGCTTGACCAGAGCGGAAGAGTATTAACATTATGTACCTTTTCGAAAATATTTGCCCCGGGGTTCAGGGTGGGATGGATAATAGGCAATCCGATTATCCTCGACCGGATAGTGATGGCAAAACAAACAGCCGACCTTTGTACTTCTCCCTTTGTACAGAAGATCATTGCCCATTATATGGAAAAAGGACTGCTGGAGAAAAACATTAAAAAGACAATTGCACTTTACAGCGAAAGACGCAATCAAATGATCAAATGTTTCAGAAAATATTTTCCAAAAGAAGTGACATGGACAGAACCTGAAGGCGGCCTCTTCCTTTTTGTAACCCTCCCCGCTACTGTCAGTACCGACAATATACTTGAGAAAGCCATTAAGAAAAAAGTCGCATTTGTTGCAGGATCTACCTTTTTCTGTAACGATTCCGGGCGTAATACAATGCGCATAAATTTTTCATTTTCTGATCTTGAAGTGATTGAAGAAGGGATTAAACGCCTCGCGATGGTAATAGACGAAGAGTTAACCGGTAAACAGTAGTCATGGATCTATCTGTAATTATTGTCAGTTACAACGTAAAATATTTTCTCGAACAATGTCTTCTTTCAGTTCGTAAAGCTTCAGAAAGCATTGATTGTGAGATATTTGTCGTGGACAATAATTCTGCTGACGAATCTTGCTCCATGGTAAAGAGTGAATTCCCCGAAATAAAGCTCATAATTAATCCCACGAACAGGGGTTTCTCCGCAGCCAACAACCAGGCCTTAAAACTTGCCACAGGCAGGTTTATCCTGATCCTCAACCCTGACACTATAGTAGAAGAGGATACTTTCTGCAAATGCATCAGCTTCATGGAGAATCACCCTGATGCAGGGGCTGTGGGCGTAAGAATGATAGACGGCAAAGGCAGAACAGTTCAATAAGTATTATCTTGGATATCTTGACGAAAAAAAGAAAACAAAGGCGGATATCATTTCCGGAGCCTTCATGTTCCTCCGCAGGGAAGCTGTTCTGAAAACAGGACTTCTTGATGAAGATTTTTTTATGTACGGCGAAGATATTGATTACAGCTACAGGATGCTTCAGACTGGATTCAGCAACTATTATTTCCCGGATACAAGTATTGTACATTTCAAAGGACAAAGCACAAGTAAAGAGGATCTTAATATTTTCATAGCTTTCTACAAGGCTATGATAATCTTTGTCCACAAAAATTTAAGTGATGGCAATTCGAAGATCTTTATAATTATGATAAAAATTGCCATTATCTTCAGGGCAGGATTATCACTGGTCAAAAGGGTATCCACAGCAGGTATTAACCGCAAAAGCGTCAGAAAAACATCTTAAATCCGGTTCTGGAAATAATCCGCCTGATTATGTCAGGCTTTTTCTAAATTTTCAAACAATTTACGGTTTTAAATGTTATCTGAATAAGTGTTTGTGTTATGAGAAAAATGTATTAACACAATAAAATAAAAATAATCGTAAAAAGGGACAGATAGAGAAATATGGCAAAAATGAACATAGTGCTTCCCGCCATGGGAGAAGGAGTAATTGAAGCAACCGTAAACAAATGGCTGGTTGCCGAAGGTGCTATTGTAAAGGAAGATGACCCGCTGGTAGAGGTAGCTACTGACAAGGTTGATTCAGAGGTACCCTCCCCTGCTGAAGGGACTATTACATCAATCATTGCTGCTGAAGGTTCTGTGGTAAAGGTTGGTGAAGTGATTGCAGTTATTGAAGCCAATATTGATGCAAATCCTGAAACAACAGGAAAGATCGAGAAAGAGGTGAACAGGATCCGTACCACTATAGCAGAAGTTAAACAGGAGACAAAAGAGATTGAGAAAGTATCGGGTAACCTTAAAAGCCGCACCCCTTCAGGCAAGTTCCTCTCACCTCTTGTAAGAAGTGTGGCGGCACGTGAAAGTATAAGCCATACCGAGCTTGACAGTATAACCGGGACGGGAATGGATGGAAGGATAACAAAAGAAGACATATTTAAATACCTTGATGCCAGGAAAAAAGAAGAGGAAACAGTAAATACTGAAAAGGGAAAAGAGAGTTCACAAATACTTTCATCCGGCGATGAGATAATCGAAATGGACAGGGTCAGAAGACTGATAGCGGAACATATGGTTCTCTCAAAAAGAACTTCTCCGCACGTCACCTCGTTTATTGATGCTGATGTTACAAGACTTGTCAACTGGAGAAATTCCGTAAAGGAGAAATTCCTTGAGGCAGAGGGGCAGAAACTGACTCTTACTCCCATCTTCATTGATGCTGCGGCAAGAGCATTATACGAATTTCCAATGATCAATATTTCAGTTGACGGCAATAATATCATCAAAAAGAAGAACATCAATATTGGTATGGCTACCGCCCTCCCTGATGGAAATCTTATCGTCCCTGTTATCAGAAATGCCAATGAAAAAAACCTTACCGGCCTTGCAAGGAGTGTCAACGATCTGGCTGACAGAGCAAGAAAGAATAAACTTAAACCTGATGAGATAACAGGGGGAACATTCACAATTACAAACTTCGGAAGCTTTAACAATCTTTCCGGAACACCAATAATAAACCAGCCGCAGGCAGCCATTCTGGGAATCGGTGCCGTGAGAAAGAAACCTGCGGTTATTGAAACACCTGATGGTGACGTTATCGCAATACGTCATATTATGATCCTCTCACTGAGTTATGATCACAGAGTTGTCGATGGCGCTCTCGCCGGGAAATTCCTTAACAGAATGAAAGAGATCCTCGAAAACTACTCCGCAGAAATAATCTGACGCTGAATTGAAGTACCCCCATTAGTACTCTCTTTTAACCAGGCTGGAATAATATTATAATATCAGTTAAAAAAGGAGTAAAACTATTTGTCCTTCTTTTTAAATTTTCTGTTATATTAGTACCCATTAATTATTAAAGGTAAAGATATAGCACCTCCTGCCCATTTAAAGCCACAATACGGGAAAAATGAACTTGAATTGGAGAGGTCTGTCCTACGATATATAACGATGTAAAATGATCAGAAGGCTTACTCTGCTAATATTATTTATTACACTTTTACCTGTCAATTATCTTCACTCCCAGGCAAGAGTTGAAATAAAAATGATGTTCTATGAAGCTGAAAGCTGGATCCTCTTTGAAGATTTCAGGGAAGCCTTGCCTACATACCAGCGCTTACTTCAATTCTATCCTGCCAATTCAAACTATAAATACAGGATTGGGCAATGCTATCTGAATATTCCGGGAGAAAAAGATAAGGCAATAAGTTATTTAGAGGATGCTGTAAAGGATATCAATCCGAAATACAAAGAGGGTAAATTCAAGGAAAAGGGTGCACCTTATGATGCACTATATTACCTGGCCAATGCATACAGGATTGATAATCAGCTGGATAAGGCAATTGAAACCTATGAGCTTTTCAAAAAGGATATCGATACTAAAATTTACAAACCGGAGGTAGTTGAAGAACAGATACAATCCTGTTATAATGCAAAAAAACTTATGATTGCTCCTCTGTATGTTAAGGAACAGAATCTTGGCAGCAATATCAATGAAAACAACTCAGAATTCAATCCGGTCATCTCCGATGATGAAAAAATAATGATATACAGCAAAACCGAGGCTTTTTACGATGCTATTCTCTATTCAACCAGAAACAATGGAGAGTGGAGCGTACCGATAAACATGAATGAGGCTCTTCAGGTTGACCGGGATCTGTATCCCACATCCATATCAAAAGATGGTAAGACACTTTACCTTTACAGTTCTGCCGGTTATGATGGCATGATCTATTCATCAACTTATGAAAACGGTTTGTGGAGTCCTATTGTAAAGCTGAACGACAATATAAATACCAAATACTGGGAGTCGCATGCTGCAATATCACACGACAACAAAAAACTATACTTCACCAGCAACCGTAAAAGTTCAATCGGGGGTCTTGATATTTATGTGTCTTCAAGAGATAGTACAGGGAATTGGGGACCTGCGGTTAATCTTGGCCCTGTAATAAATACGAAATATCACGAAAACACTCCCTTTTTAAGCAAAGATGACAAAACACTGTTTTTCAGTTCGCGAGGCCATTTTAACATTGGAGGCTATGATATTTTCTATTCAACACAGCTTGATAGTGGTAAATGGTCAGTGCCTCTGAATGTTGGTTATCCTCTTAATTCCACCGACGACGATGTTTTCTTCAAACCCATAAATGAAGGTTATCAGGGTTACCTGGCTAAATACAGTCCCAACGGATTTGGCAGTCAGGATATCTATAGGATCGAAATCTTCTCTGATGAGCATCCCAGGAAATTCACCATACGGGGAATTGCAAAAATTGCAGACCTCATTAACAGCTTAAATTATGACAGAATTAAGATCAGCGCTATCGACACCAGTGATCCTGGTAAGATGGTCGTTGTATATTCCAATCCCCAGACAGGTGAATATGAATTCCAGGTTCCTCAGGGGAATTATGAGGTTACCTATGAGACTCCAGGAGGTAAAAAGACTCAGAGAGACTTAAATCTGTCACTTACACAACCTTCCGATAGCTTTAATCTGCCCGGAATTATTTTACCGAAAACTGATCTTGTTGCTGATCTTTATGTTGAAAATAAAGATGTCATATCGGTAGCCAGTGCTGATACGGTGGTAATCCCTGTAAAAACAGAACCAGGTTCAATACTTGTTGTGGAACACCGGATTGGAGATTCTCTTGCCTTTTCTGAGAAATTTACAGTTTCTGACTCAACGTTCAACTACAAAATGGTACCGCTTACCGGGGATAACAAAGTCACCTTCAAGGTGACCGACCGGTTCAGCAACACAACCACAGCCGATGTTTTAATAACAAGAGAAAAACCTGTACCAACTGCAAAGATCGTACGGCCCGAATATGAGAGGATTATATCTGAAAAGCAGATAGCTGCACTGACTGAAATGCAGAAAAACCGTGCTGATGATGAGCTGAGAAAAATCATTTCCGGTGTCGATATGGAGGGAGAACAGTTCGCAACAGTTGATGACCAGATATCTTATATTAAGGAAGAGGCCGCAAAAAAAGGTATCGGCACAGAAGAGGTTGACATGCTTGCCCTTAAAGTGGCTGTTATGGATAATGTTCTGTCACAGGCTGCTGTTGACCTTCTGGCTGAAAATGCTGAAGGCGACCTGAAAAAGATCCTGGAGGAAGTAGATATTTATGAACTGAACCTTAAGACATGGAATGATCTCAAGGATTATATCGCCGAAAAGAGCGGAGGAGAAATAACTCCTGCAGAACTTGACCGTCTCGCAGACGCAATCATTCCAGCACCTGAAATAATTGCCGGTGAAGAAGAGGAGTTACTTACAGCCGAGGAAGCAACGACTGAAACAGGAGAAAGAAAAGGTAAATGGTGGATACTATGGCTTCTTCTCGGTGCCGGAGCACTGTTCTTCTTTATCTGGTTCCTCAAAAAGAGGAAAGATGATAAGGATGAATCAGAATAAAAATACCAGGTTCATATTATACCAGTTACTCCTGTTCATGGCACTCTTTAAAAACCTGTGATATCTTATTATATCATACGGTTTTCCCTTCCTGTTTTTTTTATTAAATTTGTTTAATAAACCAGTAGCCATGTGCAAAAGGATTGTCACTCTAATAGTTGCATCAGTTTTTTTATTACCGGTTTACACCCAGGAACTGAGACCTCTTCAGGACATTTTTCTTGAAGCTGAATATTTCTTTGTTACCGGAGAATACCGGGATGCAATTCCCTATTATCTTCAGCTTTATGAAAAACTGCCTGAAAATGCAAATCTCGCATATCGTATCGGGGCTTGCTACCTTAACATTACGGGTAAGAAGAACCTTTCAGTTGAATACCTGGAAACTGCTGTAAGAAATATGACGGCAAAACACAAAGAGGGAACCATAACCCAAACCTCGGCTCCTTATGATGCATTGTATGATCTTGCTGTAGCTTACAGGATCAATTACAAGTTCGACAGGGCCAAAGAGACCTTCATGAGATTTTCAGGCACACTGCTTCCTGATGACAGGGAAAACATCGATTTCATCAACCACCAGATAAGAACCTGCGATACTGCTAAAGAGCTTATTGCCATGCCGGTATCGTATACTGAGGAAAACATGGGAGGGGTAATAAATGACGAAAAATCAAATTTTAATCCTGTAATCTCCGCTGACGGAAAGACATTAGCATACATGGTATCCATGAAGTTCTATGATGCTATCATGCTCACAAAACTTATTAACGGCACATGGAGCACTCCTGTAAATATCACACCCGAGCTTGAGTCCGATGGTGACATGTACATATCGTGCCTCTCATCAGATGGAAAAATGCTGTATCTGTCAAAGGATGACAATTTCAACAGTGACCTTTACACCTGTTCCTTCGATGGAGTAAGATGGGGCGCAAGTACACCATTGAATAAAAACATAAATACAAAATACTGGGAATCACATGGTTTTGTGTCAGAAAAAGGGGACATTCTTATTTTTGCCTCTGATCGTCCAGGAGGTTTCGGAGGTCTTGATCTCTATATTTCAAAAAAAACAGGAGGAGATTGGGGAATCCCGGTAAATCTTGGCCCTGAGATAAATACACCATTCAATGAAGACCGGCCCTTCCTGATAAATAACGGAAAAACTCTCTTCTTCAGTTCGCAAGGACACAGTAATATAGGAGGGTATGATCTTTTTAGATCATATCTTCAAAACAATAATCTCTGGAGCCCGCCTGAAAACCTCTGCTACCCTTTCAATACGCCTGATGATGATATACATTTTATGCCGGAGGGAAAGGGAGAATCAGGCTATTACTCCAGATTTAGAGAATCTGAAGGTTACGGAAAAGAGGATATTTACAGAGTCACTTTAAAATAATTTGGAGCAATGAAAGTGTTATCATGCTCAAAATATTATATATTTGTTATGATGAATCTTCTCAGAGTAATTCCGCGTATAAGGTTGCAGCTCTTGATACTATTCATTTCGTGTGTAGCTGCTTCTGCTCAGTCTAAAAAAGAGATGAAGGAGATATTTGCCCAGGCTGAGTCATATTACCTGTATGAAGATTATGAGCTTGCAAATCAGTTATATTTACTTCTTGAAAATCCCGAAAATCTGAATATCGCCTATAAAATCGGTGAATGTTACCTGAACATTCCTGACGAAAAAGATAAGGCCATACAATACCTTGAATCGGCAGTAAGGAATTCCAGTTATGATGCAAAGACAGGATCCTTTAATGAACAGAGAGCTCCCCTTGATGCATATTTTTTCCTGGCAAAAGCCTATATGATCGACAATGAACTGGATAAAGGACTAAGAACTCTTGAAACCTTCAGGAGCCTTGCAAGAGAAACTGAAGAAAAAGGCGGGATGGAAAATCTTGATTTCGTGGATCAACAGATACAGGCATGCAAGATTGCAATGGAATACATAAAAAATCCCGTAACAATAAACAAAGAAATATTGGGACCAGATTTCAGTCTGGGATCGATGAATGTAAATCCGGCAGTCAGCTTTGATGGTAATACGATTGTGTACACTGAACAGAGAGGCCTTGTGAATGTAATCCTTTTTTCAAAAAAAATAAGAGGTAAATGGCAGTTTCCTGTAGAAATAACCATGGAGCTCAATGCCGGTGATGATTGCTTATCCTGCTCACTCAATAAGGACGGAACGGAACTTTTCCTTTATAAAAATGACAACTTTGATGGTAATATATACTCTTCAAAATATGTTGAAGACAGGTGGACACCAATAGAAAAATTGAATAGAAATATCAACACAAAGTACTATGAATCTCACGCTTCGGTTTCCGCTGATGGCACAAAACTGTATTTTACAAGTAACAGGGAAGGTGGAGAAGGCGGACTTGATATTTATGTTTCAGAAAGAGATGAATCAGGTGACTGGGGAGAAGCAGTAAACCTGGGAGCAGTAGTCAACACTATGTACAATGAGGATAATCCTTTCATGGTTGAGGGAAATTCTTACCTTTATTTTTGTTCTGAAGGACATAATTCAATGGGAGGATATGATAATTTCAAATGCCGATATACCAACGGGAAATTTGAACCGCCTGAAAACCTCGGATTCCCTGTGAATACAACAGATGATGATAAGTTTTTCCTGCCCTTCAAAAATGGCATGAATGCATATTATTCAATGAAGACTGACTACAAAAAGAAAGAGATTTTTTACATGGAATTTGAAACTCCTGATGTTGACAAGGTGTATGAATTAACAGGGAAATTTATGCATAACGATACAGCCCTGGCTGTCATCAAGGATTATAATATTAACATTCTCAATAAAATATCAGGAGATACTATTTACCGGGGGAAACCAGACATGACATCCGGATCGTACGATATAAATATTGCACCAGGAGTATTCAATGTTGTCTATTCAGGTGATGAGGATTTTCTCTTCGCCATAGATACGGCAATAAACCTTAACAATCCGGAATTAACTCTCACTCTGGACATCACACTAACCAGAGACACTTTGCTTGCGGAACCTGTTAAATATGATAAAATTAATCTTGCCGATATACCTGTTGTTGATAAAATTGATTCAAGCATCCTGATAACAAACATGAATGTAAAAGATGTAGGAGATACTGACGTTGAAGATTCTGATGTTCTTTATTATACCGTTCAGGTAATGGCTCTGTATAATCCGGTAGATGTCAGCTATTTCACACACATTCCCAATATGAAGGTATTGTATAACGAGAACGACAGGTTCTACAGGTATACTACAGGACGCTTTGATACCCGGGAAGAAGCGGATGTCTGGAGACTGGAGCTTATAAGGAAGGGATACCCCGAACAAATCTTCATCAAAAAAGTATTAAAACAATGAATCGTCGTTTACCTGGTGTTTTCTTAATTGTTCTCCTGACCAGTTCTTTTAACACTCTCATCTCTCAGGAACTCAACAGAAAAGTTCTTATCAGAACCGTACAGAATGCTGATATTTTTTTCTATTATGATGAGAATTATGATAAGGCTGCAGAGATATATGAAACTCTGAATAAGGCCTATCCCGATAATTCCAATTTTGCAGCAAAACTGGGAATATGTTGTCTGAATATTGATGGCAGATACCATGAGGCCCTAAGGCTTCTTAAATCTGCTTCATCAAACGTGGTAAAAAAAGACCGCGATTATGTAGAATATGGAGAACAGGCGCCACTTGATACGTATCTGTATCTTGCCATTGCTTACCATAGGAACGATAGTCTGGAAAAAGCAATCTCAGCATTCAATGATGTAAAGGAAAATTATAGTAAGAATGATATTTTCAGGGAAGATTACATTGATAATCAGATAAGAGACTGCAGGTATGCCCTCGAAATGAAAAAGAAACCGCTGACTATTATTTCCAGACTGTTTGAACCATGGCTGGATGATTATCCCGGAGCATGCAATCCTGTCCTTTCAAAGAATGACTCCGTATTTATATTCACACAGAAAATTAAAGACCATACCAGGATAATGTGCTCATACAGGAATGATACATGGAGCGCCCCGGTTGAGATAACTCAACAGTTGGGAGGATATACAAGATTATATTCAAATTCGATAACAGGTGACGGCAAACTTCTTATCCTTAATATGGATGACGGCGGTGACGGTAATCTCTATTACAGCCAGAGAGATGGGGATACATGGTCAAAAATCAAAAGTGTCGGGAAAAAGATAAACACAATCTACTGGGAATCACATGGGTTTATTACACCTGACGGGAATACACTTTACATCGCCAGTAACAGACCTAACGGCTCGGGAGATCTTGATATATGGGTTTCTGAAAATAAAGATGGCACATGGGATGATCCGGTTAATTGTGGCAACATTATTAACACTCCGTATAATGAGGATACTCCTTTTTTTGATCCCGACTCACGTGCTCTTATTTTCAGTTCTTCAGGACATATAAGCATGGGTGGATATGATGTTTTCAGATCAATATCAAGAAATGGCGGATGGACCAATCCTGTCGGAATGCCTTTTGCATTTAATACAACCTTACCAAATACTTTTTTCATCCTTAATAATAATGCCCCCGGATTTATAACCAGCCTTTATGATGAAAAAACAAGTTCAAGGAATATATATGCAGTGGTTGCAGTTGATCCGGCAGATGAAATTACTACTACTGAAGGAATCGTCACCTTATCCGATTCAAATACTCTTGAATCGGATAAGGCTGCTTTAAAACTGATTGATGCCAACAAAGGGACACTGCTGGATAACATTAAAGTTAACGAGGGCGGTAAATTCAGGTTTGAAATAAAACCGGGTGATTATAATCTGCTGGCAACCTATCCGGGCTACAAAACCGATACTGTAAATATCCATCTTCCCCTGTATTTCCTGAGCCGCTACATGGCAGTCAATAGTGAACTTATTCCAGCTGAAGTTGCTCGGGGTGATTTTATGACAATGAAGACCATACTGTTTGATTTCGACAGTTATGAACTGAATGAACAGGCACATAGAGCTATAGATGAGATTAAACCGGTCCTGATAACTCATCCGGACCTTAAGGTAGAGGTTGCAGGCTATACCGACTCTAAAGGAAGTCCGGAATATAATCTTAAACTGGCAGATAAAAGAGCCCAGGCTGTTATTGATCATATGGTTTCATCGATAAATCCTTCCTCCCGGTTTATCAAGAAAGCCTTTGGCGAATCAGCTTTCGCTGCCGTAAATACCAACCCTGACGGTTCAGATAATCCCGAAGGCAGAAAATATAACAGAAGAGTCACCTTTGGAATAGTGGATCCGCAAACAGGCATAGTATTAAGACAGGAGACTTATACTCCTGAACACCTGCGCCTGCCCTCATCAGTTAAATACAGTATTGTTCTTAAAGAGACAAAGGACAGGCTGCCTAAAGAATATTTCAGTGACCTGGATATGAGCGGAATGCTATTCCTGAGACCGATGGAAACAGATTCAGTGTCAATATATTCCCTTGGCCTGTTCTACAACAGACCGGATGCAATTAATTATCTGGGCTATGTGAAGGAAAAGGGATTCACAGAAGCCTATATTATAAATCAATATGATCTTAACGATAAGTCAAGAGCTCTTACAAAATCAGAACCGGTTGTAACTCTGGCCACGGGTAAAAGAGTCTATACAATTCAGATGATGGCTACAAAATCACCCGTGAGCATGGAACTTTTCAGGGAGATCGAGGGTGTCAGGGAGATACTTGGAGATGATGGCTTTTACAAGTATGTTACTGGTGAGTTTGAAAGCCTTTCACAGGCACAGGAAGCTATCGTATCAATTCAGGAAGCAGGATTCAGCGATGCATTTGTAAGAGAACTTAACCAGCTGATAACCAAACAACAATAAAACGAATATTACTTAATGAAGTTCGAAAAGATTAGCCTTAGAGCCCTTGAGCCTGAAGATCTGGAGTTGCTTTATGAGTGGGAAAACAACAGTAATTACTGGACCATAAGCAATACAGTTACACCATTTTCAAAATATACCCTGAAAAGGTATATGGAGATCTCTCATAAAAGTATATATGAAACCGGGCAGCAAAGGTTGATGATCGATCTTATTTCCGAAAAAAAGACTATCGGGACAATAGATATTTTTGACTTTGATCCTTTCCATAAAAGGGCTGGACTTGGAATTCTTATTGCTGATGAATCAGAGCGCAGAAAAGGATACGCATCAATGGCACTGAAGTGCCTGATAGATTATTGTTTTACAACCCTGCAACTACACCAGTTATACTGCAACATACTGGCCAATAACTGTGAGAGTATGGATCTCTTCAGGAAACAGGGATTTGTTGAATTAGGAATTAAAAAAGACTGGATCAAAATATCAGACGGCTATCTTGATGAACATATGTTTCAACTGATAAATACAAGTAAATCCTGATTTAAGAGTTATTGGTTATTGGTACTAATTTTCCGTCTGAGTTCTTATGTCACGGTATTCGCCTTTAAAGTAGTTGATACCAATTGCATCATATCTCTTTTTCAGAACTTCAATGCGGGTAAGGAAATCCTCGAAATCCTTAAGCCGGTTAGGAGTCCACCCTGTTTCAGCTACAGCAAACATTCTCGGGTAAGCCATATACTCCATATAGTCAGGAGTTTTCAGGTATTCTGACCACAGGTTACCCTGCACACCAAGAATATATTTTTGCTCCTCAGGTGCAAGCTCTTCCGGCACAGGATTATACGAATATACCTTTTCTAACGGGAGATAACCCCCAATTGCCAGGGGTTCTCCCTGGGGTTCGCACTGGTAATAATCAAGATAAACATAGGTATAGGGGGTCATTATTACATCGTGCTTCTGTCGTGCCGCTTCTATACCACCTGTTGTTCCCCGCCACGACATCACTGTTGCTTCCGGAGCCAGTCCACCCTCAAGTATCTCGTCCCATCCGATAATTTTTCTTCCTTTTGAAAGGACAAACTTCTCTATTCTCTGGATAAAATAACTTTGCAGCTCATGTTCATCCTTCAATCCTTCTTCTTTCATTCTTTTCTGGCAGAGAGGACATTTTTTCCAGCGTGTCTTCGGGCATTCATCACCTCCTATATGAATATACTCTGACGGGAAAAGTTCCATAACCTCGGTAAGCACATCCTCAAGAAAACTGAATGTTTCCTCCTTCCCTGCACAATAGACATCGTCGAAAACACCCCATCGTGTTTGTACTTCGTACGGGCCTCCAGTACAGCCTAATTCAGGATATGAGGCAAGTGCTGCCATAGCATGGCCCGGCATCTCTATCTCAGGCATGACAGTAATAAATTTTGATCGGGCATATTCAACTATCTCCTTTACCTCATCTTTTGTATAGAAACCGCCATAGGGTTTTCCGTCAAACTCAAACGGCCTTCTTCCTCCATGTCCAACCAGTGTCTCCTTACGGTAAGCACCGGTAGTTGTAAGGTTCGGGTATTTACTTATCTCAATCCTCCACCCCTGATCTTCAGTAAGATGCCAGTGAAACCTGTTCATCTTGTGAAGAGCGATCATGTCGATATATCTTTTAATATATGCAATTGGGAACATATGCCGTCCCACATCCAGGTGCATTCCCCTGTAACCAAACCTTGGCTCATCTTTTATTTCACATGCAGGGATGGTAAGCACTAATCCTTCAACAATCGACGGACTTTCAAGCTCGGTGGGCATAATCTGCCTCATCGTCTGAACAGCATAAAAGAGTCCGGCTGCTGATCCTCCCCTCACAATCACCTTTTTGTGGGTTACTGTCAGTTCATAACCCTCATCATTCTCAATTGCAGTGTCAAGTGTCATAAACACCGAGCCTTTTGCCGACTTTTTACCCTCTTCAACCGGAAGGCTCATTCCTGTGGAATTCCTTACAAGGTTTGCAAAGAAATCAGCTGCCAGCTTTGTCTCATCATCTGCTGGTGCAAGAATGATCCTGGTTTTCTCTGAAATTACAAAATCACCTTTAAAACCCTGTATGGAAACAGGTGCAGGAATTATTGCAAGAATCTTGTCAGGTTCCGGAGCTGACCCTGATTTACATCCGCCTACTATCAATATAATACCCATAATGAAATAAAATGTTTTTTTCATGGCTATCAATTTTAGTAAGTAACTATCTTATAAAGTTAATAAATTATTTCGGAAGCGCCACCCTGTGTTGTGAAGCTGTTACCTTAAACCGGCAGCAAGATCTCCATAAAAACCATATTTTCCGGTAACACAAAAAGGGCATCCCATTCTGCACCCCGATTGCGTAGATACACAAATGACCGTAAGTCCGCAAAGGTTTTTTTTGTCATAATAAGCTATTGAATATAAAATTAATCCTATTATCAATATCTTAGTGATTGATTTGATTCATTTGCCAGGTAATTCTGGATTTGAAAATTGTATCGGTATAATTAAT
>CAZWZQ010000017.1:0-10907 GCA_964638955.1 uncultured Rikenellaceae bacterium | reverse complement strand
TTTGATTCATTTGCCAGGTAATTCTGGATTTGAAAATTGTATCGGTATAATTAATCTCCTCTCTCCTGCTTGTTGCATGCGTAAGCAGGAACAAGGGGGAAAAAGAAAACTTAGAAACCATGATAGCAGACAGTACAAAACAGTATGTTTATAACAGGGATTTCCTGGCGAATTATGTACAGTTAATAGAGTTGAAATCAGGGAAATCAGCTATTGTTCTTATTCCTGCATGGCAGGGAAGGGTAATGACCAGCACAACAGAAGGTGACCAGGGATACAGTTTTGGATGGATCAACCGCGAACTCATTGCATCACGTGAGATACAACCCCATATTAATGCCTTTGGCGGGGAGGAGAGATTGTGGCTCGGACCCGAAGGAGGACAATTCTCAATTTTTTTCAAAAAAGGAGCCTCTTTTGTCTATGATGAATGGCAGACTCCCGCATTTATCGATACGGCTCCCTATGATGTTATTAACCAGACAGACTCTTCTGTATCACTGGCTTGTGATGTTGAAACCGAAAATTACAGCGGTACCCTGCTTAATTTCAAACTGGAAAGAAATGTGGTTCTGCTAAATGCCGATGAGATCAAAAACCAGACTGGCATTGACGTAACAGGCTCAAATTGTGTTGCTTATAGATCTGACAATAAGATTACCAATACAGGAGAAAAAAGCTGGTCGAAGGAGACCGGTCTCCTTTCAGTATGGATGCTCGGCATGTTCAACCCCTCTCCTGCTGTCATTGTAGTTATACCTTATAAGCCGGGTGATGAAAAAATAATCGGCCCTCCGGTTAATGATAATTATTTTGGAAAGATACCAGCAGATAGGTTAAAGGTTACAGACAATCATATTTATTTCAAAGCTGATGGCAAGAGACGTGGGAAGATAGGACTTTCTCCCTTAAGGACAACAGGTACTCTGGGGAGCTATGATTTTGAAAACAATGCCCTCACTCTGCTTATATGCTGCCTTCCAGATGGCATAACAGATTATGTCAACTCATCATGGCAAATCCAGGAGGACCCCTTCTCTGGCGATGCTGTAAATTCCTATAATGACGGCCCTCTTGAGGATGGTTCCCAGATGGGGCCCTTTTATGAACTTGAAACCTCATCACCAGCGGCAACCCTTGATCCGAAAGAAAGCCTCACACATGTCCAGTACACGTTACACCTGACTGGCAAAAGAGAGGACCTTGATAAAATTGCTGTTAGTATTTTAGGTGTCTCCCTTGATGAAATAGAGGATTCGTTTAGATGATAATATCATGCGATCGCATGATTGCACGATTGCATGATCTTTCTACTGAGGCATGAGTCCCCTGTTCCTGAGTAGTGGTTCTATCACCGGTTCGCGACCCCGGAAATTGACATACATTTCCATTGCATCCATTATGCCGTTATTGGCAAGTATGTTTGTCCTGAACGACTCTGCAGTTGCCCTGTCGAAGATGCCATTTTCCTTAAATGCTTCAAATGCATCATTATCAAGCACTGCAGCCCATGTATAGCTGTAATAACCTGAATCATACCCACCCATAATATGCAGGAAATAGGTGCTTCTGTACCTTGATATTATCTCAGGGATCAGTCCTAATTTTTCGAAATACTCCTTTTCAAAGGTTTGAGCATCAATTATTGCCGGAGCTTCAAGAGTGTGATAAGCAATATCCAGCAACGATGCTGCAAGTAATTCAACATTATCAAAACCCTGATTAAAATAACTGCTCTTCTTTATTTTCTTTACAAGAGATTCAGGTATTACTTCTCCTGTCTGATAATGCTTTGCATATATATTGAGCATTTCCGGTTCAGTAACCCAATGTTCCATAATTTGTGAAGGAAGCTCGACAAAGTCCCATGCTATAAATGTCTGGTTATAGGTATTCCTGTTAAAGAGTGCATCCAGAGCATGACCAAATTCATGAAAGACAGTTGAAACCTCGTCAAGGCTCAGAAGTGAAGGCATCTCTCCGCTGCGTGGTGTGAAATTGAACACTGTCGTAACAACCGGTGTAATGGTTTTGCCGTCAATAACACGATGGCTTCGGTATGTAAGACACCATGCACCCTGTTGTTTGCTCTCCCTGGGGAAATAATCCATATACAGTACTCCGATATGAGAGCCATCCTCATCCTTCACTTCAAAAGCCTCAGCATCCTGATGAGGTAAAGGACAATCTGTCAATGGATTAAAGGTAATGCCGTATAGCCTGTTTGCGCAGGTAAAGACTCCTTCCCGCACGTTTTCAAGCTTGAAATATGGCCGTAACTCTACATCATTAAGGTCATACTTTTGTTTCCTTAGTTTTTCGGCATAGTACCACCAGTCTGAAGGTTCAAGGGAAAATTTTCCACCTTCTCTATTAATTATCTTTTGCATCTCCTTCACTTCATTTTTTGCAACAGGAACAGCTTTTCCCCACAGGGTGTTAAGAAGATCGAGTACATTTTCAGGATTTTTGGCCATCCTTGGTTCGAGTATTATATGAGAATGGGTTTTATATCCCAGCAACTTTGCCCTTGCTGCCCTCAGCTTAACAATCTCGGCAAGTATTGCATTGTTGTCAAACTCATTATCGTTGTTACCCCTGTTGATGTAAGCATTGTAGATCTCACGACGAAGATCCCTGTCTTCAGAATAGGTAATAAAAGGGAAAATACTGGGCCGTTGCGTTGTGAATGCCCATTTCCCTTCCTGTCCTGCAGCTTTTGCTGCTTCAGCAGCTGTTGCAATTACTGATTCAGGTAATCCTGCAAGATCATCCTTCTCAACAAAAAGCTTGTAATTGTTAGTTTCATCAAGTACATTCTGACTGTAATTAACTGTAAGAACAGAGAGCCGCTGGTTCATCTTTTTCAGGGAATCCTGGTCCTCCTTATTAAGATTTGCACCATTCCTGACAAATGATTTGTAAAGGTTTTCCAGGATAAATTTTTGTTCGGCATTAAGATCATATGTTCCCTGGTTATCATAAACATGTTTTATCCTGGCAAAAAGATCAGGATTAAGAAGTATTTCATCATTGAATGCAGCAAGCTTTGGAGATATTTCCACCTCAATGTTTTGCAGTGAATCATTCGTATTGGCATTTGCCTGCCCGTAAAACACCGAAGTGACTTTTGTGAGAAGTTCCCCTGCTCTGTCGAGTGCTTCAATAGTATTGGCAAATGACGGTTCTTCCCTGTTTTTTAAAAGTTCCTCAATCTCTTTTCTTCCCTCTTCCATTCCCTTATCAAAGGCAGGCATATAGTGCCCGGCCATTATCTTTTCAAATGGCGGAACATTGAAGGGAGTATCAAATTCACTAAAGAACGGATTGCTTTTATCCACCCCTGTATCATTTTTGCAGGAAGGCATTAATAATACAGCTAATGCTGTAATAATGAATAACTTAAATAAATTTTTCACGATTATTGTTATTTGGTTAGAATCAGTAGAGATAAATTTTTCACTAAGGTATGATTTTATCCAAAATTACCTGTGAATAAACATGAATTTTAAGTATATTAGCATGTGCTAATTTTTCAAGGAATAAATATTTACCGGTATCCCCCCGGGTATATACTTAATCATTTTCATATCTGATACAGGTTGTTACTCATCAAGATTAATTAAATATCATCAGGTGATAAGGTGAAAGAAATCTCTTTTTTATGTAAACCTGACATTCTTTCAATAAAAATATCCAAATTTGCCGTTCAGGAGAGATGCCAGAGCGGTCGAATGGGGCGGTCTCGAAAACCGTTGTCCCGAGGACTCGGGACCGGGGGTTCGAATCCCCCTCTCTCCGCCTTCGCTCGCCATAGTCCCGAGCAATCGGGACGACGGCGAGTTTTATTTTGGCGAGCTACGGCGGACGCAGTCCGCTTCTCCTGTGAAGATCATGACTGAAAACAAAAATACAAGGCGAGTAAAACGAGCCGGGAGTAATTTGGCTTTGCTTGTATCTCAAAAGGGATCGCGATCCGCCGGTTGGCGGAGAGCAATCCCTGTGATCACATGTACTCACCCTCCCCCAGTTTTAAATAATTGAGGCCTCAGAAGGAGTCTCTTTTTTCAACATTTTCTCATAGCGGCTCCGCATTTTGGAATAGCTTGCTATCTTCGCAAATTAAATGTAACAAATAATCTAAAGCTATGGGACTCAAGGGCCGGCTTATCATCATGAACTTCCTCCAGTTCTTTATCTGGGGATCGTGGCTGCTCACCATCGGGGCATATTGGTTTCAGAACAAAAACTGGTCGGGGACCGATTTCGGAGCTATCTTTTCAACAATGGGACTGGCTTCACTCTTCATGCCGGCCATTGCCGGGATCATTGCCGACAGATGGGTCAACGCCGAGAGGCTGTATGGCATCTTTCACATTGCAGGTGCCGTCCTGCTTACACTAATTCCGGCCATCAATAATCCTGACACATTTTTCTGGATTCTGCTGCTTACGATGATGTTCTACATGCCCACACTGGCCCTGGCTATCACGGTGGCATACAGCTCTATGAAAAACAGCGGCATGGACATCATAAAGGATTACCCGCCGGTGAGGGTCTGGGGGACGATTGGCTTCATAGTGGCGCTGTGGGTTGTAAGCCTGCTGGGCTTTGAAACCTCACCCTTGCAGTTCTATGTTGCTGCTGCCTCCTCTCTCCTGCTTGGTCTCTATGCCTTTACCCTCCCAAAATGTCCGCCACTGGGCAGGGGACACAAGAAAAAGCTGGCAGAAGAGCTGGGTCTCAATGCCTTCAAGCTCTTCAAAAGTACTAAGATGGCCATCTTCTTCATCTTCGCCATGCTGCTGGGCGGCGCTCTGCAGCTAACCAACGCCTACGGCGACACCTTTCTGCACGATTTCGCCAACATAGCGGAGTACAAAGACCTTATCGCTGTCAGGTATCCCGCAATAATAATGTCAGTCTCACAGATCTCCGAAACTCTCTTTATTCTTACCATTCCCTTTTTCCTGAATAAGTTCGGGATTAAGAAGGTGATGTTGATGAGCATGGTGGCATGGATTATCCGTTTCGGTCTGTTCGGATTCGGGAACCCGGCTGAAGGGCTTTGGATGATCATCCTCTCATGCATTATTTACGGTATGGCCTTTGATTTCTTCAACATCTCCGGTTCCCTCTTCGTTGAGACCAAGTGTACTCCCGACATACGTGCCAGCGGCCAGGGTTTGTTCATGATGATGACTAACGGCTTCGGCGCTTTCCTTGGCAGCAGGATAAGCGGGATCGTGATTGACAAATACTTTACCCTGGGAAGCGGGGCATTCGACTGGAAGGGGATATGGTTCGCCTTTGCGGGTTATGCCCTGGTGGTGGCAATCCTCTTCGCCATACTCTTCAGGCATAAGCATGTTCAGAAGTAAAGAGCTATCTGTCCCTTCTCCGGAAGAGCCCTGTAAATGATTTTTGCATCGGACCGCGGAATTCTGAGCTTAATATATGGCTGATACTCAGGCACTCTGAAAGTGATAACTCTCAAGAATATTTTCGCGGCATAACGCATACGGTGATAGATATCGAATAATGAACGATATAAACCGTCACAAGGTTTTAATTTATCCTCCTGGTAGATATGAAGCCTTATTCCGTTATCCATTTCCATTATGTAGTTCACCGGCTCATAATCAGCAGTATCAGGTATAATATCAGGTACATATTCGGATGTATCCTTTGGTGCCATCCTGATCATAAGAGGTTCTTTTTTAATAGATGAGAAATTTCTACTAATGGTCAGTGGACTTGAAAGCATTGACAGAATAATATAATTGTCGCTCCCGCTGAAAAGAGTGCTGATATTAATTCTTCGGATTTGTGCCCTGTGAACAGTCACTCCACTGATCTCCAGTTTTAAAGTGCTGTCAGGAAGGCTGATACTCAGATATATAGAATCAGTTGCAGCCATGGTCACCCTGGACTGCAGGAATGATTTCTTGTGTAATAAATCAAGATATGTTGAATCGGTAAATATTCTGTCATCAGTCGGATTATTCACATCCTGTTTATAACCATATTCCCTTCTCAGTGTCTCCATCTTTTTCGCAGGAGCAAGCATTGCCATGACTGTGTAATAAATAAGAAAGAATATAACAATAACTATCCATGCAATAATTTTGGCTCTCCTGTCAGCTGATATAAATATTTTTTCTGTTTCCATTGCAGTTTCATTTCTCCGGATCAGAAAATAAAAACTTTCGAACCTATGTTCAGCGTATTAAAGATAACTTCCAGGTCATCGTCATTCAGGCGTACGCATCCGTGAGTTACCGGCATACCGAGAAACCTCTTGTAGATTGTCCCGTGGATCAGGTACCCGTCACCAAGGGAAAGGGCATAATCGCCAAGAACCCCGTATTCCCACCTGGAATAATGGTCCTGAGGAGGTATAGGCAATCCCTCCTCAACAAAAGACCAGTCGGGTCTGCGCCAGGGAGGATTCTCTGTTTTACCGTGTATCCAGAATTTACCTTTTGGTGTCTTAAATATCCAGCTTCTTCCCTCCTCGGTTTTTAGCATCTTAAAACTCCCGGTGCTGCAATGTCCCTGCCTTATAAGTTTCTTGTTCCTATACAGGTAAAAAAGATTATCAGTTGTGTTTATTACCATGTATGACTGGCCCGAGGTATAACTGTTATAGCGCCATGAAAGACGCTGAATATCTCTTTTTATAAGGGTTATCTGTTTTTTATATAATACATCCTTCTTAAGTTCATCTGAATTTGTAATGATTATTTTTCCCGTGAAAGGAACCTCCTGTAAAGCCGGAACACAATATAACAGAAAGGCTAAAAGGGATATTGCTGCAATCAGGATCAGTAGCCGGTTGAATCCTTTACGGAAAACCTCCCGCTTAAGAAATCCATCATCCGGTATTTTCATTTCATCCACTTATGATGGTTTATCTGTTAAGTGACTGCCTGAGGTTGTACATTGATCCTACAATTGTAACAGGTGTTCCTATCCTGACATACATAAAGACAGAGTCTATTTCTCTGTTCCTCAGGGCAATGCATCCCGAAGTCCAGTCAGCGCCTTTTCCACCTTCTCCATGAATTTCTATCTTTTCCCCTATTCTGGCTGCAGAAGAAAGGGAGCCTTTCTCTATTTCACGTCTGAAATTGACCGTATCTTCAGCATTAGGATAGTCAAGCAGCAGTGCTTTATAATATCCGGTACTGTCTTCTTCGATTTTCTTAACAATTTTATACATGCCTTCAGGAGTTGCCTTATCGCCCCTTCTCTTTTTATCACCAATCCAGTTTTCACCCAGTTCAGCTATAAACTCAGAAATAATTTCCCCGTCAAGATAAACAAAAAACTTATGTGAGAACTTGTCGATTATTATCGAGTAATCATGATTCTCTTGCGAGGCAGCAATAGTGCTGTCAATCCACATTTTCCATTGCGGATATGATTTAAAATAGCTTCTCAGGTGTGCATTTGCATAATCATACGAAGAGGAAAGAAGTAATTTTGATTTTGCTATTCCTTCCTCCGCAAGAAGGTAGTTTCTTTCATTGAAGGCTACACGGGATTCCCTGGCAAGCATTTTCCCTATTGAAATATTATTCCTTACTTCCGATGTAAGGGGATATGCGTGGAAGCTATTATTGATTTTCCTGATGAGATTTTCAAGTTCCTTTAAATTTTCTTCCTGATTGATCTTAAGGTTCGCAGAATTATTTAATGAAGTCTCAGATGCCTGTAATGCCTTTTTTGAAGAAAGTTCAGCAAAAGCAGCTACTTTATCATAATTTCTTTTATAGATAAATCGTTCATTTTCAGTTCTCCAGTTTGCCATTGCCGAATCATAATAATCCCAGGCTTCACGGTAAAGCCCGCCTGAATATTTATCAGCCTCATTTTCACGTGCAAGGGTAAGGTTTTCCAGCGCATATTTCATCTCACTAACCGGAGGAGGAGGCACAGGATAGAAAAGCAGTAAAACTGAGAGGGTAATGAAAAGAGCAATACCAGAAATAAACAGTATATGCCACCAGGGTTTTACCATGAAAATAATCTTAGCCGACTAAAAAAAACCCCGGGGTATAACCCGGGGAATTTGTTTCTTTCAGCTTATTGTTAATTAGAACCTTATTCTTGCTTTAGTCAGAGCTTCCTTAATTTCTTCATTGAGGCCATCAGCTTTTGCCTTGGCAGCTTTGATCTTGTTAAGTGCATCCATGAATGCACCGTTATCATAAGCTGTCTGAGCTTCAGCAACTGCAGCATCAACATTTGAAAGGTCGGCTTTGATCTGTTCAATAACAGCTGCGCCCTCTTTTCCTCTTGGAAGTTTCGGAACAAGCTTACTGTTCTCTGCAAGAACTGTTTTTATTTCATCCAGCAGGGTTTCAGCTTCTGCCTTAACCTCTTCTTTTTTGGTTTCTACCTTTGATGCAAGTTCGTTTGCCAGAGCCGAAGCGGAGGCAAGTTTTTCTTTTGCATCGCCGAATTTTTTGAATAATTTTCCTTCCTGAGCTTCAATGTCAGCCATTATGGCATTCATTGAATCCTGTACTGCTGTAAATTCATCAGGCAAATATACATTTGCTTCCGCGGCCTTTGCAGCCTCAATAGCTGCATTGGTTGCGTCAATTTCAACCTGCGGTTTTTTACCACAGCCGGTAAGGATTGCTATCATAGCGATAGCTGTCAATCCCATTAAAATTTTGTTTTTCATTTCTTGTCCTTTTTAATACTTTGTTTATTTAAAACTTCCGGATTTTTCGATTCTAATCGTAATAGTCTTTAGTTTTTATAATGTAAATATACTATATTTTAGCTATATAGCCATAAAGAAGTGAAAAATATTTTTTGCCATTGCAAATCCTCTGCAGGAATATTTTGCTATTTACTTATCTTTTATTCCAGATTCCAGATTCCAGATTCCAGATTTTAATCCTGTAAATACTGTGTTTGTTACCGGATAGATACCATCAATATGAAACCGCTCACGGGTCATTCCTGATACAGGTTCAGCCCCATCCCGGAAATAAAAAGAAAAGGGATATTAAGTATTTTACTTCAGGAAATATCTCAATCCCAGGCTTATACCAAATGCCTGTACACCAGCTTTGGTACTCCCCTCCATTATACTGTTAAGTTCATCAGCCTTTGTGGTCAGATGGAAATCACTATTGTCCTGGTAATTTGAAATATTTGATAATGCCCTGCTAAGATGGGCTCCCAGTGCCAGTTGTAAAGATGTAGTCAAGTAGTAAAAAACACCGCCTGAAGCCGTGAAGGCGGCGTTAAATGATTTAATTTCAAGGCCTTCTGAGACTTTTGTCAGTAGATCACTTGGAAAACCATGGGCAGGTATATTCTCAAGAGTAACGGGATATGCCGGATAGTAACCGTCATAAGTAAAAGTACCGGTCCCATCATAAGTTTTGACCATTGGAATTTCGGCACTTATGCCTGCATTAACAAAGAATCCTGATTTACTGCCTGCAGGAATACGCAAAGCAAGTGAAACCGGGATGCTTAAGAAGGAAATCTTCTGGATTTCAGTTATAGACCTGCCTTCAATCTGCATCTCATAACTCTCACTTTCATCGTCAACGGCATCGAATTCTGTAGAATATGAAGGGAGAAAGATCTCCGTAGAATAGGGACTGATTCCAGCTCCAAAGCTTATTCCGGCATACCTTGAAAAGTAATAGGCACCCTCTAAAGCAATATTTATTGCACTCCCATTCGTAAAGTTTAAACTATTTGAGAATCCATCCATACTGATCGATGTCTTCTGTGGTATGAGAATAATGCCCACAGATAACTGATCGTTGTTCTCAGAAAGTCTTCTTGAATCTGTACCTTGCGGAAATACAACATTGTTCAGCATTGCTGCCATAAACAATGACAGCAGGAAAAATTTCAGGCAGGTTTTTTTTGTTTTCATTATGCTGATATTTTATTACGATATTATTATTCAATTATTACCAGTCTTGTATAATTAATTTCCTCATTATTTACGATAACTTCAATCATGTACATACCATCATTAAGGTTACCTACAGGTATTTCACAATTCAACCAGGTTTCTTTCTTTTCTGTCCGGTATTCAAGTGCTTTCATCCCTGTTGAATTATATAGGCTGACCACTGCCTCGCCAACAGCATCACTGTAAAGATCCATGGTAAATACTGATTTAGCCGGATTCGGATATACAGTGAGTGATTTGGCTCCCGAGATGTCAATTTCATTTGAGGAATTAACACATCCGTCAATATCGGTTGTTTCCACATGATAGCTGCCGGGATCCTTGTTTGTAACGTAATACTGTTTTGTCTCGCCGCTTATCAGGGTAGTTCCCTTGTACCAGCTAAATTGTGTAAGTGAATCGCCAATATTATAACAGATCAGCACATCATCCCATTTTGCCTTTATTCTTGGAATGACTCCCGTTTTAACTTCCACTGAAACCTCACTGCTGTAATTACTTGACATCCCCTCGGTATTCACTGCTACCATTCGATAATAATATGTTGAACCATGGGTTAATCCTGATATTGTTTTTGTTACTGTGGAACTCACATCTATTGAGTCAACCTGTGTTGTCGGATTTGGAGATTCTCCTCCGAAAATAAGATAATGCGAGAAATAAGGATCCGAAACTGCATTCCATGTGAGGGTTACCAGGTCGTTGCATGAATTTGCTGTAAAGCCGCTTGGTGCAGGTGGAGGATTGATAAGTGTTGTAACTAAAATTGTATCAGAATTCTCACCGGTACCATAGCCGTTATATGCACGGACACGATAATAGTATACAGTATTTGAGGTAAGACCTGTAACTTCGACACTGGTCACATTACCAACATCAATATTATTATAGCCTGTAACAAATGAGGAGAACAGATCATCTGTTGAAACATCAAGCAGATATCCAT
>CAZWZQ010000016.1:0-63442 GCA_964638955.1 uncultured Rikenellaceae bacterium | reverse complement strand
TGTCGTCGGAATCGCAGCAGGATTTTATCCTGCTTTTGTGCTTGCCTCTTTTAATGCTGTTGAGGTTTTGAAAGGAACTCTTAATCCCGGATCCATGTCAAAGATTCTCCGGGGAATACTTGTTGTCTTCCAGTTTACAGTCTCCATTATCATCATAATAGGCTCATTTATTGTATATAATCAGCTGAATTTCATGACAAAAAAAGATCTTGGTTTTGAAAAGGAGAATCTGATTGTTATTCGTCGGCCTGATGCTTTTTACAGGCAAATGGAATCATTCAGGACACAGCTTTTACAAATTCCGGGGGTAGATAAAGCAGGTTTTTCATGGGCTTTACCAGGTTCGACTTTCAGCAATAACGGATTTCTTCTTGATGATGATCCTGAAAAAAACACCTACCTTATAAACCAGGCAGGTGTAAGTCTTGATTTTCCACAGGCGCTGGGTGTTCAACTCGTGGAAGGCCGGTTTTTTTCACGTGAATACGGCAATGATTCATCCGCAATACTCATCAATGAAAGTGCAGTTAAATCGCTTGGACTTAAAGATCCGATCGGGAAATATATATTGCAACCGCAAGGACCTCAGCAGTTCAGAAGACTTCAGGTCATAGGTATTATGAAAGATTTTAATATCGAATCCATGCATAAATCAATTACTCCTGTTTGCTTTACTGTTATGGGACCGGGAGGAGGTGACAGATTTGCAACAGTAAGATTAACCGGGAATGATGTTCCGGGAACTATCAGGGCAATAGAGCAAACATGGCAGAATTTTACAACCAAACAGCCTTTTCAATATGATTTCTTCACTGATACCTGGAATAATCTTTACAGTACAGAGATGAAAACTGGAAAGATCTTTATCCTTTTTTCAATTCTTGCAGTTTTTATTGCCTGTCTTGGATTGATTGGACTCATAACCTATATCACGAACAAAAGAACCAGGGAAATAGGGATAAGAAAAACATATGGTGCTTCGGCACAGGTGGTACTGAATCTGTTATCAAGAGAGGTTATTTACCTGATTCTTATGTCATCGCTTATAGCCTGGCCGGTTGCCTGGCTTGGTTCAAGATACTGGCTCGAAGGTTTTGCCAGTAAGGTGAGTATTAGTCCCCTGATATTCATTTCTGCAACTCTTGTAGCATTAACAACAGGGTGGATTTCAATTAGTTACCGGACATTTAAAGCAGCAGCAACTAATCCCGCAGAAGCTCTGAGGATGATATAAATAAAATAATTATCTTAATGTGATCTCAGGTACCTGTTTATCTCTTTTGCTACCCTTCTCCCTGATGCAATAGCATTTACAACAAGACTGGCACCACTAATCGAATCGCCGGCTGCAAATACTTTAGGTATGTTTGTTGCCAGGTTGCCATCAACCTTTACATTATTCCTTTCGTCGAGCTCCACTCCTAATTCTGTCAGTAATCCTTCCAGTACCGGATGGCTGAATCCGAGTGCAAGCAGAACAAGGTCTGTTTCAATAACCCGGCGGGTGTCCTCAACGGGGTTCATTATATATCTGCCATCTGAATAATCCCATGTAACTTCCTCAACTTCTGCCCCCCTGGTTATTTTCCCATCACCGACAAACCTTAAGGTTGAGATGTTCCAGAGTCTTTCACAACCCTCCTCGTGCGAGGTTGATGTTTTCAGGGTTTTGCTGTAATAAGGCCAAGGATTATCACTCGTACGGATTTCCGGGGGTTTTGGCAGTATCTCAACCTGTGTTACACTGACAGCCTTCTGACGTGTTGCAGTGCCTACACAGTCTGACCCTGTATCTCCGCCGCCTATGACAAGAACTCTTTTGCCTGCAGCATTTATGGGATTTACATCCTTTGATAATTGTCCTGCATTAACCCTGTTCTGAGCTGTAAGAAAATCCATAGCATAATGGATCCCTTCAAACTCAGATCCTTCTATTTTAAGAGGTCGCGGGTTACCGGCACCGATTGCAATACATATCGCATCATAGCTTTCAAGCAGTTCGCCGGCAGGTATATCTCTGCCGACAAATGCACTTGTTCTGATTGTAATCCCTTCTTTTACAAGGAGATCAAGCCGGCGGGCAACAGTTGCTTTGCTCAGTTTAAAATCGGGAATTCCATACCTTAGTAATCCTCCTGCTTTATCATCCTTTTCAAGAATCGTAACCAGATGGCCTGCTTTATTAAGTAAATCAGCAGCAGCCATACCTGCCGGACCGCTGCCTATAACAGCAACAGTTTTTCCTGAGCGTTTTTTGGGAGGGACAGGCTTTATGTATCCCTCGGCAAAGGCTTTTTCAACTATAGCCACCTCATTTTCACGTATTGTCACAGGCTCATGGTTGATATTAAGAACACAGGCATGTTCACAGCTTGCCGGGCATATCCGGCCTGTAAATTCAGGAAAGTTATTTGTTGCACTGAGTCTTTCATAGGCTGCCCTCCATTCGCCTTTATAGAGAAGATCGTTCCATTCAGGGATCAGGTTATCGACAGGACAGCTCCAGTGACAGAAAGGAATACCGCAATCCATGCACCTTGATGCCTGCAGCATTCTGTCTTCGCTGTTCAGCACCTGTTCCACCTCGCTGAAATCACAAATCCTTTCGTGAACAGGCCTGTTACCAGCTTCCTTTCTTTTTATCTTTAAAAAACCTGTTATATCGGCCATGATTTTTTCTGTTAATTTCGCCTCTGCCTATTGTACCGGACCGAATTCAACATCCATCTCAACATCAGCTATTTTCTTTCTTATCTCTTCAAGTTTTTGTTCTTCCAGGACTTTTTTATAATCATAGGGGATAACCTTTATAAACATGGGAATATATTGATCAGGATCATCCAGGATATTCTTTGCCTTCCTGCTTGACGTAAACATGTAATGACGCGAAATCAGATCTGTCAGTTCTTTAACATCGTTATGGTCATCGACAAGTGACAATTCGACCATTCCCATATTGCAGTAATAGTCAAAATCATTTGATTCATTGAGGACATAGGCAATACCTCCGCTCATTCCTGCTGCAAAATTGCTCCCGGATTTACCAAGAACAACCACTCTGCCTCCCGTCATATATTCACAGCAGTGATTGCCGACACCTTCCACCACGGCAATAGCTCCGCTGTTCCTCACACCAAATCTCTCCCCTGCAATACCTGATACATAAACTTCACCGCTGGTGGCACCGTAAAGCACAGTATTACCAATAATTATATTTTCATGAGGTTCAAAGGTTGATCCGGCTGGCGGCACAACAATAATTCTTCCGCCTGAAAGACCTTTTGCCAGGTAGTCGTTTGCATCTCCTTCAAGGAACATTTCTATTCCGGCTGAAAGAAATGCGCCAAAGCTTTGTCCTGCTGATCCCGAAAATCTGCATTTGACAGTGCCGTCAGGTAATCCTGCTGACCCGTACAGTGATGCTATTTTCCCGGAAAGCATGGCCCCCGTTGTTCTGTCAGTATTCCTGATAGTTCTGAAAATTTCTACAGGTTGCTGCTTTTCTATAGCCTCCTTTGCTTCTTCAATTAACCCTAAATCGATGACACCTGTCAGTTTATTATCCTGACGTTCAATGCAATGCATCGCGTTCACTTTTGATTCGGGCGGCATTGTAAGCAGGCTGTTCAAATAGAGGTTTCTTATTTTCCAGTGTTCCACCCCGGGATTACGTTCAAGGAGGTCGGCTCTTCCGATTATCTCATTAAGGCTTCTGTATCCCAGTTCCGCAAGATATTCGCGCACATCCTCTGCAAGAAGCCTGAAATAGTTGACCAGGTAATCGGCTTTGCCCAGGAATCTTTTCCTGAGTTCAGGATTCTGGGTTGCAACACCTGCAGGACAGGTATTAAGATGACATTTGCGCATCATAACACATCCCAGGACTACAAGGGCACTTGTTGAAAATCCGTATTCCTCGGCACCCATTAAAGCAATCATTATTATGTCCAGGCCGGTTTTTATCTGGCCGTCAGCCTGGAGTATCACTTTCCTCCTCAGGTTGTTCATCACAAGTACCTGCTGTGTTTCGGTAAGTCCCAGTTCAAGTGGCAGACCGGCGTGTTTTATTGATGATGAAGGACTTGCACCTGTACCTCCTTCATATCCGCTTATTGAAATCAGATCGGCCCCTGCTTTTGTGACTCCGGCAGCAATTGTCCCGACGCCGCTCTCGGAAACGAGTTTGACGCTTATTTTTGCAGCCGGATTAACATTCTTGAGGTCAAAAATCAGCTGTGCCAGATCCTCGATAGAGTAAATGTCGTGATGAGGCGGAGGTGAAATGAGAGTGATACCGGGGATTGAATACCTTGTTTTTGCAATTACCCTGTCAATCTTATGACCGGGAAGCTGTCCCCCTTCGCCCGGTTTTGCTCCCTGGGCAATTTTGATCTGTATTTCATCGGCATTGACAAGATATTCAGCAGTTACCCCGAACCTTCCGCTTGCAACCTGTTTGATGGAGCTCCTCGTACATATTCCGTCTTCACGGGGTTTGAATCTTTCAGGAGCTTCACCTCCTTCGCCAGTATTACTGCGACCTCCGATTCGATTCATTGCAATAGCCAGAGTCTCATGTGCTTCCAGGCTTATAGCACCATATGACATCGCCCCGGTAACAAAGCGCTTCATGATATTTTCCGCAGGTTCAGTTTCTTCTACAGGGATGGGATTCTTTTTTATTCTCAACAATCCTCTTATAAATAATGGACTGGAAGTATCACTGTTTACCCTGTTGCTGAACTCCCTGAATTTTTCACGGTCGTTTGTTCTTGTACTCCATTGCAGAAGTGCAATAGTCTCAGGATTCCAGGCATGCTTTTCACCATGTTTTCTGTATGAATAAACACCCTCAGTAAGTATTTCAGGCTGATATTCTTCGTTAAAGGCTTTCCTGTGAGGTATAAGCACCTCTTCTGCAATCTCTCCCATTCCGATACCCCCGATCCGTGAAATAGTCCCCGTAAAATATTTCTTTATCACGTCCGGATCTATTCCTATTGCTTCAAATATCTGTGAAGAACGGTAGCTTCTGAGGGTACTTATCCCCATTTTTGACATTATCTTAAGAATCCCTTTGTTTATTGAGTTTATGTAGTTTGCCTCTGCCTTCTGATAATCAAGCTGTATTGCCTTCTCCTTTACAAGTTTGTCAATAATGGCAAAACTCATATAGGGATTAATTATACTAGCCCCGTATCCGAAAAGCAATGCAAAATGCATCACTTCACGGGGTTCGGCACTCTCCACAACAATGTCGATCTGCATGCGTTTGCGTTTATCGATAAGGTGATGATGAATTGCCGATACTGCCATCAGTGAAGGTATAGGAGCATGATTCTCATCAATTCCCCTGTCAGATATTATTATATAGTTTTTGCCTTCATCAACTGCTTTTTCCGCATCAAGGCAAAGCTGATCAACAGCACTCTGCATTCCGTCTGCTCCCTTGCTGGCATCGAAAAGCATTGAAAGGTTGGCCGCAGAGAATCCCTTGTATCTCAGGTTCTTGACTACCTGAAAATAAGTGTTTGAAATCACGGGATTCCTGAACCGGACCATCTTTACATGATCGGGTGATTTATCAAGCAGATTTTGCTGAAGTGATCCGAGGTACCCCGAAAGAGTCATTACAAGCTCTTCCCTTATAGGATCGATCGGAGGATTTGTAACCTGAGCAAAAAGCTGCTTGAAATAGTTGTACAATCGGTATGGTTTCCTTGAAAGAACTGCAAGCGGGACATCATTACCCATCGAACCGATGGGTTCTTTCCCCGTTGCAGCCATTTCCCTGATGATCTTTTCAATGTCTTCACATGAATAGTTGAATGAAGTGACGTAGGTTTTATATTCTTGTCCGAGGTCAGGTGTTACAATATGGCCCGTCTCTATCTCCTCAAGTTTAACCATATTCTGTTGGATCCATTTTCCATAGGGAAATTCACCGGCTATCCTGGTTTTAAGTTCATTATCATAGATGATTATGCCTGATTCAGTATCAACAAGAAGCATTTTACCGGGTTTAAGCCTTCCTTTTTCCTTTATCTCTTCAGGCGGGAAAGACTGTACTCCTGTTTCCGATCCCATTACAATAAGATCATTTTCCGTGATAAGGTATCTCGAAGGGCGCAGGCCGTTCCTGTCGAGCATTCCTCCAATATAGCGGCCGTCAGAAAATATAAGAGAAGCAGGACCATCCCATGGTTCCATAAATGTGGAATGATAGTGATAAAAAGCCCGTAGTTCAGGCGAAATAGGATTTTTGATATTGATCGATTCAGGGATAAGTACCGACATTGCATAGGGAAGCGATTTGCCGCTCATTACGAGGAACTCAAGAACATTATCAAGTGATGCTGAATCGCTTTTCCCGGGTTCAATTATCGGGTAAATCCTTGAAAGGTCACCCAGCTTATCTGATTTAAGTAAAGATTCCCTGGCTTCCATCCAGAGTCTGTTGCCCCTGATTGTGTTGATTTCGCCGTTGTGCCCCAGCATTCTGAAGGGTTGGGCAAGATCCCAGCTGGGAAAGGTATTTGTACTGAATCTTGAGTGAATAAGGGCAATAGCACTTTGCAGACGATCATCAGTTAAATCTAAAAAGTATTCCCTGAGTTGTGGGGATGTAAGCATTCCTTTATATACCAGGACTTTAGTTGAAAGACTCGGTATATAGAAAAAGCTTTTCTGGTTGATTCCGGAATCACGGATTATCCTTTCTGCACGCTTACGTATGATATATAGTTTACGTTCAAGCTCCTCCTGCATAATATCTGCTTCTAACAGGATCTGCCTGATGTGAGGTTCAGCAGCAAGTGATATTTCGCCAAGGACCGAACTGTTGCACGGAACTTCACGAAAACCAATGAAGCCTACGTTCTCTTCCTTAATGATATTAAGCAGGATATCTTCACATTTTGCTGCATCCTCATTATTTTTAGGAAGAAAGACAAGGCCTGTCCCAAATTGTCCTGCCTGTGGCAACGAATAACCCTGGATAAGGTAGAAATCACGCGGAACCTGTATCATGATGCCGGCTCCGTCACCGGTTCTGCTGTCAGCACCTTCAGCCCCCCTGTGTGTCATGTTAATCAGGATTTCAAGACCCTGGCTGATGATGGAATGCGATTTTTTGCCTTTTATGTGAGCTACAAAACCTATTCCGCAGCTATCATGCTCAAATTCCTGTCTGTATAATCCCTGTCCGTCCGGTCGTTCCGTTTTCATCCTGTTTTACCTATGTCAGTTATAAAAAAAACCGCTCTCTGTTTCAAAGAGAACGGTTATCCCTAATCCAATTCCATATACCATTCTCATTCTTTTCAAGGAAACCTTAAAACAAGAAATAATGATAATATGGTTTTTATTCTTTTCATTTTAACAATGCGTTGCAAATATATCACTTATTCTTCCAGTTTGATCTAAATATATGGAAAATTATTACAAAATGTAAAAAATTATCAACAATAACATTAAACTTAATAATTGACATTGCCTTGCGGATTAATATATTAATATGTCTTTCGGAACAGATGGTTCATTATATTTGTTGCCGGGTATGTATAAAAGAATGGTAAAATACAGGTTTAAAAAAGTCTTTAAAAAGATATCAAAAGAAATGGAAAAACCGGACAATCTAATTCTGATCATTTTTGGAGCTTCGGGTGATCTGACTTCCAGAAAGCTTATCCCTGCACTGTTTTCATTGAAGTTACAGAATCTGTTGCCCGAGAAATTTGTCATAGTGGGAGCGGGGAGAACACCCTTTTCCGATGAAGATTTCAGGAAGAAGATGAATGAGAGTATCATTAACTTTTCAGAAGAGAAGGAACCGGATGTTCATCAGCTAAAGAAGTTTTCCAGTTATTTATATTATGTAAGGATGGACAATAACTCTGCCGAAGACTTTAAAAAACTGAAGGGAAAGCTTCTTGAACTGGATAAGTCTCATGGTACAGGGGGTAATTATATTTTTTACATGGCTACGCCTCCCGGGATTTATAAAACTATTTCCGAGAAACTTGCCATGGTGGGACTGGCAGATCAATCAGAGGGCTTCAGGAGGTTTATTTATGAGAAACCCTTTGGCTATGACCTTGAATCAGGAAAGGCCCTTAACCAGACTCTCCATGAAATGATAGGTGAGAGACAGATTTACAGGATAGATCATTACCTTGGTAAGGAAACAGTCCAGAATGTTCTGGTTACAAGGTTTGCTAACGGTATCTTCGAACCACTCTGGAACAGAAACTATATTCACCGTGTTGAGATAACTTCAGCAGAGAGTATAGGAGTGGAAGAGAGGGGTGGTTATTATGATTCATCCGGTGCACTCAGGGACATGGTTCAGAATCATATATTACAGATGGCAGGACTAATAGCCATGGAGCCTCCATCGTCTCTTGAACCGGATCCTGTCAGAAATGAAATACTTAAAGTATTCCAGTCGCTTCAGCCTGTAAGAGAGGCAGATGTTCCAAAGCAGGTTATAAGGGGACAATATACAGGTTCAACAATCCGCGGAGAATATGTGTCAGGTTACAGGCAGGAGAAAGGTGTGGCTGAAGATTCAATGACGGAGACATACGTGGCAATGAAGTTTTTTATAGATAACTGGAGATGGGGAGGAGTGCCATTCTATATAAGAACAGGTAAGAGAATGCCTGCAAGGGTGACCGAGATTGTTATATATTTTAAGAGAACACCCCACCATCTCTTTAAAAGACAGGAGGGAGTTTTAACATCTAATATGTTCATTATCAGGATACAACCAGATGAAGGTATTCTGCTGAAATTTGATATGAAAGAACCCGGATCCGGATTCAATATCAAGAATGTAAATATGGATTTCCATTACAAAGATCTGGCAGATGTAAGAGTCCCCTCTGCCTACGAAAGACTTTTATATGATGCCATGACCGGCGATTCAACACTATTTTCACGTGATGATGAAGTTGAAACAGCCTGGAAATTCATAGATCCGATACAGAAAGCCTGGGCAGATAATCCGGGTGTAAAACTCTATGGCTATCCGGTAGGTACATGGGGCCCCTCAAATGCAGGTGAAATCATTGAAGGCTGCGGTCTTGACTGGCGATATCCCTGCAAAAACCTGACTGATGACGGATTATTCTGCGAGTTATGATCCCCGTACAGGTTATGAGGATCGTCTTTAATATGTTCATGACATTTATAAAGTGAAAGTTACATATAGAAAATTTCCAACAGCACGTGATCTGGCAGAGACCCTGGCTTCTGAACTTGCTGATCGAATCAGGTCGGCCGAAAGATATAATTCAACCCTGACCCTGGCACTTTCAGGAGGCAATACTCCAAAGCTTTTATTCTCAGTTCTTGCTGATGAGCACCAGACATCTGTAAACTGGCGTTTTATACATTTCTTCTGGACCGACGAGCGATGTGTTCCACCTGATGATCCTGAAAGCAATTATGGAATGACTGAGCGGTTACTGCTTGGAAAAACAGGTATTCCCCGGGAAAACATCCACAGGATATGGGGAGAAAATGATCCAAAAACGGAAGCTGCCAGGTATTCTGAGGAGATAATGAGATATACCCGTCAGCGCAACAGCCTTCCGGTATTTGATATTGTGATTCTTGGAATGGGAGAGGACGGACATACTGCATCTATTTTCCCCGGAAACCTTGAATTGCTACAAAGTGAGAATATCTGTGATATGGCAATCCATCCCGTTTCGGGACAAAAAAGAGTTACTCTGACAGGAAAAGTTATTAACAATGCTGATGAGATTATATTTCTTGTTACAGGTAAGGATAAGGCTGGTATTGTATCTGAAGTAATTGGTAAAAGGGCGGAGAATTTAAAGTTTCCGGCTGCTCACATTATTTCAGCCGGTGGCAAAACATCATGGCTGCTCGATGAAGAAGCCGGTAAGTTACTGGAATGATACATTACATGTTAAAAATTTAGTGAAATAATTTTGATGAAATATTTAAATTTGAAAGTGTTTAATACAAAACTTATAAAGCTATGTCACACGAAAAATCGAAGCAACAGCCTAAAGTCAAGAAACAGCCTGCAAAAAGCCTGAAAGAAAAGCGTGCTGCAAAAAAAGCAAAAAAAGCCGCAAAGAAATAATAGAAACTGTACATATTATCCTTTTACAGGCTTTTCACCTAGTGGCTTGCAGGTCTCTCCGGTCCTGCAAGTTTTTTTTACCGATTTAATGAAATAAAAAAAGCCGTCATTTGATGACGGCTATAATGGCAATTAACTAAACTATTCTTCAGCAAGTTTGACATTAACTGCATTAAGTCCTTTTTTGCCTTCAGCAAGTTCAAATGTCACTTCATCATTGTCCTTGATTTTATCAATAAGACCGGATGCATGTACAAAATATTCATTTTCCGAATCTGCATCCTTAATGAAGCCAAATCTTTTTGACACATTGTAAAATTTTACTGTTCCTTTGTTCATTGTGTTATGTTTTAAAATTAAAAGCGCTAAAATAACTATTAATATTTAAAAATTCAAATAATACGAAACCATGATGGTTTTGAAATAATAACTGTGAATATATTTATCGTTACGGAGTTACAGACCATTTTATATGGTTATATATTTATATTTTTATAATTTGTTTAATTATAATCTATAAACAAATGAAACAGGTTATTGTTTTCGTAATAGCAGCATTATTATATTTTGCCGGAGTATCCGGACAGCCAGGATTATTGACTGTTGCTGAAAGTTCTGATTTCAAATCAACATCGAATTACAATGATGTGATGAGCTTTATTGAAAGGCTAAGTAAATCATCAAAATATATCAGGATTGAAACCATAGCAAAATCGACAGAAGGCAGAGACATCCCGTTGTTAATAATTGGAGCCCCCCTTCCAGAATCGCCGGCTCAACTTAATGATGATGACCGTATTGTGATTTATATCCAGGCAAATATACATGCAGGTGAAGTGGAAGGAAAAGAGGCCGTGTTGATGTTTGCCAGAGATCTTCTTTCAGAGAAAGATAATGCATTACTCGAAGATGTGGTCTTCCTGATATGTCCGAATTTCAATCCAGATGGCAACGAGAAGATCAGCACCGAAAACAGAACCAATCAGAACGGACCGGTAAACGGAGTTGGAGTAAGGCATAACGGACAGTTCCTTGATCTTAACAGGGATATAATGAAAGCTGAATCTCCTGAGGTAAAGGGTCTGTTAACAAAGGTATTTAATGCCTGGGATCCGGCAGTATTTATGGATTGCCACACAACGAATGGTTCGTATCATGTTGAACCTGTGACATTTACATGGATGGTCAATCCGAATGGCGACACCTCCCTGATCCATTATATGCGTGACAGGATGATACCGGAAATGTCGGAGACTCTTCATAATAAATATAATGTTGAGAACTGCTACTATGGTGAGTTTAAAAACA
Source organism: uncultured Rikenellaceae bacterium (assembly GCA_964638955.1). GTDB lineage: Bacteria > Bacteroidota > Bacteroidia > Bacteroidales > VadinHA17 > LD21. The sequence goes on along the minus strand of CAZWZQ010000016.1, from coordinate 52,014 downwards.
TGATGAAGCCGGAAGAGGGCTGGTACTACGATGCTGCTGAACCAAGATATATAAGCAATTATTACGGCTTGCGCAACAGGCTCGGAATTCTCAATGAAAATTATGTTCATGCTGATTACAAATCACGTGTCTATGGTTGTTATTATCTTATAAAATCTCTTTCAGAATATGCATCAGCACATAAAACGGAGATAATGGAAATACTTAGGGAAGTTGATGCAAAAACCATCACACGTGGATTGAACCCTGTTGCAATAGATTCATTTGCAACAGAATACAATGTAAAACCTGCTCCGGAGAAGGTTACTATCAAGACGTTTGAAATTGAGCCGGCAAATGATCCGAATGTGTGGCCGCCTTTTAAGAGAACCGACAGGCAAAAAACTGTAACAGTACCCTATTTTGTCGACTATTTTCCTGTAAAGAGTGTAAAATTTCCTTTTGCATACCTTGTAACAGTGAATGACCTGGATGTTATTAATCTTCTTATACTTCACGGAATCAGGCTGGAGAAATTAGCGGAAGCCTCAATTCTGGAGGTCGACAGGTTTGAAATTAGCGGACTGAAGGGCTCGGCAAGGTTGAACCAGGGGCATTACACAAATACCATAACAGGGAGCTATCTAAGGGATACTGTCGATTTCCCTGCCGGTACACTGATGGTCAGAACAGCACAACCTCTTGCTAATCTTGCTGCCTATCTTCTTGAACCAATGTCGAATGACGGATTATTGACATGGAATTATTTCGATCGTTACCTTGTTCCACAGTGGGGAAGAGGCTATTATCCTTACCCGGTATATAAGGTGATCGGTAAAACAGATATAGCATCTGTGCCTTTCTGAATTAAATTATTATACTATCCCAATTCATGATATTTTAATAACATTGCAATTTATTTTATTTTTTCAGATCTTTAATTATCAAATAACCAGGCAAGAAGGGCTGAACATGAGAAAATGGCGTATTGAAGATTCTGCTGAATTATATAATATAAACGGTTGGGGCGTTGACTATTTTTCGATTAACGAAAAAGGTAATGTTACAGTAACTCCGCTGAAGGACTGTGTCTCGGTTGATCTTAAAGAGCTTCTTGACGAACTTAGTCTTGCGGATGTTTCAACTCCCGTACTACTGAGGTTTCCCGATATACTGGATGACCGTATCCTGAGTATCTCAAATTGTTTTAAATCAGCTTCTGAGGAGTATGGGTACAATGCGCAGAATTTCATAATATATCCCATCAAGGTAAACCAGATGAGACCGGTAGTGGAGGAGATTGTGAGTCATGGTAAAAAATTCAATATAGGACTGGAGGCCGGGTCAAAACCTGAGCTTCATGCAGTTATTGCAATAAACACTGATCCCGAATCGCTCATAATATGCAACGGATATAAGGATGAAGATTACATTGAGCTGGCACTTCTTGCACAGAAGATGGGGAAACGTATTTTCCTTGTTGTTGAGAAGCTTAATGAACTAAAACTTATTGCCTCAATATCAAAGCGTTTAAAGGTCAAACCTAACCTGGGTATTCGCATCAAGCTGGCAAGTGTGGGAAGCGGAAAGTGGGAGGAATCGGGCGGTGATAACAGCAAGTTTGGTCTGACATCAAGCGAACTGTTGAAAGCCATTGACTTCCTGGGGAGAAATAAGATGAGGGACTCTCTGAAGCTTATCCACTTTCATATTGGCAGCCAGGTTACCAAGATCAGAAGAATTAAGATTGCATTGCGTGAGGCTTCTCAGTTTTATGTACAGCTTCGGAAAATGGGTTTTAGTGTCGAATTTGTGGATATTGGCGGCGGGTTGGGAGTTGACTATGACGGGACACGCTCTTCGAATAGTGAGAGCAGTGTAAATTATACTCTTCAGGAGTATGTAAATGATTCGGTCAGCACTTTTGTTGATGCCAGCGATAAGAATAACATTCCGCATCCGAATGTAATAACAGAATCAGGACGTTCGCTGGCAGCACATCACTCTGTGCTGATATTTGAAGTTCTTGAAACAACAACCCTCTCCTCATGGGATCCCGAAGAGGAGGTAAGTGATAATGATCATGAACTGGTAAAAGAACTTTATACTCTGTGGGATACTGTCAATCAGCCAAGGATGCTCGAAACCTGGCATGATGCCCAGCAGATCAGGGAAGAGGCTCTCGACAGGTTCAGCCTGGGATTGATTGACCTTAAAACCCGGGCACAAATAGAACGGCTTTTCTGGTCAGTGGCACGTAAAGTGTACCAGATAGTAAAGAATACAAAGCATGTACCTGATGAACTCCGGCAGATATCACGGATCCTTTCGGATAAATATTTCTGTAATTTTTCTCTTTTTCAGTCTCTTCCGGATGCATGGGCAATTGACCAGATATTTCCGATAATGCCTATCCACAGGCTGAATGAGGAACCTTATGTTTCAGCCACCATACAGGATATGACATGTGATTCCGACGGGAAAATAGATAATTTTATAACCACCACAAACTCACCCCATTACCTGCCGGTGCATCCCCTAAAAGCTAAAGAACCATACTATATGGGTGTTTTCCTCGTAGGGGCGTATCAGGAAATACTGGGTGATCTGCATAACCTTTTCGGCGATACCAATGCTGTACATGTTTCGGTGGATGAAAACGGGTATAAAATCGATCAGGTTATTGATGGCGAATCTGTTGCTGAGGTACTTGACTATGTTCAATACAGTGCCAAGAAAATGGTACGAACTGTCGAGACCTGGGTCACAACCTCCGTAAAGAGCGGTATTATTACACTGGAGGAGGGAAGGGAATTCCTGTCAAATTACCGCTCAGGCCTTTATGGGTATACATATCTGGAGTAGGTCATTCAAAAGATAATACTGTATTTTAATCAGAAAATAAGAATAATCGCAGATTTTAGGTGTTTTAACATATTCTTATGTGTAAATAATTGTGAGTTTTTAATTTTTAAATTATTTTTTTCCTAACTTGGAGTTTTTATTTTCTGATCTAAGAATGACAAACTCTAACCTTTTTAATTATTAAACTTATGAGCAACTCTACTTTTAATTTTAATTCTTTTATTAAGGAATCAATTGATGTCCTTGTAAAACCGAAAACTTACTTCTCGACAATGAAGACAACGGGAGGTATTGCAGAACCTTTGATCAAAGCGCTCCTTTATGGAGTAATAGCAGGTATAATTGCATTGATATGGGGACTTCTGAAGATAGGCGGTTCTATCGGAATATTTGGTGGAGCAATCGGTGTAATGATGTTTATCTGGTATATCATTGCTGCTATTATAGGACTCTTCATCGGGGCTGTAATTATGCTGATTATCTCTGCAATCTGCAAAGGAAGCACTGATTTCGAAGCTAATGTGAGAGTTACAGCTTCTGTAATGGTGATCATGCCTATTAGTGCACTGCTTGGATTTGTATCAGGTCTGAATCATACAGCAGGTTCTATTGTAAGTCTTTTAGTAAATCTCTTTGCCCTTTATCTGATTTATCACGCACTTGTTGAGGCTCTTAAAGCAAAACCGGCCTCCTCAAAAGTTCTTACAATTATCCTGGCCGCACTCCTGGTTCTCTTCTTCGTGATTGGACTTGGAGCCAAGAAAGCAGCTAATAAATTCCTGGATGATTTTAAAAGCGAGGACTTTAAAGAGATGATTGAAGACCTTGAAACGGATTAACTTTAATAGTTAGATAAATAGCGCCAGATCAGTGCTTTTATGTAGTGGTCTGGCGTTTTTTTTCTGTACGGTGCAATAAGAGAAATAGTTTTTATACTTTTATTCGCCTGTCTTTAATGATAGAAGGCAGAATATAATAGTATAATACTACCCATGCGAATAAAAAACCGGGGATTTTCAAGGAATATTTTTATTGTCCTGGCATACAGGATACTGCTTATTCTGTTTCTCTTTTCTCTCTGCAGGGTAGCTTTTTATATATTCAATATTAAAATGTTCCCGGGTATAAGTCCCGGGGAGTTTCTATCAATAATGAAGGGCGGACTGTTGTTTGATATATCGGCAACAGTTTATATAAATATGCTCTTCATAGTCCTGAGTCTTTTACCCTTCGATATCAGATATAATATAATCTACCAGTCAGTTCTGAAATATATCTTTTTTATTACCAATGGTCTGGCATTTGCTGCAAACACAGCCGATTTTGTTTATTACAGGTTTGTCTTTAAAAGGGCAACAGCTGATGTTTTTGGCACGTTTGAAAATGAAACTAACAATATTAAGCTGTTTTTTAAATTCCTGATTGATTACTGGCCGGTTACTCTTTTCTGTGTACTGATCTGGTTTTTGATGGTATTCCTCTATAATAAGGTTAAGGTCAAAAAGCCGGAACCTGCAAACAGGATCGTTTATTATATAGTCAATGTACTGATGATTCCATTGGTCGCTGCTCTTGTTATTGGTGGTGCACGGGGGGGCTACAAACATTCAACAAGGCCCATAACAATCAGTAATGCAGCACGCTATGTTGACAATCCAAGGCATGCAGCAATTGTCCTGAATACACCCTTCAGCCTCCTGAGGACTTCAGGCCAGAAGTCACTTGAGAGACATGAATTTTACAGCTCGGAAAGGTTAGATGAGTTATATAATCCGCATTATATTCCGAAAGGAGAGAAGTCATTCAGAAATGAGAATGTAGTAATATTAATTCTGGAAAGCTTTGCCCGCGAATATATCGGATATTTTAACAGAGATCTGGAAGGCGGTACCTATACCGGTTATACACCCTTTATTGATTCATTATTGACGAAGAGCCTTACATTTAATGTGTCTCTATGCAATGGAAGGAAATCAATCGATGCCATGCCTTCCATACTTGCCTCACTGCCATCACTTGAAACTCCATATATTATTTCTCATTATGCCAACAACGAGATCAATGGTCTTGCTTCACTATTAAGGAGAAAAGGGTATTATACAAACTTTTTCCATGGTGCACCAAACGGTTCAATGGGATTTGATTCATTTGCCAGAATGTCGGGATTTGAGGATTATACAGGTCTCGATCAATATCCCGATAAAGATGATTTCGACGGTGTATGGGGTGTATGGGATGAGCCTTTTTTTTTGTTTTTTGCTGATAAGCTGGATTGTTTTCCGGAGCCTTTTTTTGCTACAATATTTTCAGTCTCTTCCCACCATCCGTTTGAAGTACCTGAAAAATATAAAAACAAGTTCAAAAAAGGACCTGCACCGATAGTAGAAGTAATAGGCTATTCGGATTATGCTCTCGGAAAATTCTTCAGGAAAATCTCTGATGCTCCATGGTTCAGTAACACTTTATTTGTTATTACAGCAGACCATACAAATGAAACGTTACATAAGGAATATCAGAATGATTTTGGTGTGTACAACGTTCCAATTATTTTCTACAAACCCGGCAGTGACCTTAAGGGAATGAAGAACCGGATAGCTCAGCAGATTGATATCATGCCCACGATCCTTAATTATCTGGGATATAACGAGGAGTATATCGCTTTCGGTAACGATCTTTTTGATGATTCTTATGAATCATTTGCATTTAATACAAATGGAAGCGTATATCAGTTTTACATGAAAGATCACATCTTTGAAATGGTTGACAACAAACCTGTAGGATTATATAACTACAAGAGAGACAGAATGCTTGAAACAAACCTGTTGGACGAGGAACCTGAACTTGCAGAATTGATGGAAGAGAAGTTAAAGGCTGTTGTTCAATCATATAACACCCGACTTCTGGATAATGATATGATTGTAAGAAAACAATAAAGCAAAATAATAATTAAAATATATGATTATGAAATCTCGTCGTCAGTTTCTAAAGTTAACAGGAACAGGTATTCTTGCTGCCGGTGTTGCTCCGGTTTTAGGATCGCCTGTTCACAGGATTGCCGAAAAAAAAGCATCTGCATCTGATAGCTTTTCATTGGGGATGGCCGGTTATACATTTGCCAGATTCAATGTGGAAGATACAATCAAAATGATGAAGCGGATTGGAGTTATAAATATTTCCCTAAAGGATTTCCATATGCCGCTGAACAGTACTCAGGAACAGATCACCAGAGTAATTGATAAATTTAATGATGCAGGTATTAATGTATACACTGTAGGAGTGATCTATATGAAAACACCCGAATCAGTAGATCAGGCTTTTGAATATGCAATGATGGCCGGCGTGAATATGATAGTCGGAGCACCAAATTATGAACTTCTTCCCCATGTTGAGAAGAGGATCATGGAGTATGATTTCCGTATGGCAATCCATAATCACGGACCAGATAATCCTTTATATCCAAATGCGACCGATATATGGGATCACGTGAAAGATTTAGATCCAAGGATCGGCATTTGTATTGATATAGGACATACTGTCCGTGACGGACATGATCCTGCAGCTGATATAGAAAGATATAAGGATCGTATCTATGACCTTCATCTCAAAGATGTTGATAAAGCTTCAAAAGAAGGAAAGACTATCGAAATAGGAAGGGGAATAATAGATATCCCTGCTGTTGTCGCAACACTTCGTAAAATTAATTACACGGGGAAATGCAGTCTTGAATTTGAGAAAGATATGGAGGATCCCATTGCCGGAATTGCTGAATCGATAGGTTACTTCAAAGGTATATTAGCCTGTAAATAGAAACTCGCAGTTGTATTTTCTTAAAGGATCAACAAATAGCCATTCGAAGATTTTCATAAAAAAAGCAGCTTGTCATTATTTTGTGTCAATCAGGAAAGATCTTCCCAGTCACCTGCTAAGAGCCTGTGTACTCCAGTATTGATTTAGATAACGTTACAGGATCAGTTTCTGATACTTTGAAAAGAACAACATTCTTCATGTTCCATTTTTTTATAACATCTTTTATGAGTGTATCCCGTACAGTTATCAGGATGTGGTTTTTTGAGGCTTCTATTAATTTCTGTAAACATCCTGCCCATCCTCTGTTATCAAGTTCAAACATTCCGACTTCATCTATTACGACAAGCTTTTTATCATTTAACCTTGCGGGATTTAAAATAGTTTTTCCCATTTCCAATCCCTTCGGATTTATATGGAACCTTCCAATCTTCTCTTTCCATATCTCCTCATTCACTCTCAAAAACATCTCTGTATCATTGGTTTCAATATCAACAATATCATAACCAATTATTTGGGTATCTTCCATTATTTTCATTGATAATATCCCGCCCACAGGAAAGTTCTTCCTTTTGAGCTCATCGACTGTTTTTTCAGTAAAGGCTGTTTTACCTTTGTCCCTTGAACCGCTGATTATAAATATCTTTTGTATAAATTTCTCCTTGTTCATTACTTCGTTAAGTCTAACATCGGCATGTGAGATGACCTGATAGAATATTGATACAGGATTTCTTACCAGGTTTTTAAAATCAGGAATACTGGCGATAAAACCGGGCAGACTTTCAACTGAAAGCTCTAATGCGAGGGGTAAATGTTTAAACATGGTCCTGGAAAAGAAATCCCTGATCTTTGGATTATACAGCTCTGTTCCTGTCACCGAAAACCCCACAACAATCAGTGCTGCTCTGAAATTCATCTGGATCCCTGTCAGGAGGCCATTCATAACTGAATTTTCACCCGGCTGTACCTTTGAAAAGACAAATGTGGTAATAAGTGTAATAAAAACAAATAAAATCCAGAATTTTGGTTTGGAGATTCTCCGCAGTGAATTTTTATATCTGAATGCCCAGAGTATAATAACGACCGTCACTGCAGTGGACCAGATGATCCATGATGTATAACTCAACAGCAGGAATGCTCCGACAATCAACGAAATATCTAATAGAAGCCATGCAATTGAGTAATTGAATTTTTTTTCAGAACCGGTAACCTGTTCGCCGGGCTTTGTACTTTTTTGTCCTGATGGAATAACAGCCGGTTGTTTTAACAGTTTTCTGCCCACCCTTATCCCGATTACAGCAGCCAGAAAGCCAAACATGGCATATATTATCAAAAGGATTATAATAGGCAGCCATACGAGATCAGTTTTAATATTCAGCTGTCGCTCTGCCATATTCAACAGGTTGGTATAGACCTCCACAATATTTGATCCATAGGAGATTATATAGCTTGCGATTTTATGAAACAGGTTCCATGACATTGCCAGCATAGCTCCTATAATATATCCTACAAATGTCCTCCCCAGCAACCTTACAGAAAGTTCCAGTAAAAGTGATTCTGCCATTATAGCTATCATAGGTCCGAAGATTATAGCGCTTGGCGACAATGTCTTCATGATGGCACAGATAAGTCCGGCACGCCAGAAAAGACCTCTTTCAGACCATGTATAATTTATTGAAATAAGAATTATGAGCCCAATGGCTGTAAGGATGTTACCGCTGAACGGAACCCTGAGATTATGAAGAAAACTGCCAAGAACAATCTCTGATGCCGCCCAGATTGTACCGGCAATTGCCGCTTTGATCCATTTTTCACTTAATTCAGATTTCATAATCTCTCAGAATGCAAATTTTTTGGGCACAGTAATCAAACAGGTGGAAACCCCCGCCGGCCTCACTGACAAGATCAAATAAAACATCCGGTTTTGTAATTCTTGTTGATCCGATGATATTAATTTTATTGGCAAAAAGAACATCCGGGATGATGCTGCTTGAGGGTCCTGTGACAATTGCCAGAGTTTTATCCGGGATTGCTGTAAGTAAATTATCGATTGTCTTGTTTACCAGAGTAAGTCCGGTAATAATAATTATATCCGATTCATTAAATACTCTCTTATAGTCATTTGCCGGCACAAAATATTTCTTTTCTTCATCAGTCAGGGCATTTTCATTTAATTCAAGTATATACAGTTTATTACCTGTTTCAGCAATTTTCTTAATATAAGAATGAAAGGCTCCGACAATTGTTATTGTTTTCTGAGCATTCAGATCAAGAAGATCAACAGGATCGCAGTTTTCAACTATTTTGTAATTGCCGGTTGAAATGATCCCTGAGGAGATTGCATTCAGAACAGCAATTTTCAGAGTAAGTATAATGTTGGATTCTTTCTCAGTTTCAAACAAATCATATACTTTTTTCCCTCTTATTTTAAGAGGGGAGAAATCTCCATAATCCCTTTTGTTTTTAACACAGTGGAAAGAATCGTCCACAAGGGTGGATGAAGTCCCGCAGCTATTGTCAGACAGGCGGACAGCGGTCATAAACACACCTATCCTGACATCGGAGATCATAAGTTTTTCTATCGTGTCTTTGTACCTGGTTTTAAGCAAATTATATGTTTTTTCAATAATCATATATGTCTGTTTTTGATTCGGCTAAGAATAAGCATTTGTCATTTTCCAGATAAATCTTTTCTTCGTATCAAGCGTGGAATCATAGAAGTGAATGAGAAAGCGCAATTTAAAATTTTTTATTTATGTAAGCTGAATTATCTGTTTCTTTTGAATTCTATCAATTCTATCGGTGCTCCATTATGTTCGATCATTGCAACCCTTATGCCGTCAGCAGTTGAATTCGGTTCAGTCAGAACTTTAAATTTACGATTTGCAAGTTCGTAGTCTATGTCTTCTACTTCAAATGCGATATGAGGAACTGTCCGGATTAATTTGCTGACAGGACTGTCCTTTTCAAATCTCATCCATTCTATCCCAAAAGGACTGGTGCTGAATCCTGATACATAAAATTTAAACTGTGGCAGATAAGTTTCGCCGGGTAATTTCTTTCTGGTCGGCACACCCAGGTGATGGAATTTCCATCCCCACTCAACTATTGATTCCGGAAGCTCATGATCCTGTCTGTTTTTTATCATTTTGTTCTTTTATTACCGGTAAGTATCATTATTTGTTTTATGAATTCAGTTTTGCCTTCAGTATATTTCTCCCGGTCATTTCTATACCTTATTGAGAGCTCTTTTTTCAGCTTATCATACTGTTGAGCTATGTCCGGATTGTCATACAGGTAATCACGAAAGATTACTTCATCCCGGTAACCGGCATATCTTATATGAATATGAAATGTCTGTCCGGTGTATCCTTTTTTCGAATAGCCTTTCGCAAGTATAATGTGCGGGGGTGGATTCTCCGGTTTTGGAATATATTGATATTGAATGCCTTTAAGATCTCTGATCAAAAAATCAGTATCAGTATCATACGGAATTTCTAACAGAATATCGATAGTTGGTTTTGAACAAATACCAGGTATCGCTGTACTGCCAATATGCTCAATTCCTGAAATGGAATATTGTCTTAAAGCTTTCAGAATATTTTCTTTTTCATGTAGATATATTTTTACCCATGAAGGATCATAGTCAACCAGTATAACAGGAAAAAGTAGTCCCAATTCCTCAGTAGTCATTTTGTTGAGGTCTTCGGTCATTATTGACAGGTCATTGGGTTCTTTGTAACAATAGATCGCTATAAGATAAAGAAACAAGATCTTCGCCGCGTATCTTAAAAAGATCAAGAAAAAAGCGACATTGTTCTGACAGCTCTTCTTTCCCTATTGTTCCGTTAATATCAATTGCTTCAATTTCAACAAATGTTCCCAGACCTTCCACTGTATCGAGATGAAATTTTACATTGTCGATAAAGTATATTTCTCTCTTTTTTTTAACAACAATAAGAATGCCGAGAGCTTTTGTTAATGCTTCCTTTAATGAAGAACCGGGATCTGATTTAAACAGAGTTACATCAGATTGTTTTAGTCCCTCCTGATCCTTGCGTTGATAATAAATCAGCATTTTTTGATTTCAGGATCGCCCTGATTTTTTCCTGGTTAACACTCCTTGCTTTTATTTCGATATTTACAAACGCCATTGGTATTATTATAAGAAACGATCGGCAGCAGGTTTTTACCGGCAGCTAACTGTTTGGTGCTCTGATTGGTTTCTTGCTAAAGAATGAATTTATCCACCTGACTTATCAGAGAAATATGTCTACAAAGTCAGCTGCGGCAACCTGGTACTTATTTTTAATTGTCCTCTTGCCGTCGGAGTAATTTGTTACAGTGCACTGTTCGTATACCTTGCAGTTCCCACTATTATCAGGAGAATATCCCTTGCATACACGTAATACATCAGGAGATATTTCGTCGATAAGAACAATTTTCCCGTCTCCATATTTTAATCTGCCTAATTCGAACTTACCATCAATGACATGAAGATTTTTTGATGTAAATTCCTGAGTAACTATCTCAGCAATATTTTTCACAAGTTCAACGCTTAAGGTTATCTCATCTTTACTCATAGCGCCTGTTGCTTCTAATGCTTCCATTGTGATGAGAATATCACTGTCCCCCTTTGTCCATGCCTCAACTACTTTATGAAGATTCTTGCAGGGTCTCACAAAGGGATACCTTCTCCAGAAACTGCCGGTTGCGTTATTTCGCCAGGTGAACTCAAGATTCAACAGTGGATCGGATCCGGGGAATCCAGGTGATTCCACGGGCATGGATAACGGAATGGCGGGCTCCACAATCATTTCGTTATCGTTGATTGTATCGATGTAATGAGAAGGGATGCCTTTCTCTTTCAGCAGTTTAAAGAAATGTGTGGCAAACCTGCACGCAACAGCACCTTTCCCGGGAATGTCACCAACAACAGTGTCATATCCGGGATCATAAACAGTTTTTCCATTTTCGATATAGCCGGTTGCTCTATCTGTAAAAACAAACCGATACTTCCCGATATAAGGTCCTTCTGTTATATTAAACACATCTTTCGATTTTCCCCGGTAGACAAGATTCTTTTCTTCCATGAGCATATTTCTTTATTATTGAATATGGTAAATATAAACTTCCATATCCATTTGGCAAATCATTTTAATAAGTATCCGTGAATTTTTCGAATTTATTTACTCTATGTAGGGGTATTTAAAATCGATGTCAGGTATCAATGTCTCTTTGATAGTTCTTGGACTGACCCACCGGATAAGGTTAAAATAACTTCCTGCCTTATCATTCGTACCTGATGCCCTTGCTCCTCCGAGTGGCTGCTGTCCGACCATGGCAGCGGTCGGTTTATCATTTATATTATCAGATAAATATATGTCCTATAATTTATTTCCTAATTTAATCCCGAAATAGATACTCCGGGGTGATACCGGGCCATAAATATATGACGGATCCCGGTCAATACCTGAATCAAAATCAGACTGGTATGAATTAAAGATATTTTTTATTCCGGTATAGATCTGGAGTGTGGCTCCATTAATCTTTATATTGTAATGTATTTTGCTTCCCAGATCAAAGAAGGGATCAGATTCACGTAATTCTCCGGTATCCGGATCTGTTAGAGGGCCGAAATAGGGTACCTGCATTCTCCCTGTATAGGTTCCTGTTAGAGAAAAACATGCATTTTTAACGAAATTCCAATCTGTATTAAGATACCCGTAATCGGATGGAGTTCTGAAGAACTCTCTTTTATCAAATTGCTGTTCGACATCATATTTACTGGATTGAACTGTAAATCCGGAAGTTAAAGAGAAATCTTTTAATAGTTTCAGCTTCAGCTCAATATTGATACCTTTGACATTTGCCCCATTTTCTGCATTCTTTCTTGTGTAAATAACCTTACCGTTTTCATCGGGAAGCCCTATCTCATTAACAAAAGGGTCTTCCAGTCTTGTGAAAAAACCTTCAATGAGAATGCCTGTTGTTACCGTGCCAATCAGCCGGTTGAAATCGAAAGAAGCCATAATGCTATGACTGGTTTCCTGTTTAAGATCAGGATCATTTACATTAATTACCTGGCGGGCGCCGGATGTTTCAATATGAAGATCCTCATCAAATATCTGAGGCGCCCGGTAACCATGGGAATAGCTGACACGAGCCTGGAGGGAAGGTAAAATTTCATACATCAGGCTTACACGGGGACTAAAGACATTTCCTTTCTTAGCTTCATCAACCTTCGCGTGATCAATAATCTTATAATGATCAAATCGCCCACCCAATCCAAGTTTTAATCTGTTTATTTTCAGGTCATACTGGAGAAAAATTCCTGATGATGATGATGACTGGTCAGAGACCAGAGTATTTTCCGTGTGAGGTACACTCACAATTGAATCGTTGACAATTATAGCATTGTCATAATCAGGATAGCCCAGTTTTTCATCTTTAAGTGAACCCCCGGTATTTTCGATACCGATAATAAGTGAAGAATTTCCAAGGAATACCTTATATTGTATCCCGGCATTATATGTCAAATCACCTGATCTTCCATAGTCCATCAGCGACTTGTTGGCTCCGTAATATGAATCTCGTTTAAGATTCTGTGCTGAAATAAAAACTGATAAAAGATCATAATCCCGAAAATACTGTTCATAAGTAACAGCGCCTGTCTTTATATCATGTTTGACGGTCTCCGACAGGTCTCTTTCATGCAAGGGATACTCTTGTCTGTTTCCCCCGTTTCTTTCTTCTTTAATATTGAAGAAATCAACAGCTACTTTGCTCCTGAATCCAAACCTGTGAAAAACCCTGGTTCCGATTGTCTGATTGCTCATCGGTGATATTTCAGAATAGCCGTCGTTATTGGCATCAAACATTTCTCTTTCACGCGTAAAGCCATACAGGGCGACACCTGTCTTGCTGTCATCTGAAATAATTGATGTATTGAGATTTACAGAGTAATCTGTCGTTGCTCCGCCTGATTCGATTATACCCGCACCTGTAAGGCCGGTATTTATCCCAACTTCATAGAAACTTGAAACAGGTTCTTTCAATATAATATTTATTGTACCTGCGATTGCATTGCTGCCATAAAGAGCAGAACCGCCACCCCTTACAACTTCCACGCGCTCTATCATGTTAGAAGGGATTAATTCAAGACCATAAACCCCTGCCAGACCGCTGAATATTGGACGGCTGTTTATCAGTATTTGTGAATAGGGACCCTCCATGCCGTTAATCCTGACTTGCGAAAAACCACAGTTCTGGCAGTTGTTCTCAATTCTGATTCCGGGAGAAAAGGTCAGTCCTTCACTTAATGTTACCGATTGAGCTGAAGAAAATAGTTTAGGGGAAATAGTGTTTACTATTGTTACCGATTCCGCTCTTTTTATCTCACTTCTGTCAGCCGTGATGACAACCTCTTCAAGACCAAGGAGATCCTGTTCAAGCTTAAAATTAACTTCTTTCGTTTCTCCTGCATTGATTGAAACTTCTTGTTCCTGGGGTTTATAGCCTACTGACTGAGCTCTGAGTATATGAGTCCCCACAGGAAGATTGATCAGTTGATAATGTCCTGTTTCATCGGTATTGACTCCCAGTGTGGTTCCTTTTACACTTATTGTTGCAAAAGGAATATGCACACCATCACATACTACATGACCTATAATATTTGCATCTGTTTTTTTCTGAGAAATTAGAATTGGCGTACAGACAATTAATATAATAACGCCAACTATATATTTTTTCATTAGTCGGATTTTTATTGTTACACAATTTAATTGTCGGGCAACTGATTCCCTGACATGAGAGAGAATCTGCGATTCTCATTAAAGAATTTATTGTGTAATTAAAATGTTGGCGCTCTTATAAGGTGTCTGCTTAAGAGGTATATGTTATGGTTAACAACCTTTTCAGGAATTACTAACCTGATATTAAGGACCTTTCGTAAAAGAGGTATCCCTGAAAATATTATTGGAGCAGAAATAATTAAGTTTGAAATAAACTGAATGAGGATATAATCCTGTTTAGAATGGTTGTGATTAACCGGAGTATCACCTTTGTGAGATTTATAAGGGTGTGAGTGAACCACCTGCACACCATCAACAATATGGGTGTGAGGAAAGAATGTTATTGATCCAAAATACCCGCAAAAGATAAATAACAGTAAAAAACCGGAAAATTCCTTATATGGTTTCTTTAATAAAGACATATTCTTATGTGAAAAAAATTCAGGCCATAAAATTAATTAAAAGAACAAATTATAAAAGATAAATTACATTTTTTATCAATCAATCATAAAATTATATTAGAAAAATGCATCTGCAAAATCTGTTAATGAATAATTTATCCCGGCATAAGAATCTCTGCCCGTGTTGAATATTAATTTAAGGAACAGAATAGTTGTTTCAACTTATTCTTTCAGATCGAACTGGCCAATTAACTGGGTATCCCAACCATACATCTGAACACCGGAAGATGGAACGCCACAAAATCATTTGATGATCTTATCGGAAATCTGCCATTCAGAAGGAATAACCAATACTGGCATAAAAGCCCCTGCCTCGTGTTGAGTATCCCCTTATTTCATAATAATCGGTATTTAACAGGTTTTCTGCATGAAGCATTATGGTAAAGCCTTTAAAGATGTTATATTTTGCACGAAGATCCAGGAGGGTATAATCCTCCAGTCCGACAGTTCCAAGAGCTCCATACGGGCCCAGGGAAGAATCATAACAGACATCATTTCTTGTTCCCACATATTTTAAATCGACTATAAACATGAAGTCCTCAAAGGGAAGATATGTCAGATTAATGTTACCTGTGTTAGGTCTGCGAACCAGCCCGATACGCTCTGTCTCTTCAGAGATGAATATCCCGTTAGAATAGAGTTGAATGTGGTTGCCATCCGTGTGTGCATTATCAATATTATCAGGACTATATTCAAGTTTTCCGTTAACAAGACTGAAATTTCCTGCTATACTCAGTTTATCAGATATTTTTGAATGGATAGAAAACTCCAATCCCCGGTTTGTCTGGTTTCCCAGGTTAATATATGTGTCTCCAAGATAGTCAAAGTACGATAATGCGCTTATTTCCTGAGATTTATTCCACAGGTAAATATAATCAATGCAGTTTTTGATGGTTGTTGTGTAATAATTAATACTCCACCAGATATTGTTACTTACTTTTTGTTTTATTCCAATTTCCCATGAGGACGATTCTTCAGGATCAAGTGTTTTGTTTCCCCGTGTTATCCCGGACATATAATCCATCTCAGGTGAATATAACTGGTATAATGAAGGGGCATTGAATCCTGTGGAATATGAAAAATAGAGGATTGAATTTTTATTGATTTTAACTGAGGGATTGATTTCATAAGTGAATGTTGTTCCGAAAGTGCTGTGATTAATAACCCTGGCGCCCAGTCCCAGAGAAAAAGGTTTAAGTGACTCATTAAACATTAAACCATTTAAGTCGGCATGTATAAACCCTGTAAAGGTTGTTGTTTTAATTTTAAGAGAATCGAGGTTGGATTCTATAATATAAACTCCCCATGCTTCAGAATAATAATAGGTCTCGGCTGACATTGTTTCCTTAAAAGAGCCTCCTCCGATAACAGCCTGGAAACCCCTGGCGTTATAGTTCAGTTGTATTTCGTGGTTTGCAATGGACCCGGAATATCTACCTCTGAAATAAGATTTATCGGTATTGCCTGAAGAACTAATCATTGATGAATCATCAACGGCTTTACGGATAAGATGACTCATTCCTCCATTGAATCTTACTGATAATCCTTTACCAAACCAGTATTTAGCTCCATATGTATAGAGGTCCCTGTTAAAATCGACTGTGTAGTTCTCATCATCTTTGAAAGCTCCATCGTCAATATCAAGACTCTGATTTACATTCCTGATGCCTCCGTATACTTCCACATTATCAGATTTATAACCTGTTTTGGCAACCAGGTCGGTTTTTTTAAAACCGTCTGTCATGTCGGGATATTTGTAAACACCAGGATCAGTGATGGTATCAATTGTGGAATTGATTCCTCCGCTATTGCTGTTGAAAGTCTCTGCCGTCACATAAAATCCTGATTTATGTGTATAATTAACTAACAGATTTTCAGAGAGTATTGAACCACTTTTACCAAAAATACCTCCGTTAATCTTCGCATCAACATGGAGCCCGGGAATATCATAATTTTCTGTTGTGATTATATTGATCACACCGCCAATTGCTGAGGAACCGTAAAGAGTACTGTGTGAGCCTCTTACAATTTCAATCCTGTCGATATTTGCAAGAGAAAGCTCAGACAGGTCAAGGGAGTTGTCTGTTGAGGAAGGATCGCTGAGTGGGATACCGTCGATAATAACAATTGTGTGACTGTTATTTGTGCCCCGGGTTGAAATGCTGTTAATACTGCCCGGATTTTGTTGAGCGCCGACAATATAAAATCCTTCCTCCTGGTTAAGAAGTTCAGAAACGGTCAGTGCTCCTGATTTTTTAATGTCGTCACGGGTTATTACAGTAATGCTTCTGCCGACATTATTGAGGTTTTTTTCATTTCGTGTTGCTGTAATGACAACCTCATCCAATAAAGACACTTTTGTAGTGTCATACTGCTGTCCATACATTGTCACGGCAGGCAGAATAATCGCGTAGCCTGCCATGAGACATTTGAATAAAAAATCTTTTTTCTGTTTCATTGTTTCATTTCTAAAAGTTAATAATAGAATACCTGCAATTGGCCTCTGATTTTTAAATCCGGCTTACAAGCGAAATGAAACAATACAAGAGGGGAGGAGTTTATCTGAGATTATCTTCTTTATTTACTGAAGATTTACCTTTCTGATTTTGCCCCGTTTCGCGAAAGCAATCAAGTGAATCAGGCAGGTCTCCTGGCTTCTCTGGTTTCAGACTGCCTTCCCATCACGATATATTATGACAGTGGCTTAAGATGCCTGAAACACTTCTCCGTATAAGCGGAGCAGAGTTACAGTTGCGCGTCAGCCCGTGATTCTCACACGGTTCCCTTTTGGTCAAATAAGCTGTACCTGATTCAAATAATTCAGATAAAAATCAAAGAACAAAATACTATACAAAGAAAAGATAATTTCTCAAAACACAATATAAATTAAATAATATAATCAGGAGGTTCATGTTCAAACCCTTCATTCTGAATATTTATTATCTCATAAATATTTGTTGTATTCTTAAGCCCGGATTCATCGGATTTCCATTATCATCAATTACTTTTATTCCGCCGTTAACCAATCCGGTTTTCCATTTTATTGCTTCTTTGAATTCCTCACGTCCTTCCCACAAATAAGGAACCGGCATTATCCCTTTTGCGAAAATGGTATATAATCCTTCGGCAGAATAAGGTTCCGGTATGTTTGATTCAATGGTTGCAACAATTGATTTGACTTCATTATAGAGATCTTCGGTACGTTCTTTTACATCTATATTGTTTATCATATTATCTATCATACCCGATTTCTTTAACTTCCGGTATTCGAAAATAGACTTAGTAGTAATCTGAATACTTTCGTTGATGAACTCAGGTGTTGCCAGTTTAACTGCTTCACAGTAACTTACTACATGGATAATATCGGGACTCTGTTCATTTTCGGGTTCAATGTCATCCATCATAGTTGAAACGGCAGCCAGCTGAGCTTTTGCTTTTTCAAGTTCAGGAGAAAAATAATCCAACCCTGCCCTTGGCTGCAAGAATACCGTAAATGTGTTGTCTTCCAGCTCTCTGACAAGTTTTAGCAGAGCCCTGGCTTTTGCCAGGTCCTGTACCCCCCACGTAGATTTGGGAGTGTTCAACATGACCTGCAGGACAAAATAACGTACACCTGTATGTTTTGCTGTCCTGGCTGCAAGATAAGATGACAATACATAACTGTAATCATCTGCTCCCCGGAAAGCAAAATGATGGGGGATATTGGGTTCAAAGGGTTTACCTGTTCTGGCAATATACTTTAATGTTTCCAGGTGTTGTTTAAGGTTTTCCTTTACAGTATAAGGCCCCCGGCCGTCTATTTGATTGAACCACCAGAATGATAATGCATGCCATGCAATATTTATCGTTTGCTCGTATACACTTGCCAAATATGGGATATTACGTGTCCCTGCATAGGTGCGCACCAGCATCGGACGGGAAGCATTATAAATATCTACAAGGTCCTGTTCTGAATTTATGGGTACACCTCCGCCATTTGGCTTATCTCCCCATTCCTGTCCAAAATCGGACTGGCTTAACTGTGATGAGCCAACAGATATAATATCAAGATAATGAGTCTCTGCAAGAATGTTAAGCCATGAATTGAACTCTTTCTTTGCCCGGGTGTAATCAGAACTGTACGGGCCGGCATGTACACGCATTAGCGGGGGATACTCTGGTTTTCTGTTATTAATGATTCTTTCTGCAAGTGTGTCTTTACGGGTGCCAAAGTTTCGATAGGTGAATCGTAAATTTGGAGGAAGAAAATTATATTCACCCGATTTGATGAGATTCCGGGTAAAAGTAAGACGGTCATCATCATATTTTGATCCTTCACTTATAGTTTTGGGTATGGCAGATTCAGGTATCCCGAGTCTTATTGCAGTCTCTACCTGTGTCTCATCACCCATAAATACCGGAATCTGGTTCCGGTACTCATTTTGAATTCTGGTACAAGCTTCCGGCAGTCCTGAAAAGTAAACCTGAATTATTGAACCGCCCTGTTCTTTGAATTGATTATTTTGTTTTAATAAATGATAGACCTTTCCAAAACTTAATTGTGCATCTGCCGGCTCCAGACGATAACTGAAACCCAGTCTGGTAATTTTATTTTTTGAAATCCAGTTGCATAAAAGAGATATGTTATCCGTTTTTTGAATTTCAGATACTGCCGCAGTTATTCCGGCATCGCCTATAATGACTTTAAATCCACATTCTTCAATTAATGTTGCAACAGTTGATATTCCAAGCGTATGAGCATCATTATCGGGGCGGATAAGACCAAAAATATCATTTCTGTTTACGGGAACCACCATACTGGTAATACTCTTAATGAGTATGTTTGTTTTAAGGTTAAATGCAATCTCTAAATTAGTTTATTTTTTCATTAAGTGGTAATCGGTTTTTACAGAAGAGTAAGGAATTGATAATGAAATGAATGCGGAGGATTGATAATAATTTGGATAGAGATACATGGCTTGCCGCTTACGCTTTCAGCTATATTTTAACTAATCAGGTATAGTTACCTTTTTTATAAAATTTTCAAATGTTTCCTCAATTTCACCTTTGAAATTCTCATCCGATAAACGGGTTTGCATTACAACATTTGGATCTTCCTTTTTATCTTCAGGCACTACTAAGGTTATTGGAAGTGCCTCACAATGAATACATTTGTCTTTGAGTATGTTCTTTACTTCATTGAAAACAAGTCCATGTCCGAACTTTTTGTCTTTCATCTCAAAACCGCTTCCGCAACAGGTTACAAAGATCAGTTCATTAATTCTTGATTTATATTTTTTTACAAAACTGCGTAATGGTGAAATAAATTTCCCCATCCAGATTGGTCCGCATAAAATTACTCTGTCAAATTCTGCTAAATTGTGTCTTAGCTTTTTGTTACCGAAATTTATTCCGAATAATAAAAAGAGATGGATGTTTAATCTTGGTCTTATTTGTTCAATTTCACAGTTTATTCTATCAGCAATTTTTTTTGCCAGATACCTGTTGCTTCCGTTATTTGAATAATAGGCTAATATTGTTTTCATGTGTCATTTAATTATTTTCAATGATTACAGGGGATCTGCTTATTTCTCAGCTATTACTATACAATGTGTTCCATTAACCTTTGTAATTATATTACCCGATTCATTTTTGAAATATTTGTCCTCAATTGTATTTGAATCAAGATGCTCAAGCAAATTGAAATTATAGTGATTAAGGAACTTTTCTATTTCTCCTTCTTCAATTCCGAAAGTCCAGCTTTCACCATCTTTTTTTACTCTTTCATAAATTGAGTTTTCTCCGTAATATTTTTGCTCTTGTTTTAATACCGAAGCATATATATAATCAAAAACCAATAAGCTTCCGGGTGAGGAATAATTATAAATAAGTTTAAATGTATCATCGATTGCATTTTCGGATAAATACATTATGAGTCCCTCAAGAATAAAGAGAGCCTTTTTGCTTATGTTAAAACTGCTGTTATCTAATTTTATTTTTATCTCTTCTTTGTCAAAGTCAATCGGTATATAGATATTGTTTTCCGGTTTTATTATTCCTCTTTTCCTGAATTGCTTTGTTTTTGCATTCATTGTAAAATATGTGTCTATTTCATAGACTTTAATATTAGTATTTCGATCAGTAAGTCTTATTGCCCTTGAATCGAATCCTGCTCCAAAAATCACCACCTGTTTAACTCCGTTTTTCAAAGCATTCTGAAATATATTATCAATATATTTTGTTCTTGCAATAACATAGGGATAAATACCCGCAGGTGAAATTCTGCCTTTTAAATTTAGAATTCGAAGTTTTAATAGATATTTGACAAATCTTGGTAATAACTTTACGGCAATATGATCATCAGATTTAAGAAGGGGATTTGACTCCAGATATGAAGCTGCCCGGCATGTACAAGTATAGGCTGCACTCCTTGAGCTTTTGTTTTCTATTCGTTTGGCGGTTTTCATTAATTTGAAACCATTATTTTCCAATCCTCTTACAGAAATTCCACATCGGGACCTTTTTCATATATTCTTTGTAATTATCTCCGAATTTCCTGATATTATATGTGTTCTCTTTTCTGGCTGACATCCAGAAACAAAATAATGATAACAGACCTAAGATTGCCGCAAGGAGAGACTGAAAAACTAAAACAAGAGCAATAGACCAGATTGCCAGTCCCAGGGTCATAGGCTGGCGCACCAATTTATATATTCCACTATCAATAAAAATCGTTGAATCAGTAAAATCAGCACTTTCCGGTTTCCCTTTGTGATGCAGTGCTATCATAGAACCTATTACCAGAACAGCTGAAGGGATGTAAAGTATCCAGCCAATAATCTCCAGCCAGAAGATATCATAATGTGTCCAGGCTTTATGAAAACCAATGGTTAGTTCAAGTGTCAACAGACTAAAAAAAAGAGTTAATCCTGTGTGCATATAGATCTCACTTGTTATATGATTCCTGATTGCATGGGCTACACATATTCCATTAGCAATCAAGATAATAGCACAAATAACTATACAAATGTATACCTTTAACATCTTTTCTTCTTTTTATATTTGATATTGAGGATTCAGCTTCGTGATGCAATCCTGTTATATAACCAGGCAAATAATGCGCCACCAATAAATCCATCTACAGCAGCCCAGGCTAATCCTATAATGCTTCCCAGGGGACTGACACTATAACCCAGGTAAACACGACCAACAAAGGTTGAACCTTCCGGTACATTCCCGAATAAAATAATCCACCATGTTACCAGGAATAATCCGACACCACAGAGAATTGCACCCGTAATTGCAAATGCTTTTACATTTAGTTTCATGATAATTATATTTTATTGTTCCACTATTTCAACTCTCCTGTTTCTTGCTTTGCCTTCATCATTTGAATTTGAAGAAACAGGTGACAAGTAACTTACTCCATGTGATTCAAGTTGATCGGCATTTACTCCATATTTGTTTATGAGTTCATTCATTACAGCTTTTGCCCGTTCTTCCGATAAAGTCATATTACTGGCAAAATCGCCTGTATTGTCAGTATGTCCGACAATAAAGAATTTTTTATCCTGACTGGAATTTACATACTCTGCAATATTTTTCAGGGCAGCATCAGATTCGATTTTAAGGGTAGATTTCCCTGTTTCGAAATATACGCCTTCAAGAATTGTGTGTCCTGATATTTTTAGGCCTTTATCTATAGTAGCAGCAGTTACAAGTCCTGTTTCCATAGGTTTTTCTTCAATTACATCCATGGTTACAAGTATCCAGTTATAATCATTATCCGAGGAGATATACAGAACAACATAGACATTTTTTCCCTCATTATCTCCATTAGCTACTATATATCTGAATCCCATGCGTCCATCAGGAGAAATCCTGTCGTCTCTAATTTTATTGATATCTCCGTAGTAACCATACATCCAAAATTCATAAGAGGTTGGCGCTGTTTTTTCTGAACATGAATATGAAATATTAAAATTGGCACTTTTCAATGCTATTTCATAATTTCTAAATACTTCAAATACAGAGTGATCTTCAGATACACTGTATTGAATTCTCGTTATTTCTCCTTCGATATCAACCATTTTATTGGCTTCTCCGTTCTCATTGAATCCCAGAACAAGAGTATACTCGTCATAATTCTTATGATCATAAAACTCCATTATTGAACCCTCGAACCTTGAGATTAACGGATGATCTTTACCTCCTTCAACATCTGTTTCTCTACGTGTTTGTGCAAAAAGATTAGTTGAAATTGTTAATACGATAACTGTAATAATTAGTGTTGATTTTTTCATGATTAAATCTCCTTTTGTTTTGTGTTAAACCATTTTCTTAAGATTAGTAACAACCCGGCAATTAATTAAATAAGCATTGCCGAGCGTTTGACCGACTGAAGGATTATAGTCGTTCAGTCGGGAGTAAAGGCCTGAGAGAAGTATACCCTTTCAGGGGCAGTTTCCTCACAGGGCCATAAAAAAATGAAGCACGACCATGTCGTGCTTACAAATTTACCACTTTCCTGTCAGGGAAGCAAAAATAGTTAATTTGACATCATTTATGCCATTATTGAGTTATATAGTATTTCCTTAAAATCTTCTATATTCATCTGGTTTCCTATTTGCTCCGCTTTCTTTTTGTAATCTGTATTATTTACCAAGTCCAGAATTTTAGGTTCGAGATTTTTTGGATTGATTTTACCTATTTTAATTCCTTTTGGTCCGACTCCCAGATCTGAAATGATCTTATTCCATACAAACTGGTCAATGATATGTGGAATAATCATTGTTGCACAACCATATTTAAGTGCCAGATGTGTTGTCCCTGAACCTCCATGATGTATTACTCCATATATTTTAGGAAAAATCCATTCATAAGGAATTTGAGAAACAAAATGTATTAGTACAGAATTAAATTTATCAGGTTTGGCAAGACCTCCGGAGGCCGTATTAATTATTGCAGGAATTTTATTTCTTACAAGTATGTCAAGAATTATTTTAGTCTTTTTTTCCGGTTCGGGATTTATCATACTGCCGAAAGTGATAAACAATATTTTATTGTGTTTTTCAATAAAATCAGTTAAGTCTTTTTCAGGCTGCCAGTGAATGATTTTCTTCCTTTGATGATATCCTAATACTGTAAGATTTTCATTCCAATTATCGGGTCGTGAAAATAATAAGGGTGAAATTGTATAAATTGATCTGTTCGTCCTGAGGATTTTCCGTATTTCTTTGCGGCTTATTTTTTCAGTTATTTTCAACCAATTTTTGGTAATCATGACGGTTGTAACCATTCCAAAATATGCCAGCGAAAAGCTTAGCTTGTTTAATATAGTCCCAAAGTTGCTGTTAAAAGCAACATGCGAATGACCCTTTACATAATGCATGTAAGGGAGAGGACTTATGAAAATTGTTTTACCTCTGTTTTTCAATTCCCAGATTATCGGATATATAACTTTCCCGTTATAAACAACTCTGTCGGGATTTTCACTTTCTATCAGCTCATATTGTTTATTAACCAATTCTTTATTTACATTAGTTTGATGTTTTGCCAGTCTGACAGTGGCAAGAAATTTTTTTAAACCGGAACCACTTGCACCCATGGCAACTTTCCCGTCTTCACTATCAAGTATATCAATAAATTTTGTCCCCAGTGAAGCAAATTCCAAATTTAACTCTTCAGCAAGATTTCTAAACTGTTCCGGGAAAGCACATATTACCTGATGTCCTTTTTCTTTCAATATTTCACCTATAGACAAGAAAGGTTCCATATCTCCACGGGTTCCGATTGAAACTAAGATTATTTTCATCTTTGTTTTTTTCTAGTTCGTGTCCTACCCACTAATATATTTAAAATATCAATCGGAACAGATATGCTATCAGTCCTACAGGAGTTGTTGAAATCATGGGGTGGAATCCTCTTTTATAGCCTTTCTTTTTATACTTTTTAACTAAGAAATATTTGTTTGCATAAAAGAATTTTGACTTTGTCTTGTTGAAATAATAGATCATGTAAGTTACTACTCCGCCTGACAAGATTATTATTGTTAGAATAAGGATTTTAGTAATAAGCCCATAGTTTGATAAAAATTGCAGTTTAAGGCAGCCAATTGACAGAATGAGAAACAGTGTCTTGGTAGAAAATCCTATTCGATGGATCATAAGAGCTTTCTTACTCCTGGGGATTGGAATACTCACAGTCTTTGATTTAATAGTGCCCATTGGTCCAACGCCTCCGGAGATACCAATTGTTCTGTGCATATTATAGGAAAATGGTTTTCCATCGGCTTTTAGTCCTGCTGAAAAAAAGCAGTCCATGTCTTTAATAAAATCCTTATACTTAACTTTTGCTTTTTGCTGAGCGTTTTCTCTGGCTGAACTGGAAACATTCCGGATGTCAGTTTTTACATGTTCTTCATTTGGAATTTGAGTTTTAACATTATTGATATATTTGTTATACAACAAGTTATATTTTGTCCTCTTATCTGCATCACTTAAAATATAGTATGCTTCATAAATCTCTATAAAGACCTCATTTGCATTTTTATTATCACTCACATCGGGATGATTTTCAAATGCAAGCTCTTTGAATCTCTGCCTGATTGATTCTATCGATGAATCTCTTGTCAGTCCGAGAATTTTATAGTAGTCTTTCATATAAAGTTAAATATAATAATAAAAGTAATTTATTGGGGATAACATTGCGGAAATAGGACTGAGGAAAGCGGACCACGGACTATGGACCACGGAACAGCTCTTTATCATCATCAGATTCATTTGACCGGATTTTTTTGCTTTATTGTACGTATTATGCACCATTATTTTTTAAAATTATACCCAATTAATAATCTGAAATTATTTTCTATTTTTAAATAACCCGGCTCCTATTTTATATCCGAGTGAACCAGGGATAATATGTAAATAATCGATTGGGAATGGCTTATCTATATCATCTATCAATCTCAATGAAATCTCACCTTCTTTTATAACGTTTTTCTCGTTAATATCAAATTCTCCAGGAATCACACCAACGTTATCCGGTACTCCCTTATAATATTGATTGTTTACTATTAAGCAATTATTTATAGAATATTTTGATGTGTTAAAATAATTTTTAACCCAAACATGTTTACAGTTTGTAACAATATTATTTTCGAATTTAAAATTTTTATCCGGCCATGCAGTCCAAACTGCACTTTGAAATGCTCCATAAATAATGGAATTTGTAAGTCTGTTGCCTTTTTTGATACTATCTTGTGCGCCCTGCCAAAATACTACAGTATTTTTTGCATTAAAAAAGACACAGTGATCGACATTAATTTCATTACCATGAGCAATGATCCCCACCTGAATATGAGAAGCATCTTTATCTCCAACAAACATACATTGCTCAACTAACAGATCAGTATTTGTTTTGTTAAGCCGTGCAATTGGAAAATACCTGGTATTGGGGTAAAAATAACCATGAAATTTGATCCCTCTAATTGTAACGTGACTTTCATTAATTAAGAAACTGATAACATAACTAAAATCTTCTTCTGGTATATCTCCTTTCTTCGAACAATTGACAATTATCGGCATTTTTTCAGGTGTCCATGATGAATCGTCAGGTAAAACACTGGCTTCTATTATTATACGTTTATCATTCATCTCTTTTTCCGTTGCTAAAGATACATGACTATCCAGAACATAGATTCCGGGATTTATTTTCATGATATAAATATTATTATCCGGGCTTCTTATGATTTTCGCAGCTTTGTTAATAGAATGAACTGGTGCTTCTTTAGTTCCTGGATTTTTATCATCCCCAGTGTTGCTGTCAACGTAAACTGTCTGTGAATGAACAGTTAAATGGCAAATAAAAGCCAAAATGTTTATTAAGAATGTGTTTTTCATCGGATTTATTTATTTTATTGTCATACTTACTAATCCCTCAAACAATCAGCCGGATTAATATTTGAAGTTTTTATTGCCTGTGTTAGAAACCGGATTGCTTTATGAATTCCTTCTCGATAAGTTGAATAGTTAATTCAGTGCCATTGACATTTTTGAGTCTTTTCGAAAGCTCTAAAGCGTTTTTCTTGTATTTGTCATTTGTGATACATTCTTTGACAGCTAATGAAATCGATTCTGCGGTCATTTTTTTAAAATCACATGTTTCGGGACCCAATCCTAATTTAACAATGTTTTTGCGATTGTCAAACTGATCACCCATAAATGGGAAGGCTGCCTGGGGTATCCCGGCTCTGGCTATCGCTGCCATTGTCCCGGTTCCTCCATGATACATTATAGCTGCCAATTTTGGGAATAACATATCAAAAGGCATTTCATCAACATATAATATATCTCTGGCACTGCTTTCAGGTAAATCAGCCCAGCCCTTAGAAATAATAAGTCGTTGATTTGTTTCATCCGTTATTTTTTCAAAAATCCGGTTGTATTTTTCGGTACCTACAATAGGATTACTGCCGAATCCAATATAGACTGGCGGCTTGCCTGAATCACAAAAATTTATAACATTTTCAGGCAGATCGGTTTGTGAAGGCAACAACATAAAACCTGTTTGGGTAAAAGAAAAAGAAACTCCATCACGGGCAGGATTTAACTCGCGGTCACAAGCAACAATTACATTTTCTCCCAACCAGTGAGACCATACATCCTTAATTGGAGGGAGAGAGTACTTGGATATTTTTCCTTCCTTTGGAGAAATGGTTATAGCCACTCCACCCTTTTGTTTTCCCGGATCTTCTTTTACAGCTTTCTTTAAATTCGGGCCGAATGCGATGAATCGACAATTAATCCTGCCTGTAATTTCTTCGTTCTCGGGTGGTGCACAGATAGTTACCTCATGACCTTTTCTAATAAGACCATCTGCCAGGGCGACCATTGGTTATACATCTCCCCTTGTACCAAGGATAACACATGCAATTTTCATAGAATTGAGTATTATATTGTGATAAACCTGTTAATTTTATTAACACCCGATGATCCCCCGCCAGTTGTATCCCCAATCACAGTAACTGTTGATATCTGTTTCATTACTTCAGGAAAGATGTCTCCAGTACTGTAACAAACTCCATTAATTAAAACTATAATAGGGTTAACATATTGAAAAGAACCTTAAGGCTCGAAAGGTGGCAATGGAATAATTTCCACCAGAACATAATAATCGGGTTTTTCAAGAGGAGAAGTAATGAATCTGCTCACAACGGCTACCAGATTTTGATATGATCCACCATTATTATGTCTTATGTCTAATATAAGTGCTTTTGAGTTTTTGACATAACTAAGGGCTTATGAGAAATAGTTCATCAGGTAATCATTTATTCATATCGTAAAACTTCAACAGGATTCCGGTTAGCAGCTTTCCAGGATTGCAGAGATACTGTCAGAAAAGCAATTAACATGGTTATTAATCCGGCAACGACAAAAGTCCACCACTTGAGATCAATTTTATAAGCAAAGTTTTCCAGCCATTTGTTCATTGCAACAACAGCAACCGGAACAGCAATAACAAACGCTATCACAATCCATCTGACAAGATCCCAGTTAAGCATTATCATTAATTCACCTGTTGAGGCTCCGTTTATTTTACGCAAACCGATCTCCTTGGTACGCTTCTGGGTTGATAAAAGTGTCATCCCGAGAAGTCCCATTGAGCATATGAATAAGGAGATTAGTGTAAAAATCGCTAAGAGACCAGACTGGAGAATCTCACTCCGGTAAACACTTTTGTACATTGAACTGACATATTCATATTGGAATGGATATCCGGGAAACATCTTTTTCCAGATGCTCTCAATATCACTCAGGGCATTTGCCTTCATGTCGGAACGGTATGAGACCACAAAATTTATTAACCACAGGTCATTTCTTTTAAACATTACCAGGGGTTCAACTTTTCTCTTTACACCCGATAGATGGAAATCCTTCACCACGCCGGTAATTTTTCCTGCAGGGACTTCAATTCCCGGAATATTGGTGATCAAATCGAACTCTTTTCCTACTATCTCATCCGGGTCGGTATAATTAAGCCTTTTCATTGCCGATTCATTGATGATATACTCCCCGGAACCTTCATTGTCTTTGTTCTTTTCCGAAAAATTACTGCCACTCAGGAACTCCAATCCGAAAATTGTGGCAAAAGAGTAATCGCATGGGAAAATGCCGATGTAACTGTCGGCCCTGTCTGCAGGATCTGCAATATAACCTTCCATTGTGAATTGAAAAATATCATTTGCTTCTCCTCCGGGAGGTGCAAACATTGCGGAAACCTGTTCAATGGAGCTGAATTTCAGCAGCTCTTCCTTAAAAACCTCAAATTTCTTCTGAGCATCACTGTGAACTTCACTGAAACATATCAGATTGTCTTCCTTAAAACCCATCCCGCTCTCAAGAGCAAAGCTGGTTTGCCGGTGAATAACGAACACTGCAATTATCAGCGTGGTTGAAATTGCAAATTGCAGAACAATTATACTCCTGCTTAAACCTTTCCTCCCCATCCAGATATTATTCTTAAACTGAGTGGATGTTCTTAAATTACTCATACCCTGATTCATTAAAGGAAGAATAGCCGACAGAATACCGGATATGCTGAACAGAAAAACAACTGCTGAAATCAGAATTGTATTACCTGTAAAAAGATTCATATTAATATACTTCTGAATGAGTATATTAGAAAAAACTAAGAATACACCGCCAATTAATAAAGAGGCAAAAATGATAAGAATTCCCTCTGTTAAAAAATATTTCAGGGTCATCAGGGATGTTGAGCCGGAAATCCGGCTTACAAACAGGTATTTTTCGTCAAAGCCTGCCATTCCCATCTTAAGATTGGCATAGTTTGAAAGACCTGTAAATAACAATATCAGAGAAGCTATTGCAAGAGTATATATGACATATATATTACTGTTTGTCTCAATCTCCTTCTGCTTGTTGGAATGTAGATGTATATCGGAAATATTTTGCAGATATGCTTCATTCTTTATTTGTCCGGGATTGCCTTTTATATGTGCGGCATAAAAATCTTTAAAACCGGAGGTAATTCTTTTGGGGTCAGCATTTTCTGATAATAATAAATAGCTCCAGACCCACCCGCTGAATACAGATTTATCCACAGGAGAAGCAATGAATTCAGGATGGAAATGGCTGTTCTGAGGGAAATCCTGCATAATGCCTTTTATGATATAATCTGTATTGTTGGCATAGTACTGTCCGGCCGGTATGGTCAATATTTGTCCGATTGGATTGACCTTTCCGAATATTTTATTTGAAAAGCTTTCCGATATGACAATTGAGCAAGGATTATTCAGGATATTTTCAGGATTGCCAACAAGAAGATCAGCGGTAAACACCTCGAAGAAAGTACTGTCAACTTCAAATGCCTGTTTAATTATAATGAAATCTTCGTTATGTTTTATTAATCCACCTCTTACCGGAGCAAGTCTTACATAATTTTCTATTTCAGGAAAATAATCAGCCATTTTGGGGATGTAGTCAGTATTGAATACCCTGGCAAAATGTCTTTCATTTGCGGATGGCAGATAATTGATTGTAAACCGATAGATTCTTCCTGCTTTTTTATTGAAGCTCTCATAAGTAAGCTCATTTTTAAGGAAAAGTACAATGAGCAGAAATCCGCTTAGTGACAGGCTTAATCCCAAAACTTTAATGAGATTGAGAAATGGCCTTTTCCTAAGGTTCCTGAGGGTGAATTTTAAAGTCATAAGATCGACATTATTCTATCGTGACGGATGCAAATACTTTATTGTCCTTGTTAGCACAGGTAATTTGTTAAAAGTCAGGATATAAATCAATATAACCACGGTACCAATCGAAATGTTTTTTTCATATAATCGGTGTACTCAATCCCGAACTGGTCTATTAATAATTTCTCCTCAATTTTTATTCGATGGAGCATCGCAAAAATAACGGGTAGACTAATTATCAAAAGACTTATCCAGTTATTCAGGGAAAAGCTAAAACCTATAAAGGATAGTATTGAACCAGTATAAGAAGGATGACGAATTAACCGATATACTCCATCTTTTTTGATCTTGTGGTTATTACGAATTGTAACATCAACAGTAAAAAATCTGCCTAGTGACAGAATTGAAATAAATCTGAATATCATTCCACTTACTATTAGAAAAAGTCCAAAGTATGGAATCAATAAGTAACTGCTAATTGGGAATATTTTTAAAATGGAAGACAATATTCCAAGGGAATTTGCAATACCAATAGTAATCCAGATAATTCTGATAGTTCCCTTATCCAGGTTCTTTTTATCTTCTTTTCCGGAATGAAATAGTCTATTCAGTAGTATTTCCGATAGGAACCAAATTGACCAGATTATTATAAAAACCGTCATTTCAATACTTTGTTACAAGTTTACAGTTTAATCATCATGTTGTGCTTTTGGTTTCTTTATTGATTTTAGATTAATTGTATGATGTTGTCACAAGTATTTGTTTATCAAAGCATTATTGAATTTTTATTCCCATGCTTGAAGCTCAATTATATTTCCTTCCGGATCTTTGGCATAGGTAAATGTTATAGTCCCGTAATTAAGTTTTTTCTTTACAACTTCACCAAGTTTAGTGCCACCGTGAAAAATCATTCTTTCAAGTACATTATCAACATCAGAAACCAGAAAAGCTATATGACCAAATCCTTCTCTGTTAGCGACAGGATTTGGCTTGTTTTCATTCTTATGATACTGGAATATCTCTAAAGTAGGTCCATTTTTATTAAAACCAGGTAAAAGCAAATGGATACCTCGTAAAGAGGCATTTTTTACACCAGTACCTTTTTCCAGCCAGTCTCCTTTGATATTTCTTTCTGGAGGTACAGGTTTACAGTCAAATACTTTGATATAGAAGTCAGACAGGAGTTTCCAGTTTTTGGCAATAATGTTTGTATGAACATATTTCATATGAAAAGAATTTTAAATTTTTAAAATAGTTAGCACTAGTATTTTATTTAAAATCTTGATGTTAATTATTATTTCGAATTTTTTCTAGTCTTTCCTGGGAAGCAGGATCAAAAGTAAAATGTTTTTTAAGATTATCACAAGGGTAATCACCACAATAGGCACAGTTTATTATATTTTTTTGGATGGCACATTTCCTTATTTTACAGTCGATACATCCTGTAAACAGTCTCCCATTATTAATTTTACAACCATCACAATCTGTTATAATTTCTGGTTTCGGAATAGTTCCATAGATTTTGGAAAGTTCCTTTGCAATTGAAATTCGCATTTTGACCTTCTTAGAAATATCTGTTTCAAGTGTTGCTAAATGAATTGGGCAAGTATCACAAACCAATCCGCAATATGTTATCATTGGATCCATAATATTGATAATCTGATCTTGACTATATTAGACAAAATTAATACAAATGACCTTTATTGACCGTGTTATGTGGCGTTATGTTGTTAAAATTTCCTTACTATGTAATATAGTGATCTGAATACAGATGGATCCACTTTGTAGGATTCAATTTCTTTTAAATCAGATTTGAACAGGTCTTTGTTTTGCTTGTTTTGCATGGCATTTATTTCAGTTTCAAGTTGTTTGTAATAGTCATCCCACCAGACATTTTCATCGAGGAATAATGTATTAATTACCTTGCAATGATTATTGCTGATAAAATCAAATTTCTTCTCATGATCCTTATACTCATCGTGAATCACTAAATATCTTTCGTTTCCCAACATCTCTTTTATTTTGAGAAAACCTCGTTCGAATCCAACAACATTAAGAAATCCTTCTGCTAAAATGAAATCGAAATAGTCAGGATTTGTTTTTAAGTTAAAAAATGAAATGTTTAAAATAGTTATCTGATTATTAAAATTTTTGTCTTTAATTTTTTCCAGCAGCCAGTTTAATGATTTTTTATCTGTATCAATAGCAGTAATTGTTCCGTTAAAATTTTCTGCAAGCCATAGTGTCGGGACGCCAGTTCCACAACCAATATCCAATATTTTTGGGCTTTCTATTTTGGGGATAAGTGAAAAAGCTTTTGACAAGTATTTTAATAGTCCTTTTCTGCAGTTGTCCTTAATACGAAAATATTCCTTTGTCATCCCGGATATTGGATTTTATGTTCGTTTATAAAAGTATTTGCCATAATCATATTTAGGATCGGAACTATGATTCACAAACCATCCTGATATTGAAAATCCAATGTAATGAACGGAAGTTGCTGATAATTTTAAGACAACAAAACCATCTCTACTAATATATTGTGATATGCTTATCCCTCCAGCAAAGTCGATGACTTCTGCATTTGTAATTCCGGGAGTTACCGAATGAGTAAATCCTATAATTATCACCCCTATTAAACCCCGGTTGAATAATATCAGGAATATGCCCTAATTCAGGGAAATAATGATTGCCATTGAAAACAAATTCCTGCAGTGGTCAATGGAATTGAAAATTCATTTAGATGATTCTATTCACCAATGGTTGTTCTGTTTTATTCAAAAAAAGGTTGGTTTCCCCGAGCATATTTTTTCATTGTCTCTTCGTTAATTTCCACGCCAATTCCCGGTTTGTTCGATACTGTAACGAAACTGTCCTTAACCCAATCACCTTCATCAAAGCTGACGATTTCCTTATACATCGGGTTGGTATGAAAGTAGGATTGCCACTCCATTATCATGAAGTTAGGAACCGACGCGCTCACATGCGCACATGCCATGGCACCCAGAAACGAAGCAACCATATGCGGGGCAAAGGGAATATAATACAGATTTGCCAGGTTGGCAATACGTTGACCTTCACCCAGTCCACCACATTTTTGTAAATCGGGCATAATAACATCAACCCCACCTATTTCCAACAGTCTTCTGAATCCATAACCCAGATATATATTTTCACCTGCAGCGATTGGTGTCGAGGTTTCCTCGGCAATCAGTCTGTAAGCATCTATATTCTCAGCGGGAACAGGTTCTTCCAACCACGTCAGGTTCAGCGGCTCCACCCTTTTGGCAACTGCATGGGCAGCAGTTGCATCATACCTTCCATGCATATCCACACAGATATCAATTTTGGGTCCCACTGCCTCTCTGACTGCAGCAAGCTGGTCATACATCCTCTGCACCTCACCCTCGCTGGTAGTCCAGTTGTACCTGTCGTATTTATTGGGATCGTTAGCCTCATCCAAATCAAACTTTAAAGCATTGAATCCCCAATTATTAACAGCATCAAGGGCAGACTGAGCAAAAACATCGGGTGTTGGCAAGTTATTCCGGTAAAGGGCTGTGTCGCAATATACCCTTATCTTATCGCGGAATTTGCCGCCAAGCAACTGGTATACCGGTAAACCAAGTGCCTTTCCGGCCAAGTCCCACAACGCACATTCAAAAGCAGAAAGGACGGCAACATACATACCTGACTGTGCCCCCCCGAAATGACCTCCTCTGCGGAGGTCTTCAAAAATCCTGTGTACATTTAATGGGTTTTGCCCTCTTAACCTTCTTCCAAAGTTTTGAACTAAGTAATAAGTTCCCGAGATGGCATCTACTCCTTCGCCGCATCCCCAAATATCCTGATTGGTGTATATTTTCACAAAAAGACTTCCCCCGACGTAACCACACTTAACATCTGTAATTTTCAGATCAGTAGGAATGGAAGATTTTGTTGTTCCCTCTATAGCCTTTTCAAAACCTTTTCCAAAACCAGCCAAAGGGGAAACAGTTACAGCGGCAGCAGCAAAGGCAGCTTTGCCTAAAAATGCTCTTCTTGAATTTATGTTTTTCATTGTCTTAGTTTAATTATTTATGTTATGCCATGTACTTCCTTTTAAAAATTTCTGAATATGATTCAGATTCAATTATAATATGATAATTTAATTGGTTTATATCGTGCCAATATAGTAAATAATTTTCTTTTTTTACGAATTTCTCACTTCTGAGTTTTTTAAACTTGTACAGGAAAAATAAATATACAGGTTTGAATATTACATATTTCTTCCATCCCTTTGTTGCAACAAGGAGCAACCTTTTTTGTCCAGCTAGCCGCTTTACTCATTTCACCTTCATTGCACTGCAGGGTTTCGCTGCGCTCAATACCTTTCGTTTCCATTCCGTCTACATTCGTTTCAGCCACTTGCAGTCCATCGGCTGCCAATACTAGGCTTTATAAAAGATCATTAATATCCATGTTTTGTTAGTCTATGTGTCTGGTTTACTAGATATTCTGGCTGATAGCACGTCTAGATGAACGCTAAGGGCCCGGGAAAAAAGGGTGTTTGTATTACCGAGGGTATGCCTGTTTGACTGGCGCAGCCAGGCAGGCATGACAAACCTATTAATTTTATTGACCTTATTAGCACACGGTTTTATTTTAATATCTTGTTTTAAAGTATCTAAGTTTAATTATTGTTACTTTATTTTACTTTTTCTATTATAGCGACATGAAGATTTATTTCTGGATGTTTTCCCAGACTCCTTTCATCATGTAATTCGAATTCTCCAAATGAATCAGATGGCTCATAAGTAGAATTTGGAAGCCATTCTGTATAAATAAATTTTTTCATTCTTCCCATTGTTATTCCCCATGCTATTTTACTTTTTGGTCTGATTCGAAATACAGCATAAGTCAATGGTGGTATTTCATAAGATTTTAGTCCTGGGGGTATACTGTCAACCACTGTAACAACATCACCAACAACATATATAAACGTTCCTTTTTCGGGATTATAGTCTTTACTTATATTAATTGAAGACCAGGGCTCTTTTAAATTAGGAATAGGATAGGTTTTTTTGATTATATTAAACTGGTTAGCAATTTTAGAGACGTCTTGATATATTGCTTTATCATCAGTATTAATTTCCAATCCAATGACATTGATTGGTTGGTCAAGTTTTATAATCTTTGGTACTGATTTATCAGTATTACCAACTAAAGTAAGGTAAAGGATTATCAAAGTCGCAATTACGATAATAATAATAACTATTGCTGTTTTCATTTTGTACTATTTTAATTTTTAAATGAGCAGGGATCAATCCAACTGTGTGCTAATGGTCCGGCAATAAAGTAAGTAAACGTTCCCGAGTACTCGGGATGGTACATATTTTTGCCGTCAAGTTACAAGATTTTGTGGACATTGCGAGTGTCGCGGTACAAAGTTGCTAAGGAATTGATAATAAGTCTTTTTATTGTTATTTTATTAACAGCACATGCGTGATCCGGATTTATCTTGTTTTACTTTACTGTTTAAGTAGCAGAAGATCAATGCAAAAAATGTGACAAACAAATGACCTTTATTGACCGTGTTATAAGGCGTTCTGATGTAAGGGTTGCATATCATGCTGTAATTTGTTAAATATTTTGTTTAAGTCATGATATGCGAAGCAAATACAAGTTTAATAGTCATTTTACAAAGTATTTAAATGATTTAGATCCAACATTATTTGTTATCGAAACACCGTTGACAGTAACCATAACTGTCCCGGGGTTAATGTTATTTGGGTATTTTATTTTAGCAGGACCCTTTCCATCAAGGAGGATTTCGTTTTTCCACAGAATAGTCGAGCGACCCTGAAGTTCGGGTTTGTATGCTACCTCCTCTTTGGTTGGTACATAATACTCAATCTCAGTCCTGAATATTCTGACAGGTCTCATAAGATCATTCTTTTTTTTATTTTGATCATTTTGGGGTATCAAATCTTGATTTAAAGGTCTTTCGGTTTTTGTATTTACAAATATAATTCCACCAAGAGCACGATATAATGTATATCCCTGCGATCCTTTGAGAATAGTTACAGATGCAATCTGAGATGCCGGTATCCTGTCAATACTTCCATAACCTAAACCAATTGGAACATCGTTAAGAACAAAAAGTGCAGGATTTGCCCCCTTTCTAAAAGATGCAATTACAGGTCGAAGTATCACATATTTCTCAATTGTATTGATGTAATAAGGATTATACCTTCTGAGGATGTCCTCGAAATAAATACATCCTTCAAAATCACTACTTGTAAGCGTTTTAGTTTTAGCGTATCTATATAGATCCTCTATTTTATTAACATAGGTTGGATTTCGTCTTCCTTTTCCCAGTATTGTCACTCCATCCAGTATGATTATAGTGTCAAGAGAAAATAATAATTCTTCTTTTTTTGTCAAATGAATGTTGGTATTTGGCAGATTAAAATCATATTCAAAATCTAAACGCTTGACTCTGTCGATAAAGTCCTGGTTTGTTGGAAATATAATTGTCACGGGATTGATATTATTTCTATGTTTTTTGTCTGGTAAGATCATAACCTGCCTGACATAGGAGTAAAGTGTGTCAAATGGCAGGATTGCCTCCCTATTTATATTTACTGGTAATGAAATTATATCTGATCTTTCAAGAGATGTTAAAGTAATCTCCGATCTGCCATTTTTTAATGACCCTGGATTACTGATTATTATTTGATCATAATCCATAATTGCTATAGGTGGATGGATTTCACTATCAGGCTTTAAATTGAATTTTCTCCATCCATAAGTCATTAAAAGAAGATCTATGGTATCGTTATCAATTTCACTTAGTCCGTAGAGCTTTATCCTGAGAGGAAGGTTGTTTAAAAATACTCTGTCATACAGGAAGGCACTTTCAATATCAGTATGGGGTAGATCTTTGTAATAGCCAGATGTTGAATCTACTACAGAAATGGAAATAATTGAGCAGAGGTTATTTCCTGTGTCATCTGTTATATTGAGAATTAATTCAGATTCATCTCCCCGGTTAACTACTGAGGATGATGAGCTGATATCAATATTCAGTTTCTTATGTTCATTGATAAAAACCAATCTTTCTGCCACAGGGCCTAAATCGTTGTCATACAGAGTTATGAATGCTGTACCAGCCGGTAAGGCTTCCGTTTGGATTCTTAATTTGTAAATGGAATCTATCTTAAAAGACTGTGATACAACCGGTACACCACTAACAGATAAAACAATTGAATAGGTTTTGCCCTTGACTCCCTTTCCTTGCAGTAAAACATCAATTATTCCTTTTTCATATTTGTTTACCCTTATTGCAATCCCGGATTTCTCTGGCACTGGTAGTGGCCAAATCATGCCTAAAAAATCTTCTCCTTTAAGAGTAGCATAATATGTATCTCCATATAAAGGAGTTAGATCTATAATACCTGGTCCAAATCTTCCAGAACTAAAATCAGCAATAAATTCACCTTTTTGGTTTATAATTTCTCCAGTAACTTGAAGATTTTTTCCTCCGGATGTAACAGCATTAAAAGCTATCCTTTGTGTTAAATCATAGATTAATGTACCGCCCTCTGGTAAAAATCTTAGATCTATGTCATCTTGTGTCAATGGTATTTGATCTAATTTTAAAGGTTCTTTTCTGATAATAAGGTCAGACTTCTCTTGCTCCAGTCTTGGATCTCCAATCCTAATCGGAGCAGAGAAAACAAATTCTGGATCATAATTCATTTGCATGCTCGAAAAAGCTATGACTGTATAATTTCCAAAAGGAATTGTATTTGGAATTTTTAGCCATCCGGAGGCAGTGGAGTTAATTATTCTGAATCTTGCACTGTCAATCATTTTATGAGCTTGGTCCAAAAGAAGGGAGAATAAAGAAATGCTTTTAGTCTCAAATATTCCAGTTTGATGATTCCTGATATAAGCCTGAAACAATATTGTATCACCTGGTTGGTATAGATTCCTATCAAGATGTAGGAATATCTTTTCAGTTTGTTGGTCGTAATATTCAAATTGTTGTAACACACTCCCTTTATTGTTAGTCGCATTTTGTGACGTGGCAGTACTTTGAATAATAATTAGATATAGCAATAAAGTGTATTTAAGTATACTACTTTTCAAGATTGATGAATGTTTTAATTGATTCAGAGAACTAAAATATTATTACTTTGGATAATCAAATCAGCTTCAATCTCTTTCGATAGAGCCTTTCCGTCAAGTATAATTGATTTATTATCCATGTTTTAATTCTTGCCTTTTTATGTTTGTTCCTGTCGTACTGCGTCTACAAACATAACAATCACTTACCCTTGCATATTAATTGCGGTGGTGTACGTGCCAGTCAAAGTATCAGTATGCAACTTTAGTTGTTGCGTATTACTAAAACTTAAACGGTTGAAAACCCCGCCATTATTTATATGCGTTATGCACCATGCCATTTTTGTTCAGTCACCTTAACAATTGTATATATGATAATTTGAGTTCCTTGACCATTTCTATCTACGTTCAATATTTAATATTTTTGAGAAATGCAATAATATCCATGCAAATGTTATCGACTGTTTCAGCTTGTTGAACGTTTTCTTGTGTTTTTTTTTGACCGATGCCAATGTGGATGCAGCTTTGACAGAGTCTTTACCAATATCACCAAATCGCCGCTCCATTCCGGAATAAACAAACGTCCGTTCCAGTATTCCATACCACAAATCTTAGGAAAGTTCAGGTTATCTGTTACATAACTGCAATAGAAACAAATTGATACTACTGAATTATGACCCTTGAGGTAAGTTAATCAATCCTGAAAGAGCCTATAATAAGGTCATTTTCATCACTGCTGTAACCCATGTAAACCTGGTATTCCATGCTCTCAAGCCTCCAGGTATTTGTCGCGGGATCATAGTATTTCAGTTTATCAAAGGGACATCTTAAGGATACCCGTTTACTTTCCCCCGGTTTCAGAGATATCCGTTCAAAACCTTTAAGCAGTTTATGCTCTCTTTCCACAGATGAACCATCAAATCCTATATAAAGCTGGATAACCTGGTCTCCTGATCTGTTTCCGGTATTTGTTATTCTGATTGAAGCAGTAACCTGGTCATTCCTGGTTTCAACAGTGAGGCTGTCCAATGCAAACTGTGTGTAAGAAAGCCCGAATCCGAAAGGAAAAGGAGCCTTATTTCCGTCATGATCCAGCCTTATATACCCGTGATACCTGTCATAGGAGACTTCGGTGGCTGCAATATCAAAATCAGGATAATGGCTTTCATCCTTCGCGACAGTAAATGGCAGTTTGCCTCCCGGATTAACATCGCCGAACAGGACTTTTGCAATTGCCGTTCCTCCTTCCATTCCGGGATAGAAGGCATGAATTATCCCATTTACCTTGTCTTTCCATTCCTCTACTATTATCGCACTTCCACCTATAAGTACTGCAACAGAATTTTTGTTAAGGCTGCCTGTTTCCTGAAGCAATTGACTTTCATCTTCGTGAAGACGGAGGCTTTTTCTGTCCCCGCCGGCAGAAACTTTACTGTTAGATACAAATTCTCCTTCATCCCTGTGATCATAACCAACTACGTAAACTACCGCATCAGCTTTTGTAATACTATCTTTTAACCTTGTAAGATCTGATCCATCGTCATAAATAAATTCGATTGCTGAACCGTATTGACTGATTAGTCCTTCCAGCGGTGTAACAACATAAGCAGGCCATACCCGGCTGGAGCCATGATCTCCGATATTCTCATTAACGGCGAACTTACCAGCCACAATGACCTTTTTTATCCTGGATTTGTCAAATGGGAGAACCGATTCGTTATTCTGCATCAAAACGATCGATTTTTCGGCAGCTTCAAGAGCCATGGAAATGTGTTCCCTGCAACCAATCAAAGATTCCGGGTATTCAGGTATAGGATCCGGAGTTGTTTCAAATTTTAAAACTGTCCGCACGATACGAGAAGTACTTTCATCGATATATACTACAGGTACAGTTCCGTTTTCAACAGCCTTTAACAATTTTTTGCCGTAAAATCTTACGGCAGGCATTTCTATGTCAAGTCCTGCAGTTACCGATTTTTCAGTATTACGGACACCCCAGATAAAATCACTTATAGTAAAACCTCTGAAACCCCAGTCTTCTTTTAAAACTTTTGTCAGTAGGTAAGGACTGGCACATGCCTGGTCCCCGCGAAATTTGTTGTAAGACCCCATTACACTTGCAGCACCGTTGTCAACACACTCTTTAAAATGAGCCAGGTATACCTCCCTGAGAGTCCTTTCATCAACTTCCACATTTACTTCAAACCTCGTATTCTCCTGGTTATTCAAAGCATAGTGCTTAATGCATGCCATAACGTTATTCTTCTGAACACCTTTCATAAATGCACTTCCCATTTGTCCGGTCAGGTATGAATCCTCTCCATATCCCTCCTGTGCCCTTCCTCCGGCCGGATGGCGTAACAGGTTTATGCAAACACCGCCAAAATAGTTACCTTTCTTGGCTCTTACCTCTTTCCCGATTGCATCCCCGATCCTGAACTCAAGATCCCTGTCAAATGAAGCCGCACGTCCAATTGAAACAGGGAAGCAGGTTGTTTTACCGCTGACGAGTCCCCTCGGACCATCAAAAAACCTTACTGTAGGAATGTTTAATCTTTCGTTGCCTCCAGCCTGATATGGGTGTTGATTATATCTCATCCCGTCTCCTAACATTTCGAAAAAGAACTTCATCATGCTTTTTAATCTTGGGCTCATCATTTGAACCTTTTCTTTAATTGTCATCTGCCCAACCGCATCCATGGCCATTTTATCAATTTCTTCTTCTGAAATAACTCTCCGTTCAAGGGAGATGATGTTAGGTTTCGGATTGATTTTCAGGATAAAAAAGGCAATCACCAGAAGTCCTATAAAGATAACAAGCCCCATAAAAATTCTTTTTAACGTTTTCATATGTCAGATTATTTTTGGATCATGGGAAGTTAAAGATATTCGGCCTGTATAGCAGGCCGAGATCCTGATTTGTGTTACAATGGTAAGTCAGTTTATTCACATAATCAATCATTTACAATCAGTGATCTCATAACCCAATAGCGAAAGCATTTTTACTGCATATCTCCTTCCAAGTTCCCTGTAACCTGCCGAATTGAAATGCAGATTGTCCGGGCCATCTGTGCAACCGCTCGAAGAAATTACATACGAATTGGGAATGGTCTGAGGCAGAGTTGCAATGATTGAATTCATACTTGCACAAACGCCCTCCTGATCAGCATTCACCACTTCACCCGCGAGTAAGGGTACTTTCTCGGGATTGAGACCCAGGTCTTTAATCAGATTGTCGCATACTCCTTTAACTTTTAAAGGCCATTCGTTATCACCTGTGTCCGACTCTCCCTGGTGTAACAGAATTCCCTTGATAACACCGTCTTTCTGAGCCAGTTTTGCCATCTCGACAAGATGAGCATAAGGATTTCCTCCGTATAGGTTGATTATATTAGTCATCCATGATGCAGCCGTTGAAGCATATGCCTGGTAATTATCCTTATCGAACAGTTCAATTTTACATCCCGCTACAGCAACATGAACAATACCTACCCTTATGTTCTCAGGAAGGTTAGCGACCATTGTTCTGCCAAAATAATCTGCCGGAGAAAGACCTGTGTTGCATCGACACAAGGGAGGTGTAGCCGGGTACCAGTTACCCTTTGTCCTGCCCAGGTTCGGACAATCAACCGCTTCCAGAACCTGAAAACGATCATCCACCGTTTTGTCTTGTTCTTCAATTCTTCCCGGGCCCTCCATGTTTGACTGTCCAAAGCACAGGAAAATGTAAAAATTCGGATCCTGTGAAAAAACTTTCGTATTTAATAAGAGTAATCCTGCTAACAGGAACATTACCGGTTTTATTTTCATAAAATCTTGATTTAATATTATTAAGTAAAATAACCTGCTGGCTAAATTATGTTAAAAGTATTTGATACGCAAGAACCTGTTCCATTTCGAGATGATAGTCAGGTCTTCCGGAATCGATTTTAATTCTCATTATATATGATTTTTGTGAGTTGGCAACTCTGGCTTTAAGATTGGGGCAGCAAGCGCTCGCATACTAATTTATTGCTGCTGACGATCCGACCATAATGAGGCCTGAGCGTTAATTAATAGCCCTGTGACAGATCGGGCCTGACAACTGTGTTAGCAATGAAACTGCGATCATCTTTACCGCATGTCGTACTCAGTTTGTATTAAATCTTTTCTAATGGTAGCTTACCATCAACAAATATCGTTGTACTGCATCTATTACCTCCTAAAAGGAACGCGTCATCTATCCGGACTTCTACCGGTTTTTCAAGTAACATTTCAAACATATATTTTTGAAAACTTTTACAACAATATGTACATAGAGACTTGGGAGCGTCAGGTTGCTGGGCGTATGCACAAGCACATTTATCGACAAGCCTTCCTATAATTTTTATCGCTGATTTTTCATGATCGTACTCAATACTTTCCCAGTAAGTGTCCTTGTCGGAATTAACCATGTCGAAAAAATCTTTTATGTTGTTTTTATATCCGTTTATCCAATTTTTGAAACTTTCTTTGGTAGTATGCTCATAACCAAGTTTTTCGAATACTTTTTTTCTTGTTGATTTGTCCATCGAAGAATCGATATAGGATAGTAAGTTCTGAATTTGCCGTGCATCTGCGGGCACATCAGGAATTTCTTTTGTTTCACTGAACTCCTGTTTCGAGGCTGCATATAAGTTACTGTTTGTTAAAAAACATAGTCCAACACATGAACCAATACTCATTCCACATGTTGTCTTAAAGAATTCTTTCCGATCCATTTTAATAAGGTATTAAATTTATGTAAATATCTATATATTAAAGCAATAAACTTTCTTACTTGCTTAAATTTCAATTTCAAAGATACATCTTTTACTACCTCGTATCAAAGATTCAACACATTTAGGTTCTGTTTCCTTAGTAATGTGGAGAAATGATAAAGGATTAAATGATTGACTAATCCAAAGAGAGATATTAAAAAATGAAATTCATCCTCCTGCATATGGCAGGAAATTTGAAATATTCCTAAGCCCCCACATTGCATATACAGCGACCAGGATAATGGTCTTATCAGTTACCATTCCAATTTGATGAGAGAAACTCCTTGTCGCGGTAATAAAAACTGTATACGCGTCCCATTCTCTTTCGCAGTTATCCATTGAGGAGAAGTAAGCAATTTTAAATGACCGGCTGCTTCCACCCGGCGATATTCTTCTTCTGTAGGCTGTTGGGGAGCACCTAATTTTTGCCACATAGTAAAGGAATTACTCAGCTCCTGGTCCACACGATAGTGTTGCATGAGCGCAGGTCCATCAGGAATATTGCGAATCGTCAGCTCGATATCATTGATCTCCCCTAAAATATCATCGTCATGATAGTTCCAAACCAGTATGGTCATCTCGTTTTGGTCTACACATGCCATCGCATTAATATCCGGACGATCACGGATACCTTGTTCGATAACCTTCTTTGCCGGATAAGGATTTCCTTTTACCAGGACTCGTTGCCCGCGCATCATTCCAAACATCCGAAAGACATTCATAACCGGTTTGTCTACTCCATTGGATGCCAATTCACGAAATCCGGCAAACCACTCCTGATCTTCAAATTCAAATGCCCAGGTAAGTGCACCATACAAATTGACTTCATATTCATCCGTTAATTCAAAGATCTTAGCAAAAGAGGAAGCTGTATAGCTGGGGTACACAGTTCCATTACGATACCCATACTTGGGGTCCCTCTTCCATGAGCATGCCGCACACCCCTCAGGATCGCACTCACCAATAATAACCGGCAGATTTTTTAATTCCGGAAAGCTTTTAACCGCTTCAAATCCCTTGGCAATATCTTCCAGTTGAGTTCCCATATTCATGCGAATATGACCATCCGTTATTTCCGGATTTCCCTTGGCATGAAAAGAAATGTATTCCAATGGAGAACCTTTCTTTCCTGTAACATAGTTAGTTCCATTCACACAATGGTTTAAAAAACGATAGAGATACCCGTTTCCACTTTTTCCCGCAGGTCCCGTTGTATGCGGCCCT
This sequence comes from uncultured Rikenellaceae bacterium, assembly GCA_964638955.1. Lineage (GTDB taxonomy): Bacteria > Bacteroidota > Bacteroidia > Bacteroidales > VadinHA17 > LD21. The sequence continues at coordinate 7,307 of CAZWZQ010000016.1, read as the reverse complement.
CCGACTGTACAATCCGGACATGCACGCTTCACAGCATCTACTCCATAATCGTACAGCTTACAATACTCCTCAAATGTGCCTGACCAATACCCGATATCCGGTTCATTCCATATTTCCCATATCCATTTTTCGATCTCTTCTTCACCATAAACCTCTTTTTCATGCAATACTAGCTGATAAATCAATTCTGCCCACTTGTTGTAATCCTTTGGCGGATAGGTCCAACCGGTCCAAAATGGCCCTTTAGTACTCCATTCGTGCCGGTAAGGTTCTGGTTGAGTGGATAATGCCTTAGGCATAAATCCTAACTCTACCAGCGGCCGCAGGCCATTCTCTATCTGTGCATTCAGGATTTTGTCCAATAAAGTCCAGTCATAAACCTGATTTCCTTGCTTATCTTCAGTATAAACATTGGTAAATCCCCACTTCAAATCGGGTTCGCCCTCCTTGGTAGTAAGTAAATTGTGGGTTCGGACATATACTGGCACCGGGCTCAAATCAGCAATTTCAGCAAGTAGTTTCCGGCCGTTTTCCCGGTAGGTATAGTTTGGCTCGTCATATCCGAAAAAAGCATAGATGGCAAGCATTTCTCCTATAGGTTTGCCTGCATCAATTTCCAATATGATTGGTGCTTCCTGGGCTTTTACAGAAAAACAAAATGCAATCAGCAATGTAAGAAGGATGAGAGTAGGTCGCATGGTTAGTCTAAAAATTTTCAATGAAGGTACCTATTATTTGCCATCATCTGTAAAATTTAAAGTAATTATCCGGAAAGTAGATCGGACACAATATAGAATCATCCATAGTTTACCCGGGTTTTTGGATAAAACATGTTTGTAATAACCTTTCTAAGAAACTCCTGCTGTTTTATATCTATTTTAGATTCCAATAAATAACATAGCGCTGTTTGCTAATCTGGTAATAAGGAATCATTGTGATTTCTCTCGATGTAACGCCTGCTGTTTTAAAAACCAGTGGTTTACCACTTACCGGAATCAACCATTCATTTAATTTTCTGCCATTAATATTTAAGGTAGATATAATATTACCAGGAACAGCCAGGTTTCTGTAATCAAGTTGATCCTTAGCAAAAGGAGCAGGAGCTTTTATCCCTTCATTACCCATATTACCGGCCAGTACTATCGGGCCATATACTACTGCTGCCATATTCGGATTATCGTTCGTTGCAACCAGGTGTAATGACATTGGGAAGGTAATATCTATTTTATCACCAACCCTCCAGTTTCTGTTCAGTACAATGTAACTGCCCGGCTTCTGGCTAATTTTAATATTTTTTCCGTTAATGGTTATTGTAGCACCAGAAGTTGCCCACGAGGAATAGCGAATATACAGAGGTAGATTCCCCTCTTTTATTTCTTGTATTGTCAGGTGGGTGGTAGCCTCTTCCGGATATTTGGTTTGTTGAACCAATTTAATACCCTTTTCTTTCCAGGTCAATTCCGATGGTATGAACAGATTCACATAAATACCTTTATCGTCGTGGTAGTAAATACCTTCACCATATTTTGCATGGTTTTCAAATCCGGTTCCTACGCAACACCAGAATGAGCTATCTTGAGTACAATATGTTTTAAATGTGCCGGGAGTATAGGATAAGAAATAAGTTACCATTCCTGTTTCAGGCTCTTGCGAGGCCAGAATATGGTTATACAAAGCCCGTTCGTAGTAATCAGCATATTTTATGTCTGCAGTCCATGTAAACAGGTGACGTGTGAGTTTTAGCATATTGTAGGTATTGCACGATTCTGTTGTTGCATTGGATATGTGCTTCGAAATCTGATCGGGCTCAAAGAAGAATTCTCTATCACTGTTTCCTCCTGTTACATAGGTGTGATGATCAATAACTGTCTGCCAGAAAAAATCTGCGATAGTCTTTTCCCTATCATTTCCGGTTAGTTCATAGCCTCTTGCTTCGCCAATAATTTTAGGGATCTGGGTATTTGCATGGTTCCCGGCTAATTTGTCTTCTTTCTGGGCCAAAGGGTCCAAAATTGCATGATGGTAAAAGAATTCTGCCAGTTTCTTGTCGTTTATATTCCCTGTAATTGCAAATAAATTGTATGCAGCTTCCATCATACCGCCAAATTCTGTTTTATGCATGGTTGCCAACTGTTCGGGCGACAGGTTCTCGAGTTTGTGATATGCCCAGTCAGCCATTTTAGTAACCACATCCAGGGCTTGTTTATTACCCGCATATTGATATATATCGATTAATCCTTCCATTACCTTATGTAAGGTGTACCATGGTGCCCAAACCGGTTTCCCTTCTATGGCGCGATTTACTAAGTTCTGAGGAAATGCGCTGATATAACCACCCTGGTTAAGTACTTGCTGAATATCAGCTAATGCCCTTACCAGGGAATCGCCTTTGCTTTTATAAGCAATATCACCGGTTGAGGCATACATCAGGGCAAGTCCCGAAAGTACGTGTCCTGCGGTATGACCTCTTAACTCAACATCTAAACCTTCCCATCCTCCAAATGGCCGTGCATGTGTCGACATACCGGCGTTAACCCGCCAACTGTGTAACAAACGAGTATTGTTAATGCTCAGCAACCATCTGCCATCGCGTTCCATGTTATCTTTAAAAGGGCTGTCGAGCAACTTAACGTCACTTAGATCAAAGCTGTATGCTTTAACTGGCACTTGCGGTTTGATTGTTTGAAATGTTGAAAACTGACCAACATACTGTGAAAAGACCAGAGCCGAATTAATGGAGCATAAAACCAATATTTGAAGAACCTTTTTAATTAATTTATTTTTCATAATCAAAATATTTATAAGGTAGTACAGTTTCTGCCAAACAAATATATTCTATTAAAACTAAAACATTGGTTTTGCTGAAGTAATTTTTTAAAGTTACAGTCTTTGCCCGACTAGGCGAATCGAAGTCGGGGTCCGGTTTTGAGTGGTTTTTACGAAGTTGTCTAAATAGCAGGAACATCCCGTCCCGAAAACTATCGGGAGCTATCGGGATGCAAAAACCGTGACAACTTGTCCCGTGTAGCGGGAAACCTATTAATTTTATTGTCCGTGTTAGCAGCTGTGATTTTTTCGATTTTCTCTTTTGGGAGTAAACAAATTATTGTACATTTTCTGTGATGATAAAAGGTCAGTTTAGGAACTCACATTTGAGAAAGATCCCATAGTTTTCTTTTTTAATTCTATATGGTCCATACTGATCCAGATTAGTCCCAAGACCGAAAGCTAAAGTGTTAAATCTCATACCTGCCCTTAATTGAAGATAGCTTCTCTGGTGAGAATCTTCATTTATACTATAGTTATATACAAACTGGAGTTTGCTATAAATTGACCATTTGTCATTTAATGGTGGCTTAAACTCATATAAGCCAAATAGTTGGATGTTTTTATCAGCATTTGGATTAAATGATAAAACTGTGATTGCTAGGATTTTTTTATTGGCAAAATTATACTGCGGACCTACTATAGGTGAAAAACCTGATTTAGAATTCATTGTAGCACCTGTCATAATTCCAAATCCTTTCCAGAAAGAATAACTGATTTGGATTGGGATTACAAGATCATTGTCTGATTGGTCATTTGTATAACTAGCATTATAGGTCGCCAGACCAAAGAATCCGAATTTACTATCTGGTTTAAATTGTTTTTTGACAACCATTTGAAAACTAATTCTATCGTTACCTAACATTAATTCAACTGGCAGTGGGGGAGTAATAGATTTAGGGATTTGGGAATATGTTGTTGAATTTGATATTATTATGAGGCAAAATATTACAACTCTTCTCCAGATTTTAAAAGTCTTTACCATAGTTTTTTCTGCAAAGGAACTGTAAAGGCTTAATCTGGATGTTGCTCTAGAGCAATATTTTAACTAGTACTATTGAAAAAGGTAATAATGATAAAATGAAATCAGTAAAAACTATAAATAGGTCTTAAGTCGACTTAAAGTATATGGAGTAATCCCAAGATAAGAAGCAACCATTTTATTTGAAAGCCGGGTTAATATTTTTGGTTGGTAAACCATAAGCCATTTGAGCTTTTCTATTGCACTCAGTCCTTGAAATCCATATATCCTTTGTTGTGAAGTAAGATAAGCTGATTCTAGAATATGTCTATATATCTTATTAACGGCAGGAGAGGACTCAACTAAATTTTAAAAATGTTCTCTACTAATTATCAGTAATTCAGATTTTTCAATACTTTGTATATATTCATTGCTTGGTTTCTGAGTGATAAAGCTTGAAAGTGCGGTACCGAAAGTACCCTCAAAAGCAAAGTATCTAGTTAATTCATAACCTTTATCATTTATCATAAATAACCTGATGCATTCTTTATTCACGAAAATATTGAACCTACATACATATCCTGGGGATATTAAGATTTCATTTCTTTTCGTATTGGTTTTTTCGAAATACTTGGAGATTTCTGCGAAAGCTCTCTCCTCTATCCCAGCTCTTTCTTTAAAATATTCGAAAAGAAGTTGATACATTTTAAAAGGAATTTATGTAATACCTTTCCGTGGTCAAGGTACACTGAATTTTATTGAAAACACTAGCGGGATCCGGGTTTGTCTGGTTTAACTTTGTTGTATAGGAAGCAGAAACGTCCCCTCCCGATAACTATCGGGAGCTATTGGGATGCAAAAACCATGACAAGTTTATGTACTTTATTGTCCGTGTTAGCTGCTGTTATTTTTTATATTAAGTCAATTATTAAGTTAATCAGTTTTACGGCATTTGAGCACCCTGAGTGTTAACATATAGAGAGTAAAGTGATTGGCTTGCTGTCATAAATAATCGATTATGTTTTATCCCGCCAAAGCAAAGATTCGCACAGATCTCTGGTAAACAAATTTTGCCAATTAGTTTTCCGTCAGATGCGAAAATGTGCACTCCGTCATAGCCTTCACCGCCACCACCAGAAGCTGCCCATACATTTCCATCAATGTCACATCGGATTCCATCTGCACCACCTTTACCCATGTCACAAAAGAGTTTGCCATTTGTAAGTTTCTTTCCTTCAATCACATCAAATACTTTGATTGGCTGAGGCTTATCTGCTGGTTGTCCTGTGTCGACGATATAAAGAAGCTTTTCGTTAGGAGAAAAACAGAGTCCATTAGGTCGAACAAATTCATCAGATACTACAATTATTTCTCCAGTGGATGGATAAAGCCGATAAACATTAGTTGGTAATTCAAACTTATCTAAATGGCCTTCATAATTTGAAAGAATTCCATAACCAGGATCAGTAAACCAAATGCTTCCATTTGAGTGTACGACAACATCGTTGGGTGCATTCAATCGTTTATTTAGGTACTTGTCAATAAGCACTGTAATTGTGCCATCAGGTTCAGTCCGTGTCACACGGCGCGTGTTATGTTCGCATGTAATCAATCGTCCTTGACGATCCCTCGTGTTTCCATTCGAGTAGTTTGAAGGAGTCCGAAACTTACTTACTTTTCCTGTTTCTTCAGTCCATCTGAAAATAGTGTTGTTTGGGATGTCACTGAAAAGTAAAAACCTACAGTCGCCGAACCACACCGGCCCTTCCGCCCAACGTGCACCAGTCCAAAGACACTCTACAGCTGCATTAAACTGGCAATACTTTTCAAATCGTTTATCAATAATTAAGATAGATGGATCAGGATAGCGCTTTTGTGGTATTAGAGAAATTTCACTATAAGAAGTAATCAGAGTTGGAGCGATCAAAGCACCTGCAGCTGTTGTTGCGAATGTCTTTAAAAAGTGCCGACGATCCTCAAATCCAAAATGATTCTCTTGAATAACAGGTTTAATTGAGTCATTAATGTTCTTTTTCATAGGTCTTATAAAGTTATTAGTTCAGAGTTTAAATGTTAATTTGATGATATTTCATAATCGTGGCTAATGGCAGCTAACCAGCAAAACTTCTTTGAGTCAGATCCCGATATCTCCCGATAGTTATCGGGACAGGATGCAAAAACCGTGACAACTTGTCCCGTGTAGCGGGGAACCTATTAATTTTATTGTCCGTGTTAGTTGCCATTTATTATTCATAGTTAATCTTATATGCAATTAATTTATTTGATAACAATGTTGGAACAATAATAATATTTTTACTTTCAATCAATTCAAAATCAGCATTCCAATTGTCCCCTTCACTTGTATTTAATATAACTTGAGAAGTGCCTCGTTCATCAACCATAAAAATATCATATTGCCAAGATACAATATAGTTTTGCCTATATTTCTTTATTCCATCAATCCCTTTTGAAATACTCGATGCTAAAACCTTAGTTGTTTTATCGGTTATTAGTATAGCAATCAGGTTTACATTACCTTGATTCCCAATTATTAATTTATCGTTGTCAATATAAAGTCCATTAGAATTTTGCAAGATAGTATCTTTGAGCCACAACCTACTATTGTCGCCTACTATTTTATATATTGCTCCTTCTCCGGAATCGGAAATGTAAATATCTCCATTTTTATCTATTACAATATCGTTTAAAAAGCCCACTCCAGTAATAGGTATCCTCTTAGTAATTGATTGCTTCTCAATATTGATTTTAGTCAAATACCCTCTCTCAATAACATATAAGGTATCTTTGAATATAGTAATCCCTGAAGGGCCTATTAAATTATCAACCCATTTGAGTTCTGTTACATTACCTTCCAAATCAACCTTGGTTATACATTCATCAAATATCGTATCTGTTTTTTTTCTGAATCCCCCTTTATCATTGAAGTTACTAACATATAAGCAATTACGCAAACTGTCAAATACTACTGATTCAGGGGTCATTAATACACTGTCCAGTTCCCATAATTTTGATAATCTGATATTTGTTTGTGAAAATGATAATGATTGTATCAGAAACAAAAAAACAATTATTGTAATTAGATATTTTTTCATATTTATGCTGTTATAAATTTTAGATTTTGACCAACGGTAAAATTAATTATTATTAAATCATTATATATCTGCAATTTACATTTTTTATCTTAAAATCAAATATTTAATTTATCGTTAGCAACAGAATTTAATCCCGTTTGTCGTGTTGTGGGAAATGGCAACTAACCCGGCAATAGGGCCAAGCCTGCCTACCGGCAGGTAGGCGTTAATAAATTGCCCGGTGGGCAATTTTAGCGAGGAGCCGGCTTGCAGGGCAGAGGTGTTGCTAAGCGAAACCGTGACAACTTCCCGTTTCACGGGACAAGTCGTCCCGTGTAGCAGGAAACCTATTAATTTGTCCGTGTTAGGCACTGGCGTGTGTCCTGAGTTACTGCAGGGTACAAAGTCGTTCTTTGAAGTAGTAACGT
>CAZWZQ010000015.1:1768-64545 GCA_964638955.1 uncultured Rikenellaceae bacterium | reverse complement strand
TAAGGATTTCTTATAATTTCAACTGGTTGCCTGGAATTCAATAATGCCCCCTAACTTCCTTTTAGTACCATCATAATTCCGCATTACAACCCGCATTTGCCTGATAAGAGCAGGTATTTCTCTTTTAAGTTATTTACCCTGGTCCATTTAATGCACGGCCCCGTCAGTTACAATAGCATAATAAAAGAGTTTATACTGTTTGCATTCCGGCAAACAGATATAATGCTATTGCCTGATAATAACCGATACTTAATAATCACGGGGGTAGAGAATTATCAAATTTACGAGATAATTACTATATATGCTAAATTTATTTTCGCGTTTATTACGGGTACAGCATTAAGAGTTAAGTGTCTCCACGATGGAGACTGGCTTTAGACCGGTGTATTTTAAGTTAAAACCTCAGACGATTTATACCTGGGCACAAAACGGGAAAATACCGGCAGCAAAATTGGGGAAGGGATGGAGGTTTAAGAAACCAATTATCGATAAATGGTTCAATCAGCACATAGATGTTAGATTCTCAGAATACCTTGAATTGTAGATGTTATCTCATTGTGTTGAAATGCTTTGTCCTGAAGTAATTCAAAACTTATATAAGGTATTTCCTCTGTTTTAAGATATCGTAAAAGCCCTCCTTATAACTGCCCGAAACAGATATAGTTTCATTACCGATCTTTATCCGGTTCCTTTCTATACTTTCGATTTTTGAGATCGCAACCACATATGAATTATGGACCCTGATAAATTTGTCTTCAGGCAAAAACTTAAGAATATTTCTGAACGACTGTAATGTCATTATCTTCTTCCCTGTTGTTACAATTTGCAGGTAATCCTTCATTCCTTTGATATAGAGTATGGAATCGAGGCCAACCTGTTCAATCCTGTTTTCTGTTCTTACAAATATATGATCATGGGAACCATCTTTTTTACCGGCATTGATCAGGGCATATACTTTTTCAACTGACTTGACAAACCTTTCAAAAGAAAATGGTTTTAACAGGTAATCGGAAACGTTCAGTTCATAACCCTTAAGGGCATACTCATCATAAGCAGAGGTGATTATCACCAGTGGCTTTTCCTGTAAAGACTCCAGTAACTGGATCCCGGTAAGATTCTTCATTCTGATATCCAGAAATATCAGATCAACACGGTTCGTTTTAAGATAAGCTATAGCATCAGTTGCATTGCTGAATTCCTGCAAAAGATTCAGATAACCGATCTGTTTTATATATCCTGTTACCTTTTGCAATGCAAGTGGTTCATCTTCTATTACAATGCAATTAATTATCATTTATCTGTATCTCAAGTTTTACTTTATATTTAATGCCGTCATCGTCAATATTTAACAGATGTTTGCCGGGGTACAGAAGTTCAAGTCTCTTTTTAATTGTAGTTAATCCTATACCCGGTGTTTTATCCTTTTCAGAAACCTGATGATCGTACAGGTTTTCACATATAAAGTTAATATGGTTTTTATCAACATTCAATTGAATAATAATACCATTTTCACGATTGGTATCAATTGAGTGTTTGAAAGCGTTTTCAATAAACGGGATAAATAACATGGGAGCAATTCTTTTTTCGCTCTTCTCTCCATTTATGCTGAAATTCAGGAAGTCAGGATTCTTCAATCTCAGCTTTTCAAGAGAAACATAATTCCTGACATATTCAATTTCCTTTTCCAGGGGTACACTGTCGGACTGGCAATCATGCAGCATATAACGCATTATATCCGACAGTTTTATTAACGACTGCGAGGCTTTATCCTGGTTTACCTTAATCAATGTATCGATGTTGTTTAATGTATTGAACAGGAAATGAGGATTCAGCTGCACTCTTAACAGATCCAGTTCACTTTTCAGGCTTTGTTTTTCCATCTGCTCCTGAATCCTTTTTTGTTCAATAAATGCTAAAAAGCTCCGGAAACTGATACCCAGCACCAGAAATGCATTGAGAAAGGCCAGCGAGAAAAGTGTCTGAAGAAATACCCCGGGAATAAAACCGTCATCCATAATGCTTGTCATGACGGGATAAAATATTCCGAACAAAATCGTGAGTGTTATGAACAACTTTTTCTTCTTATGATAAAAAAGAAAAGGCGTCACAAAGTAACCTGTATAGAAAGGAATTGCCAGGGAGATGATTATCAACACATTCCATGCATACAAACTAACGTCTGCCAATGGATCATATTCAGGGATTCCCGGATACCCCGGTATTAACCTGAGGATATACCAGAAGGTGAAATAGAGCAGTGCCCAGAGTAATACGTGAATCAATAATTCAATTGACTTTTTCATTACTTGTTTTTTTGGTTAACAATATCACAAAAGTCAATCATTAAATGTTTTTCTGAAAAACAAATATATTGTTACGGGTTTCTCATCGACATTTTCTGCTTTATAATCTATACCCTGGCTTTTCGGCAATGTTTATATATTTCATCTGAGGTTAAAATATATAAACCGTCAGGTATAGTCTTTAATCTTTGAACACTCTGTCAAAACTAATAAAAATGTCTGTTTAATCTGTGGGATATATGTCCGGATTGTAAGATTCTGTGAAATAAAAATCCTGTGAGGGAAATTAGTAATTTTGTAAATCAGATATATTATTATAAATCCGAATGATAAAGCATTTATCATTATGAAGAAATTGCCGGGGTTTTTGATAATATTCATTGGAATTTTTGCCGGAAGCTCTCAATTGTCACTATATAGCCAGGAGCAGGAGGGGATGGTCAAATATACTACTGACTTCAGGTTCACTGATGGTATTTATCTTGATTTCAACATGGTTAAGATGAATAATCCCATACCAAAAACGAAAATTGTAACATCTATCGATTATTACAGTGATGATTTCTTTGAAAAGTTAACAGCTGATGAAAAGTTATATTATTATGATGACGAGGGTGTGAAGAATGAAGTGGACAGGCACATGATATGGGGATATGCAAATAATGGTATTATTTATATGCAGATGTTGGGCAATTTCAGCCCGTTCACATTTATGGGAAGGATATGTCATATCGTTGCCGAGATCAAATACAATGACAGCAGTTATTATAATCCGTCCGATTACAGGTCATATTATTACCCTTATTCCATTTACCCGGATTACCTGCCTGTTAGTGATCCGTATGCCAGGGGATATTACAGACCTTATGATCGTTATTCGCCATCATGGGAGAAATCGATGAGAAAGGATTATATTCCGTATCTTATTGATTTTGAGACCGGTAATACCTGGACTTATGATATACAAAGTGTAAAAATGTTAATTAAGAAAGACAATGAGCTATATGATGAATTCATTAAGCTCCGGCACAGGATGAAGAAAAGAATAATGTTTTCTTTCATCAGACGGTTTAATGAAAGAAATCCATTATATATTCCTGAAGGCAAATTTCAATAAATTTCCGGTATCACATACGTTCCTGTCATTCTGAACGAAACGAAGTGGAGTGAAGAATCTTTCTCCACATTTTCAAAATTAACCATTTTGTTATGATTTTTTACCATCCCTGACATGAAGATCGAGCTGGGGGAACGGAATTACTATGCCATTTTCAATGAATCTCCTGTTAATTATTTTCCTGATATCACTTTTCACCTTCTCGATCCTGAAAACATTACTGCTGAAAAAGAGAACCTGGAAATCAAGAGAAGAATTGCCAAAGTCAATTAATCTTGCCTCAATAAGGTTTTTTTCAGTTATATCAGGATGCTCTAATGCGCTTTCTTCCAGGATTTTGATAACCAGGTCAACATCACTTCCATAAGCTACTCCGACATTAATCCTGAAACGGGTCTTTTTCGACTGGTGGCTCCAGTTTATTACTTTATTGGTTGTAATTAATGAATTGGGGATTATGACAACTATATCGTCCCTGTTCAATCCCCTGGAGGTCCTCAGTCCGATATTCTGTATCATTACCACATCACCGTCAATTTCCAGCACATCACCGATTCTGGTTGTTCCCTCAACAAGCAGGATAATCCCCGAAATAAAATCATTGAAAGTCTGCTGCAATCCGAGTCCTACACCAACCAGAAGTGCAGCAGATCCGGCGATCAGTACCGTGATGCTTATTCCTACTGTATCAAGTATCAGGATAATTGATATTGTCCAGACTACATATCTGATGATGTGGAACAGTGAGAACGAAGTGCTTTTGTCGAGTTTTTTAAACCAGTGTTTTTTGATTACCCCTATTTTAATGATCCATATTAACAACTTGGTAACCACGAAGATCAGCAAAGCGGCCAGGAGAGTATAGACTTTCAGCTCATATTCCCCTATGCGGAAGATCACAAATTCCAGTATTTTATTAACTATTTCCATATTGTAGTTTTTTAAACCAGCATATAATTAAAAATTCAGTCTGACTAAATGAATTTTAATATCAAGATAATGAAAAATTCTCTAAAATTATCATGCGATCGCACGATTAGATTTTCTGAGGATCTACGATCGAACCTACCTCTGCTTCCCGCTTTAGCGGGAGAGGAGGTTCATAACATCATACCGGCTTATTATTCTTCCAGATTTTGAGTGATCAGTTCTTCACCTGTAATCTTGAATTTCCAGGGTTCTTCAGGCTGAGCCAGGTAAACCATGTCGCCCGGCTCAAGTCCCTTTTTGACAATTATATTTTTGTCATTCATTTCACCGAGGAGCACAACCTGCTTGTCGCCTTTCTTAGTATATGCATAAGTAACACCGTCGGATCCTGTCCTGACACATTCGGTAGGAATGTAAACAACATCATTGATAGTATTGATTATGATCTTGTTCCATGTTGTCATTGAAGGCCTGAGTGAATTATCGGAACCATCCACTTTAATCAGCACCTCAAACATTTTGGCATCTGAATTAGGCAGCACTTCACCTATATTTGCAACACTGGTAACTGTACCGGTAAATGATTTTTCAGGCAGTGCATCTATGGTAATGAAGACTTTCTGTCCTTCCTTTACCTTGCTTACCTCTATCTCGCTTACATATGTCTGGGAAATCATTGAGGAAAGATCAGGGAGAGTGGCCACAACCCTGTCGAAAGGATTAACCGATGATCCTGCTTTTCTTTTTGTTCCGTTCCAGTCCTCCTTGTAAATGATTATACCGGAAGAGGGTGCTCTTATTGTAAACTGTGCCAGAAAATTCTGGAGTGCTTCTACCATTTCAGTACCATCGGTTAAAGCCTTTTTCTGCTGATTAATATTTACCAGCACCTGAGCTTTTCTCAGTGTATAATTCTTTCTCAACTGTTCAAGGTTCCGTTGTGCTTTATTAAGGCTTATCTCTGCCTGGCGTATTGTAGCAGGCGGTTCATATTTAGATTCGGCAAGAGTTATTTCTGCCTCCTCAACAATGTATTGCTGATTTTTGATATCATCTCTCAGGTCAGTGAGTGTTACTGCCGTATCAAGGATCTTCATCTCAAGGTTTGACTTCAGGGTCACCAGGTTCTCAAGTTCATCCTTCAGTGTGTTGTCGTATTCAGTCCTGTCGAGTTGTGCAATATAATCACCTTCTTTCACCATTGTACCTTCAGTTACAATATCCTGGATCTCAAAATCCATTGCACGCATTCTACCGAAACCACCTGGTCCTCCTCCTCCTCCACGCTGTCGTTGATTTCCCATGTCGATTTCGGGACCTTTAATATCAACCGATTTTTCAGCGAACAACTCACCGGAATTAGCTACCGATATTTCAAAAAGTCCTCTCTTTGCTTCTGCATATAAATTAACGCCCTTATCCCTTGAAACAACTTTGTTGAAGATAAATAGTGCCAGTGTTATTGCTGTAAAAACAATAATTGTAATAATAATAGTCCGTTTCATAGATAATTGTCCCTTTATTTATTTAATAGACAAATTTACTATCAATTTATTCCATATTGACCATCTGAGATACAAAAAACAAAATAAGCAATGATTTTCCATGTAAAAGATTCCTCGCAGACACCTGGAAAGACATCGCATTTAAGAAGATCCCGCATGAGAAAAGGATAAGTTTATCATTAATGTTATCTTTGTACAAATACAAAATGTTAAATATATGGAATACAATCAATTTAACAAGACAAGCAAACCACCGGAATGGAACCAGATTATGCCATGGTTAAAGTATATCATTTCCGGGTTACTACTGATTATACTCCTCTCGATGACATTCTTCCAGGTGCGACCTGAAGAGGTAGGCGTTATAACACGTTTCGGCAAATATATCAGGCAGGAAGAGTCGGGACTTCACCTGAAGTTCCCCATCCTTGAGAGAGTGTATAAGGTAGCAGTGGAAAGGCAGAACAAAGAAGAGTTTGGTTTTCGTACTACAAGCAGCGGGATTCAAGCACAGTCGCAGTATACAAAAGTGGGTACTGCGGATGAATCACTGATGCTTACCGGTGACCTCAACCTTGCTGATGTGGAATGGGTTGTCCAGTACCGTATCAGCGATGCATACAAGTACCTTTTTAAGGTAAGAGAGCCGGTGAATACCATGCGCGACATAACTGAAGCATGCGTGAGGCAGATTGTCGGCGACAGGACTGTAAATGAAGTACTTACGGTTGGAAGAATTGAAATAGCAACAAGTGTTCTGGCAGAGATCCAGAGATTATGCACTGAATACTCCCTGGGCATCAAGATAGAACAGGTGGTACTGCAGGATGTTAATCCTCCCGACCCGGTCAAGGATGCCTTCAATGCCGTAAACCAGGCACAGCAGGAAAAGGAAACTTTGTTAAACCAGGCCAGGTCGGAATATAATAAAATCATACCAAGAGCCACGGGAGAAGCGGAAGAGACAATCCAGAAAGCCGAAGGGTATGCTACCGAACGTGTGAACAATGCACTTGGTGAGGCAGCAAGGTTCAATGCCCTGTACAGGGAATATATCAAAGCCCCGGAGGTTACCAAGCGAAGGATCTACCTCGAAACAATGACGAGTGTGATACCGAAACTGGGAAACAAAATCATCACGGATGAAGAGGGCAATAATGTGCTTCCTCTGCTACAGATGCAAATGACAAATAAATAATACCGGAAATCATGAAAAACAAAAAACTCATAATGCAGATTGTCCTCATATTTGCTGCGCTTATATTGATCCTGGGAACAGTTTTTAAGGTGAAGGAGACGGAGCAGGTTGTAATTACACAATTCGGAAAACCTATCGGTGAAGCAAAAACAACTCCCGGGCTGAAAATGAAGATGCCTTTTATTCAAAAAGCCAATTATTTTGAAAAGAGATTTTTAGAATGGGATGGAGATCCCAACCAGATCCCCACAAAGGATAAAAAATTCATTTTTGTTGACACATATGCCCGCTGGCAGATCACGGACCCTCTGCAGTTCTTCAAAAGACTTACCGATGAACGCGGAGCTATATCAAGACTGGCGGATATCCTTGACGGAGAAACACGTGATTATATCGCAAACCATGATCTCCTGGAAGTTGTGCGAAGTGTGAACAGGATTCCCGCCTCATCAGGTTCGATTGGAGAAGAGGTAGGCGATACGCTTATTGATATCAATGAAGGACGACTGCAGATACAGGATATGATCCTTAAGTCATCAAATGAGAGAGCCAGTGATCTTGGAATTGTAATACTGGATGTCAGGCTGAAACATCTCAATTATGTTCCGGAGGTACAAACCCAGGTATATGAGAGAATGATAAGCGAACGAATCCGTATTGCCGAAAAATTCAGATCGGAGGGGCAGGGTGAAGCTTCAAAGATCAATGGTGAAAGAGAACGCGACCTGAAAAAGATTCAGTCGGAAGCCTACAGGAAAGCAGAAGAGATACGGGGTAGAGCTGATGCCCGTGCCACTGCTATCTATGCAGCAGCATATGACCAGTCAGCTGCCGCAAGGAACCTCTACACCTTCGTAAAATCGATGGAGACCTTCGAGAGGACATTTGACTCAACAACCACTGTCATCCTTTCAACAAAAAGTGAATTGTATAAATACCTTGTTGACTTTGAATAGACAGATATAAACGGCATCTGCTGCTTTATAACTGATTACAAATTAAAGGTATAGGTATACTTAACCATAACTGCCCTTGAATAATAAACCGGCAGGTTGGGCACTTCGCGTGTCAGATTCGTATTACGTCCCTCATTGAACACCAGGTAAAGATCATTTCCCTCTTTAGGATTATACCTTATACGCAGGTTTGATATAATCTCATGGACAGATTTGTTGTACTGGATAAAAGCATTTACCGAAAACTTTGTATTGAGCAGATAAATAGCCTTAATTCCGAGGATATGATTGGTCCATATAACGTCTCTTTTACTGATGTTCACATGATCGAAATTATATATACCCCCCAGTTCAAAATGCCTGGAAATATTCCATGTCGGTTCCATCTGAACCGAGAGCCTTGAACCATCATAATATTGTCCTGCCTGGATTCTCGACCTTACATAAAATGGTTTTGACATCGGGGTGACTAACATGATCCACAGGTTAGAATAATAATATTTACCCGGGTTGATATATAATTCCCCCGGACTTATTTCAAGACTGTCGCGCAGGTTATCAATATTGTAAACGAGGTTCAGGTCGAGCATCCACTGGCTTTTTGTTACGAAGGACCAGCCGGAGTAACTTGTGAAACTCATCATTGACCCGTTGTCAATATAGGTCCTGTAAAACATCCTGGTTTGAGGAGAATGACTGTAAAGCTTTGAATCTTCACCCGGGAGCCATCCATAACTTAATGCGGCATTAACGGCAGTATAGTCATTGAGCATTTCAAAACCGACGCCGGGATTGAAATGGATACCTGATTGCATATATCCAAGTCGGTAGCCAATGCCTTTTCTTGCGCGTCTTTCCCACGAAACAGTAAAAAGTGAAGGATCTTTTACCGAGGTGTTGCTTACAGAGTCTTCAAAGGTCTGGCTCCATTTAATATCCAGGTAATCGTCACCGAAGATACGGAAAATACCGTCAACACCATAGGCAAAATTATATGATCCGTCTGCTCCCAACCGGCTTGTTGCGATAGCTCCGATATAAGTATTATCATTTATCACCTGGCGGCGAAGCCTTAATACACCAAAGTTCTCTGACGGTAGTATCTCGGTAAATGTGCCCGATGCATTCTTCTTTCGGAGCGGAGCGGTTTGCATATCCAGAAATCCAACATCCCACTTTTTAAGCCTGCCCGTGAGTCTTGCCCCACCATAGATACGTACAAGTTCCTGATTTCCCATTTCATCCTGTTCACTCAATCCTATCCTTCTGCTGTAAAAAAGGTTGTCGTTTCTCCCGGTGGTGAAATCGAAAACACTTGCCCTCTCCAGAAAGAAGAGCCGCTTTTCAGGGAAATAGAGCGAATATCTTGTGAGGTTAACCTGCTGATTATCAGCCTCTACCTGTGCAAAGTCGGTATTGGCAGTAAGATCCAGGACAAGATTGCTTGTAAGACCATATTTAATGTCCAGACCCGCATCAATTACAGGATCATCGGATTTTAAATACTGTGTTGCATCACTGTTAAGATCATATATGCTTTCAAAACCTGCCACGGCATAAGGAGCAATATAAAACGGCCTGCCTGGTTTTACGCCATTAAGTACAATTTCCTGTGCCTGTGAGGGTTTCATAACTGATACGTCTCCCCAGTTAGGGGGTATTGCAGGGTAAAGATCTGTTTCATTTTTAGCAGGTATCCATCTTTGTATGATTATCCCCATCCTTACTTCACCATTTATCTCCTGGAACCTGATACTTGAAAGGGGAATTCTTATTTCTGTTGTCCATCCTTCCTGATCCCGTTTTGTAACTACATCCCAGAAGGTGTTCCAGCTCATGTTCATCGGCATCTCGGTCGGATTAGTAAGAACAGCATCTTTCCGGATACTTGCATCAAACCTTAAACCGTCAGGCGAGGTAAAAAATGCAACAGCATTCTCTTTGTCGTTATATGTGTCAAGAATAAAGCCGAACCAGTCACCGCCCATCCCCGAATAATCTCTTTTATAACTAGCTGATCTTATCATGGAAACATCTTTGTAATAGAGTTTTGCTCCTGTATACAGATATTTATCATCATAAGCCATACGGATATCAGATCTTTCCGTTGGTTCTTTTCCGAATACAGGGGAAAACATTATAAGATCAATAGGTTCAACAGATTGCCATGCTTCTTCATCAGGAATTCCGTCGAAAATGACAGGTTGTGAAACCTGGTTGATTACCAGTGCCTCTTTAAGATTTGTATCGGATCCGGATTGACTGTATAAAATAATTCCCTGACCGATAAGAAGAAAAAATATTATCAGGCTCCGGATGTTCACGATTTACTAATTAAATATTTATATGGATGCCAAAGATATTAAAATACTGAAATGAATACCCATGTATGAAATTCCAATTTCATATTAAATAAGCCAATAGAATTAATAAGTCAATGAAATGAAATTGAAAATCAGAGATTATTACTTGTATTCAGTAATTACATAATCCCCGATCATCCGCCGGGCCTCTCTTACATAGATATAATATGGCCGGTATCCGTTAAGAATGTCATATCCGCAAAACTATTCATAAAGAAGAGCTACTGAGGCAGCGCCTACTCCGGCATTGGCTCCGATAACGGGAGATATATTTACAACCGAAACCGGCTTTTTACCGGTTAGATTCTCCATTTTTTCAGAATACCATGATGCTGCTTCTTCATTATTGGCATGGAGAACTATATAGTTCCATATTTTTCTCTTCGGGGAATCTGATTTTATATGAGTCATTACTTTTTCCATATTTGCTTTCTGGTTGAAAGCCTTGTCGAATACTATTGCTTTTCCTGTTTCATCGAGGGAAACGATAGGGTTAATGTTAAGTATCCGGGCTAAAAGCCCTCTGGCGGAGGAAACCCTGCCACCCCGTACCATATATTTCAATGTTCTGACACTGACAAATATTCGTGCTTTACTGATCCATTTCTCAGTCATTGAAACAATCTGATCATGAGACAGACCAGCCTCGATAGCTTGAGCTGTCCTCAGAATTATTAACCCCAGAGAGCCTGAGATATTCCTTGAGTTTATAACAGTCACAGGTTTTTTAAATTCACCGGTTATTACCATGGCTGCTTTCTGGCTGCTGTTAAAAGTTCCACTGAGCTTATCGCTTATATGAATTGCTATAATGGAGTCATAATGTGAAGCAAGATGTGAATAAAGATTCATGAATGCAGTCTCATTGACCTGTGAAGATTTCGGGTAAACAGGGCTCTCAGCAAGCAGCTTGTAAAACTGTTCAGGTTGTATAGTAATTTTATCAAGATAGTTATTCTCGCCGAAGCTGATATTAATCGGGAGCATGTTAATCTGGTAATGGTCAATAAGTTCCTGTGGAAGGTCACATGTTGAATCGGTAACCAGGGCTATTTTCCATTTCCTGTGGTAAACAGCCTGGCTCTGACGTATCATATCATCAGCTTTTTGAAATGTAAGTGTTCCGTTATTTCTCAGTTCATCGAACAATCTGGCTGGAGTATTGGTATGTACATGAAGTCTCCGAAGTTTCTCAGAACCGGCAATTACAACGGAATCGCCATACTTTTTAACAATGGTTTTAATTGAATCATTATCAAGAACACTATCTTTAATTATGGCTTCTGTACAATATCTGTAAGTAACTTCTTCTGTTATCACTTCCTCGATCTTGGGGAATGATACTGTTTCGCTTTTTGACAGTATCAATTCCTTTATATTCCTGGAACGGATGAATTCAATTATACCCTCAACAAAAAGTACAAAACCTTTTGCTCCTGCATCAACAACATTATTCCTGGCAAGTATTTCAAGCTTAGATTTTGTCTCGAGGAGCGACCTTTTAAGTATTTCATACGAGCTGACAAGCAGGTGATTAAAATCTGTGAATCTGTGCCATGTCTTGTAAATATAGTCGGCCCATTCCTTGATTACGGTCAGCATTGTCCCCTCAACAGGATTTGCAACGGCCTCATACACGTATTTTACTGAATTCTGAATGCTTTCTGCAAATTGTTTCAGGGTGACAGATTTCAAATCCCCGGTTTCAGTGCTGAGGCCATAGAAAAACTGGGCAAAAATAATACCCGAATTTCCCCTTGCATTTATAAGTATGGCTTCTGCTATCCTGTCGGCAGTGATTTTATATGACCTGTCAGGATGGAGTGATTCTATAACAGATCTGATTGTTGAGGCAAGATTGGTTCCTGTGTCTCCGTCATTGACAGGAAATACATTGATCCTGTTCAGCTCAATCTGATGTTCTATAACTTTTTTTGCCCCGGCAATAAAAGTGTAATACAGGTTGCGGCCATCCATTCTTTCCATAGGGATTGAGACAAGTGTCATTCTCTTTTTGATAAATTATGGGTTGCAAAGATACGAAATATACAACAACTGCTTTGCAGATTGTTCAGGATCTCTGACAGACTTCGCTTTTGGATTTTTTTTGTGCTCCTGGTGTAAACTCAGTGCTATTTGTTGTTAAGTTCTTATTCCTGATACACCCTTATCCAATCAATCTCAAACTTGATCGGAGAGGGACTTTTTGATGGGTCGCCTCCGTTTGCACCGATTGCAAGGTTCAAAAGAAGATAATGTGGCTGAAGAAAAGGATTGAAGCCATCTGGATTTACGGTTTCACTTATACTGACATAATTTAACATTTGATTATCAAGGAAAATCCTTATTGACAAACTATCCCAGTCCATTCTCCATACATGGAATTTCGATACCCAGTCAGGATCGTTAGCCGTAAAATCTGACAATGGTTTTTTGAGATCATCCCACTTTGCCTCAAATATTTTTTTTGTGTCCCAGGCAAAATTGGCAAGGATGGTCGGGATGCCGTTGATTCTGTAAAACTCCATTATATCAATCTCGCCCCCGGAGGGCCAGCCTCCGGAGATGCCCAGAGTCCATATCGCAGGCCAGGAACCGCATGCTGTATCGATTCTGGCACGAATCTCAAAACGCCCGAACTGCCAATGATGAAGCCCCCTGGTCTGTATGCTTGAAGATGTATATTCAGTGAATTCCCTGGCTTTTTTCCAGTCGGCACTTCCGGGTATATAAAACGGATTTTTGATTTTTTCTCTTTTACCTTCAATAATAAGTAATCCTCCGGTACAGTTAGCATTATCCGGCTGGTACCATTGGAGCTCCCTGTTTCTTACAAATCCAATTTCATATCTCCACGATGAAGGATGCGGTTTTCCATCTTCATTAAACTCCTCATTCCAGACAAGGTTCATGTTTTTTATGTTCGGCGGATTGCTGAAATCAGGTTTATAGGGATCAACCTTCTGTGCAAAAAGACCTGCTGAATAAATTAATGCGATAAAAAGTAATAGTAATTTTCTCATATTCACAAGATTTTCTTTGTACTCCGGGTGTTTAAAATATTTTTCTTTACTTCATTTTCTTTAAAAGATGCGGATACAGATTGTCTCTTACATATATGAAATCAGGCTCCAGGACAAGTATATACTCATAAATTTCCCTTGCCGGAGAAAATTCATTAAGAGAACAATATGACTGTGCGATATCTATAAGAAGGTTTATATAATTCCAGTTCTCTTTTGTGTTTGCGGGATCCTTTTCGAGGATTTCCCTTGCTTTAAGATAATAGCCGATTCCCCGTTTTATTGATCCTCCTGCCGATGCAGGCATATGAACCTGAACATTACCATTCTGTATATACGCCATAAAATTATTACTATCCAGCTTAAAAGCCAGTTTTGCATACCTGATGCTTTTTAATCCGTAAAATGGAACCGAAAGGATATTATATTCCAACCCGAATCCATAAATAGCAGATTTATAGGCATATATTGTCGATAATCTGAAGTTTCTCTTTTCAAGGAGATTAATATATTTCTGCATAAGATCAAGATATTCTTCAGCTTCATCCTTTTTATTGAACCTGAGACAATATCCTATATAGCCATACTGGTAGTTTACCAGTTCCAGGATCAGATCGTTACTTTTATTTTCTACAGAACTCATCCTGTTCATCACGTTTTTCCAGAGCTCCATATTATTGCTTATGTATGCATGATAAACCTCCGACCTGAAGGAAGCATTAATATCTGCTGCTGATATAACAAAAAACAGGATGATAAGCCTGTACTTAAACCATTCCATTGAAATGCCCAATATGTATTATTATAAAGAAATAAATCTTATTCTTTACAAAGATATTTATTTAAAAAAACTGATTCAAAATAACCGGATTGATAATTAAGAATTCAAAAATTTTTATTATCTTTTTAGATTGAATCTAAAACCTGATCCGTATGAAAGAAAAGCTGAAAAAAATACCGGTATTGAGTTACACGATTCCGGTCATAATACTATTATTATTGCTTACTGCTTTTACCGTCAGCAGGATTTCCTCACAGGAGGATTTAAAAAGCAAATATTCATACAAGGATTTTGAATCGGCAAAAAAATGCCGGTCATGTCATCCCGGGACATATGAGCAGTGGTCGCAGGCTATGATGTCGCAGGCCTATACACATCACTGGGATGAAATAGAGTATTTTGATCTTGCTGTACCACATTCGGAGATTAAACCTGACCTTAAGGAACCTGTTGATGGCTGTAACGGCTGTCATACTCCGCTGGCATATATGGGAGGCAAAGAGTTTCCTCCGCCCAGACCGTCAGAAAACAGCATGGCAAACGAGTCAGTATCATGTGAAGTATGTCACCTTATACAATCGGCACAGGCAGATCCGCCGGTAAATTACAGCTATTACATTGAACCGGGTATGACAAAGTATGCCGTTCGTGAACCGGCCGTCAAATCACCAGCACATAAGATAGTCACGAATGAATTTTTCAAAACCACCGAGTTTTGCGGTAATTGCCATAATGAAAAGAATCAATTTGACATTTGGGTAAAGAGCACCCAGCTCGAATGGAAGGAAGGGCCCTATTCCAAAGAGGGTGTGCGGTGCCAGGATTGCCATATGCCGAAAGGCGGCCCCTATCTTAATGCACTTATGACGAAACCTTATGATGATGCCCGGCTTCATCTTTTCCATGGGGCTCATGATCCGGGGAAAGTGAGAGGAACAATTGAACTGAGAATTGAGCCCGACATACGTGAAGCAGAACCAGGAGAAAAAATCGTTTTCAGTGTGGCTCTCTTCAACCAGAAGACAGGGCATAAATTTCCCACCGGTTCTGTTGAGGACCGTATCGCATGGCTCCATGTCGAGGTAACGGACGCAAAAGGGAAAGTATATCACCTGGCTGTTGACAAGAAAGGTTTCGAAGGTGAGGAGTATACTATTGCAGGAGATTACCTTGCATACCAGGATATGGGAGTGCCCCTTGGACTTCCTGATTTTAAAGGAGTTCAGAGGGATGGTGTACCTGAAGGAGACCGTATTTTCAGGCTGCCATATTTTGATCCTGAGGGCAATATGACAATAATGCAGTGGAACACGGCAACCCAGGGTGTCGATTACCGTATAGGACCTCGTGAAACCAAAGTTGAGAAATTTACATTCCGCCTCCCCTTCGATGTTGCACCCGGAGAGATGAAGGTGAGAGCAGTGCTTAATTACCAGCTGCTGGTAAAACCTGTAGCCGATCTGCTAAAAGTACCGGCAGAGGAGTCGGAAATAAAGATGGTTAATGAGCATTTAACAAATGTGGTGATATTGCCTTAGCAGGTGAATTGAATTATTTATTTAAAGTTGCTTGTTCCTGGTTGCTGGTTAACTGGGTCTATTCTTACGCGGAACCCGAAACGCAGAACTAAAAAACAGTTAATGAATAAAGAATAAAATGAAAAGATATCTTTTTAATCCGGGAATCACACTTGTGATAATAATCATTCTTGTTTTTTCTTCAACTAAAAGCCAGGCAATTCCTGCCTTTGCCCGCAAATACCAGATCAGCTGCCAGGTTTGCCACTCCCCGGCTATACCACGCCTGAAAGGTTTTGGAGATGAGTTTGCCGGTAACGGCTTCAGGATGACAGAATATGAGTCACCACGCTATTTTGTAGAGACAGGTGATGACAAGCTCTCTCTTTTCAGGGAGCTTCCACTGGCTGTCAGACTTGACGGGCATGTTACATATAACTTCGATGAGTCGGAAGAAGTTGAATTCGGAGCTCCATTTATTTTGAAGATACTGTCGGGAGGAGAACTCTCGGATAAACTATCATATTATTTCTACTTTCTGATGATGGAGGAAGGCGAAATAGTAGGTGTTGAAGATGCCTTCCTGATGTACAAGGACCTTTTCGGAACAGGGATAAATATCTACCTGGGTCAGTTCCAGGCTTCCGATCCTCTTTTTAAAGGAGAACTCAGGTATACTCTTGAAGGATACAAGATCTATGATTCAAAACCGGGTGCGTCTAAAGCTTCACTAAAATACGAACGAGGAATAATGCTTGAGAAATCTTTTTCATCCGGGACAACAATTATTGGTGAGGTCGTAAATGGTAATGGGCTTTCCAGCCTCCGAAATATATTCGATGATGATAAATATAAAAATTTCATGTTCAGAATGAGCCAGGACCTGGGTGATAGAGTATCTGTTGGTCTTTTTGCATATACTGGTAAAGAGTTACAAAATGATTTAACAGGTAATTATACAAGTAACATACTTATGCTGGGTCCCGATTTGGTCATAAATTTTGAGGATAAGTTTGTACTCAACATGCAATATGTCAGAAGGAGTGATTCAAGAGTCTTCGACTGGACGGATCTCAGTGAATATGATGATTGTATAACACAGGGCGGCTTTGCAGAGATCATTTTTTCACCAAAGGGTGATATGAGTAAATGGTATCTCACAGGATTGGCTAACTGGGTCGATTCTGACTTTGATGCATTGGATTACCGGTCGGCAACACTTCATGCAGGTTATCTGCTAAGGAGAAACTTAAGACTTGTAACCGAATATACATACTTTTTCTCCAGAAATACATATGGCAAGTTGAATGCAGGTTTTATTACTGCATTTTAATGGGGCTGCTGCAGATTTCCACAAAATGACCTAACCTTTAAATGCCATTATTGTCTCATACACTCTTTGCCGGGTCTCTTCAGGTGTCGGATTGAGTTCTTCGGTAGTAAAGCTGCCTTTCTTAATATCAATTCTTTCAAAGGCCATGAGGTAGAGGTTAAAAATTATCTCAAGACTCAGATGGTATCTTAACTCATGATAATGCCGGATTTTATTGATCATTTCTTGAGTTTCATGCAGGTATTTCTCTGCAAGCGAATGATAATCCATTATCAGGTTGCGGAAGCCATCACTTACAGGATGTCCCCAGGCAATCTCCTTAAGATCATGCCTGGTCAGTCTGTGTTTCTTTAATAAATCATCGGCAAAATAATTCAGGTTATTCAACTGGTCCTTCTGGAAGTCGCGGATTATATGAACAATGTAACTGAATATAGCACAGGGAGTTGCAGCCTCTCTTACATTGAATACCGGTGGCTTATATATGCCGTTCCTCAAAGTAAGCCCGTTAAGATGGACAAAGATAGAGGCAGGTGCCACGGAGGCACCACGGGAATATTCGAGAAAAGAATCAATGGTGGGAAATCCATCATTGTGTATATCATAGATCATCGAATGGGCAAAATCCTCAAGAGGCCATATGGGGATTTTAAATTTTTCAACTGTATATATAAGATCCCTCTGAAGCGGATTACATCCTTCCGATTCAATAATCATTTTCAGCCATTCATTAACGTTTGCCACGAATTCCTTCTTTTCCGGTTCATCAATTACTTTATGTGATGACTTGTAATCATCTATCATATCGTCAATTCTGCGCATGAATTTATAAAAGACCTCTGCGGCACAGTATCTTTCTTTTTCCCAGAATCTGGCAGCAATAAGAATGTTCGGATGATCCTTTATTTTATGAAATTCGATTGAATTAAAAATTTCCAGAAAGTCGTCTTTTTGTGAACTCATTGATTAAACAAGGTTTGGTACTTACAATTTTGTTGCTCTTTTAGGATTCTTTCAGCTACCAGTTTTGCAGAAATCAGTACATTGGGAATTCCGTTACCGGGATGTGTGCTGCCTCCGACAAAATACAGATTATGATACCTGTTGTGGCGATTATGCGGGCGGAAATAACCCATCTGAAAGATATTGTGTCCAAGGCTGCCGAAAACAGACCCCCTTGAAATATTGCATGTGTTTTCCCAGCTTTCAGGGGTATGGGCTATTTCAAATTTAATATGCTGTTCAATATCATCCATTCCGAATTTTTTAAGACGTTCTAACACTCCGTTGCGGGCAGTCTGTTTTATAGCTTTCCAATCCTGTTTTTTACGTCTGTCTATATGTCCGACGGCGACAGCAAACGATAAAGTATCATGTCCGTGGGGTGCTGCAGTTGTATCTGTTCGGCAGGGAGCATGTACATAAAAGTTAGGATTTTTACTTACTGTTTTATCGATCATGATCTTGTCGAGTCCTTCCCTGAATTCATCTGAAAGAAAAACAGTATGATGATCAAGCTGCGGGTATACTTTGTCAAGACCCCAATGCAGGCAAACTGCAGAGCATGAATATTTCAACCTGTCGAGATGTTTCGATTTTCTTTTATCAGGAAGAAGGAGTCGGTAGACATAAGGCAGATCGGCATTGGCTATAATGATATCTGCTTTATGATATTGTCCGTCTTCAAGTAATATTCCTTCAGCTTTCTTATTTTTGATATCAATCCGTGTTACAGGGGTATTGAAATGAAATCGTATGCCTGCAGATTCTGCAGCCTTTATGAGTTTATCAACAATTGTGAACATGCCTCCTTTCGGGAAATATGATCCTTCGATAAGCTCTGCTGCAGGAACCATGGAAAAGAGGGCAGGTGAATTGAAGGGGCTCTGTCCTACATAAATATTCTGAAATGTGTATGCCATCAGCAGATGCTTATGCCTGAAGAATTTTCTGGCATAATTCCAATTTGAGATGAAGACCTTAAGTCTTATAAGAAGACCGACGTTTTTGAAATTGACAAGCTGGAAGAGGTTATAAAAATTGCGGTCTATCAACTTTTTCATCCCAAGCTTGAAGATCTCATATCCTTTGGAAACATATTTTTCGGAATTCTCAAAACTGCCCTGTTCAATTTTTTCCAGCTGTGACCTCATTCTTTCCCTGTCGGATGTAAATGACAGGCTGCTGCCATCATCGAAATGTATTTTATAAAGTTCATTAAGAGGAAAGATATCGGCATTCTCTTCAAGCTTTATGCCAAGGGAGCTGAAGATATCTCGATATATCCCGGGCATCATGAGCATTGTGGCTCCCAGGTCAAAGCGATGGCCGTCGCGGATAATTTGTCCGCAGCGTCCACCCGGAGTTGATTCTTTTTCATATATATCAACTGACCAGCCGCTTTTCGCCAGGTATACAGCTGTAGTTATTCCACCTACGCCGGCACCTATTATTACTGCCGTTTTATTTTCAGCCATTTATTATACTTATGAAATGCAAAAGTATAATTTTTACAATCAGCTTCCGTGTCGTTTCATTATCTCTTTCCAGGTGGTGATGATTATATCATTATCCTCAAAGAATTGTTTTACAACAGGATCAGAAAAGAGTTGAGCTTCCCATACACGCTGCTGCCATGAATCGGTAATGTACTTAAGATTGTCTGTTTCAACCGAAGGATGGAAAATGATCTCTTTTCTCTGATTTTCATAATTACAGTATATTTCAAAACTGATTTATTTAACTGGTTATATCAGATTATAAATTTAAATAAATCTTTTTAACCACAACTTGTCCTGATCAATATCAGGGGAGTTGTCACATAATGGTTATTTCTTCTTCACGGAGACACTTTCGGATGAAAATGAGGAATAGTTTTATATTTCAGAAAATAAATAAGCATCAGTAATGCTGAAAGTGCAGCTGTTACAGCCCCGAAGTAAAAAGGAATCGAAGAATTTACTTTATCATAAAGAAATCCGGCTATCAGGCTGGCCGGTAAAAGGGTGATACCAAGCAGCGCATTATAAATACCCAGCCCGGTTCCTTTTTTATTACTGTCGGTTATATCGGAAATGAACGCTTTCTGAATCCCGTCGGTTGCGGCCGAATACAGACCATAAAGGGCAAAAAGTGCAATAATTGCTCCGGTACTTGTTGTTACACCGAATCCGTAATAGACAACAGCATAGATCACAAATCCTGTGATAAGAATCTTTTCTTTGCCAATCCTGTCGGAAAGAGATCCGATCGGTATTGAGGCAAGAACAGACACTGTATTGGTGATCAGGTAAACGACAGGTATCAGTACGACCGTAACACCTGTTTCATTAGCCTTGACCAATAGCAATGCGTCAGTTGAATTGCCGAGAGTGAAGATGAAAATAATCCCAAGGAATAAATAGTATTTTGCCGGAAAGTCTTTGAAGTGAAACCTGGTGAAAAGATCATGCTTATTCTTTCGGGCTTCTTTTATACCAAATATTATTACAAAAATAGCCAGTATAGCAGGTATTCCGGCTATGAGAAAGATCATCCGGTAATTCTCATGGAATAATGATAACAATGTAAAAGCGACCAGCGGACCTGCTATAGCACCGCTGTTGTCCATTGCTTTCTGAAGACCAAAGCTCCTGCCTGTTTCATTATTCAATATCGAACCGGCAATAAGACTATCTCGCGGAGCTGTCCGGATACCTTTACCAAATCTTTCAATGAACCTCAGAATAAGCACCTGAACCGGAGATACAACAAATGTATATAAAGGGATGATCAGGGCCGACAGGCCGTATCCGATAAGCATGAATGGTTTATTTTTCCCGATTTTATCGCTCCAAAAACCCGACAAACCTTTTATCAAGGAAGCAGTACTTTCGGCAATACCTTCAATTAAAGCCAGGCTTATCTTTGAGGCACCAATTGACATCAGGAACATGGGCATTACCGAATAGACCATCTTTACAGATGTATCTGTCAGGAAGCTTGTAAGACCTGTAAAAAGGATATTTTTGTTATACCCGAAGAAACCGTTTTTCTTCTTAATTGGTTTTTTCATCCCTTGTGGTGTTGATCCTGAATAATTTGAAAATATCAACAACCAGTATTGGTATAAGTGACATTAAAACTACTAAAATCCAGTGTTTTCCATCCATTGCAGTAAGACTGAAGGCATTACATACGGGTGGTATCAGAAGTACAATAAGGGCAAGACCTGCTGAGGCAAGAATAGCCCCAATAAGCGGCTTATTCTTCAATGGACTTATTGCAAGTGATGACCTGGTGTTTGAATGGAGGTTTCGCACATGTATAAGCTGTACAAACATAAGAGTGGTAAAAGCCATGGTCTGTCCCAGGATTTGTCCCCCGTCGCGTAAACCGATAATATAAGCAACAAGAGGTATGGTACCGATCATTATTCCCTGGTACATTATTCTCCAGACCATCCCCCTTGTCATAAACCCCTTTTTTGAATTACGCGGTTTTCGACTCATGATATTCTCTTCAGCAGGATCAACACTCAGGGCAAGAGCAGGCAGGCTGTCAGTAACCAGGTTGACCCAGAGTATGTGGATTGGCAGAAGTGGTATTCCCAGGTTCAGAATTGATGTTATAAGCAGGAGGAATATTTCGCCAATATTGGTAGAAAGGAGGAACTGGATTGCCTTGAGTATATTGTCATAGATCCTCCTTCCCTCTTCAACGGCTGATACGATTGTCGCAAAATTATCATCGGTGAGTACCATGTCGGCAGCCCCTTTGGCTACATCAGTTCCGACAATTCCCATTGCAGCTCCTATGTCAGCCTGTTTGAGTGCAGGAGCATCATTTACTCCATCACCGGTCATGGCAACAACCTCATCGTGCTTCTGCCATGCTTTTACGATACGTACCTTATGTTCAGGTGCTACCCTGGCATATACTGAATAACGTATCACGTTTTCATTAAGTTCTTCCTCACTCAGTTTTTCCAGATCGGTTCCTGTTATTACAAGATCACCCTCCCTGTAAATTCCTGTTTCATCAGCAATTGCCATCGCTGTGCTTTGATGATCGCCTGTAATCATTACCGGACGAATTCCTGCAGTATTGCATTTGGTCACAGCATCTATTACTTCAGGTCTGGCCGGGTCGATCATACCCAGTAAACCCATGAAAATAAGGCCATTTTCCAGCTCTCCGATCTCTGCATGCTGAGGCGTCTCGGGCAGATCCTTGTATGCCATTGCCAGTATACGCAAAGCTGAATTTGCCATGGATTCATTTGTATTTCTGATCTTTTCAACATCCTCATCTGTAATTGATCTGACTTCGCCAAGGATATTTATCTTGTTACAAACGCTCAGGATTTCATCAAGACCGCCTTTAACATTTACCCTTGTGCTTTTATCATCAATCCTGTTTACCGTGGTCATCCTTTTTCGTTCAGAGTCAAATGGAATCTCGGCAACGCGCGGATACCCCTTTTCCAGTTCATCTTTATATAATCCATAAAGAATGCCAAAATCAATCAGGGCTGTTTCGGTAGGATCACCAGTGAATTCGTATTTTCCATCTTCATTTATACTGAACTGGGCATCAGCACATAAAACGGATATAGAAAGCAGTCTCTCTTCCTCTTCATTCAGTTCAGCCGTGGGGGCAGTTCTGTTTATAACATCTCTTTTATGATTGACATAAGCCTCAACAACTGTCATTCTATTCTGGGTGAGGGTTCCGGTCTTATCAGAGCAGATAACTGTTGCACTTCCGAGTGTTTCGACAGAGGGGAGTGTACGTATTATGGCATTTCTCTTAACCATTCGCTGAACGCCGATTGCCAGAACGACCGTTGAAACGGCAGGAAGCCCTTCAGGGATGGCTGCTACTGCAAGACTGACGGCAGTCATAAACATTGTTATTATGGAATTCCCGTAAAGTACTCCGACAATGAAGATCACTGCACAGATTATCAATGCGGCAATTCCAAGCACCTTTCCAAGCTGTTCAAGACGCCTGCTCATCGGTGTTTCGGTGTCGACTGTCTGTTGCAGCAGATCTGCGATTTTCCCCACCTCTGTCTGCATACCGGTTGTAACAACTACTCCGCGGCCGCGGCCATAGGTTACTATACCGCTCGAAAAAGCCATGTTTGTCCTGTCACCCAGTGCTATATCATCTCCCGTCAGTGTAGCAGTTTGTTTTTCCACAGGAACAGATTCCCCGGTAAGGGCTGATTCCTGTATCTTCAGATTTACAGCTTCAATCAGCCTCAGATCGGCGGGAATTATTTCACCTGTTTCAAGAATTACGATATCACCCGGCACCAGGTCCCTTGTAGAAATTTCGGTAATGACACCATCGCGTAATACTTTTGTTTCCGGGGCAGCAAGGTTTTTCAGTGCTTTAAGAGATGATTCGGCTTTCCGCTCCTGGAAAGCTCCCACAAATGCATTTAATATGAGAATGCCAAGGATCACAAAAGTATCGAGCAGCCCTTCTCCTTCCATTACACCTACCACTCCTGATATCGCTGCAGCGATCAGCAGTATTATAATCATGAAGCTTTTGAACTGGGCAATATACATCTGAAAAAAACTTCTTTTCCGTTTTGAACTAAGCTGGTTATACCCATATTCCCCAAGCCTTCGATTAACCTCTTCTGTTGTCAGACCTGTGGTTTCAGGGGTTTGTAAATTGCTTAGTATTTCTTTGACTTCCTGATTAAAGAAATGTGTCATAAGAAGTAATACTGTAATAAATATATGTTGATTTACGACTTTTACAAAGCGGAATAGCTATTCACTTAATTAATGGTTATTTTCCCCGGGATAACACCTTCAAATGATTTCTTAATTACCTCTTCTCAATAGTTCTATCGTTTCTTTTGATGGTGTATTAGGAATCGTGGCGATAACTTCTCCGTTATATTCAAATACTTCTTTATCATCAGAAGTAACCTCTCCTATTACCGCAACATTATCGGTCTTTGATTTTATGGCCTTTATTACCTCATCAACAGATTCAGGTGCAACATGGACTACATATCTTGCCTGAGTCTCGCAAATCAGGATTTCCTGGGGGGTAATTTCCTTAAGTGAGACCGGTACTGCTGACAGGTTTATTCTGGCTCCAAGTCCGCCATATCTTGCTGATTCACAAACTGCGGCTCCTATGCCGGCGGCACCACAGTCTGAACAGGCTTTGATCTTACCGGTAGAAAAGGCTGCCAAAGCAGCTTCAAGGGAGCTTCTCTCTTCTTTAAACAAAGCAATAGCAGGGCGCATCTCATTTACAAGACCGGCCCTGTAAAGAGTATCATTGCCGTCATTCCCTGTCATACCTATAATGATGATCTTATCTCCTGCATTTTTTGCAGGTTTGGTGAGAGGCTTCTCAGTGACAAGTTTGCCGAATACAGATACCACAACTGCGGGAACAATGTCAGAAAATGATGTGGAGAATCCGCCACCGACAATAAACACATCCATGACCTTACACATATCCCCTAATCCTTTTACCATTATGTTAACCCTTTCCTGGCTGGTCATTACCTTGCACTTTCCACATGTGCACTTTCCTGAAAAGCCACAGGGACCAACTATTACCTCCTGGTCAAGCGGTCTTGTACCTATAAAATCCAGCAGAAATACAGGACGGGCGCCCATAGCTACCACATCACGCATTGCGCCTCCGGCGCCGGTGGCCGCAGCATCATAAGGTCTTGGCACACAGGGGGAGCAATGGCTTTCCATTTTGGCTACAACATAACCTTTCATTCCCGGTACCTGAAAGACTGCAGCATCATCATTTTTTTCAGGACCTATCTCCAGGGCTCCCGGCCAGATTTTGTCAACCCGGCGGTTTAATTCCTGGAATCCCTTGAAGTCAATTACTTTGTCGATATTGTGATGCAGATGAACAAACAAGCCATGCATCAAAGCTTTTTCAATAGTGTTCATAATACCTCTTTTTTAGTTAATTTTTAAAATATCTTTAGGATGCTCTTGCATGTTATTATTTCAGTATGCGGACTTTCGATATATCGCAGGGTAAATTCCAGGTTTTTTTCGTCTCTCCACCTGTAAATACCTGCTGTCTGTACCGGGGGAATTCCTGCGAGATGTCCTCTGGCAGCCAGGAGTAAATTTGGACCGGCCCGTGTTGTCGTACCCTTTATCCAGTCGCTTGAATTTTTTATCGGTTCAGGTACTCCGGGCGCCTGGTCTATCTTAAATGTTGTGGCTTCATTTACCCATTCTTCGGGGAGGATCTGTTCATCGTTCCATTTACCTTTCTGAAGATACAACTGGCCAAATTTGGCCATATCCTCGGTTTTAAGTCTCAGTCCCCAGCCCCCCGTGTTGATTCCCATGGGGTCTCTTTCCCGGTCAATGCCTGATATGCCCAGCGGGTCAAAGAGCCGCGGGGTAAGGTAATCGATAACCGGTTGTCCGGTAACTTTCTGTACTATAGCAGATAACATATAGGTGGCAATTGAATTATACAGGAATTTTGTTCCGGGATCATTGACAACGGGAAGGGCAAGGAAAACTTTTACCCAGTTATCATTATTTGCTGAAATAATTCCGGTTGGATCAGGATCCAGTCCGGCTGACATGCTGAGAAGATCCTTTATTTCCATATCAGCAAGAAACGGGCTTATCGTATCGGGAAGATCCTCAGGGAAGAAGGAGATAACCTTATCGGAAACATCAATAAGATTCTCTGTAACGGCGAATCCGACTGCAGTGGATGTAAAGCTCTTGCTTGTTGAATAGAGAGTGTGTTTAAGGTCAGGAGCATAGGGCGACCACCACCCTTCAGCAATGACCTTCCCGTGCCTGAGAAACATGAAACTGTGAAATTCATGTTTTTCCTTTTCGGTAGCCTTAAGAAAGGCAATAATCCCATCTGAATTGATACCCTCGGCTTCCGGTGTGCTGCGGGGCAGGTTATTGTCCTGGCCTGACCTGTCATTTGTACAGGAAACTGCCAGTAATAATAATATAACAATTGATGTAAGTGAAGTTTTGAACAGTAATCTCATGGTAACAGTAATTTTAAATTAATATCGGTAGTAAAAACCGAAAATAAAATTACTATTCCGTGTTAATAAATCTATTCAAAAAGAAATATTTCTTCAATTTTTGTATCAAACACCCTTGCAATATCATGGGCAAGTTTAAGGGAGGGGTTATATTTGTTCTTCTCAAGGAAAACAATTGTCTCACGCCTCACATTAACCTTCTTCGCAAGATCCTCCTGGGTAAGGTTGAATCTTGCCCTGTATTCCTTAATTCTGTTATTCATTTTTTATACCTGTGAAGTTGATTACGAGCCAGCAGACCGCAAAGACAACAGCCATACCAAGTATCCCTATACCTATAATAGTATGAGTTTCGTAGTTAAGCTTATCAGAGAAAAACATTATGGCAAGCCATAAATAAAGTGAAATATAAAAGGACAGGGATGATGTTTTCCTCATTACTTTTTTTGATAATTCATCTTCTGCAGGTTCTCCGCGTTTAGCACCGGACAATCTCTTATATCCGATTAAAACAGCAAACGCCACCAAAAGGAATATTATTCCAAAATTTGCAATATCAATCAGTTTAAAAGTTTCTGATGCGAAGAAAATCCATAGACCTACAGTAGCAAGCACCAGTGCTGCAACAATAAAAATGACAACTGCTTTTTTCATTCTTCTAGTATATTAGTTAAATAATTCTAACACAAAGTTAGAAATAAATAACATAACCTCCAAATTTTTGGGGAGAAATTTTAATAAAAAGTGCTTTTTTCCCGGACTAAAGTTCTTAAAAAGCAGATTTCCGTAAACCCCAGGCTAAAGTCTGGTGTTAGTAAGTGTCTCATTATAATAGCTTTATGGCAGGATGTTCAACCCCAGGCTTTAGCCTGGGGTTGAGGATCGTGTCACTGGATGAGGGCTTTAGCCCGGAACTATCAGTGATGGTCTGCATATATCCACCAGGCTGTAGTACCGAAAATACCCAGAAGGGATGTAA
This sequence comes from uncultured Rikenellaceae bacterium, assembly GCA_964638955.1. Lineage (GTDB taxonomy): Bacteria > Bacteroidota > Bacteroidia > Bacteroidales > VadinHA17 > LD21. The sequence goes on along the minus strand of CAZWZQ010000015.1, from coordinate 37,515 downwards.
TAGCAAGAATAATATAGCTTATAGCTTCCGGTTTAGGGCTTAATGGACCGGCAACTCCGCTGTAAAGACCCGGAATTGCCCAGGGAAAATAAGGTATTATAGCTGGTAATCCAAGAAAAACAAATTGTGTAGCTATCAAAATCAGGATAGAAATACCAACGGGGAGGAGATATCCTCTGCTGACACATGTAATAAATGTAATTACAGGAAATAAGAGAATTGTCAAAAAAACACTTACAAAATAAACAAGGGTTTTTTGCATAAATAGCGTCCGATCCCAGCCATCAAGATTAATAAACAGTCCGGTAAGAGTTCCGAAAATATAAAGCAGCAGAAGAAGCAAAAAGCTCCAGAAGAATACAATAATAAACTTTGCAATAACAATATTAAATCTCGAAACAGGCAATACCAGAATATCTTTTATTACCCTGTCAGCATATTCTCTTCCGAATACCCATATTGTAACAATAGCAGGACCAATGCTTCCAATTGTCAGGACCATTTGTAATAACAACCAGAAGTAAGTGGTCCAGGTGGGTTGGCTTATCATTGAAGCTTTGAAGCTCAGTACTTCAGATTTTCCTGCAATTTCAGGATGCTTGGCAACCAGCATAAGGAATCCTAACATGACAGCAATGAAAGCAAAGAAAATCAATGTGGCCCAGAACATTTTTGATTTCAATGTTTTAATGAGCTCTGTATGGAAGGCAGCCAGGAAACCTTTCATGCCGCACCTCCTTTCATCCTTATTACCCTGAGAAAGAATGTTTCCAGATCCTCCTCATCAACATTTAACATTGTTGGGGGATATCCTGAATTTACAAGAAGTGATGCAACTTTATCGGGATTTAAGATTGCTTCTGCTCCCTGAATTTCAAGGATTTCATCCTCTGAAAGAGATAAAGGATAACCGTTCTTTTCAAGGATATTCTTTGCTCCCGAAATATTTTCAACTTTAACCTGGAGGCATATTTTCCTGAGTTTCTCCATCTCATGGGCATATGACTCATGTAATAAGCTTCCTTCGTGAATGATACCGATCCTCGTGGCGAGTTTGGAAATTTCCCCAAGGATATGACTTGAAATAAAAATCGTTACACCCTTATTCAAAGCCAGATCTGCAAGCATTTCCCTGATTTCAACTATACCTTCAGGATCAAGGCTGTTTGCGGGTTCATCAAGCAGAAGGATCCCGGGGTCATGAATCAATGCTTTAGCTATTCCCAGACGCTGGGCATTGCCTTGAGAAAGGTTTTTACAACGAACTTCACTGTATCGGTCAAGCTTTAGTTTTTCAATAATGGAATCGACTGATTTTCTGTCTTGTATAAATCTCAGCCGTCTTATTATTTCAAGATTTTCTCTTACTGTCAGATCAGGGTAAGAATAGGGAACTTCTACAAGATATCCTACTTTGCCCCACATTCCCGGGTTGCCGGGATTTACTTTAACTCCATTAAGAAAGACTTCCCCTGATGTGGGACCTATTAATCCCAGGAGCATCCTGATAGTTGTTGTCTTTCCTGCGCCATTAAGTCCCAGGAAACCATATATTTCACCTTTCATAACATTTATGGAGACTTTGTCAACAGCTTTAAGTTTTCCATATTGTTTCGACAGGTTTTTTGTACAGATTACATCTTCCATGGGATTACAAAATTTGAGTAATAAAGACATGTCATTGCATATTCTATTTTTTTTGACAGATTAAAATAAATTCCCTGGATTTCTCATCAAGTTCATTTCCACTGAAATCGCCTAATATTTTATAATTTTCAAAGTCAGATCTGTCAAGCAGATGTTCCAGTTCATACCTGAAAAAGAATCTTAGTGGTGTTTCCCAGTGTTCCTGCCTGATCTCTCCATCTGCCTCCCACTCAAGGAAGAAATCTATATTTATCACCTGGTTTATAAGGTCAGGTTTGGTTGACACACTCCTTTTTAAAAATCTTCCCGGCTCATATTCACCTTCAAAATCTGTTTGATTGGTAATGCCATTTATAAGCTGGTTCAAATCCGGCACAAAAGCATCAAAAATAAACCTGCCTCCGGATTTCAGATGTTTGTATACAATATTAAGGGCTTTGATTTGTTCTTCTTTTTCAATAAGATGCATAAACACCCGGAAGGGAGCGATTATCAAATCAAATTTGAAATTATATTTAAAATCAACTATATTCTGGAGACTTATCCTTTTATGATATTTCTTTTCCAGCTTGGAAAGCAGGACAGATATCATGGAGGGACTAATATCAAATCCGTAAATGTCAGCACCGCTTTTTAGTGCGTCAGTAAAGAATCTGCCCGTACCTGTCCCTATTTCAAGCACCCTGCCTTTCGTATGCATAATCTCCCTGAGGTAGAACTCATGATCAACACTGTCTCTCATGTGGTTGTAGATCAGATCATAAAAACGCGCAAAAGTTTCCGGATATTCAAAAGCCATTGAAGTAATTTTAAGAAAGGTTATACTTTCTTCAAAATTATATAATTTAAGACTGCAAATTCTACCAAAGAGCAATCCTTTGTCAACCACGAGTACACGAAGTACGCACAAAGGGCACTTTGGGAATCAGAAATATGGTTATTTATTGACCCGGAACTGATTATACCGGAACAATGATACATCAGCATAGGGATAGCAAATAATATACCTAACCGGCACTCTTTTTTTTCTTTAACAATTCAAGATTCATGCTGAATACCTGAGAATCATATGTGGGATCAAAGGCGGGATTCTCTGTAATTTCTCCTGTTTGATGATTTATAAAACCCTTGACGAATCTGTTTGGAAGAAGGTAAATAATATCTCCGTTTTCATTTAATGAAGTATCGGTCTCGGTCAGGATGTTTTCAACAGCAACCGCATTCAACCCATTCCTGGCAAGCTCGGCAGAATAGTGATCAACAATTTTATCCGACAGGCATAATATCATCAAATAGTTACCAAAGGATTTGCGATTGTTATGTTTTATGAGAAGATCAAGTTTGTCGTTAGTGACAGGAAGGGCAGTCTTGTAAAATGAATCTGCATAAAGAAAACCGTCATTTAGAATCCTTTTTGCAACACCCTCCTCTTTTGTGTAATGAATGTAGATCCTTGAGTCTTTCTTGTTTTCAAACAGGAATTTCAAGGGTTTTTCCTCAAACAATTTATCGTTGAAAAAAGAACTATACTGATTGGCTTTTCTGATCTCTTGAAGAAACCTGTTCATCTCCTCGGCATTCCAGCTTTTATCAATTCCGGTAAGCCTTTTAACAGTAGATTCAATAAATATATTCTTTTTAGTAAGCAAGACATGCAGATAAATTATATACCCCAGCAACAAAGCAATCAATATAATCAGCAAAAGTTCCGGTACCATTTTTATACTATTACAGCCTGGTAATTAAAATGTTTGAAATTTATTTAAACCTGCAAGTTAATAATAAAATAAATCCTTAGGATATTTTCCATTCTACTATTTAAAATACCTTGATACAGATAAAATAATAAAGCTAATAAATAATCAGGCTTAATTCCGGTTTAAAATAATTTTGAAAAAGATGGATTTAAATTAAATACATTAATAAAAACTATTAATTTTGCAAGATTTTATTTTTAAAATAACTTATTGGCTAAATAATTGAAAAAATGATGCCGGAATTAAGTAGAATTGCCGTTAAGGTTGGGAGTTGCCTGTTTATACAAAGTAAAGGTTCTCCGTGCACCGGGAAGATGCTTCGGATTGTTAAATTATTATCACTGGCTTTCAATGAATTCTGAAACTGAAAGGATAAAGAAATATTATAATGAGCTTCCCGCAAAATTGCTGCAGGTAAGGCGAATTCTTAAACGCCCTCTGACGCTGAGTGAAAAAATTCTATATAGTCATCTACTTAAATCAGGTATAGAATCAGCTTTTATAAGGGGAATTGATTATGCAGAATTTGCACCTGACAGAATTGCAATGCAAGATGCCACTGCACAGATGGCACTGCTGCAATTTATGGTCACCGGGAGAGAATCATCATCAGTACCGGCGTCGGTTCATTGTGATCACCTGATAACAGCAAGGGCAGGTGCAGAAAAAGATCTTAACAGCGCACTGACAACAAACAGGGAGGTTTATGATTTCCTTCGGACTGCCTCAAAGAAATATGATATTGACTTCTGGGAACCCGGTGCAGGGATCATTCACCAGATAGTGCTTGAAAATTATGCCTTCCCCGGGGGAATGATAATAGGTACAGATTCTCATACACCGACAGCCGGAGGACTGGGGATGATCGCCATAGGTGTAGGTGGTTCTGATGCTGTGGATGTGATGGCGGGTATTGGTTGGGAGCTTAAATACCCGAAAATCCTCGGAATAAAACTTACAGGACGGCTTAATGGCTGGGTATCAGCGAAAGATGTGATACTGAAAATAACAGGCATGATATCAGTCAGAGGGGGAACAGGTTTTATTATTGAGTATTTTGGCGATGGAGCAAAATCGATATCTGCAACCGGGAAAGCCACAATTTGCAATATGGGAGCCGAAACCGGGGCTACCTGCTCATTGTTCAGCTTTGATAAATCAATGAGCGATTACCTTTCAGCTACAGGCAGAAAGGAGATTGCAGAGTATGCCGCAGGTGTCGAGGAACACCTGACGGCAGACCCTGAGGTGCTGGAAAATCCGGCAGAATATTTTGATAATTATCTCGAAATAAATCTGTCAGAGCTGGAACCATATATTAACGGTCCCTTTACACCGGATCTGGCAACACCCATATCTGAAATGAAAAATGCGGTAACGAGGAACAACTGGCCGGCGATATTATCTGCAGGACTAATAGGATCATGCACAAATTCATCGTACGAAGATCTTTCACGTGCTGCCTCAGTCATAAAAAACGCTCTTGAAAACAAGGTTAAGGCAAAAGCTGAACTTAAAATAACTCCCGGATCAGAGCAGATAAAAATAATTGCCGAAAGAGACGGGTTGCTCGGTATCTTCAGGGAAGCAGGTGGTGAAGTATTTGCCAATGCCTGCGGACCCTGTATCGGACAATGGTATCGTAAAGGAGCTGAAGAGAGACCGGTAAATTCAGTAATTCATTCCTTCAACCGCAATTTTTCAAAACGCACAGATGGTAATCCCAACACATATGCCTTTATAGCCTCCCCGGAAATTGTTGCCGCCCTGACTCTGGCAGGGAAACTTACATTCAACCCTATGACTGATTCGCTTATAAATGGTGACGGAAACAGAGTGAACCTTGCGGAGCCGAGAGGAACAGACCTTCCCTCATCAGGATTCGGCAAAATGAAAGCATGGCCGAAGAAAGCTGTTAAGGCGGGAAAGATAAAGATTACCATTGATCCCGGGTCGGAAAGATTACAGATGCTGTTTGTTTTCGATGAATGGGATGGTAAAGAGATGTCCGGGCTGCCCCTTCTGATGAAGGTAAAGGGAAAATGTACGACCGACCACATCTCAATGGCCGGTAAATGGCTGAGATACCGCGGGCACCTCGAAAATATCTCAAAAAATTACATGCTGGGGGCAGTTAATTATTTCAATAATAAAACCGGACTGGTGATGAACCAGCTTACAAAGAAATATGATACGGTACCATCAGTGGCAGAAATTTATAAAAGAAAAAGGACCGGATCGGTAGTAACAGGAGAGGAAAATTTCGGAGAGGGTTCTTCACGTGAACATGCTGCCATGGAAGCAAGATTTCTTGATGTAAAGGCCATTATCGTGAAATCATTTGCAAGGATCCATGAAACAAATCTGAAAAAACAGGGAATCCTTGCATTAACATTTGCTGATAAAGATGATTATGACAGAATCAGGGAGAATGATAAAATCGACATCATAGGATTGAGGGAATTCTCTCCCGGGAAACAGCTTACGGTAACTCTGAAACACTCTGATGGTATACGGGAAACTTTTCCGGTAAATCACTCATATAACAGATTGCAGATAGACTGGTTCAGGGCAGGGAGCGCTCTTAATCTTATTAGAAAAAAACTCTGATTATGGAACCGAAAAAAATAAGATTAATAAATAACAGGCTGGTTATCCCTGATAATCCGGTTATTCCCTTTATTGAGGGTGATGGCACAGGACCTGATATCTGGAAAGCAGCGGTAAGGGTTTTTGATGCAGCAGTTGAAAAGAGCTTTTACGGGAAGAAAAAAATTGCATGGAAAGAGCTCCTGGCAGGAGAAAAAGCGTATAAGCTTACCGGCAGCTGGATGCCTGAAGAAACATTTACAGCATTCAGAGAATATCTTATCGGGATAAAAGGTCCTCTGACAACTCCGGTGGGAGAAGGTATGCGTTCCCTCAACGTTGCCCTGCGCAAGGAGCTTGATCTCTATACATGCTACCGGCCGGTAAGGTATTTCACGGGAGTCCCCAGTCCGGTTAAAAAACCGGAACTGGTTGACATGCACATTTTCAGGGAGAATACAGAGGATATTTATGCAGGGATCGAATATATGCACGGCAGCCCTGAAAATGAAAAACTGAAAAATTTCCTTATCAATGAAATGGTTGTCAACAAGATACGGTTTCCTGAGACATCCTCTCTGGGGATCAAGCCGGTCTCACTGGAGGGAACGGAAAGACTGGTCAGGCAGGCAATCAGGTTCGCAGTGGAAAAACGACTTCCCTCCGTGACACTTGTCCATAAGGGGAACATAATGAAATATACCGAAGGAGCTTTTATGAAATGGGGTTATGCTCTGGCAGAAAGAGAATTCGGTGACAAAGTTTTTACATGGCAGCAGCATAAAAAAATTTCTGAAACAAATGGAGAAACGAAAGCGGATAATATGCTGACAAAGGCTAAAGCTGACGGCAAAGTATTGATTAAAGATGTGATTACCGATGCTTTCCTTCAGCAAATACTGACCCGGCCTTCTGAATATTCAGTTATTGCCACTATGAATCTTAACGGCGATTATATCTCGGATGCTCTGGCTGCCATTGTCGGCGGTATTGGAATTGCCCCGGGGGCAAATATCAATTACGACACAGGTCATGCAATATTTGAAGCGACACACGGTACTGCGCCCAAATATACAGGGCAGGATAAAGTGAATCCGGGATCCCTTATTCTTTCCGGCGCACTCATGTTTGAATACATGGGATGGGGAAATACAGCCGCCTGTATCTATAAAGGCCTTGAGAAAAGCATTATGACAAAAAAGGTAACATACGACCTCCATCGTCTGATGGAAGGGGCAACACTGCTAAAGACATCTGAATTTGCAGATGAAATCATTAAAAATATGTAATCCAACTAATAATTATCATCACAATGAAAGACGATGAATTTTTTTCAAAACTGGAAAACTCTGTAAGAGAAGCGTGTAAGATCGACAATGACCTGTTTGAAAAATATGATGTCAAAAGGGGTCTCAGAAATACTGACAACACTGGTGTGCTTGTAGGGCTGACAAATATAGGAGATGTTGTAGGTTATGAAAAGGAAAACGATAAAGTAATTCCTGTTCCCGGCAGACTTTACTACAGGGGGATTGATATCGAGGAGATAACTCATGGATTTCAGAGGGAGAACAGACACGGATTTGATGAAACTGTACATCTTCTTCTTACCGGCAGGATGCCGAATAAAAATGAGCTTAATGAGTTTTCATCACATCTGGCTTCCCTCAGGGCACTTCCTGATAGCTTTGTAAAAGATATGATTCTTTCGATGAAAGGGAAAGATGTGTTGAATATACTTGCCCGCTCTGTCCTGGGTTTATATATTCTTGATGAGACTGCTGAAGATATATCACTGAATAATATGATCAGGCAATCTCTCAACCTGATAGCCAAGTTTCCCGCAATTATAGCATATTCATACCAGGCACTCAGGCACGCTTACCAGGGAAAGACTCTCTCTATCAGGCATCCGCAAACCAGTCTGACCACAGCAGAGAATTTCCTCCACCTGATCAAGGGTAATAGTACCTATTCACGCCTTCAGGCTGACCTGATCGACCTTTCGCTGGTCCTGCATGCAGAGCACGGAGGGGGAAATAATTCAACATTTACTATGAGGGTCACAAGCTCCACGGAAACTGATATTTATTCAGCAACAACCTCGGCCATCGGCTCCTTAAAGGGACCTCTGCATGGAGGAGCAAACCTGAAAGTGCTCGACATGATGGAGGATATAAAGAAAAATGTGCAAAACTGGAAGGATGAAGCAGAGGTGGAGAGTTATCTGCTAAAGATACTGAAAAAGGAAACCTATGACCGTACAGGGAAAATATATGGAGTCGGGCATGCTGTTTATACAATATCCGATCCGAGGGCAATACTTCTGAAGGAGAAAGCCAGGTTGCTGGCAGAAGAATCAGGGAGAAGGGATGAGTTTGATCTTTATTCTATGGTCGAAAGGATCACTCCCGATGTCTTCAGGAAATTCAAGGGCAATCAGTTGACAAAGGTTATCAGTATAAATGTCGATTTCTATTCGGGATTTGTATATTCCTGCATGGGGATTCCCAAAGAACTTTATACACCGCTTTTTGCAATGGCAAGAATAGCAGGCTGGTGTTCACACAGGATAGAGGAGCTGACCTTTTCGGCAAAAAGAATTATCAGACCGGCATTCAAAAATGTTTACAGCCGGAGAGAGTATGTGCCGATAGGGGATAGATGATCATTTCTTTTTTGAGGCCGATGATCCAAGCCAGAAGAAAATAACACCTGCGATTGCCAGGGCAAGGGGTAGTAAGAATTTCCAGTCGAGCCATTTGAAAAACAAAACCAATGCAATGATCAGGGACACAATGCTTAATATGTAAAATATCAGCGCCCTTGCTTTCATAACAGTTTTTATATTGTATCAGTAATTTTTTTTCTTAAGCTGCATGAATGCCCTGGGGTGGAGGCATACAGGACAGTTTTCAAAAGCCCTGGCTGATTCCTTTCTTTGCCATACTCGCAAAGAAATCATAACGATTGCGTGCCTGTGATTCGCCGACAAATGATTTCAGCAGATTTTGCTCAGTCCGGGTACCTTTTACAGATATAGACATAAGATTATAGTTTAAATTATTAGACTTTAACAGATTTGAATTTTCTGCAAATTACTATTTTTTCAGACTGATTGTATATAATGAAAACTATTATCAATTACCAAATCTTGGATTTACTACATTATTGTAAATTGAACCAAAAGTGTAACTAATACCAAAATATCCGTTATAGGAATATTTTGTTTCTGTTATCTTTCGACGTAAAAGGATATCGGTATCTGATACGCCTCCTTTAGGTAATGAGAGCTGATCATTTACTATTGAAGCTACTCCCGAAAAGTTGAACTGCAATCCTTTTACAATCCTGAATGATATATAAAAATTCGCACTGAAATTGTTTTTGGACCAGTCATGAAAATAATTTTTCCATATAAGAGACATATCTGCAGAACCCCATTTCTGAATTAATTCAAATGATGCAGACAATGAGTGTAAACCAAGATGTTCCGTTAACTTGTTATATATTGTTGTATCAGAATAATTATTATATGCATATCCTGCCTTGTAAAGTATTCTGAGTTGGCGTCTGGTTGATTCAGAGTAGGGGAAAATATCATATTCAATAGCCGGCATAAAGCTATACTGCAAATCGTAGCTTCCATAACTTGAAGCACTTATATTTGATGTAAATCCTGCAGACCAGTGGTTGTTGATTGATTTGACATAAAGAATTGAAGCGCTTTTAGACCGGGTAATACTTTTTTCAATAGTGCTGTCATTTAATTCCCATCTCTGTTGATTCCAGTTGTAGTATAAACTGGTCAGTAGCTTTGATGCCTCAGTTACTCTATTAACTGAAATGCTTCCGTATGCATATGTATATTTATATCTTTTTTCTCCATACAGGGTTCCCGATATACTAGTTCTGAATACCCAGCTGTTCCATTTGTCCGATTCAATAATTTCCTTGACAGGTTGTGTAAACCTGATATCGAAGTATTTTGAAAGAGGAGTTTTAAGAACATATCTCATCAATCCCATTTTTAAAGCCTGTACCTCTTTTGTTCTGTATTCATCTTCTGTTTCATCCATAGCTTCGATTACTTTAAGTGTATCAATCATTCCCTCACATTTGTTCTGCCCGACAAGAAAATAAGTATTTGCATAACCTCCCGAACCTGTACGTTCATAAGTTGTAATTATATAAACATCAGCCTCTTTTATGTCTCTAACATAGTTGACAAAAGTTATTTCCTTCCTGATAAAATTGCTGGCGGACATAAAGACATTCAGAGCATCTTTACGAAGAGTGTCCGCTGTTAAAACAGTTTCCTGGGATAATGCTGTGAAGCCAAAAGATGCTAAGGCAAACACAATTAATAGTTTTTTCATTTTAAGAAGGGGTTAATTATTTAGCAATAACGAATTTATACAAAGGATTATTACCAAGCTAATTTATTTTTAATAAGGAATTTATACCCTAATACCAGTATGAAGGTATCGGCTGCAGGTTTAGTTAAAGCTAAAACCGGTAGAATGGATAGAAGAGAAACCGGATCAGGAAGACTTATTCAGATATCGATATTGATATTCCCCCGCCACCGGTGTTGCCAAATCTTGGATTTACAACATTGTTATATATAGATCCAAAAGTATAAGAGAGTCCAAAACTTGTAAAATATTGATATTGAGTTGCAAGCTCTTTTCTTTGCAAGAGTATCTGATCAACTGGAATATCTTCTTTTACAAGTCCGAGCTGATCGTGGACCATAGCAGCGCTTCCTACAAGCGTAACGGACAGACCTTTAGCAATCCTTAGAGAGAGGTACCCGAAAATTGAAAGATTATTTTTTGACCAGTCATGTAAATAGTTACTGTAACTAATACTAACATCAATATTTCCCCAACTTTGAACAACTGCGTAAGAAGCTGAAATAGAATGAATTCCTAAGTTTTCTTTTGTTTTATCATATATTGTAGTATCTATATAATCTACATAATTGTATCCGATTGTATAAAGAAGCCTTAGCTGACGCCTTGTTGATTCAGAATAGGGAAACAGGTCGTACTCGATACCGGGCATAATGGAAAATGAAAACTGATTATTATTGTACAATGATGAGTTGAATCGCGTTGTTCCTCCAAATGACCAATGATCATTCAAGCTTCTGACAATAAGCGCTCTGAAGGAATTAGATGAACTGGTCCCTCTGATTGTTGTGGTATCATCAATAATATACTTATCCTCACTCTGGCTGATGCTTGAGCTGAGATTTATTTTCCAATCTTCAGTTATCCTGTTTGCAGTAAGACTCCCGGAAAGATATCTTGATTTGCTGATTTTTTCCCCCTGCAGATATCCATAAATAGAAGATCTGAAAACCCAGCTGTTCCATTTGTCGGTGGAAACGGTTTCCTTCAGGGGTTCGCTGAATGAAATTTTCATATATTTTGAAAGAGGTGTTTTTGCCACATAACGCATCAAGCCCATCTTCAGGATATTAACCTCTTTCTCTCTTTTACCTTCAGTGGTTTCATCGGGGCCAGTTACAAATGATAAAGTATCACGCATGCCTTCATATTTTTCCTGTCCAACAAAAAAATATGAATATTCCTTCCCTCCCGAACCTGTATTCTGGCTTGTTGAAATGATATATACTCCTGCATCTTTAATATCCCTTACATAGTTTACAAAAGGGATCTCTTTCCTTATGAAATCGCTAGATTCCATATATACATTGAGGGCATCTTTTCTCAGTGTATCTGACTGTGAGGTTGTTTCCTGTGATAACAAAGGAAGTGCAAAGAGAATGACGGCAAGAAGAATAATAATTCTTTTCATGGCTGGTTAGTTTGTTATTATTAAATGTGAACCAAGATAAAAAATGGATTAGATTTAAGTCATTATAAAATCAAGTTTAACAAATCATTAACTTAAAACAAGAGATCCGGCATACTACAGGAGCCGGATCTCAATTTAAAATAAAGGAATGAAAACCAGGAAGCTTTTATCTGTTTATGTGTCGGGGCTTAATATAATCAAATCCGTCCTCTGTCATCCTCCAGAACCTGTTCTCAGAATCAGATATAAAGTCATAATCATAATATGAATGATACATTCTTTCAACGGTTTTATCCATGCAGATTATTGTCCCTTCAGGGATAAACACCTTTATGCTGACCTCATCAAATGACCATTTGGAACCCGGGGGGATCATAAAGAACTCATCAAGAAAAAGCGTGTCGTCTGATATTGTGAAATTGTATTTTAATCTCCTTGCATTGATTTCCGCATCAAGCCTGCTGGTCCCCGATGATTGTCTTTTAATTTCAACACTGGTTGCATCATTATCGGCTGATGAGATATCAAGACGTGACCTGATATATACAAGATTGTTATTATCATCAATATATATTCTGTAGTAATTGTCTGAGACGGCAATTTCTTTATCAGCATGGAGATCTGATATTTTTCCCCCTGACATGATGTAAAGGGTGTCGGGTGTGGGACCAAAATATTCGAGGGATGTGGTTTTTCCCCTTTCAGCATAACTGACACCTTCATTAAAGGAAATGATAGCAAGTGATGCCACACAGAGTACCCATACTACAAGTCCGATAAGCCAGACATACCCATCACGGACCTTGAACCAGAAGATAAGCCTGATACCACCGTAAACCATAGCCAGCAAAGGTATTGCGACTACCAAAACAATAAGAGCCGTCATCAGCGGAACCATAGCGGGAGTGACAATATAGTTCAAAAAGTCAGGTAGATAAGCCAGATTGAATTCACCGGCATCTATTGAAAAGGAACCGGGATATTTAAAAACGAAAATGATTATAAATGAAAAAAGAGTTGTAAATCCTGCAAGAACAAAAGTTACCCCGATAATAATTAGAAAAATGCGTACAATAATAAACAGGACTTTGCCGATCGCTCTGAATACCTGATTGAATGCACTTCCAACCTTTGAGGAATAAGGGTATTCGGAAATTTTACCTGTTATTGCACCTGATCTATAGAAGTTGCTGCCATACATCTCCCTTTTCTGTGAGTCTGAAATTGCTAATGGAAGGGCAATCCACAGGGCCAGGTAAACAAACAATCCTATTAGGAAAACAGGAGTCATTATGATAAAAATAAGCCTGAACCATACCGGATCAGTATTCAGATAGGCTCCGATACCACCACAAACACCGCCGATTATCCTGTCATCGGGATTCCGGTACATTCTTTTTTCACGGTGGCTGGTTTGATAACCGCTTTCGGTTCCTTCATATTGATCGAATTCATCAGGTGTCCCGATGATTGAGATCATCATTTCAACATTTTCTTTTGAAATAACTTCCGACAGATCTTTCTGTGACTGGAATATCTCTGCTATCCGGGATTCAATATCTTCAATTGTCTCATTGCCGCCGGGAACATTCCTGAACTTATTATCGATAGACTGCAGGTAATCGCGAAGCATTCTGTATGCTTCCTCTTCAATCTGGAATAATATTCCGCCGAGATTTATTTTTATTGTCTTTTCCATCTCTCTGAAATTTTAGCTGGTTTTAGATTTTTTCCTCGTACGGATAAGATTGACTGATTCGACAAGCTCATCCCATGATTTATCCAGATCGGCAAGATATTCTTTGCCTTCGGGTGTAAGCTCATAGTACTTGCGGGGAGGTCCCTGCTGGGATTCTTCCCAGCGGTAACTTAATAATCCGGCATTTTTCTGCCTTGTCAGAAGAGGGTAGAGGGTTCCTTCAACCACTATTACCCTGGCCTCTTTAAGTACCTTGATGATATCGCTTGCATAACAGGAATTCCGTGATAATACTGAAAGGATACAGTATTCCAGGATCCCCTTGCGCATCTGTGCTTTTGTATTTTCCAGATCCATAATAATTGTTTTTAGATTTTATACTTCATGAACAGCCTTCCTGGTCTGTATCTTTACAACTTCATTTTTTTCGTGACCGTATCAAATTCTTTTTTCACAGATTCCTTGATGTTGTGAATATTTACCGGATCACCTTTCATTTCAATCTTCTGTGCGGTGGTTTTTGCCTCCGGCAACACTATGTAGAGAATAAGATAAATAAGTATCCCCAATCCGCCCACCATGGCAAGAATGAGGAAGATCACCCGTACTAGCCAGGGTTCGATATTCCAGTATGCGCCCATTCCGGAACATACACCACCGATAATGCGGCGATCGGGGTCGCGGTACATCCTGTGGTAACCTGGCGTTGAGAATTTATCGCCAGCAGATCTTTTTTCATTGTCTGAGATATCTTCAGGTGTACCCAGTACGGATATCACCTGGTTTACATCGTCAATTGTAATTACCTGTTTGTAGGCTGTCAGCTTACCGCGAAAAAGCTCTGCCATCCTGCTCTCTATATCGGAAAGTATTTCGGAGGAGCTTTCCTCTTCGGCAAAGTGAAGCTCAAGGTTCTTCAGGTACCTTTTTAATTCGGAGTAAGCATCATCATCAATATTGAATGAATAGCCTCCGAGGTTGATACTGACTGTTATTTTCATAGTTATTTAATATTTTTACTACTATATCGTACATATAACATGACAATGCAAAGATATAATAAAATATTAATACCATGCAATACATAGTAGTAAAAAAATTAAAATATTTTTAAATATATTTTTTAAATAACTGATAATAAGCAAAATAAAAATCAAAATTTTTTTGACCTCACCCCTCCCGACACAATTTCACTTGGTTCAAGCTATCGGGAGGGAGAGGCAGCCATATCAGAGAAGGGAGCACAATAATTCAAGAATACCTATATTTATGCAAATAAATTTAGTATCGTGAATAAATACAAATGGGGTATCCTTGCCCCGGGAAAGATGTCAGCCAAATTCACCAGGGGACTCAAGATGCTGGAAAATGCTGAATTATATGCTGTTGGTTCACGTAACCCGGAGCGGGCGCATTTGTTTGCTACAGATTACGGATTTAAGAAATACTACGGAAGCTATGAAGAGCTGGCATCTGATCCGGAACTTGAAATCGTCTATATTGCCTCACCTCATTCGCATCATCATGAACATACGATACTTTGTCTGAAAAACGGGAAACACGTGATCTGTGAAAAGGCATTTGCACTGAACACAAAAGAAGTTACTGAAATGATCGATGAGGCAAAAAAACATAACCTTTTCCTCATGGAAGCACTCTGGCCTCCTTTTCAGCCTTTTTATAAAAAGGCACATGAAATAATTCAATCCGGAGTTATAGGACGGGTAATGCATTTGTATGGTTATTTTTCATTCATGCCACTTTATGATGAAAATGACAGGAAATTCAACCTTGCTCTTGGTGGCGGTTCACTGCTTGATATAGGTATCTATTCTGTAATTGATGCATTGACTTTTATTGGTGTTCCTTCGGAAGTAAAAGCCAGTGCTGCTTTCGGAAAAACAGGTTCGGAGGAGTCGCTGAGTGTAATATTCAGTTACCCTGATGACAAAATGGCCACGCTTTACAGCTCATTCAGGACAAGTACAGGGATTGGATGTGAGATCTATTGTGAAAAAGGGAATCTTACTGTAACCCGGGGCAGAGATATGAACCAGAGAGTGATTCTGGAATTGCATGGTGCTGAAAGTCAGGAATTCCGGTTCAATCCTCCTGCCATGGGCTATCACTGGGAAGCGGAAGAGGTGATGAATTGTCTTGACAGGGGACTGACTGAAAGTGCTGTTGCTCCTCTTAGATTCAGCGTTGACCTGATAAAGACACTTGACAGGATAAGAAAAGCCGCAGGAATTATTTTCCCGGGAAGAGACTGAAAAAGATTGCACGATCGCACGATTGAACGATTGCATGATAATTATGTCAGATAATACTGAAATAAAAGCCGAAGGTTCTTTTTACAGAAAAAAGTTTTTCCTGAGCCTGATTATCCCGGTAACCTTTGTGTTCCTTATGTGGCTGGTGAAGATCGTTGAAATTTTATTTGAGATTGACCTTTCCGATCTGGGGATTTACCCCCGGTCGCTGAAAGGTCTGCCCGGAATTATTGTTTCACCATTAATTCATGAAGATTTTACACATCTGTTCAACAACTCATTACCTCTTTTACTTCTCTCAATAGCTCTGTTTTATTTTTATTCGGAGATAGCGATCAAAATTTCTTCTATTACCTATATTCTTACAGGATTGCTTGTATGGCTGTGGGGCAGGGAAGCCTGGCACATAGGAGCCAGCGGACTTGTTTACGGGCTCGCGTCATTTCTCTTCTTCAGCGGATTAATACGCCGCTATTTCAGATTGATAGCACTATCCCTGCTGGTGGTCTTCCTGTATGGTGAAATGGTATGGGGTCTTTTCCCGGGTATTTATAAGAACATTTCATGGGAATCACACATGCTTGGTTTCTTCTCTGGAATATTGCTTGCAGTGTGGTACAGAAAGGAGGGACCGCAGAGACCGGTCTATGAATGGATGGAGGAAGAGGTTGAAGAAGTCGAAGGAGTTGAAGGACTTGAAGAAAATGGGGGAAAAAGTTATTAGTTATTGGTTATTAGTTATTGGTTTGAAACAACTATTTTATTAGGGAGAAAGAGATAGGATGAGATGGATCTTTCAATTGTTATAGTATGTTATAAGGGATGGGATAGACTCAATCGGTGTCTTGAAACCCTGTATTTATATTCAGGGAAAAGTTTCACCATGGAGGTTATTGTGGTAAATAATAATCCCGGTGACTATGCTTTTAATGAAATTGAAAAAAGGTTTACAAAGTTCAGATTTATTCATAACACTGTAAATGGCGGATATTCAAACGGATGTAATCTGGGAGCAGCAAAAGCTGCAGGTGATTGCCTTCTGATACTTAATCCCGATACTGTCGCCAAAGAGGAAGAGATATTAAAACTCCTTCAGGCGGCAAAGTCTGATCCTTCATTTTATATTATTTCATGCCGGCAGGTACGGGAAGACGGGAAGGAGAGCAAAGCTATGGGCTCTTTCCCCTGGCATAAAAAAATGACCAGCGGAAAAGGCTCTGAATACTCCGGCAATAAAAACAGTAATCAAAGCATAATATTCCCCGACTGGGTTTCAGGATCGATCATGATGATACGGAAAGAGATTTTTAACAGCCTGAAAGGATTTGACGAGGATTTCTGGATGTATTATGAAGACGTGGATCTGTGTAGCAGAGCCGGAGATGCAGGAGGGAAAATAGCTTTTTGCAATGACATAACCGTTGAACATGATCATGGAGGCAGCACAAGGACTGATCTGAGAACCACAGCAGTTTCTAAATGTGAGGTTCAGATATCAAGACATTTATATATTCACAAGCATGAAGCAGGATTGAAAAGAGTCCTTGTGCAATCAATCATGGTAGCTGACAACCTGGTAACAGGATTAATTACAGGGTTGATCGGCCTTCTATTCTTTTTCATCCCTAAACTTTTTATCAGATTCCTTGTTATAGTAAAAGTGACAGGTTATTATACTGGGTCACTTTTCCGAAGATCATGGCTCAGCCCGCGATCGGTCAACTTCAGGAAATAAGAGTGTTAAAAAAAATTAATTCAGGCTTGCTTATCAATCTGAATTATTGATAGATGGGAATAAATCCCCATCTTTGGAGCCCTGAATGACAGAAAAAATCATTATTGAATGATACATAATAATAGTTGCAAAATAATAAATATGAAAAGGTTACTACTCAGGAATACAATAATTATCTTTCTTTTAATTTTAATCTCGAATACAGTTGCAGGACAGGAAAAGGAAAACCAGCCAGATACTTTAAGACAGAATGCAGTAAAAATTTTTCTTGACTGCCGCAGCTGTGATATGAATTATACAAGGCAGGAGATACCTTATATTAATTATGTAAGGGATATTCATGATGCCCAGGTAGTTATACTAGTTGCAGAACAGAATGCCGGAAGCGGCGGAAGACAGTATACATATACTTTTCATGGGCAGCATAATTTCAATGGTATGGACGACACCCTCACATATACTTCAAGCCCTGATCTGACAAGTACAACTATAAGGCAGAAAAGAACAGATCTTCTCAAAATGGGTTTGATGAGGTATGTTGCAAAAACACCCTTGTTTGATGAAATTGAAATCAGACATAATGAAGATCTTGAATCAGAAGAAGTAACAGACAGATGGGATCACTGGGTATTTGAATTATCCACTGAACCACAGTATGAAACAGAAGAGGCACAGAAAGAATTAACCTTTAGGAATTCATTCAATATTTCCAAAGTTACACAGGATATTAAACTTGAAATTGAATTGGATCATTTTTATCAGGCAGAAAAATATATTGAGTATCCAAATACAGATTCGGTCATTACTTACAATTATACATCGAGTTCGGCATCAATGAATAACCTTTTTGTAAAGAGCCTGGGTGATCACTGGTCAGCAGGCTTAAAATGGGACATCGCATCATCAACCCGTGAAAACTACAATTTTATGACCGAAGTCCTGCCTTCAATTGAATATGATATTTTTCCATATGCGGAAGCTACCCACAGGCAATTAAGAATCCTGTACAGTGCAGGTTATCAATATAATAACTATATCGATTCCACAGTATTCAATACAACATACGATCATCTTTTCAAGCAAAGCCTTGGTGTTGCATACGAAGTACAGCAAAAATGGGGATCAATAAATATTTCACTCACAGGCTTTAACTATTTTAATGATTTTTCCAAAAACAGGATTCAACTTAATTCATTTATTAACGTAAGGATTTTCAGGGGATTATCACTGAGAATAATCGGCAGGGCAGCTCACATCAACGATCAGATAAATCTTAGCAAAGGAGATATTTCGGAGGCTGAAAGATTGTTGCAGCTGAAAGAACTTGCTACCAAATACCGACTGGAAGGCGGCGTGGAGATAACTTATACATTCGGGTCGATATATAATAATGTGGTCAATCCAAGGTTTGGCAGCGGCAACAGGTTTTTCTTCAGATAGACAAATGATTGTGAAATGATAAAAGTATAATCCTGCATGTTGACCATATTATCCAAATTATTACCTTTACCGCCGGATTTCTGTAATATCAGGTAATAATATTCTGTATGAATCACAAACCCGTTGCTGTTATTACAGGTGCCAGCAGGGGGATAGGCAGGGCAATTGCAATTTCCCTGGCATCTGAAGGTTTTGATATCGCCGCAATAGCCCGTTCTACCGACAGCAAAGGGATGGAGATCCTTAATTCTGAAGTTAAAAAAAGAGGTTCGGAATTTTTCCCTGTCGGACTCGATATCTCCTGTATCATCAGCCAGACAGAAGTTGTTTCAAATATCCTTGAGAGATACGGCAGGATAGATTTCCTGGTAAACAATGCTGGTGTGGCTCCTATTAAACCGGATGATCTTCTTGAGGTAACAGAAGAGAGCTATAACAGGGTAATGAATATTAACCTGCGGGGACCCTTTTTCTTTGCACAGAAGATTGCAAAAGAAATGATCTGGTTAAACCAGCAATTGTCTGATTATAAACCCGCAATAGTGTTTATTACCTCCGCCCTGGCTAATATATCAGCTGTCAACAGGGCTGAATATTGTATTTCAAAAGCCGGACTCAGCTCGGCTTGCAGGATTTTTGCCGACAGGCTCTCAAAAGAAAATATACATATTTATGAAGTACGTCCGGGTATTATCCAGACCGATATGACAGCGATTATGATGGATAAATATAATTCCTACGTTAAAGAAGGTGTTGTACCGCAAAAAAGATGGGGATTACCCGAAGATATAGGAAGGGCTGTTGCATCATTAGCGCGGGGAGACTGGGATTTCTCTACAGGGATGATATTTGAGATCAGCGGAGGTCTCAATATCCACAGATTATAAAAACAAAAATCCGTACAAAATGAAAGGGCCAATATTATTATTTACACTAATATTATTTATAGTAACTATGAATGCACAGGATATATTAAACGCGGATACTGAAAAAACAACATTGCACTGGCTTGGTGAAAAAGTGCTGGGTGAGCACAATGGAACAATCAGCCTGGAGGAAGGATGGCTGAGCTGGCAGGATAACAGAATTGTATCGGGAGAATTTACAATTGATATGAAAAGCATTAAAGATGATGATGGCAATGAAAGGCTTGAGAGCCATCTGAAATCTGAGGATTTCTTCGGAGTTGAGAAATATCCGGAATCAAAGCTTATTTTATCCGGCAGTAAACCCTTTGATAAAGGTACGGCTGTTGTTAATGGTGATCTTACAATAAAAGGTATTACCAATCATATTGAATTCAAAGCTGCAATGCAAAAGAAAGACGAAGGGACATGGTTCTTTGCAAATATCCCGGTTGACAGGACGAAATATAATGTCCGGTATGGTTCAGATTCCTTCTTCGACAACCTCGGCGATAAGACAATTTATGATGAATTCAAACTGAAGGTGAATCTTCTGGTCAAGTAATAATACTATTCAACATTTCTCTGCGGAACTCTGTGTAAGTTTTTCATTTTTTGTTTTGCAGAGTATAAAGAGTCTTTTCAAGAAGAACGGAGTAGATTACTGACTGTCATTTACTCTGAATGAGACTTTAGTGCGTCCTCTCTTGCCATCCCTTGTCACACCTTCAATGATTACAGAATATTCACAAGGTTCATCGGAAGTATAGAACTCTACCACCGCAATGCCATTTTTATCAGTCTTTAATCCTGGTTCCCAGAAAAGGGTATTCCGGAAATCAGGGATACGACTTCTCCTCAGGGAATCTGTTGAGTATTCGGGGAAGTGAAATTCTCTGTATGGCTGAAGGCCGGTATATTCCCGCCTGAATATTGAACGATCAAACTCGATTGTACTTAGATCTCCCTTGTGTGATTTAAAATTAATAATACCCTCGATTACAAGATCAGAAATGAAATATCTTGTGTTGAGCACCTCAATTCTTTCTATTTCGGATGGTTTGATGCCAAGTACCATATCAATATCATTGACAGGCACTCCATCGAGAATAACCATAGGAGAATTTTCAAAGGGATCAGTAGGATGTTTGTTGACCATTTTGAAATTACGCCTGTAATTGGTTGTATTTGTAGTCACCCCCGGAACGATCTCCTTTATCACCTCCTTAAGTGATGCAAGCTCAATAAAATCTGAAAGCATAATGGTCTTATCAGGGTCGCCATAGAAGTCAAACTCTTTTGGTTTATTCTGGTCTGCCTTCTGTGGGTTCAGTTCCTGCGCGTAAATATTCCTTACCTGCATAGCTATTACTGCATTATTGATTTCATCCAGGTGGGATGTGTCAAGGTAAAGAGGAGGAAGATCAATTCTTTTATGTGCAAGTATGAACGGGTCATTAATCCTGACAATGGATCCCTTCAACTCCTGGGACACAGGCTGAACAACTATTTCACGCAGGCCCACCTCACGTGAGATGAAACTGAAATCGCCCTTTTCATCAGTATGTGAAAACCTGCAAAGAGCTTTTTTACCAACAAATGACAACGAAATGATCTGGTTCTTCAAAGGTTCACCGGTTAATCTGTTTCTTATGTTGCCGCTTATCAAGTGACCATATATCTCGGGGTAATATTCCTGAATAAAACCTGCTGAGTTACTATTTAGAATTGCATCACTGAACGACAAAAAGATCAGATAATCATTAATCTCCGGAGCAATCTGACCGGTTGTGAATAATTCAGTTGATGGAAGCCCGATAAATCTTGTCATTTCCCTGTATGGTAAGTCATCAGTTGTGAAAGATTTCACAACAGAAATTGTCAGATCACATTCTGCAGAATATCCTTTCTGGTCAGAAGTGTTGATACCAATCTTTACTTTACCTCTTGTTAGGGGACTCCGGGGATCAATGTTCACGATTATCTTTAATTCTTCAGTTTCATCATTCCAAACCCATCTGGAAGCAAGAATTTTACGATCAATATTAGTTATCATAACCTTAGCAAGGCCTGCAGGCAGGTCCTTTTGGCTCAGGCTTATAACAGTATCTGATCCCGGGTAAATATATCTTGTGAAAGATTTTACGGAAACTGGTGCATATACCAGATTAAGTACCTGACTGGTGATTGTTGTCCCCGGACTTTTCCTGATATGCAGATTCATCTGGTCGGCTGCCCTGTCGGCTTCAACGGAGAATGTTATTCCCGAATCCTTTACACGAGGCAAATTGAATCTTTTATCAGGCCTGTTTTTCACACGGGTTACAAAGAACATCTCCTGTGATTGTGCTGGTCGTATTGTGAAAAATCCGGTTCCTTTGTTGTCTGTTTGAATATGGCAGAGAGTATCATTACTTCCATTAATGATCACTCCACTTACTCTTACAGGATCACCACTATTGGTCAGACATTTAACTCCGACTCTGTTATCAACACCTGCAACAACCGATCCGGTTTCAGGAAAGAACAGGACAGTATCGGGAAGAGTTTCATTAATTGGTACACGTAAATTCTTTATATTCTCAAAAGGATTAATAACAGATATCCTCCTTGCAGAGAAAAGATCACCTGAGAAGTTTTTCATCCAGCCAGTATAGGATCTTATCAGATAGTTTCCTGTCGGGATTGTATCAGGCAACCTGAACCAGACGGATCCTGAATATCCATTAATGCCTGTTTTTACCTGTATCACCGGATTGTTATAACGGTCGAACATGTCAAGATAGGCCACCTTGCTTATATTTTCAGGGGTATGTGTGTGACGGTTGAACTTGTAGATTTTCAGATATACCTCTTCACCGGCGAAATAAATATCACGATCAGTAACGACATGTAACTCCTCGCTGAAACTATCATCATCGAGGTCTGAATTCTGACCGTAATTGTCCCGTATAGAAAACAAAACACATAGAGCACAGAAGCTCGCCTGTAAAAATATCCGGAATAAATTTTTATGATCTTTCATAAGCAGTCGCGGCAATTTTTATCACTCTTTCCAGAAATCCGGCCGTTCAGGGGACCCTGTTAAAGTGCAGTCGGCGCATACTGCCGGTGTAAAAACCAGCTTCATCAAGTTACCCTCTTTATCATTAATGGGTTCAATAAACAGATAATCGGATTCCTGGTACCATTTATAGATCTTGTCGAAAGTAACTTGAGCACCTGGCGACAGGGGAGGAGGAAAGTCATCTGGTCCCAGTATTATTTTTTCACATTCATAGTGGTAGAGAGGCAGGCCAAGAGTATAGATCTCTGAAGGCGTGATATAAATATCTTTCTCTTTAACTCCCGATACTTCAAAAAAACCCAGAACCTGTTCCCCCGGATCGTTGATGCTGTGAATGTTGCCTGACACCGGGAAGGGCTGCTTTTCAAAGATATCGCCTCCGGTTTCATTAAGCTGGCTCATAAGGTCCCAGAACTCATATTCTTTTTGTGAGAGTGAGTATTGTTTCAAACGAAAATAATATCGTACCGAAAACCTGTTTGTCAAAGCTGTCGGGATGAACAAAAGCGATTTTTTTTCAAGCGAAATATTATTTTCAGTAAGGTCGGAGTGTATCATAATATCGTGTGAACTCCTGTTTGCCCAACATATTTGGTTTTCTATCTTTTTTTCAACTATCTCAGTGTCGCTTATATAAATGAATTTCACCGGATCGGGTATTTCAATTTTCCACCATTCGTCAAAAGTCCAACGGTAATAACCGCTGCCTTCCTCTCCGGATGAGTCAATGAACAGTCTTATGCCCTCAGTAGCGGCCAAACCATCGTCAGATAATTCACTATCCCCTGCATAGTAGAGGCTGTCGATCTCCGGGGCCGGGTATAATAAACATGGATCTGATTCATATTCAGCTCCTTCCGGTGTCTGAATGTATAGAGTATATTCTTTACCGGCTTCTCCCCTGAATAAAAGATTATCCGTCTTATATAAACCTTCTTCAGTCTCTGTAAGAATGTTACTTTTTCCTTCGTTATCAGATATTCTGACAAGTGCTCCTGTAACCTTTACAGGATCTTCATCAAGAGTTTTGAATGTCCTGGAAAGGCTCACATAACCCGGGCTATCTTCATCAGTTAAAAGCGCTTCAACAACAAGCAGATTTTCAAACTCCTTGAGATCAGGCGAATAGGGATCTATACAGGTGAGCAGTATTCCGGTGATCATAATAACAATAAATAATGCTAAGCCTGCTTTCATTTTCGCCTGATGATTTTAAAACAGATAATTTTAAGAAGCCCAAAATTACAATTTTTAAACTTAATCTTAATAAATAACAACAGATGGGAAAATTAAAAAATGTTAATGGGTTTTATTTCAGGAATAATATTTGTTATTTCGGGTCTGTTTTTCAACTTTTTCCCTAAAATGAAACGAAGCCTGGTCGTTATTGTTGTTTTAGCGTTTTCGGTAAATGGACTTTCCCAGGTGCAATTATCGGTTCCCGGACCGGATAACGAGCTCATTAACGGGAAAGAGTATTTTCCATATTACTCCCGTTCACGGAATAAACCTGTACTTTTCGCCAATGAGGGAAGTTCCCGGTCAGTCATAACAGCCACTGGAAGAAAATACGACAATTTATCGCTGTTTTATGATACATATACCGGTGAAGTAGTTTATATGGATACCTCCCGGCTGATCAATTCAAATGTATTACAGATAGTACTTAACAGGAATATCATTGATTCCTTTTCCTATTATCTTCCCGGGGACACTGTGACTTTCCGCTATTTCAGCAATACAGATGATACGACTTTCAACCTGGACGATGGTTTTTATGAAGTAGCTTACAAAAATAAGGTTGTTTGTCTTATAAAACACCGTTCAGTCGTTCATGAAAAAAACGGAATCGACGAATATTACTATAAGCCCGTAACTTATATTAAAGCAGGAGATGGCTATTTTAACACCAGGACCATAAGACAATTCTTACGGTTTTTTGGTGATAAAGAGGGTAAACTGAAAGAAATGATCAGGAAGCAAAAGGTCAATTTCAGGAAAGCTGACAAGAAGCAGATCGCTGCCTTGCTGCGGAACTATGAACAGCTTATGCTTTCCCAATGAAGAAAATATTCTTATCAATAGCCAGCCTCATCATGTCCGTCCTGGTTTACGGTCAGACAGAGAATCTCACTCTGCAGTTAGGAAGGATACTATTTGGTGATCTTGTTGACACTATTGAAAGTAAGATACCGGTAAGGATCTATTATTCTGATAACTGGACTGACAGCCTTTATCTGACGGTGAATTCAAAAAACAGTACTCTTAATGAAGTATTAAACAAAGCCTTAACCCGGGAAGGATTCACATTTATTATTACTGACAACAAAAAGGTCATTCTATCGAAAGGAACTGCCATCAAGACAGGTTTCAAAAAGGAATATTTAGATCATCTCAAAGAACGTTACAGCAGAGATACGATAACGTATGTAATATTTTCTTCTGAAAAGGAAGAGAGCTCAATTAATGAAGAGTACAGGGTCTTTAAGATAGGCAAACCATCGGCTGCTGTCAGGAACGGGAGGACGGAACTAACCGGAACTGTCATTAATGCATCCAGCGGTGAACCTGTGGCAGGTGCAGTTGTTTATATCGAAAATCTTCAGGCAGGAGTAGTTACCAATGATGTCGGATATTATAGTTTTATACTGCCGCCGGGTCAGTACAGGATTGAATACAGAATGGTCGGAATGAGACCGACTTTAAGGAATGTAATTATTTATTCAAACGGAGGTCTCGATGTTGGAATGCAGGAAAGCACCAGCAGGCTTAGTGAGGTAATTGTAACTGCTGAACGTGAAAGTATTGTAAGAAATGTAAGTATAGGGATTGAAAAGATCAACACCAGGATGATAAGACAGATCCCCATGGGACTGGGAGAGGCTGATATAATCAAGAGTTCTCTTCTTCTTCCGGGAATTCAGACAGTAGGAGAGGCTTCAGGGGGATATAATGTCAGGGGCGGGAACAGCGATCAGAATCTTGTATTGCTTGATTATGCACCCATAATCAATTCATCCCATTTTTTTGGTTTCTTTTCGGCTTTCAATTCTGATCTGGTAAGCAATGTTACACTGTATAAAAATGGCACACCTGCGAAATTCGGCGGCAGGATATCATCGGTGATGGAAATAACACCACACGATGCCGACAGGGAAAAGGTAAAAATAAGCGGAGGGATAAGTCCCGTTACAGGAAGAATTATGGCTGAAGGACCGCTGGTGAACGATAAATATTCTTTCATGATAGGCACCCGTGCAACCTATTCCGACTGGCTTCTCGGAATATTAAAGGACGGAAAACTGCAAAACAGTAAAGCGGGGTTTTATGATATCCAGGGAGTGCTGACAGGGAGACCTGATGCAAGGAATTCTTTCTCGCTATCAGGTTATCTGAGCAAGGATAATTTTGAGTATTACAAAGAGAATGCGTTTAAGTACGGCAACCTCGCCGCTACCTTAAAGTGGAAACATACTTTTAATTCGAAGTTAAGCTCCCAGTATTTCGCGATAATCAGCAACTATAATTACCATTTGGATGCTATACGGGACTCAACAGAATATAATTCAGTTTCTTACAGGCTAAATCAGAAGATATTGAGAGCTGACTTTTCATATATGCCGATACAGAATTATAAAATGGAATTTGGAGCCGATGCGGTCTGGTATGATCTTATGCCCGGTGCCAGAGAACCATTTGGTGATTACTCGGTGATAAGTTCTGGTGAGCTTGAAAAGGAAAGAGCCCTGGAGCCATCTTTATACTTCAGCGGTGAATATGAAATATCGCCTCTCATTTCAGTATCAGGAGGATTAAGAGGAACTCTCTTTACATCTTTCGGCCCCAAAACGGTTTATCAGTATGGTGATGATCTGCCCCTTTCAGTTGAGAACATCAAGGATTCTGTATATTACGGTAAAGGAGATATTGTTAAGGTATATCCTGCCCTCGAATTCAGATTTTCAGGAAGGATCATCCTTACCCCGGATGCATCGTTCAAGCTCGGATTCCAGAGGATGTACCAGAATATACATATGATATCAAATACCACCTCCATGTCGCCTACTGACATATGGAAGTTGAGTGACAGATATATCAGGCCGCAGCGCGGAGACCAGATCTCACTTGGCTTATATCACAGTTATGGAAGGCGTGCCATCCAGACATCGGTTGAGACTTATTACAAGTGGCTGGCAAACATCCATGATTACAAGGGTGGTGCAACCCTGCTTATGAACAGACATCTTGAAACGGACATAATAACGGGAAGAGGCAAGGCTTATGGGGTGGAGTTTATGGTCAGGAAGATGGCAGGCAGCCTGACCGGCTGGATCAGTTATACCTACTCAAGGGTACTTTTGCAGGTTGACGGCCGTTTCTCGGAAGAAAAAGTAAACGGAGGCCATTGGTTCCCGGCCAATTATGACAAACCTCATGATATAAAAACGGTCATCAATGCAAAACTCTCACGCCGCTTCAATATATCGGCAAACCTGGTTTACAATACCGGACGGCCGATCACCTTTCCTGTAGCCTTCTTCTCTTTTAACAATTCATCAAATGTATATTATTCAAACAGGAATGAATACAGGATACCTGATTATTTCAGAGTTGATCTTTCAGCAACCCTGAATGGCAATTTGAAGATTAAAAAACTTAATCACTCCTCATTTACTGCCACAATATATAACCTGCTTGGAAGGAAGAATCCATATTCGATCTTCTTCAAGAATGAAGAAGGCGTAGTCAAAGGATACCAGATGACAATTTTTGCACAACCTTTTTTAATTGTAACTTACAATTTCAGGATATTCGGTAATGCCACCGATGATTTCTGAAACAGTCGGCCAAAAACGATTAAGACATTTTTTGAGCAGCTCACCAGTCTCCTAAAATGTCAGCACTTTAAAAGGTTTATTATATAAGATTCAGATTTTTCATCTAATTGTCAGTACCTTGGCTCCACGAATTTTTCTCTGCTTCAGCTCTGTCAAAGCAATATTGGCCTCTTCGAGTTTGTATTCCTGAATCTCGGGAATAATTGGTATTTCAGAAGCAATGTCGAGAAACTCCTTCACATCTCTCCGGGTGACATTTGCGACACTCTTGATCTCTTTTTCCATCCATAGGTGGCTGGAATAATCGATATTCAAAAGGTAATCTTTATCAATATCCTCTTTCCTTATGGCATTTATTACCAGCCGGCCTCCCGGTTTAAGGTTTTTCATTGCTTCAACCACCGGTTTCCATACAGGTGTGGTGTCAATTATGGAGTCAGGATGTTCGGGAACTTTATCAGTTGTATCGCCAGCCCAGGATGCACCCAGTTCCAGGGCAAAATCCCTTTCACTTTTGCTTCTGGCAAAAACAAATATCTGTGCATCGGGATATTTATGCTTAATGATCTGAAGTACAAGATGACCTGAAGCCCCGAATCCTGTCAGACCTACAATATGACCATTCTGTATTCCTGCAAGCCGGAATGATCTGTAGCCGACAGCGCCGGCACATAATAAAGGAGCAGCCTGTTTATCGGTGAAGAGTGCCGGGATAGGATAGGTAAAAGCCGCCGATACCGTTATATATTCTGCATATCCGCCATTGGCATCTCTTCCTGTAGCTTTGAATTCAGGACAAAGGTTTTCCTGTCTACCGAGGCAAAAACTGCATTTCCCGCATGAGGAAAAGATCCATGCCACACCGACCCTGTCGCCAATTCTTACATCCTTTACATTTTTCCCTGCAACTTCTACTCTCCCTATTACCTCGTGGCCCGGAATTACCGGAAATAATGGAGGGGGAGTTCTGCCTTCAATCTCATCGAGCTCGGTATGGCAAACACCGCAGGCGGTTACCTTTATAAGTACCTCATTATCGGCAGGTATTGGTTCAGGGATATTGACCAGGATAAGCGGTTCATGGTTCTTCTCCAGATCTGTTATGGATTGCAGGATCATTGCTTTCATAGTGGAAAAATAAGAGTTTTCTTATAATCAGAAAGAGCAAGTGTATAAAATAACAGGTATTGATAGAATTGGGGGCATTAAAACGACTAATCGGGATACTTTATCTCCTGTAATATCTTTTTCACTGCAGGTTCATTCCTGAATTTTTTAAAGTCCGGTTCTACTCCAAGATATGTCATATTCGTATCCGGGGATGATGCTGGCCATGTTATTTGTGGTTCATTGTGATAAAGTTAGGAAAGTTTGGGATATAAGTCAAATAAATTGGGCTAAAGCCCTGAGAGCCCTTAATGCTGAATGTGTTCCCTGCAGCAGCGGTTATGAACCTCAGAACAAAGATGGTTTGATCGAGGATCAGCTTACCTCAAAAGGGTATAAAAGGATATTTTCAGAATCACGACTCAGGCAATGGTGTGAAGAAAATGTTCTTCCGGTGAATGATAAGCCGTGCAATGAAGCGGTCATTTTTTTAAAGTTTCATAATTTTGTATATGGCGGGGAATTAAGGTTATTGAGATGTATTTTATATCAAGAAGAAATATGGTCAGATCAATTGTATACAGTGCATTTGCAAGCATTGCTCCCTCTTTTATGTCGGGCAGGAATGGCAACACGGAACCACCCGGGAAGGATTTTGAAGCGGGTTACCTGAAATTGCACAGGAGCGGGGAATTAAAAAGACGCGGGGAGCAATTGTGGGCAATGATGGAGAGCTGTGAACTTTGTCCCAGAATGTGCGGCGTGAACAAGCTGAAAGGTGAGAGAGGCTTCTGCCATGCAAACTCACAACTGGAGATATCTGCCTCTCATCCTCATTATGGAGAGGAGAGACCTCTTGTGGGGAGAGGGGGTTCAGGGACTATTTTCCTTACGAACTGCAATTTAAGATGTGTTTTCTGCATTAACTGGCAAATAAGCCAGGGAGGTGATGGAAACCCAGGAAGCATCGATGATTTTGCAGACATGATGCTGGCTCTCCAGAAAACAGGGTGCCACAACATAAATTTTGTCACACCCACTCACTATTCACCGCATATCCTCCTTGCTGTTGACAAGGCGGCCTCAAAAGGGCTGAAGGTGCCTCTGGTATATAATACCTGCGGCTGGGAAAGGGTGGAAATACTGAAATTCCTTGATGGTATTGTTGATATTTACCTGCCCGATTTCAAATACTCCGATGGAGAGATGGCATCTAAATATTCGTCGGGAGCAAGAACATATCCGGAAGTAACAAAGAAAGCCCTGCTTGAGATGCACCGCCAGGTGGGAGTGGCAAAACCTGTTGATAACGGATTGATGTACAGAGGATTGATGATCCGGCATCTGGTCATGCCAAATGATGTGAGTGGAACACACGGAGTAATAGACTGGATTGCAAACAACCTGCCGAAGGATACGTACCTGAATATCATGTCGCAGTACAGCCCGACATACAAAGCGTTTGATTATCCGGAAATATCACGCAAGATTACACGCGAGGAATATTCAGATGCTGTTAACTATGCAAAAGCATCAGGACTGACGAATCTTGAAATACAGGGATATCGTTTCTTCTGATAGTATTGGAACAAACAAATTTTGAAATGGAGAATAAACTTCTTTACAGGATACATGTTAAAGGCAGAGTTCAGGGTGTGGGATTCAGATGGAGCGCCGTAAGAGAAGCTATGAACCGCGGCATTACAGGTTTCGTTAAAAATCAATATGATGGCAGTGTTTATATAGAAGCCGAAGGGTCGGCAGAACAATTACTTGACTTTGTTGAATGGTGCAGAAAGGGACCCGGGTTTGTGAAATCTGTTACGGCAGATCCTGCTCCTCCGGAGAATTATACGGATTTTACGGTTGAATACTGAAAGGAATTTGGAATGCGGATTTCGGATTGGCTCTATATCAGGTTTATAATCTCTATTAGTTTCTCTGCATTTTTTACGGCAAAGCCAAAATAATCGTTGTTGAAGAATACCCATACCTTTTTGCCATCATTGAGCCAGCCTGCTATTTTCCCGGCATATTGTTGCAGGTCATATTCATTATAATCTGAAGCATAAAGCTGTTCGCGGCCATGAAAACGGAGATAAACAAAGTCAGTTGTAACCGCCTCATAATAAGGATAGCGGCTCCCTGAATCAGCAATTACGAAAGCTGTTCCATAGTGTGAGAGCAAGTCGAAAAAATGATCATTGATCCACGATCTGTTTCTTATTTCAACAGCAAAGCGGTACTGATTGTATTGCTTTTTCAGTAACTCCAGGAAATATTGTATCCGTGGTTCATCATATGATAAACCGGGTGGCAGCTGTACAAGTATTGGACCCAGTTTTTCTTTCATTCCTTCAAATACATCGAAAAATTTCTCAAGTGCTGCTTCAATATTCACCAGTTGCATCTGATGAGTGATAAAACGGCTAAGCTTCAGAGAGAACTTGAATGAATCAGGCGTACGGTTCATCCATCCCGTAACTGTTTTCTTCAATGGCAGATGATAAAAACAGGAGTTCAGTTCAACACAGCTGAATTTTGTTGTATAGTATTCAAGATATTTATCAGGTTTCAGATCTTCCGGATAGAAGATCCCGGTCCAGTGCTTATAACTCCATCCTGAAGTGCCGATATGTAAATCTGCCAATCTCATTAAATTCATCAGTAGTTTGAAATGTGAGCTGGTAAAATTGAATATTAAGTAAATTTAAACCTCTTTTACGAGAAAATGATTGCAGCTATTGATGTTCACTATTTTGATGATGGATCTGCAAGAGCAGGAGCAGTTTTAGGAATAATTGAAGAAGAAATTGATACAGTGATAATTGACGGTTATGTGGATATTGGAGATAATTATTGTTGGTCAGGTAATAACCAATAACAACCCTCATATTCACTGAATATTATCAATATAAACGCATCTCTATGAAAACTCTTTCGTCTTTGGGTAAAAAGGAGGAAGTGAGAAATGATATCCCATAACTTGAAAAACGCCTTAAGGTTTATTAAAAGGTATAGCGGCTTTTCAGCAATTAACATTTTAGGACTAACGATCGGGATTTTTTGCTGTTTGCTGATCATTCTTTATATACAGTCTGAACTCACATTCGACAGGTTCCACAAGAATGGAGACAATATCTACCGTGTTGTTATGCATCAACCAGAGAATAGTGTCGTTGGCAGTAGTTCGGACTGGTGGGTTGTATCACCGGCAATACTGAAACCTACCTGGGAAAAAGAATTGCCTGAAGTGAATCTTGTGACAAAGACCGATTCGAGGTTTCTGACATTCCGCCATAAGGACCAGTTAATAGATGAGGAAATACTTTTCGTTGATCCGGAATTCCTTGATATTTTCACATTCCCTCTAAGAAGCGGAAATCAAAATCAGGCTTTGAACGAACCTTATTCCATCGTAATCTCAGATGAAATTGCTCATAAGTACTTTGGCGAGGAAGATCCAATGGGTAAAACAATGGAACTAAATGACGGAAGGCAATTGACAATAACAGGCATATTAAAGGAAATGCCAGAGAATTCTCACCTGCAGTTCGATTTTCTTGTGTCATTTAAAACATTAGAGGCAATTCTTGGAAGAAGCTTACTGAGTGATAACTGGCTCAATAATTCCTACAGAACCTATCTGACTTTGCACGAAAACACTGATCTGAAACAATTTGATGCCAAGTTGAGAAAATACGACATTGAAGGCTTTAATGGGAATACCTGGACATTTCACCTGCAACCGCTATATGATATTCATTTTAACAATCAAATGATGTACGGGACCGGGGATAAGGGAACAATTCTGATTTTCATAACAGTGGGTCTTTTCATCCTGTTTATCGCCTGCTTCAATTACCTTAACCTCTATATTTCACACTACAGGACACGCTTAAAAGATATTTCGATAAGGAAGATTAACGGGGCTTCAAAATATTTGCTGATCCGGCAGTTTTTTAGCGAATCCTTAATACTTATCTTAATTTCCTACCTGCTGTCCTTAGCAATAGTCTGGCTAATTATGCAACTGTTTCATCCTTTTTTCAAACAAATACTTAATTTCCAGGTGATCTGGAGCTTCCAATTCTTTCTTGTCAGCCTTGGGCTGATTGTTTTAATGGCATTCATAGCCGGAGCATATCCTGCCATTTATCTTTCACGGTTTCATTTACTTAACGCCTTAAAAGGGGGAATGGTGAAACTATCTAAAGAAAGTCAGTCATTCAGGAAAATTATTGTAGTTATCCAGTTTTCTCTTGCTATAGCACTGATAGCCGGTACAGTCACCATAGTCAAACAGATGAGATTTATTGGTAATAAAAATCTGGGTTATGAAAAGGAGAATATATTATGTCTTAATATGATACGCCTGTATTTTGCGGAAAGCTATAATCTGATGAATCAGACAAAGGCACTCAAACAAGAATTACTGCGTAATCCTAATATCACAGGTGTGTCTGCTTCCACAGGTATACCATGTCAAATCGGATGGTCAAATATCCCGACCTGGCAAGGAAAGGCAGAAGATGAGAATCCCTTCTTCTACAGGATGATTGTTGATTATGACTTCCTTGATCTGTATGGGATTCAACTGACAAATGGAAGGAACTTTTCAAACGATATGGCGACGGATGATGGTAACGCCTACATAATCAACAGGGCAGCTGCTAAAAGAATGGGTTTTCAATCGCCTGTTAATGCAAGATTCGGCTTTGACGGCAAACTGGGAACTGTAATAGGATTAACAGAGGATTTTAACTTTGAGTCATTGCATAAACCTGTCACACCTCTTGGAATTGGTGTGAAGGAAGAATATTACTGGCAATATATATCAATCAAGGTAAAGAATACCAATATTCCGGGAACTCTGGAGTACATTGAGAAGGTATGGAACAAATTTGTGCCTGATTATCCAATGGATTACTCCTTTATTGATAATCGATTAAAAGAGATGTATGGGAAAGACCAACAACTGTCAAAAAGTATGAATTACCTTTCGCTGATGGCTCTTTTTATTTCATGTCTTGGGATTTTCGGACTTATGTCTTTTACACTCAAAGAAAGAACAAAAGAAATAGGAATAAGAAAAGTGCTGGGAGCATCTTTCCCCGGACTGGTTGGTCTTTTAACACGCGATTTGCTTTCCATCGTTTGTATTGCTGCCATTGCCGGCGGAGTCCTGGGATGGTATTTTTCAACCAACTGGCTCAATAATTTTGCTTACAGGATTAATTGGGGAATCGATGTAATTATTATATCTTCTATTCTTACTCTTCTTCTGGCTATAATCCCCATCAGCTTTAAACTTTCCAAATCAATCAGAACAAATCCAATTGAATCATTACGTTATGAATGATGAACACAGGTATTTTTCAGAATACTATTTTTCTGCCAGTAACTGATAATAACGTGTACGATAAAACTTTATATTTTGTATAAATTTGTTGAGAGATAATGAGTAATCATTTAATACACAATCCATGAAAAAGTCATGTATTTCAACCTATTGGTTTATTACTCTCGTACTGTTCATATTTTCAGGATCAGTCCGGGCTCAAAATATTAATGGTGCTGAAGATATTCAAGATTATAAAGGCAGCTGTACCAGTATTATGGTCGGAAGGCTTGCTACTACTGATGGCTCGGTAATTACTTCACATACATGCGATGGCGCCTACAGGACCTCGGTGGAAGTATTTCCTCATTCTGAATATGAAAAGGAAGCCGTTCATACTGTTTATTCAGGTACACTTGATGTCAGGGAAACGCCATATGATATGCGGAATGTAAAGAAAACAGGGGAGATTCCGGAAGTACGGGAAACATACGCGTTTCTGAATACGGCTTATCCATGTATGAATGAGAAACAACTTGCAATAGGCGAGACAACAATTGGAGGAAGAATGGAGCTGAGAAATCCTGCGGGGATATTTTATATAGAGGAACTTGAAAAAATTGCATTGCAGCGATGCTCAACTGCAAGGGAGGCAATAAAATTAATTGGCAAAGTTGCCGAGGAGTATGGTTATGGTGATTATGCTGAATGCATCACCATAGCTGATCCGAAAGAGGTTTGGCAGCTTGAAATATCAGGTTCGGGGAAGGGAAAGCCTTCAGCTATATGGTGCGCCGCCCGGATACCTGATGATCATGTCGGTGTTTCAGCCAATATGCCGAGAATATCAACTATCGATTTCAATAATCCGGATCTTTTTATGTATAGTACCAACTTGCAGCAAGTAGCAAAAGATCTTGGTTACTGGGATGGGAAAGAACCATTGAAGTTCTGGAAGGTGATAAGTTCTTATGGCAAGGCCTATGGGACACGTGAGTTTTATATTTTAAGTACCATGGCTCCATCTTTGAGTCTTACTGATGATGTTGCTGAGCTTCCATTTTCTGTAAAACCTGATAAGAAACTGTCACCCCGTGATGTCATGAAATATTTCAGGGAGACATATGAAGGGACCGAATTTGATAATACAAAAAATCTGATGGTGACTGTTCAGAGAAGAGATGACAAAGGAAATGTTACAGAAGAAAAGGTCAAATCACCTATTGCCAGCGGATGGTTAAGCCCTGATCTGCGCAGACTGCTTCATGAGTTAAAACCTGGAATTGTAGAGTACAGATATACCATCGCCCAGAACTGGTGTTCATATTCACATATCATCCAGTGCCGGAGCTGGCTGCCTGATGAGATCGGCGCTGTTGCATGGTTCTCATTCGATAATCCGGCATTAAGTCCGAGGATACCGATATTTTCGGGAGTCATGAAGCTGCCGGAATCATTCAGCATCTGTGGTCAGTTCCATTATACACCCGATGCTGCAATATGGTCATTCCGGGAAACCA
>CAZWZQ010000015.1:0-1668 GCA_964638955.1 uncultured Rikenellaceae bacterium | reverse complement strand
TGTGGTCAGTTCCATTATACACCCGATGCTGCAATATGGTCATTCCGGGAAACCAACAGGCTTGCGGTCATAAAGTGGGGAGACGGCAGAAAGCTGATTGAACCGGCTGTAAAAGAATTTGAAGACAGAGCATTTGAGGAGCTGCCGATGGTTGAAAAAAAGGTTGAGGAATTGGTCAGGGCAGGTAAAAATGATGAAGCAAAACAATATGTAACTGATTATACAAATAATTTCGCATACGCTTCAATGAAGAGGTGGGAAGAAATGAAGGTTCCCCTGTGGAGCTCGTTTAGTATGGGATTTTAGTAGGTTCGATGCTTGCATCGAACCTACTACCAATTCCCGGATATCATTTTTTATCATAGACCATAGTGGTCTTTACTTCACCACTCTGGCCCTGCCTTGTGGTCTCGATTGAAAGAGTTTTTGCGTCTTTCAGGCTCCATACGGCCGCAGAGGTCATTTCATTACCATTGAAGGACATTTTTGTAACTAAAGTCAGACTCTTACCATCAGCCGACCATGTGGCCGTATACTTTGTATCACCCCGTCCGGTAGTGATGACATTCTCTTTTCCATCGAGAATATATTTGGTCTCTCTGGTTGTGCCATCCCGACCTGCCCGCGACTGGGTCAGGCTACTGGCATCCTGGGTGATTGTCATATCGCCCCCCATTCTCTGGCCGCCTCCAAAGCCGCCCCCACCCTCAGGGAATGTACTTTTTTCTGCATTAAGAGCCCATGTGCCTGAAAAATTGGCTTTTCCGGCCTGGGCATTGGTCATTAAAGGTGCAACAAGAAGTAGTGCAACTATCAATGACACTACCTGAAACAAACCTGATACATTTTTTTTCATTTTCTGTGATATTTATGTTTTTAAAAAGATCAATTGTCTTCGCCAGATCAAAAATAACTAATATCCGGAAATTAAAAAGTTAAATTTGTTTAATATATCTCTTTTTAAGATATTCAAGAGCCTCCTTATCCCGGCCAAGCTCAGAGAGCAATGCTCCTCGCATGCTGTAAGGTACATATTCAGTTTTCGCCCTTGCTTCAAGAGTATCGAACATACTTTGAGTTTCATTAAGTGTATTTGATTTACTATATGCCACTCCCAATTCAGTTATTGATACAGGTGAAAAGCCCGATAAAGTCTTTTTGAAGCTTTCAATTGACTTATCATACTTTCCTTCACGCATAAATATTACTCGCAGATAAAAGTTGCAAGTGGGATATCTTTCAGTGCCAGTTCCCTTGTTTATCTCCCGGAGCCTGTTGAAATTTTTAATATTCGCTTCAGATGATATGAAGGCAATATACATTTTCCTGCCCATGGGACTTTGTCCGTTCTCTACGAGTTTAAGCATGGGGGATGCCTTGTCAAGATTTGTAAGGTATTCGATCAGCTTCTCATAATTAAAAAGCATATAATCAGTACCCGGAACAAATCCGAAATGTTCTTCAGGTTTAGGGATTCCGGGTTGAGCAGATATTCTCCCTGGTAATGCAATTGCAGCCAGAATAATAAGCAAAATGCTTAATAGTAAATATTTAAATCTATTCATGATAGAATATTTTTAAATACCACTGCCCGTGAGAGGTAAGACTCGAATCAAAAGGAGGGAGATTGTGAAAACTGGTCTGAGAGGCATCAGATGAAAGGACTGC
>CAZWZQ010000014.1:58940-66766 GCA_964638955.1 uncultured Rikenellaceae bacterium | reverse complement strand
GTCCCGTTCGCACCGCCAGGATCACGTTTTATAGCTTCAGTTAAATCAATTATTGCACACGAATAATTTTTCATGAAAATCCTGTCAACTCCTTTGTAATAGTATTCCTAAGCTGTTCTTCTATTCAGTTGATTTTGGCTGGATATAAAGTATATCCTCTTTCATATGTACTGCCTTATCCTTACGATTTGCCAATATCACACCGATAATGATAATCAGCGCCAGTATGATGAACATCAGAAATGGCGGACTTTTAATCAACTCAATTATAAAAGAATTCCTTTTCACAAGAACCGGATTTGCTAAATTGAGCTATCAGACTGTAAAATTATTAAACAACAATAAACAAACCAAATTTTAATAAAAGTTTTAAGTCCAATAAATAAACTACCGGTCTGAACAAGAAAGAAGTTACATATTGGTATATTGACCAGTAATCATGGAATAAAGTCCGTAAATATCTCATTATCACTTCATGAATGAGATCGGGATGCCCTGAAGAAGCTGAAATTAACTCCCCCGTAACTGCGATGCTCAAAGAATGACCTGCGATCATTGAAACTCATACTTCCCGGATGCTCAAGTATTAAAAATCCATCTTTCGCAATAATGCCTGACCCTGTTACCAGATCAGGTATATCATTCAACCATTTGAGATCATAGGGCGGATCGGCAAAAACGATATCATATTTAGCCCGGCAAATCTTAAGGTAAGACTTCACATCTATATGAACAGGTTTGATGTTTGTGAAGCCAATATCTTTAATTATACTTTTTATGCCGGCAATATGTTTCCGGTCCTGCTCAACAAGATGAACCTCACGGGCACCCCGTGAAGCAAACTCATAGCTGATGCTGCCCGTGCCGGCAAAAAGATCCAGCACCCTTACATCTTCGAAATCAATACGGTTGTTCAGTATATTAAAAAGACTCTCCCTGGCAAAGTCGGTTGTGGGTCTGGCTCTGAAACCGCGAGGCGGAACGAGCCTCCTGCCCCTGTATTTGCCACCTATTATCCGCAACTGGTTATGGTGAAAAGGTTAATGAACCTGTGAAGCTCAATATCATTAAAGACATAACTGAATGTAAAATTACCGGAAGGCCCTGTAAACTTCAGATTCCTGATATACAATACAAAATTTGAATAAAGATCATCATACTTCTCTGTGAGACCGCTGAAATGTATTGTTTCATCATTACCGATGCCAAGGCTCTTAAATACATTAAGAACAAAATAAAGGATATCTGATATATTCCTGAAATTGAATGCATTACTGAATTTCAGGGTATTATGTTCAAAAACAAAGAGATTGAAAAACTCTCTTTCAACATGCAGATGAACATACCGGCCGTCAATACTCCTGCTGTTAAGGAACATCTGGTTCATTAATGGCCTTGTATGATGATTCGGATGCACTCCGGGGTAAAAGCCGGCAGATACATCAATATATGATTTCGGAGCTGAAAAAACAATATAAGTATCAGGATCCGGGATCTTATTAACAAGGATCAGGTCATTCTCTTCCTTTATATGATTCAGGGTAAAATACTCTTCCTTCTTACCGGGATCATATAGCGGAGCAGGAATAAGCGTGGATCTGAATGACGGAATAACTAAGTTAATGCTCTTATATTTCTTTATCAGAAAATCGTCCTTGCTGATAATCTCGCTTATCTTATCGGCTGAGAGATACTTGTCGTCATCAGGATCATGTGATCGAAGAAGAATATATTTATTTCTTAAGGTATCCAGGATGGTAAAGGTAAAACCGTCACGGCTCATCTGCACCGACAACTCATAGTTCTCAGTCGAGTTTATGTCAAGTGTCTCATCAAAAAGCTCCAGAAACGGCATCGCAGAAATATTGGTTTTTTCTCTGTGTAACTTTGTGACTCCTCTGTGAGAATACACAACTTGTCCCGACTTGTCGGGAGTGGTCCACAGAGGGTTATTTTAATTGTTGTTCAGATTAATTAAGTTTACAAACAAAATTAGAAAAAATATCCATGCTGCTGTTTTTTCCCTGTAAATTGTGATGAGAGATGCAATAATATATGATAACCTTTGCAGGAATCTGGTTAATACTCCGACAGATGACCAGTCGGAAGCGCTGAAAAAGATTGCAACATATATTGCTGAAAACAGTAATGATGTAATTTTTCTACTCACCGGCTATGCCGGTACGGGAAAGACAAGCGTTATCAGCTCAATAGTCAGAACCCTTGACTTGCTAAGGATGAGGTCGGTACTGCTGGCTCCTACAGGCAGAGCTGCAAAGGTGCTTGGATCTTACTCCGCAAGGCAGGCGCTGACAATCCACAAGAAGATATATCGTCAGAAATCCTCAAAGGACGGCATGGGAAGTTTCATCCTCGACAGGAACCTGCACAGGGATACCTATTTTATTGTGGATGAGGCATCCATGATCTCAAATATATCCTCAGAGATCTCTCTTTTCGGGAGCGGCAAGCTGCTGGATGACCTTATTGAATATGTTTATTCCGGAACAGATTGCAAACTTATCCTTGTCGGTGATGCAGCCCAGCTGCCACCGGTCGGATCAACACTCAGCCCTGCACTCGATCAGAAAGCACTTGAAGGATATGGATTTGCACTCAGAAGTACCGAACTGAAGCAGGTACTTCGACAGAGTGAATCTTCCGGTGTGCTGATGAATGCAACACGTGTCAGACTGCAGATATCGGAAAATAACCTTGTGCACCCATTGATGGATTGCACCAATTTCAGAGATGTAATACGACTGAGCGGAGAGGATTTGATTGAGGAGCTCTCGGCTTCATACGGAACCTGCGGGCTGGAGGGGACTATCATAGTTGTTAATTCAAACAAACAGGCTAACCGTTATAACCAGGGAATACGTAACAGGATATTCTTCAGGGAAGAGGAAATAAGCACCGGCGATATGGTAATGGTGGTCAAAAATAATTATTTCCTGGTTGAGGATGATGACGAAGGCCCGGGATTCATTGCAAACGGAGATATAGCTGAAATAAAGAAGATAAGAAAATATGAGGAGCGTTACGGATTCAGGTTTGCAGAAATGACATTATATTTTCCCGACTACGACTTCGAGGTGGAATCAAAAGTGATGATGGATGTCCTTCATCTCGATACTCCTGCACTGCCAGCAGAAAAGAACAGTGAGCTGTTCCGGAATATACTTGCTGATTACATTGAAATCAGAACACGGAAAAAACAATATGAAGCAGTACGCAATGACCCGTGGTTCAATGCATTACAAATAAAATTTGCCTATGCGGTTACCTGCCATAAGGCCCAGGGCGGTCAGTGGGAGAGGGTCTTTATCGACCAGGGTATGTTCAATAGAAACGAGATCACAATGGATTACCTGCGATGGTTCTATACTGCACTTACAAGATCGACCGACAGGGTATACCTTGTAAATTTCAAGGATGAGTGGTTTGATAGGTAGGGCAGAGGGCAGAGGGCAGAGGACAAAGGGCGCAGGGCGCAGGGTAGAAACTTATAGAATTAAATTGATCACCAGATATAAGGGATAAGTCTGTATTTTGTTTTGAGGCAGTACTCATTATAGCCTTTAAGGTTTTCATTGAGTACCTTCTCCTCGTTAGCGATCCTGAGCACAAGCGAAACAGGGAGAAGAGCCATAGGTATCAGTCCCCAGTAAGAACCCAGAGCCAGGGGAGTTGGAAGGTACATGATAAGAACCCCGAAGTACATCGGGTGACGAACGATACTGTACAATCCTGTTGTAATTACTTTATGTTCCTGATCGATCTCAACTATCCTCGAAGCGTAGCTGTTCTGCCTGAAAACCATGAAAATTATAAGATATCCTCCAAGAATGACGGCATCTGTTGCTATTATTACTTCCAGCGATACGTCCGACCAGCCAAAGCGCCTG
Organism: uncultured Rikenellaceae bacterium; assembly: GCA_964638955.1. GTDB lineage: Bacteria > Bacteroidota > Bacteroidia > Bacteroidales > VadinHA17 > LD21. The sequence goes on along the minus strand of CAZWZQ010000014.1, from coordinate 62,858 downwards.
TCAAGCCCGGGAATAATAAATGCTGCCATAAATACTGGAAGGTTAATAAGCTGTATAAGCTTTTGTTCCTTTACTTTTTCTGTTCCTTTTGTCCGCCGTTCAAGGAACTTCGGATCCATTTTAAGAAAGTAGAATAGCACGAATATCATCGGGACAACCAGTATGGAAAAATAAAGATATACCTGCCAGTAATTGAAGGTACCTGCAGGAAGCAGGGTGCACAGCCCGATGAATAGTGGTACAAGCGAGAATCTGATTATCATTTTTCTGATAAGAGCAGATCTCTCCTGGTTTGTTATTTCGCTTTTTGCTTCCATGTCGATATGTTTAGTCAATTATTGAAGGAAATATCATTTCCATAATTATTTTTATTATACTCATCCAGTGTTCACCGGCTTGCTGATCGGTCAGATTGCTTGTCCAGCAGGTGGCTGTGACAACAAGCTGTTGATCCGGCACAATGAAAATGAATTGCCCGCCCCAACCCATTGCCATATAATAACGGTGTCCGGCAGCATCTCCCAGCCATATCTGGTAGCCATATTCAGGGCCATAAGGCACATCGTTATTTGTGGATATTTTAGTAGTGGTCATTTCGTTGATCCAGGCTTGAGGAACAATTTGCAATCCACTATAATAACCTTTATGCTGGATCAGATTTGCAAATTTGACCATATCATGTGGTTTGATCCTTAAGTAGGCTGCACCGATGGGATACCCCCTGTCATCGGTACTCCATTCAAAATCAGTTATTCCCAGCGGATCAAAAAGGTTCTCCCTGGCAAAATCGATAGTATTTATTCCAGTGGCTTCAGTAATTATAGCTGAAAGCAGGTGCGAAGCGCCATCGCTGTAGTTAAATATTGTTCCGGGAGTCGCAACAAGCGGAAGGTCAATGATAAACTGCAGGTTATCCTCCGATTCAAAGAAACACTCTATAAACATACTTGAAGCTGACGTACCGTTCCAGGCATGTCCGAACGTCATTTTGAGAAGCTGGTCGATGGTGATGGTTGCTTTTATATCATCGGGGAAGGTTACTATGCCGTTGAGGTATTTGCTGATGGGATCATTTACACTTTCAATGAATCCTTTTTCAATTGCCAGACCGACCAGAACACCTGTGAAACTTTTTGTGACGGACATCACATTTTTAATGGAGTCAGGACCATAGTTATTATAATAGGAATACTCTTCTGCGATAATTGTCCCTTCCCGGCAGACAATAAGGCTTAGCGCACCTTCGACTGTTTTAAACTCATCGAAAGCCAGTGTAAGCTCTTCTCCGTTAATATTATACTGATCTGCAAGGGGAAAACGGTTAAATTCCTCCTTATGGCATGAAGACAAAAGAAAGGGAATAAAAATTAAATGAAAAATCGGAGGTTTGCAAGATTTCTTCATGGATAAATAGTATCATTATATTATGACCCTCAAGGAAGATAAAACCCTATTAGAAAATTTTACCACAGATTACACGGAATTGCACGGAGTTTAACAATAAAAATCAGTGTTAATCTGTGAAATCTGTGGTTATTAATGAGTCCGTTAAAATGTCTGCTTTATTTCGCAGAATTCTCAATAAGAAGACTGACGACATCGGGACCAACAGCATCGAATATTGCTTCAATCTGATTTGTATAATCTGAATTATGACTCATTATAGCGTCTTTGATCATGAATGCATTGTAGTCGTTGTTCTGAGCTCCGATCCAGGTTGCGAGAACACATCCTACAGCGCTTAATCCGCAGAGAAATACAGTATTGACACCTTTTTCCTGAAGGGCCTTATTAAGATCCGTCTTATTAAAACCGTCAGGATATGTTTTAATGATCTTCGGATCATCGGATTTTATCAGAACCGACGACGGGAATTCAAATTCATCAGTCCCCTGTTCGGGACCAGACTTTTTGCTGTAATGATAAATCCTGATAACGGGATACCCGTTAGTCCGGAAAAGAACAATATAGTAGTTTATGTTAGGCATAGCGATATCTTTATCCTGCTGAGCCATGCCTTTTAAATACGCATTCTGTATATCAATTATCAGCAAGGCAGGTTTGATAGTATTTTTTCCCTTCTCCTGGATCTGGGAGAATGAGTTGCCTGATATAATCGAAAAAATGGTTATAAGACATAATGTGAGAAGACGGTTTTTCATTTGATTCGGATTTATTTGGTTCATTTATGTGTTATTCCGGAAACAGATTTATTTCCATAAGTTTTTTGTATTCAGTTATAATCAGAAAGTTCTGTGTAAATAATCCGGTTAACCTGCCATTGCCTTTAGCAGCATTATACCTGTAATAAAGCCGGCGATGAGGATTAAAAGGCTGATAAATATCCACCACCATATTTTACTCCACTTTGGAGTGATCACTTCGCCTTCATTTCCGGCAAATATGATCCAGGCCTGATTGCCTCTCTTTACTGCCCAGTGCTCATATAAGAATATAAATACTCCACCTGTCAGGCTGCCTGCTATAGTGATTGCCCACCAGGTCATAACAATCCATGGTGATAAAGGAATTATCTGTGACATTGCGAGGCTCATATTTTCCATGGGCATGGCTACCGGAAAGATTCCTGCTAATCCGAGTAATGTAACAACCAATACATGTGGAAGCCTCTGGAATAAGAATTTGCCAAAGTTCCTTTTACCTGCCGCAGCCAGCGGTGGAGAATGAAAAATAATCCATGCTGTAAATAAAGGAAGACCGAGTATGAGTAAAACCTGTTGCTGCTCGCTTATACCTCCTGATACCGCTTTTAAGATAATGATCACCTGTGCCACTAGATAGGCTATTGTTACAGGTACAAGATCGCCAATTGTTTCTGTCAGGGCATTCCTCAGGTGAGTTGTTTTACCGGGTTGTAAGACAATGAGTTTCGCAATCAAGGCAACGGGACCAAGGACAATAATGGCGGGAATCCAGAATCTTATTCCGTTGCTTCGGGAGGGAAGGATGAATAGCAAAACCATGGTGATGATTATCAGGGCAGTCCATGATATACCAACAGTATTATTAATCTTTATAGTCTTTGTTAAATGCCTGTAACGATTTGCAGCTTCATGTTGTACATCCTCCGGAAAAAGTCTGCTGAGAGGTCCCGGTTCGCGAGGATTTGATAATTCGTTCTTAACGTTTAACACAACAGGGTGGTCGTACTGGTAGAAATAATAAATGTACACTATTCCATTAACAAGATCAGCTACAAGAGTTTCAATTGTCCAACTGGCACTTTCCTGATGGACTGCATCCATAACATATGTAACATCTTTATAACTCAGCGGTTCTTCTTTATCAATCAGTTGCCCAATCAGTTCATGAGCTTTGTCATAACGCCAGCAGGGATAACCAAAACCATTTGAAGGATTAGCAACATTGAAGTTTGTAGAAACTAAGAATCCGTCACCGGGTGTTTTCCTGGTAAATACTATCTCACCGTCTTTCCCGGCGCTGATTATTACTGCATCGCCTTTCTTATCTGCAAAATGCAACTGATCGTGCATATATGGATATCGCTGATGGGTATTAACCCAGTAAATGACTTCATTAACAGTTGAGCACTCATGCATTATCTGCATGATATAATTGTGATAATATCCTCCCGGAACAGGAATTCTTTCAGTATGTGGATTCACCTCATACCTTGGCAGTCCGTTTGAATCATAGGCCAGGCCTTTTTCATTCACTCCCTGCTGAGGATTATCAGGTGTACCGATCCAGATTGCTCCATATCTGGAGGAATCACCTGGTTCTACCCAATAGTATGAGTCAGGATTGATATAGTCATCGTTACCGCCGAAAAATATACTATCTCCCTTTGATATGGTAATTATTGTACATCCGGAAGGGATGTTCATCTGCCTTGCAGGTAACATATCCTGTGCGGATATGATTATACTGCAGACA